>NZ_JBFWNB010000019.1:0-62199 GCF_050251305.1 Methylocystis sp. | reverse complement strand
CCACAACAAGCATCCCCCACCGCCCGCTCAATGCCAAAGCGGGCAGACCTGCAAACAGTTCAGATGGGGGTCAATTTTGGACGCCGATCCCCCAAGTTAGGGGGTCAAAATTGCACGCCGAAACACATTCCGGCCCGCTGAGTTTCCTTGGACGCCACAACCTTACCTGTGTGCGGCCCGACATCTGTCTTACAAGACCCTGCCCGTGTGAGTCAGCTTCGCCTCCTGCGAATTGTGTCTCACATACATACTGCTTGACTTGAGACTCCTTGTTTCTCACAATGTGGTGGTTTTTAGTGAGACAAGGAGAACACGATGTTAGTCGGATACGCACGAACGAGCACCACGGAGCAGGGAGCGGGCCTAGAGGCGCAGCGGCGGGACTTGAAGGCGAGCGGCTGCGAAGAGCTTTTCGAGGAACAGGTGTCCTCAGTTCAGCGCCGAGAGGAGTTGGAGAAGGCGCTCAAGTTCGTTCGCAAAGGCGATACGCTGGTCGTGACGAAACTCGACCGCTTGGCCCGCTCAGTTCCTGACCTCGTCAAGATCATGGAGCGGTTGGAGGGCAAGGGCGCATCGCTGCGCATCCTCGCCATGAACCTCGACACCAACACGCCAACGGGGCGCTTGCTGCTCAACCTCGTTGGCAGCGTCGCTCAGTTCGAGCGTGAGGTCATGCTTGAGCGGCAACGGGAAGGGATAGCGAAAGCCAAGGAGGAAGGGAAATACAAAGGGAGAGCGATGACTGCGCGCGCCAAGTCGGATGATGTCCTGAGTCTCCACAAGGCTGGGAAAGGCGCTTCTGAGATTGCTGACCAGCTAGGCATCGGTCGGGCGAGCGTCTACCGCATCCTCAACGACATGAAAGACCAATGGCAATGAGGTGAGTGGTCGGAGTGCGAAGGGGACGGCGGCCTAAGTCGCCACCTCACGGCATCCGTCATCGCTTCGCATAGACCCCCTCCCCAAAGGGGGAAAAAATTGGCGAAGCAAACAACGTATAGGCTCTCACAAGTTCTCAACATTTTTCAGCACGCCGACCCCCTCGGAAAGACTTGCTTTGCACCGCCAAACTGCTACACAATCGTCACTCACAGCGGAATAGAGTCTACATAAAATCAGTAGCTTATGAAATCGCTTCAAGAGTTCAATCCTCTCTTGCAGCACCAGCTTTTTAAATTTTCTGCGCCGTGCCGGCGCCTCGCCCGATGGCGTGGCGCTGGGACATCGACTCTCGTCCACGCGCCCGACGCGTTTGGCGGCGCATGTGAGAGGAGCGCGCAATACCTCATGGCCTTGGCGCGTGCGATCCCGGTTGCGGCGCATATCGATCGGCTCAGCTATGGACGAGCCCACGCGCAGCCATCCAGTCGAGCACAAGGCCGGCGATATCGTCGCTGTTGCGGTCCGCCATAAGCGCGTGGCTGTTGCCGCGGACGCCGCGCGCCGGAAGGTCGACCCAGGTTACGTCGCAGCCTGCCGCCGCCAAAGCGTCGCGCCAACGTTCGGAGGCAGGGCGCGAGCCCGCCCAAAACGCGCTATCGCGCCAGTTGTCGCCCCAAACGAAGAGGTGCGGCGTCTTATTGAGCAGGGCGGGATCCGCCGAAGCCGGGTCGGGGGCGCCCGAAGGCTCCAGCGAGACAATGGCGCGCACCCGCTCCGGCGCATGGATCGCTGCGGTGAGGCCGAAATTGCCGCCCTGGCTGTGGGTGAGGATGACGACGTCGCGATCGAAATGCTGCAACAGCGCGTCATAAGCCGCCTGGGTGAGCGCGTCGTTGCAGCTCCAGCGCGGGACGCATTGCGACATGAACGCCTCGAACGCCTCGACGGGAAAAAGCGAGTCCGGGTATGAGCGCCGAAGCGCCGGGTCGGGATTCCAGGAGCCGGGCGGCCCACAGCGGAAGGCGTCTTCCCACGACTCCTTCGCAGTTCGAAAAAACGGCGCTTCCGGATAGACTTGCGGAAATGGCGCGAAAGAGGCGCGGCCGCGCTCCACTGCGTCTGACACATAAGTGTCGAAGCCGGCGCGCAAAAAGAACATCAGCCAGCCGGGTCGGCGGTCCGGCGTGCTTTCCCAAGCGGCTCCAGTCATGCCCGCGCCGTGCCACAGCAGCAAGGGCGCCGCGGCCTTGGGCGCGGAGAGGCGGACATATTGGACATAGAGCTGGCCGACGACGATTTCGCCGTTGGGGTCCACGCGGTACGATGGCCCGTCGGGCGTGCTCACCCGATCGCGCATGGGCAGGTCGTCGAGGCGGATTATCCGCCCGCCGACATGGAAGGAGCCGATCTCGTCCACGGCAAGGGCGGGAGCGGTTCTCGAGATCATCCTCGCTCTCCAGCCGTTCTACCGCCTTGCCGCACCAGATCGCGGCAGGTTTGACGACGTTTCTTTGACGGGTGTTTCGGCGCTCGTTTCCTTCGACATCCCTAAATTCTGGCTGATTGTTCGGCCAGCGATTGCGTTACGCGCATCAGCTTCGAGCAATGCGCGTCCGCATCCGGCGAGGAGCCTCCGCCAGTCTCATTTCCGTTGTATCGGAGCGTACCCGCCAGAAGCGATCCGGCGGGCCGAATTTCTGCGGAATGCACGCGCCGCGCGGACGAGCGGCGGGAGGCCTTAAGAAAGGATCGCGCTCAGACGCGAGAAGGCCTTCGAACTGTAATTGCCATAGGGGAGACTCTCAAAGAAGGCCTCGGTGCCCTGCGGATTCTGACCCCAGGCGATCAGCAGGCCCGCCACGGCAAGGAGCAGAAGCGAAAGCAGGTTCGACGTGAGGCCGCCGAGAATTCCGACCGCCAAAACCACTCCAATCTTGGTGCTGTTGCTGATCGCCATCGCTGATTCTCCTGATCGCGCTTCGTCAACGCTGGCATAGATCAGCATGGTTAACCGACAGTTATCGCGACGCGTTCGACGCCGCATGATGGCGATTCGCGGCGGTCCTGAGCGCGGTGGATGGAAAATCCGACGCGCGTCGGCTTCGGAGACGTCGGCGCTGGAAAAAGTCCTCGCTGGCGACGCCGTCGCCCTCGATCGGGAGAGCGGCCGCCACTCAAGCCGGAAAGGTTTGGGCAAAGCTCAGTTTATTTGCGCGAACCCGCGAAGCGGCGGAGCGCCTCGCAACGGGACGTCTTCAGCCCCCGTAGTAGCCGACGATCGCTGCGCCAAAGAAAAAGCCGATCGCCGCCACGATCATCAGTCTTGTTAAGCCTTCCGGCATGAACTCTCTCCAATAGGCGCCGCACGCTTCAAATTAGCGGTCTGGGCTTGAAGATCAAGAACGTGCGGCGCTTCCAAGCGCGGCGGTCACAGAGCAGAAAAAAACCGCAGGCGTCAGGCCTGCGGTTTTACAAAGCGCGGCGCGGCCGTTCAGTAGTTGTAGAACGCGACGCAGACGCGGTTGCGGTAATAATCCCAGCCCCAGCGCGCGCAACGCCGCGGCGGCGCAGTCGCCGCGCCGACGACGGCGCCGCTCGCCGCGCCGATCGCCGCGCCGGCAAGCGTGCCGCCCGCGCGTCCGCCGGACGCGAGGGCGCCAATGCCCGCGCCGCCGAGGCCGCCGATCACAGCGCCGCCCGCTGCGCGTTCGCCGGGAGTGTAACACGCCGCAAGCGGCGCGGCCGCCGCCAGGACGGTCGTCAGCAGCAGAACTTTCTTCATGCGTTTCTCCTTTTGAGGGCGACGCTGGATCGTCCGCATCCAGGCGAGGCGACGCGCGACCCATCCGTTCCATGGCGCGCCGCGAGATTCGATATGACGCCGCGGCTCACGGCCGCTTGGGAAAGCCACAAGCCGCATTGGCGTCGCGTAAAGCTTAATAAAAGCTGTCTTCGGTGGCTGTCGCAAAAATACAACATCCTTCGACATTCAGCCGTGCAGGTTTTAGGAAAAGTCCAGAACGCGACGCGTTTTCGCCATCAGCCGCATATGCGCCGCTCTTGGGGCGGGACCGTAAATTTGCTAGCAGCCACTGTCGTTTGCTTTGAAGGACACCGCTCTCATGGACGCAGCCGCTCGCGCTGAGGAATTTCGCCGCCGTCTCGACGCCGCCGCCGAGGCGACGGAGGCCGCGCTCGACGCGCTGCTGTCGCCGCCGCCGCTTCCCGGCGAGATCGCCCGGCCCGCGCGCCTTCTCGAGGCGATGCGCTACTCTTCGCTCGGCGGCGGCAAGCGCCTGCGGCCATTTCTCGTCATCGAATCCGCGCGACTCTTCGGCGTCGTTGGGGAGGCGGCGTTGCGCGCCGCCTGCGCGCTGGAAATGATTCACTGCTATTCGCTGGCGCATGACGATCTGCCGGCCATGGACGACGACGATCTGCGCCGAGGGCGGCCGACGACCCATAAGGCGTTTGACGAGGCGACCGCGATTCTCGCCGGCGACGGGCTGTTGACCTACGCCTTCGACGTCATTGCCGATCCGAAGACGCATCAAGACGCCGGCGTGCGCGCAGCCCTCGTGCTTGCTCTGGCGCGCGCGGCGGGGCTTGGCGGGATGGTCGGCGGACAGGCGCTCGATCTTGCCGCCGAAACCGCGGCGACGCCGCTCACGCTCGACGAGACCTTGCAGATGCAGGCGATGAAGACCGGCGCCCTGTTGCGCTTCGCGGTCGACGCCGGAGGCATCCTCGGCGCCGCATCGCAGACGCAAGCGCGCGCGCTGACGCGCTATGGAGAAGCGCTTGGCGCCGCGTTTCAGATCGCCGACGACATTCTCGACGCCGAAGGCGACAGCGCCGCGCTGGGCAAGCGCGCCGGCAAGGACGCCGAGCGCGGCAAGGCGACGCTTGTCGGTCTTCTCGGTCTCGACGCCGCGCGCGCGCGAAGAGACGCGCTTGTCGAAGAGGCGACGGCGGCGCTGCGCGATACAAAGCTGGGCGCGGGAACCGATATATTGGCGGAGGCCGCCCGTTTCGTCGCCGCGCGGCGCAATTGAGAGGTCGCGGATGCGGCGGCGGCGACTATCCAGGATTCGACGATTCGCCGTGGCGCTCCTCGCGCCTGTCCGGATCATCCGCGGTCGGCCACAGCTTTTCCTCAGCCTCGCGCTCGGTCTCCTGGTCGGCTTTCTTCTGCCGCAGTCAATGCAGGCGATCGCGCGCGCGCTCGTCGCCTGGAACGTCGTCGCTCTTTGCTATTTCACGCTTGTCTACCTGCTCATCTCGAGAGCGACGCATGACACGATCCGCGAACGCGCGCAGCGTCTCGACGAGGGACGCTTCGTCATGCTGCTGTTGACGACCGCGATCGCCACCGCGTCGTTCGGCGCGGTCGTCATCGAGCTCGGCTCGGTCAATGCGATGCACGGCCTGGAAAAGGGCGCAGCCGTCGCGCTCACGATCGTCACGGTGCTGAATTCCTGGTTGTTTCTGCACCTGACGTTCGCCTTCCACTATGCGCATGAATTTTATTTCGAGGAGGAGCGCGATCGCGACGAGCCGCCGTCGGCAAGAGGCGGATTGCATTTCCCGAACACCACGATGCCGCAATACATTGACTTTCTGTATTTCTCCTATGTCATTGGCGTCGCGTCTCAGACGGCCGACGTCGATACCTGTTCCTCGCCGATGAGACTCCTGGTGGCGACGCATGGCGTCATTGCCTTTATTTACAACACCACCATTCTCGCGCTCATGGTCAACGTCGCCAGCCAACTGGTCTGAAGGATCATATGCGCGAACCGACAGCAACGATCGACATCAAGAGCGAAGCCGCGCGATTGCGGGCGATCTTGATCGGCTCCATCGGCAATCTCGTCGAATGGTACGACTTCTACGTCTATTCGGCGTTTTCGATGTATTTCGCCGATTCATTTTTTCCGGGCGACGACGCCGTCGCGCAGATGATGTCGGCCTCGGGCGTCTTCGCGCTCGGCTTCTTGATGCGGCCGATCGGCGCCTATCTTTTCGGACGCATCGGCGACGGGCGCGGTCGGCGTATCGCGCTGATGCTGTCCGTGCTGCTGATGTGTCTTGGCTCGCTTCTCATCGCTTTCGCGCCGACCTACGCCATGATCGGCGTGGGCGCGCCGGCGCTGCTGCTTTTCGCGCGTCTCGTTCAAGGCGTCAGCCTTGGCGGCGAATATGGTTCGAGCGCGACCTATCTCGCTGAGATGGCGCATCCCGAGCGGCGCGGCTTCTATTCGAGCTTTCAATATGTGACGATGATTTCCGGACAACTGCTCGCGCTTTGCGTGCTGCTGATCCTGCAGAATGTCGCGCTTGACGCCCAGGCGCTGCGCGCTTGGGGGTGGCGCATCCCTTTCGCCTTCGGCGCGCTGCTCGCGGTCGTGGCGCTGTTCATGCGCCGCGATCTTGCGGAAACGCCGGCCTTCAATGCGTCCCGCGCCGAACGGCGGCGCGGCTCGCTCGCTGCGCTGCTCGCGCATAAGCGCGAGACGGCGACCGTCGTCGGGCTGACGCTCGGCGGCACGATCGCCTTCTATGTCTATACGACATACATGCAGAAGTTCCTCAAGCTCTCCGCCGGCCTGAGCGACCGGCAGACGACGTGGATCGCAGCTGGCTCGCTTTTGTTTGCATTGCTCCTGCAACCGATCTACGGCGCGCTTTCGGATCGCATCGGCCGTCGCCCGATGCTCATCGCCTTTGGCGTGCTGGGCACGATCTTCACCGTGCCGCTGCTGTCCACCATTCAGACGATGCGCGATCCCTGGACGGCCTTTATCCTCATCTGCTGCGCTTGGCTGATCGTCGCGCTCTACACGTCGATCAACGCCGTGGTGAAGGCGGAACTGTTCCCGGCGGCGATCCGGGTCACCGGCGTGGCGCTGCCATACGCGGCGACCGTGTCGCTGTTTGGCGGCTCGGCGGAATATGTGGCGCTCTGGTTCAAGGCGCAGGGGCATGAAAGCTGGTTTTACTATTACGCGAGCGCCGCGATTTTTGTGTCGCTGGCGGTTTACGCGACGATGCCGGATACGAAGAAGACTTCGCGGATTGAGATCGGGCGCTAGCGGCCTGACGCGAAGCGAACGGATCGCATGGTTTCATATTCGATTTGAAAGAAGTTCATTGTCTGGAGGCCGGAATGGCGACCGAAAGATATATTATTCTTCCAAAACGCGGCGTCGCCGGCTCGAGGCGCGCCGGAACCGAGGCGCTCCTGCGATTTCCGAGTGTGCGCAGCACGCAACAACCTGTCTCGGTCCAACTCGACATGTTTGGCGGCGCGAATGCGATGGTCGTCGATACCGTCGCCGATAATGGTCCGAAGCTTGTCGACCTCGAACCGGACGCCGCCGCCAGACTGAACGCGTCGGGATCGCCGGTTCGGGCGGTGAAAGAAGTCTTTTACGCCTTGCCGCAACCCATGGACGCATCGGCCGGCTTCATAGATTTCAGGGGAAGCGGCGTCTCTCAATTTCGTTTCGAGGTCACGGTCGCCGATGCGGCGACCGGCCGCGCAATCGCCGGCTGCCAGGTCGTGGCCTATTGGGATTTCGTCAGCCGGTTGAGAACCGAGGGCGTCACCGACGCAAGCGGACGCGTGCGTTTGTCGTCGCCCGCGCCGATGATCGAGCGTATCGTAGCGACGCCGGCGCCAGGCTCGGGATATTGGAGCGGCTATCGCCTCAACATCCCGGCGAGCGGCGTCATACCAGTCGTCGCGCCGCCGCTCACGCTCCCTTATGTCGACTGCGTGCGCTATTACTTTGCGCACACGAATTTCCGGAGCGAGGCGGGCGTCACGGTTGGCGTTATCGATACAGGATGCGGTCCGCATGCGGATCTCAACCTCATCGGAGGACGCAACACCGTCACCGGCGAACCAGCGAAGGAAACGACCGACGTCGGCTATCACGGCACGCATGTTGCGGGACTGATTGGCGCAACCGGCGCGACGTTTCAGGGCGTCCGGGGCGTCGCGCCGCATGTGAAGCTGAACGCCTATCGCGTCTATGGCGGCGACTCGATCCGCGCGAGCAATTACGCCTTGCTCAAGGCGATGATTTTCGCCGCCGAGGACGGTTGCGACATCATTAATTTGAGCCTTGGCGGCGGCCCGGACGATGAAATCGTCAGAGAAGCGATCATGGACGCCCGCAACCAAGGCATGCTCATCGTCGTCGCCGCAGGCAATGCGTACCGCGGCGGCGTCGAAAATCCCGCGGCTTATGCAGGCGCGACCCCCGTTTCCGCCATGGGCCGTCAGGGAACGTTCCCGTTCGGCTCCAGCGAAGAACTGCAGATTGTTTCGCCGCCCTACGCCACGGCGGATCCATCCGAATTCATCGCGCATTTTTCAAATGTCGGGCCGCAGATCGCGCTGACCGCGCCCGGCGTCGGCGCCATCTCGACGCTGCCCAACAACAAGGTCGGACCGCTCAGCGGCACGTCAATGGCCGCGCCGGTGGTCGCCGGCGCGGCGGCGTGCCTCCCATCGCAATCTCCCGACGTATGGCGCATGCCGCGCGACCGCGCGCGCTCCGATGCGATCGAACGTCTGCTGCAAACGAATTGCGCGCGCCGTGGATTCGGATTGAACTTCGAAGGCTACGGGATGCCACAATCGCCTTCGGTCTGAAGCGATGAAACGCTTCGTCCTGTTGTTTAACGCCGATGCGCCGCCGGCGGCCGATCTCGGCCGTATCGCCGCGACGAGCGGGGTCCGTGTCGTCGATCATGAAATTGCGCGGGCGGCGCTCGTCGAAGCGGACGACGTCGCAATAGAGAAGTTGCGAAAACAACTTCCAGACTGGATTATCTCGCCCGAGACGAGCTTTCCCAAACGAGAGCCGCAATAGCGGCGATCAATTATCCAAGAAGCTTCTCAGTTTCCGGCTCCGCGACGGATGCTTCAGCTTGCGCAGCGCCTTCGCTTCGATCTGGCGGATGCGCTCGCGCGTCACCGAGAACTGCTGGCCGACTTCTTCCAGCGTATGGTCGGTGTTCATGCCGATTCCGAAGCGCATGCGCAGCACACGTTCTTCGCGCGGCGTCAGCGACGAGAGAACGCGCGTCGTGGTCTCGCGCAGGTTCGACTGGATCGCCGCCTCGATCGGCAGCACCGCATTCTTGTCCTCGATGAAATCGCCGAGATGCGAATCCTCTTCGTCGCCGATCGGCGTCTCGAGCGAGATCGGCTCCTTGGCGATCTTGAGGACCTTGCGGACTTTTTCGAGCGGCATGGCGAGCTTCTCGGACAACTCTTCCGGCGTCGGCTCGCGGCCGATCTCGTGCAGCATCTGGCGCGACGTGCGCACGATCTTGTTGATCGTCTCGATCATATGCACCGGAATGCGGATCGTGCGCGCCTGATCGGCGATCGAGCGGGTAATCGCCTGGCGGATCCACCACGTCGCATAGGTCGAGAATTTATAGCCGCGGCGATATTCGAATTTGTCCACCGCCTTCATCAGGCCGATGTTGCCTTCCTGAATGAGGTCGAGGAACTGCAAGCCGCGATTGGTGTATTTCTTGGCGATGGAGATCACGAGACGCAGATTGGCCTCGACCATCTCTTTTTTGGCCTGCCGGGCTTCGCGCTCGCCCTTCTGCACCATGTGAACGATCTTGCGGAACTCGGAGATCTCCAGTCCCGTCTCGGTCGCGAGCGCGTGAATGTCGGCGCGCAGATCCTTGATCCGATCCTTGTCGGCGGCGACAAATTCCTTCCAGCCCTTGGACCCGAGCTTGGCGACGCGCATCACCCATTTGGGATCGAGCTCGGAGCCGTGGAATTTGTCGATGAAGTCTTCGCGCATGACGCCGTGGCTGTCGGCGAGCCGCAGGAGCTTCGTCTCATAGCCGATGAGCCGCTTGTTGATGTCGTAGAGCTGTTCGACGAGCGCTTCGATGCGGTTCTGGTTCAGCGAAAGCGATTTGACGTCGGCGACGATTTCCTTCTTGAGCGTCTTATATTTGCGCTCCTGCGCAGGCGTCAGAGTCTCGTTCTTGAGTTTGTTTTCGACGTTCTGATCCTGCAGCCGGCGCAACTTCTTGTATGCGTCGGCGATGCGCGCGAAAGTTTCGAGAACTTTCGGTTTCAGTTCGGATTCCATCGCGGAGAGCGACACGGAATTTTCCATGTCGTCTTCTTCCTCGAAATTCTCTTCCGCCGGCGGGGCTTCCTCGCCCAGTCCAGCAGGTGGCGTGCGCGGCGCAGTCGCCGGCGCCATGTCGGCGGACGGGGAGGGTTCGGCGTTCTTCGCCGCCTTGCCGTCAGGTCCGGCGTAGGTCGCCTCGAGATCGATGATGTCGCGCAGCAGGACCTTGCCGGCTTCCAGCTCCTCGCGCCAGATGATGATCGCCTGGAAGGTGAGCGGGCTCTCGCACAGGCCGGCGATCATCGCCTCGCGCCCGGCCTCGATGCGCTTGGCGATGGCGATTTCGCCTTCCCGCGACAGCAGCTCGACCGAGCCCATCTCGCGCAGATACATCCGCACGGGGTCGTCGGTGCGATCGGCGGGTTCGGAGGCGCGGGTCGCGACCGCCGTCGCCCGCGGGCTCTCGACGAGTTCGCCGCCTTCGGACTCTTCCTCTTCTGAATTCTGCTCCTCGGATTCGACGTCGTCCGGATCGTCGCCTTCGGAGACCGTGATGCCCATTTCCGAGAGCATCGCATAAACGTCTTCGATCTGATCCGACGACACTTCCTCGGACGGCAGCACGGCGTTCAGCTCGGCATAGGTGACAAAGCCGCGCTTTTTCGCCAGCTTGATCATCCGCTTGACGGCGGCGTCGTTGAGATCGAGAAGCGGCCCGTCGGAGGCCTCCGTCGTCGCTGCGGTTTCGTTCTCGACCTTGTCTTCGTCTTTTTTCGCCATCCACAAGCTCCAAGCGCCTCGCCCTGGATCGGCTCCCCCCGAACCAGGCAAGGCGCAAGTTTTCTTAAAAAGCCTGAGAGGAGCCCTCTTCAAGCCAGGGCGCGGCAGGCTGGCAGGAAAACCGACCGACCGCAAAAAACCTTCGCACCGCCTCTCGCGGCGCGCTTATCATCCCCTCTTCGCTACGGCGTCAGCCGCGTCGAATTCATAAACTGCGCGACCGCCGGCCGGAAAGCGCTCCATATCCTTCCACCGCTGCTTCTGCGCCATCTAGCGCAGACAACTGGGCTTGAATATCCTTCAGCCGCGCATAATCCCGCTCGTTAGGGTTGTCGGCCAGCATTGCTTGCACCGCGCGCAACTCTCTATTTAACGCCAATGATCTGCGATGCAAGGCGAAAGCCTGTCGCAGGCTTTCGCCGGCGTCGGCCGCCGCGGCGTCCGGGCGCACGCTCCATAGCGTCGAATGGGCCGGCATCGCCTGGAGCCTGGCGACGGTTCCGTCAAGCCCAAGCGATGTCAGGAACGGGCGAAGCTCTCGTTTGTCGTCCCGGCCGCGTTCGGCGAATCGCAGCAGCGCGTCGCGCAGGGCGCGGGCGTCGGCGGATTCGAGATCAAGCGTGGCCAGATCCTCCGCACGGGCATCGATCAGGTCCGGATGATTGATCAATATCAGCAGGATAAGCGCCTCGCGCGGGGTGATTCCGCCCTTGACGCCGCGAAACAGCGGCGAATTCGCCAATGCGGGACCAATCGTCAAAGGCGCGTCGTCTGGCGTGCGCCGCCGCCCGTTCGGCCCAGGTCCGCGCCGCGAGACGTCCGCGCGTCGAAACGGCCTGCCCTGGTCCCGGCCGAAGAGCCGGTCCAGCCGCTGCGCGAGCTCCAGGAGATAATGGCGTCGCAGGTCGTCGTCGCCGATCAGGCCGACGATCTCGCGCATCCGCCGCTCAAGCGCCGCGCGGCGCTCGGGCGTATCGAGCGGCGCCGCGTCGGTCTCGCGCATCCATAGGAGATCGACGAGCGGCAGGGGGCGGCTCAGACAGTCGGCAAGCGCTTCAGCGCCGCTTGAACGCAGCAGTTCATCGGGATCCTGGCCGCCGGGCAGGAGTACGAATCGCAGCGAGCGGCCGGGTCCGATCAGCGGCAGCGCCGTATCGACGGCGCGAAAAGCCGCCTTCAGTCCCGCCTTGTCGCCGTCGAAGCAGAGGATCGGCTCCTCGGCGAGACGCCACAGCAGGGCGCATTGTTCGGGCGTCAGCGCTGTGCCGAGCGGGGCGACGGCGTTGGCGAAGCCCGCAGCGGCCAGCGCAATGACGTCGACATAGCCCTCGACGGCGATCACCGCGCCGGTCTCATGCGCGGCCTTGCGGGCGTTGTGCAGGTTGTAGAGCGTCGCGCCCTTGTGAAAGAGCGGCGTCTCAGGGGAATTGAGATATTTCGCCTGGGCGTCGGCGTCCAGGGCGCGCCCGCCGAAGGCGATGACGCGGCCGGCGCGGTCGCAGATCGGGAACATCACCCGGTTGCGGAACCGGTCGTAGGGGACGGCGATGTCCTCGCCGTGGACGAGCAGCCCCGCCTCGATCATTGTCTCGACGCTCGCGCCCTTCGCGGCGAGATGATCGCGCAGCGCATGGCGTTCCGGCGGCGCGAAGCCGAGGCGGAATTGGTCACGGGCGCCGGGGGAAATCTGTCTGCGGTCGAGATAGGCGCGCGCCTCGCGTCCCGCCGGGCCGGCGAGCTGCTTCTCGAAAAAGACGGCGGCCGCCTCCAGCGCCTCGCCAAGCGTTGCGCGCCGTCGATCCTGTTCCTGCTGTTCTTTGGTCTCGACGGGCAGCGGCAGGCCGGCGAGCGCCGCCAGCCTCTCGACCGCCTCAGGGAAAGAGAGCCCCTCGGTCTCCATGACGAAATCGAAAATGTTGCCGTTCTTGCCCGCGGAAAAGTCGAACCAGCGCATCTTCTGGTCGTTGACGTAGAAGGAGGGGGTCTTCTCGGCGTTGAAGGGCGACAGGCCGCGCCACTCCTTGCCTTCCTTCCTGAGCTTCACCTTCTGGCGCACGACCTCGGAGACGGGCACGCGCGCCCGAATTTCATCGAGGAAGGAAGGCGAGAAGCGCATGTTCGGCCAGCCGTTGAGCAAGATTTACCATAGACGCCCGCGAGGCGCCGCGAGAAAGCGTCTTGATGATCGAAAGTTATGTATATACAATTGCATTTCCGGCGTCGTGGCCTGCTGCGCCGCGCATCGATGTGCGGCCAGAGATATGACGACATGGATCAGCAATGGCTTCGAATGGGAAGCTGATAAAAACGAGTCGAACTGCAAAAATCACCGTATTTCATTCCAGGAGGCTACGGCTCTGTTCGAGGGGCCCTTCCTGAGGCTCCGTTCTGATCGTTCCGGCGAACTGCGGTGGTTGGCGCTTGGTAGGGCGCAGGGTCGGATCATCGCCGTGATCTACACCGAACGAAACGGCCGCATTCGGATCATCTCGGCCAGGATGGCGAGAAAGTATGAGCGTGAAATCTACAAAGATCGCATCGGCGACACATCATGAGGCGATGGCGCGCCGGGTGACAAAGAAGCGAGAAATGACCGACGCGGAAATCGACGCCGCTATCGGAAGCGATCCCGATTGGGCGGAATTCGACCCGATCGACTGGAGCAAGGCAGAGATCGTCGTGCCGCCAAAAAAACAGGCCATCTCGATCCGCCTCGACCAAGACCTGATCGACTATTTCAAGGCGCAAGGCCCCGGCTATCAGCGCCGCATCAACGCCGTCCTGCGCAGCTATGTAAAGCAGCGCAAGACGGGTTAAACGCGGTCTTCCGGCATGCCTTGCAGCGCGGCGACGTCCAGCCGCGCTCAAAGCTCCGCACCCTGCTGAAGCCTGTGGCGACGCTTGTCGACAGGGGCGTTGTTCGGCGACAGGGACCTTTAGGCGTGGAGGAGCGCGCTAGTTTGAGGAATGCGCGTGCCGGCCTGCCGGGTGATGATCGTGGGGGAGCGCGTCGCGTTGATCGACATCTGACGGCAGGACGACAAGCTGCCCATATCTCACGCCGCGTTCGCCGATCACATGGCCGGCAAAGTGTTCGACATCCGATTTTTGGCCTTTGAGCAGGGACACTTCGAGGCAGGTCGCTTCGTCCATGTGCACATGCAGCGTCGCGATCGACATGTCGGCGTGAGAGTGGTGGTCATTCATCAGCCGCTTCGACAGCTGTCGGGTCTCATGGTCGTAGACATAAACGAGCGCCGCCACGCAGTGACGGGCGCTGTCATCGGCCTCCGGCCTTTTGAGCAGTCCGGCGCGGACCAGGTCGCGCACCGCTTCCGAGCGATTTTGGTGGCCGCCGGTCTCCATATACTGATCGAGCGCGCTCATCAGCTCTTCGTCGATGGTTATGGTCACGCGCTGCATATGTCGGCTCCAGCTGTCCGCGCCTCGGTCCGGCGGTCCAATCGACGGGAAAGATCGCAAGCGCGACCTCAGGTTTCTTACGCCAAGGGGCATATGCCGCCAACAGCGTCCGGACCGCAGGTTCTGAAGCGCGCCGCCGCCATCAGAGCCTATTCCAGCTTGGAGCGGCTAGGCCAGAGAATTCCGCCGAGCAAAAAATTCTCGTTGAGTGCAACGATTGTTGAACTGAAGCGTTGTCGGCAAGGGGATGCTGCAGCGCATCAAAATCGCGGCGTCTGAACGGCTCAACCGCGACCGTGGCCGCAGACAAATTGGCCCAAGCACGCCGCCCCGGGGCCGCTCATAAACTGTTTGCTTTCGAAGTTTCAATTTGAAGTTGTGCTCAGGACCGAATTTGCGCCTCAGCGCAACAGAAGGAAGGAGCGAAAATGACTGGGCTCGCTCGCGCAGTTTATCCGGAACTTTTGGATTCACTTCCCGGCGACGATCCACGAGCAATGCGGTCCCGGCGCGACCTGCGACGCATCAATCGCTGGATGTTGCAAAGCAAGATCATGGCGACGCTGCTTCTCCGCCATTTTGATCGGCCGCCGAAAACCATCCTCGATCTCGGATCCGGCGATGGGGCGTTGATGCTCGGCGTCGCACGGCGTCTGGCGCCGAAATGGCCGGGCGTGACGGCGCGCCTGCTCGATCAGCAGGACATATTGTCGGACGAAACCCGCCGAGCGTTTGAAGCGATCGGATGGCGGGTCGAGAGGATCGTCGCCGACGTCTTCGATTACCTTTCGCACGACGCCGCGAAAACCGACATCATCTCCGCGAATCTCTTTCTGCATCATTTCGAGAATCCGGATCTCGCCCGCCTGCTCGAACTGGCGGCGGCGCGCACGACGCTGTTCGCGGCGTGCGAGCCCAGACGCGACCGTTTTTCGCTTCTGGCGAGCAGCCTGGTCTGGGTCATCGGCTGCAACGACGTCACGCAATGGGATGCGAAGACGAGCGTGCGCGCCGGCTTCAACGGTCGGGATTTATCGAAGCTATGGCCGAGTCCGAACGGCTGGGTTCTCGATGAAACCTATGAAATGCCCTTCACGCATTGCTTCGCGGCGCGCCGATCGACCCTCGCCCGTGAAAACGCGCCTCGGGCCGATGTTCGGTGACCATGCGCGCCGTCGTTCCCGCGTCCGGCCGGCGCGCCAAATCACGAGACGATCGCGCCAGAACGTTCCGCTGCGCTCTCAAAGTTAAACCGATCGCCCCATTCGTCCCGAGCGCGCTTCGCGCGGGTTTTTGGAAAGGAGTCGCGCCGTGACGGATGCAAGCATGATCATCGGCGGCGGCGTCGCGGGAGCCACGGCGGCCCTTGCTCTAGCCCGCGCCGGTCGGCGCGTCGATCTCTACGAGCGCTCATCGTCCGCGAGCCACAAGATCTGCGGCGAATTTCTCAGTCGAGAAGTCAGCGCAAATTTGCGCGCGCTCGGGGCGGATCCCGCCGATCTCGGCGCGCGGCCGATCACACGGGTGCGACTGGTGCGCGGCGCGCGCAGCGTTGACGAGCCACTGCCGTTTCCGGCGCTGGCGTTGTCGCGCAAGGCCCTGGACGAGGCCCTGCTCGAACATGCGGCGGATTCAGGCGTGAATGTCATCCGCGGCAAGACGGCGCGGCGCATCGAGCAATCGGATGACGGCGGCTTCATCGTCTCCTTCGGCTCCGAAGGCGTCGCGCCGACGCGCACGATTTTTCTTGCGACGGGAAAGCATGATCTGCGCGGCGTCAAGCGCGCGGCGTCTGGACGACAAAGCGATTACCTCGCTTTGAAGATGTATTATCGCTTCAACAGGAAAAAGACCGAGCATTTGCGATGGGTCACCGAGCTCATTCTGCTGAGGGAATGTTATCTCGGGCTGATGCTCGTCGAGGATGACCACGTCAACTTTTGCTTCGTGATCAGCGAAGGCAGGTTTGCGGAGGCAGGCGGAACCTGGGACGGCGTCTTGAAGCAGTTCAGCAGAGAGTCGGACTATGTCGCCGACTATCTGGACGGCGCGGAACCGCTGCTCGACCGCCCGCTGGCGATCAGTCGCATCCCATACGGTTTTGTGCACAGTCCATCGCTGAACGATCCCCAGGGTCTTTGGCGGCTCGGCGATCAGATCGCGGTGATTCCCTCTTTCACTGGCGACGGGATGGGCATGGCCAGCTGCAGCGCGGTTCTGGCGGCGAACATGTTTCTCGAAGGCGCGACGTCGCATGACTTTCACCGCCGCTTCAGCCGCATCGTCAGAAGGCAGATGCGCCTCTCGACGCCGCTGAACGGCTTGTTCTTCAGACATTCGGCCGGTCAGGACGCAATCATTTGGCTTGCGTCGCTCTTTCCGTCCAGCGTTCGGGTCATCGCGAGCCTGACTCGTGTTCCCGAAGCGGCGATCCGCCGGATCACTTGAACCTGCGGTCCTGACGAACCGGCAGCGGGGGTCGCCCTCGTGAATGCGCGCGTGCGCTAAGTTTGAACGGTTTCGACGATCTGGCCCGGCATGGTGTGACTCGTTTTGTCCCAGCTCAGCGGTTTCCCGCAGATCTTATGGCGCCAAATGTAAATATAGAGGGCGCGCAGCGCGGCGGAGAAGTTGATGAAATTCGAGAAAATGACCCTCGGCGCCGCCATCAGACCCTGACCGACTCCATAGATCGAGGCCGTAAAAATCATTCGCTGGATGAGCCGGTTGATGAGCAAGCAGATGTTGATGAAAAACACCACCCGTAGGGTCGGGTCGAGCATCGCATAGCCGGCGATGCGCCACACTTCGCTCACTCTTCCAAGAATAAGGATCGCAACTGCGTTGAACGCCAGGAAATAGGCGATGACGGCGATGATTCCGGACAAGATGCCCTTGCGGTCGCGCAGAAAAAAGATTGCCTCGGTCAGGGTGTTTCCCCAGCCGAGCTTCGATGCTCCCTGGAAGCCGATTCCCAGAAGCCAGCGCGCGCGCTGCCGGTACGCGGCTCGGTATTCGCTCGGAAAATGTTCTCGCGTGGCGATCGCGAGCGGCGTTGCGATCCGTTGCAGTTCATAGGTCCCCTGCGGAATGTCGAGCGTATATGGCGCCTTGTTGAGAACGAACGCCGACCGCAGGCCGAGATTTTTCATCGCGAAAGCGACGTCGTAGTCCTCCGTCAACGCAACAGGATCAAACACCTCGCCTTGACGCCAGACGCGCAAGGTTTCGATCGCCTTCTTGCTGAAGCAGGCGGCCACGCCGGCGCAGGGCACGACGCCCGTCAAACGCTGTCGGACAAACAGATCCTTGTTATGAAATTCCGCGAATTCGTCCATGTAGGTGCCCGCCGTCATCTGCAGAAGCGAGCGCCGGAATGAATATACCGGAATCTGGATGAAATCGAATTCAGAGATCAGGGCGCTGAACAACGGAAATTCCAGCGGATGAATCACATCTTCGCTGTCGTGCAGCACATATCCCGCAAACTGGATGTTTGAGGCTTTCTCATATTCGCCGATGGCGGCGATGACCGCATTGAGGCAATCCGCTTTCGTCGTCGGTCCATCATGCGGGCCGACGACGAGACGAATATTCTCCGGCCGTTCCGCCGCCGCCCTGAGCACTTCCCGTTGAGTCGCGGGGTCATTCGGATAGGCGCCAACGAAAAAGACCGTCGTCGCGGAATAACCGGCGTTCGTTTTCAGCATTTCATAGATGACGGCCTCTTCATGCCAGGCCGGCACCATGACCGCCAGCGGCCGCTGCGGACGTTCGAGCAGCGCTTGCTCAGGCAGCTCGGGAATTTCGGCGCGGTGCCATCCCAATAATCTCATGAGCCAATAGACGCTGTCCACGAAGACGTCGTCGAGGCTGTAAAGAATAATAGCGACGCCAAAAATAAGGAACAGGCGCACGAGAGCGTCGACGTAGGCGACGGTTGCGTCGGTCAGGCTAAGCATCGCTCGTCCTTAAGCTCTTCAACCCTGCATGTCGACAGATTGAGGGCGCATCGGACGTTCTTTTGCGCCCTGCCGCGCGAGTCGGCAAGGGCGCAGCGCGGCGGCCTAGGCGGCCGATAATGTTTGAACTGGGGACTCCAAGCGGGCACGCATCGCGGCGACGATCCGCTTCGCCGCCTGGCCATCGCCGTACGGGAATACCGGGACCGACATGCGGGCGTAAAGCTCCGGATCGTCATGAAGCTGCGAGATCGCGTTCGCGACCGAGGCCGTATTCGTGCCGACCACGCGAACCGCCCCGGCGCGAACCGCCTCCGGCCGTTCGGTCGTGTTCCTCAGCACGAGCACGGGCTTTCCGAGCGCCGGCGCTTCCTCCTGGAGGCCGCCGCTATCGGTGACGACAATCCAGGACATCTTCAGCGCAGCAACCATATCCGCATAGCCGATCGCGTCGACAACGGAGATCCTCGGATGGCCGCCAAGGATTC
The DNA here is from genome assembly GCF_050251305.1 of Methylocystis sp. GTDB lineage: Bacteria > Pseudomonadota > Alphaproteobacteria > Rhizobiales > Beijerinckiaceae > Methylocystis. The sequence goes on along the minus strand of NZ_JBFWNB010000019.1, from coordinate 43,536 downwards.
GGCGGGCAGGCTCATGCGCGCGCGGGTTAGGATGCGTGACGAAATAAACGCCAAGGTCGTCGTTCTGTTCGACGGCGGTTCTGATGCCGCGCAGCGCGTCTTCAATCGGCGCGCCGAAGCTTTCCCGCCGGTGCGCCGTTGCGAGAATGACGCGGGGCAGATTTGGAAATCCTTGCGGCGCAGGCGACGGGCGCGCGGCGGTCTGCAACAAGGCGTCAATGCCGGTGTTGCCGGTGACGAGACAGTCGGCGGGATCGACGCCTTCGCGCAACAGATTGTTGAGCGACGCGGCGGTCGGCGCGAAATGCATCGCCGCGGCCAGCCCGGCGATCCGCCGGTTGAGTTCTTCCGGGTAGGGGTCGTTGAGCTTCCCGGTCCGCAGGCCCGCCTCAATGTGCATGAAGGGCACGTTCTTGTGAAACGCGGCGAGCGACACCACGGCGACCGACGTCGTATCGCCCTGGGCGATGATGCAGTCGGGTTGAACCTCGTCGATCACGCGATCCATTTCCCCGATCACCTTGCCGAAAAGCTCGTTGAGCGAGCCGTTTCGGCGTTCGAGGTCGAGTCGGCGCGAGGGCGCGACGCCGAAGTCGCGCAGCGCGTCTTCGACGACGTCGGCGTGCTGGCCGGTCGTCACGACGTGGGGATAAGCCCAATCCGAACGATTGAGTTCGGCGATGACGGGCCCCATCTTGATGGCTTCAGGTCTTGTTCCGACGATGCATAGGCAGCAAAGCTTTGAACTCGTTGCGCGAAGGCCATTTATTCTTGTGTTGCTCAGTTGGTTCATTTCAGCTCTTCTATGTTACCGAGTTCAGATGTTTGTATAGTCGAGTAGCCTTGAGTCGTCGAATTAATAATCCGACATCTTCATCGTCCTATGAAAATCGCTATTCCGACAAAAGAGATAGGCAAACCTAGCGCCACAAGCGCGATCGCCCCGGCTGTCCCGAAGAATAGCGCTCCAACGAAGCTCGCTACGGAGACCAGTGAAAATAAAACGAGCACTAACGCCATGAGTTGCATTTGGTTTTCTCTCCTGCAGGTCGCTTGCCACGGCCGTCCAATTGGGAGCGGCGAGTTGTCGCATGCATTAAATATCTATTTTTCCACGTTATTCCTGCACTGAGAGCGCGTCGCTGTATTTTGTCGTCGGAAGCATTCGGCTGTCGGGTGGCCCAAATCGAGATTGGGTCGTCGCATTCTGAAACGGCGGCGCCGGGAATTTGCTTTAATGCCGGCGTCAGATAATAAAAAACAACGTGTTGCGTCCTTGATTCGCGTCGTCCTGCGTTTGAGTTTCGGTCCGAATTCAGTTTTTTTTAAAGCGATGGAGCGCGATCGTGGGACGCGATTTCCGCTGGCCTTGCGCAACGAACCTCTTCCTGGCTCTCGCGTTCCTGGCCGCGCCGCCCGCGACCGGTTACGCGGCGAGCGACGACGTCGTGCGCGAGGCGCCGCCGCCAGGCGCGCCCGGCTATCAGGAGCTTGCGTTAGCCTTCGCGCATCTGGCCAAGAATGATCCCCAAGGCGCGCTGAAATACGCGCAACGCGCGCGAGATCTCGCGCCCGACTATGAAATGCCGGTCCGCCTGCTGGCCGATGTTCTGAACAAATTGGGACAGGCTGGCGAGGCGGTTGACGTCATCAACGGCTTCGGCGCCTCACACAAAATTTCGCCCACGCTGATCGCCCAACGCGGTCATTTGCGCAAACGCCTGAAGGACTTGGCTGGCGCCGAGACGGATTTGCGCAGCGCGCGACAGAGCGGCGCGCTCACCAAGGAGCAGGACGATGCGGCGAATGTCGCGCTCTTCGACCTGGCGATGGAAGGCGCATATGACGACTTCAACAAGTCCCGGTTGAACGAGGCGATGGAGAAGGCGCGCGCGGCGCGCCAAATCGATGAAAAAGCGGAAGCTCCTGTCCGACTCATCGCCGAGACGCTCAGCCGACAGGGCCGCTCGCAAGCGGCTCTCGACGAACTGAATCGCTATGCTGCGGAACATACGCCCAGCGAACGCCTTCTTGCGCAGCGCGGATATTTGCGTCGCGCCATGAAGGACGTGAAAGGCGCGGCAGCGGATTTCCAAGCCGCGCTCGCCGCGCCGGACGTCGAGCCAAGCGAAACGCAACGGTTGCGCGATGCGCTGGCGGAGGCGAACAAGGCTGAGCAGGACAGCATTGTGCAAGCCGAACTCGCTGAGGTCTATAAAGCGATCGCTCAGCGCGATTACGCTCGCGCGGCGCAGTTGTCGCGCGAGCTTCGCGTGAAATATCCAAAATCCGAAGCGCCGTTGCTTGCGCTGATGACGGCGTTGGACAGCTCTCGGCAGGCTGAGGCGGCGGTCAAGGAAGCCGACGCCTTCATCAAAGACAACGCCCCGAGCGCGGCATTGCTCGCACAGCGCGGCTACAGCCGGCGCGCCATCGGCGATCTGCGCGGCGCCATCGCGGACTTCCGGGCTGCGCTCGCGCAGCCGGGTCTCGAGCCTGCGCAACAGAAGAGGCTGAAACTCGCGATTGCGGAAGCGCAACACGCAACCGAATCGGGCGTCGCGCAGGCCGGCGCGGAGCAGACGCCGATGCAACAGGCGCTCAACGACGGTTACGATGCGTTGAAGCTCGGTCGGTTCGACGCGGCCGTTCACGCCGCGCGCGAGGCGCGCAGCCTTGATCCAAAGGCGGAAGCGCCAGTCCTCCTGCTCTTGTCCGCGCTTCTTCGCCAGGGACGCAAAGCTGAGGCGCTTGCGGAAGCGAACCGCTACCTTGCGTCTGTCCCGCACAGCGCCGCCGTTCTCGCGCAGCGCGGATTCCTGCGCCGTCAGGCCGGCGATGTAGGCGGCGCCGCCGCAGACTTCGAGCAGGCTTTGAAATATGGCCTTCCGGCCGATCAAAAGCTCAATGTCGCGCGGGCGCTCAATGAAGCGCGCTACACGCTCGTCGCCGAAAAGGCGTTCAGGGCGGCGTCCGCGCAGGATTGGGCGAACGCCTTGCGTTACGGGCGGGCGGCCGAGGCGTTCCCGGGCGCCAATGAAGCCGTTTTTCGCGTGACGATCGCCGCGCTTGCAGGGCTCGAACGCACGGATGAGGCGTTGAAGAGGTCGAACGCGCTGATCGCGCGCGGCAAGGCCAGTGGCCAAGCCTATGCGCAAAGGGCCTATCTTCGTAAGGCGCTCGGGGATGGCGACGGGGCGTATGCGGATTTTGTAAAAGCGCTCGCGCGCGGAGACTTGCCTCCTGCGCAAAAGGTGGCGGTCGAGCTCGAAATCGCGAGCGCCAGGGCCCTCGCTTACGAAAAACAGGGAGATGTGACGCAGGCGCGCGCCGAACTCGTCGGGTTCACGCAGCAACATCCCCGCTATGCGGCCGGATGGGCGACGCTCGGCAATTTTTACGCGCGTCAAAAGGAATACGCCTCAGCGGTCGACGCATTTGAGAATAGTCTTGCGCTCGATCCGAAAGGCGAAGTGCTGCTGAGCGCCGGCTATGCGAGCGTCTATGTCGATCGGTCGAAAGAGTCCCAGTTCTTTCGGGAAGCGATCGACCGCTGGTCGAGCGATCCATCGCTCAGCGCGCGTCCAGCGCGCGATCAGGAGGTGGTCAAAACGCAGATCGTCGAGGCGGATTCCAGCGTCCGCACGAATGTCGTCATGAGCGGCATCGCCGATCGGCGAAAGCGCTGGGGCGGGTATCAGATGCAACCGAGTTTCGAAACCGTCATGCGGTTCGATGGTCGACACCTGCCGTACATATTCGGTCTTGAAACATTGATCGGCGGTTTCTGGTCTCAGGACCAGACGCGCTTCACCGAGAGCTATTCGCGGCTCGGCCTGCGCCTTCGACCGTTCGACGGCATCAACTTTTCGGTCAGCGCCGAATGGCAGCACCATTTCACGACAAACGCGCCCTTCAATCAGCTGGCCTTGTCATGGGGCTATGGCTACGGCGGATTCGCTTACTCGAGCACGTCAAGCGCAGGAGCGGCGGGCGCGATTGAACCAACCAACATGAGCTATCCTCATGAGACGGCTTGGCAGCCGCTGACGAGCTTCGCCACTTACGGCACCTACAGGGTCGGAGAGCATCGCTATCTGCAAAACGCCGTGGGTCTCCTGGGCTATTCCTACTGGAACGCCACCTCCCGCGTCGTGATTGGGGCCGCCGGAATGGGCATGGGGACATATGACAGCGCCGACACCCGCCAGTTCGCCTTCGGCGCGGGTCCGGCGCTGGTCGCGCGCGCCTGGTTGGGCGGAGATGTTTATCGGGCGTTTGACGGCATCATTACAGCGCAATTCGGCTATCTGTTCCCCTTCGGCGAGAGCCGCCGTCAAGGCGGCCTCAACGCAACGATCGCCATCACTTTTTGACGCCGCATCTGTTTGCGGTCCGGCTCTGAGCGGCGCGGCGGCGCAAGGACCCCCGCTCGCAGCTGCGCCGCGCGCGAGACGAGCCGCTATTTCGACGCCGCAGCGCGAGGAATCGTGAGAACGACCGAATGGAAATAGACGAGAGCGTCTTCGGAATAGAGTCCGATGAGGCCGTTTGAATAGGGCCTTTCCCGGTCAGTAAAGGTCGTTAGCGGAACGCCGTCGACGAAGACTGAGAGCGTCGTCGCATTCGGCGCAGCGGATTGAACAATCTTGACGAGATATCGACGCCCGATTGGATAAATCGGTCGAGTTCCCGACGCCAGGAAGCGCTGATCGCCTGGATAAGCAGGGTCAGCTTTGCCGAGTTCCCAGCCATTCGGCTTGGGAACGAAATAGTAAAAATGCCTGTTGTCGACATAGTCCCACAAGAGCCAAGCCACTTCCCAGGGATTTGGCGCATCATTGCGCCGCAACTGCTGTTCTGTGTGAAGCGAGGCCTCAATGGTGAAATCGCCGCGAAGGTCGATCGGCGAGGAAGGAAACGGTCCGTTGATCAGACCGGCGTGCGTTTCGTTCGAAGACGTCGCTTCCTTCGGCCGTATCGATAGCGCCTGGCCATCGAACAGGCGGACGACCGAATTCGAACCAAAGCCGTGGTAAACCGACTTCCAATTGGGCGCGAGAAACTCGCCGTCTCCGATCTGGGTTTCAGGGGCGTGTGGGACCGCGCCGTCGAATGTCTCGGAATGGACGATATGGTCCGGCGTCACCGTCACGACGGCGCGATGAGACGTCGACGCTCTGCCCTTCTTGCATCTTATCGTATAGGTCGTCGTGCGCGCCGGTCGCACGACGAGATTGCCCGACCGGTTGCGGACCACAAAATTCCGATCGTGCGGGCGACTCGACCCCCTGCAGAAACCGGCCTTCGTCAGGGAAAACGCCAAAGTCGCCGGCTGACCCGGATTGATGGTCGTCGGCTTCGCCGAGAGGGCTGCGCCGGGAGATCGCGCATTCGCGTGCGCGGACGTCGACGCTTCCTCAGCGGCGGCCAATGAGATCGACGCCAATGCGAACGAGTTCAAGAAGAAGGCCATCAAGGCCCGACCACGGAAAAGCATCAGTCTGACCACTACTTAAACGATTCTTCGCCAGCTTGGCGTAACGAATGACTTGATCAGGTCCGAAGGCGCAGCGCGAGGGCTCAAGCTATATAGCGCGCGCCTCGGGACGAAGCTCCGGTCCTTGGGGAGCCGAGCGGTCCGCAGACAACATCTGCGACCTTCGCGGAGTTTCGCGTTACGATGTTGACGGCTCGTTCTGCAAACAGTCTGCCTGGGTCCACTGGTAGACCTCATAGCCGTCGACAACCTTGCCCGCGTCGCTGAAGCCTCCACGCTGCTGCACCGGCTCGATGATCTGCTTTGCGCAAGCGATTGTGCCCGGAAGCGCATATTTCTGCATATGGCCGGCGATGTCGATGACGCGGTCGCTCATTTCCTCCATGGGCGTCTGCTCGTCATAATAGACGTGCCCGGCGTTGATGCCGCAGCGAACGGTGAAATTCGATCTGATCATTTTTACTTTTGCGTTGAATGCGTCGAGACCGCTGATTACGTCCTTTGCGGCTTTCAGCGCCGCGTCGGTTGTTGGAAAGCAGGCCATGACGCCGTCCGGGGTCCAGGCCGCTTTCAGCGATCCGTTGCTGCGGAGCTTGCCGTCGACAAGATCTTTATATTCACGAAAATCATGCTCGATAAAGGTCTTATCCTCCCCGAGCTTCATCTTCGTCGAGTCGACCACGTCGATCGACAGGAAGGCGAGGTCGCGGCCCATCGACTCCAACTGCCGCTTCGCTTCCGCCATCACTTTGAGCAATTCCGCGCGGCTCTTGGCGCTGCGCGCGTCCATCGACTTCATCTTTTCCTTGACCGGCGCAAGCACCCGTTCGTCGGCCCCCGCGGGGGCCGCGGACTGCAGCGCTTCGAAGTCGCGTTGCAGCGCGGTGCGGTAGATTGCAGTCGAGATCTTGCGTCGCAAATTGTCGACCCAAATCCGTGCGACGAGAATCCCCCCGACGATAAACCAACGTGCCAGTTCATAGCCCTTAAAATTCGTCGGGACGACCGACTTGATCCATCGGATCAATCGCGCGTCAAAGGCTTCAACATATTCGATCCAGCGGTAGGACCCCGCATGTTTGAAATAGGGCGTGACGAGCGGAAGCAGGATCGCCGCCAGCGCGATGAGCAGAAGGACGCTCAGCAGTCCCAGCAGGAACTTGGCCACCCTGAGTAGGAGCGGAGGTCCGGGGTTGCGCGAAGGTGCCATGGGGGTCTTTCGATCGAGCTGAGGGTGCCGGCGCACGCGTTATCGCATGCGCAAATCAATCCGCGCAATTTTGACCGCGCGTCCGCTGTCGTCAAGAAGATGACAAATAGAACGGATCAACCCATTGTATCCGTCCGCAGCGATCGCTCGTCCTGTATGACGAGACGAAAATTGGCGTCCGCCACCCCTGCGCTGCGATCATCAGCGGGTAAGAATCGGCTATGCGCGCGCTCAGTTGGCGCGCGTCGATCCGCCGTACGTGGGCGGCGGCTGATCGATCCCCGACGCGCGCCTGGAGGGCGTGAGCCGGCCATCAGACCGGCTCGCCGACATTCTCCGCTTGCGCCTTAAAAGCGATATCCGACCTTCGCCATCACCGTACGCGGCGCGCCCGGATAGTAAATTCCCGAGTTCGACGTCTGTTGATAATAGCCGTTGCTGATCTGTCCGATATAGGCCGTATCGAAGACGTTCAGCACCGCGAGACTGGCGTTCAGCGTTCCGAATGCGAATTTCTTTTCATAGCCGAAATTGAGATCGAGCGTCGCATAGCCGGCGATGGGCTGAAGCCCGGTCGTATCGCCCAAACGCGAGCTGACGATGTGGACGATCGGCGTAAAGACGAAGTCCAAGACGTGCAGATTGCCGCCCACCGTCGAAATCCAGTAGGGCACGTCCGGCAATTGCCGCCCTTTCACCTGATTGTTGAAGCGCGTCAGCAGCGACGCGGTCGCGAAGGTGGGCAGGTCTTGAACAAAGACGGCGCGCTGATAGCCGATCGAACCGAAGAGGTCGATTCCTTCGATCGGCGAAACTTGCCCGATCGCCTGCGCCCCGTAGTTTTCGCTTTCGGCGACATTCTGTCCGTAGGACGTTCCAATGCCCGGATCATAGACGACCGACTTGTTGTGATTGCGCGAGTAATAGACGGTCGGCTGGACATACCCCATGCCGAACCATTCATTGAACGTCCATCTCGCGCCGACGTCGACCATTGCGGATGTTTCCGGCCGCATTGCCCGCCAAACCTGATTGGCGGTGATTCCATTCTTCAGGAAGGTCGCGCTGTTTTGCTGATAGGCGGGCCAAACGTCGAAAGACGGTCCGCCATAGCCGCCGCCGGCGCTCACTTTGAGCTGCAAATTCTCGGTGACGTCATAGGCCAGCGCGCCAAACGGCAGAAACGTTCCCACAGTGAAGCTGCTGACGCTCCGTAACGGGATGACGCTGGGCGACAGGGCAAGCGCCATGTCATAGGGATATGCGCCGAGGCCCGTCGCCGTACGCGCGTCGATTCCGGCCATCGTCTCCCAATTGTAGCGCACGCCGCCGGTGGCGCGCAGCGGCCCGAAATTGCGCGAAGCGACGCCATAGGCCGAATTATTGATATGAACTCCGGTCTGCTGGCTGAGGATCGCCCAGTTCGGATTGGTCAAACCGCCAAGAACGTTGGGCGCGTACATCTTCCAGGCCGTCGGCGGTCCCGGCAGATTCTGCACGCCATACCAGTGGCCGACCGTGATGTCGGTCTCCAGAATGCGGGACTGAAACTCGCTGGTGACGCCGAAGCTGTCATGATTGATCAGCCAGTTGCGAACCATGCCGTTCGCCATGCCGTCGAGATAGAATCCGTCCTCCCGAAAATAATAAGGCTTCACGACGAGCCGCGTCACATCGTTGAGCTTCACCGTGAATTCGCCGAGCGCGGTCCAGGAGTCGAAGGACTGCATATTGTAATTGTAGTAGTTGACCGCCCACGAGCGGACCGTGCGGGAAACCGGCAGGAAATTATAGAAGCGGTTGGCGTCGAGGAAGCGGACCTGATTGTAGTTCAGCCCGGCGTATGTGTTTGCGTTGTAGTTGCTCTTGGCGACGAAGACCTTGGCCTCGAAAAAGTCGGTGGGCTTTGTCTCAATGCCAACGGCAAATCCGGATTTTCCTTGCGGCGACTTGCCGGGTCCGCGCCAGGCATGCGCATCCGTCCAGGAGCCGGACAGGAAGAATTTGGTCGTTCCGTTCAGGAATGCGCCTGAATCCATGCGCGCGAAGGTGCGAAGAAAGCTCGCCGAGCCGACGGATTGGGAGGCCTCCGCGCCGAATTTGTCGGAACTCCATCTGATTCGCGTATCGATGACGCCGGGCAGCGTGAAATAGGAATTGACGTTCGAAGGAACCGGTCCCTGGTAGAGGTCGATGCTCGACAGATTTTCGCTGTCGATCATCATCGTTGAGCCTGGGCCGGGATTGATCCCGTTGATGGGCAGTCCGTCAACGAGCGTGATGCTGTTGCCGTGCTGGCTGACTTCGCCGCGAATGCGTATGCCTTTGAAGCTGCCCGGGAGATTTGCAAGCCCGTAAGGATCGATCGCCGGCGCGTCCACCGACGGCAGATAGCCGACGGCTCGGATTGGATTCGTGCCGCCGCCGCCGGTGGCGAGCTGAATGCCGCGGGTGTCGACGCGATAGGTCGTGGACGGCGCGTCCGGGACAACGCCGATGATGGGGCTTCGCTTCGGCGTTGGGCCGCTTCGCTGCGGCGCGGGCGTCGACTCAGGGCCGCCTTCGCCATCGGCGCCATTCGCGCCGATGGTGATCGGCGGCAGATTGGTCTGCGCATGCGCGCCCTGTGGCAGGAGCAGCAAGGTCACGACCGAGACGCCCGCTTTGACGGCGCCGACATTGCGTTTGCGAGATTTCAGGATGCGAGTCATTTGACGTCCCCAGCCGCGCATCCGGGATGCGCTATATATGATATATATACAACGATAGCTGGGGCTGCGCCGCAATGGTCTGATGTGGCCGCAAACCCAATTAATTCTGAGTGTTGCGGCGTTGCAACAATTTGTCGACGGCATGGGCATGTCGCCTAATTTCTATTCGCGCGCGCACGTCTCTCTTCGGTCGCGCTGAAAACGCGTGGCCGCAATGGCCTGTAAACCTGGGCGCGCCGCCGTCTGACGGCGAACGCGCCAAATATTTGCGCTTGTCGATCGGCTGGGCGAAAGATATTGATCCATCGCTATGTGTTCTATCTAAATAGCGTCTGGCGGGCGGCCCATATGCGATTTGGCGTTTTCTGCACATATGAGAATCCAAGGAGCGATTACCGGCTCTGCTATGCGGCGCAGACCGAACTGGTTCGGCGCGCCGAGGCGCTCGACTTCGACGAAGCCTGGATCGCCGAACATCATTTCGATCCCGACGCGGCCAGCCCCTCGATCCTGGCGCTGCTCGCCTATCTGGCGGGCGTCACCACCCGGATACGCCTGGGTTCTGCGGCGGTGCTGCTCGCGTTCCGCAATCCGATTCACGTCGCTGAAGATGTCGCGACGATCGACCTGCTGTCAGAGGGACGTTTTGATTTCGGCGTCGCCAAAGGCGGCCCCTTCGCTCTGCAGAACAAGCATTTCCTCGCGGGGCAGGATGTCACGCGCGACATGACGCTGGAGGCGCTCGAGCTCGTCAATCGGCTGCTATACGAGGAGCGCGTCACGTTTTCCGGCGACTATTATAAAGTCGACGATGTCGCGCTCGCGCCGAAGCCCGTGCAGACTCCGATTCCGACCTATGTCGCGACGACGACCCCGGCGGCGATCGAATATGCGGCGCGGCGCGGCTTTGGCGTGATGGGCGCGTCGCCGATACCGTTGCAGCGCATTGTGCAGCTTGTCGCCGCCTATCGGGCGGCGGCGCCCTCGGCAGATCCGCGTCTTGCTTTGGCCCGCTTCTATTACGGCGCGCCGACGCGCGCCGCCGCCTTGTCGGAAGCCGTGCCCTTCATCAGGCGCTTTTCCGAGCGGATGCGCGGAATCTTTCTCGCGCGTGGCGAAAGCGGCGCGAATTTCGATCCCGACGACATCATCGAGCGATCGCTCATCGGCGGCTTCGACGAATTGCGCGACAAAATCGCTTCGCTTCATGAGCAGACGCAGTTCCGCTCGCTGCTGCTCAAACCCACGTCGCTCGAGGCCGACAAAAACCTGCGCGCCCTCGACGATTTCGCCAACCACATCCGTCCCTATCTGCCTACTGCGGCGAAACTGGAACAGGCTTTATGAAATCATGGTCGATATGAAATCATGGTCGATCGCCGTCCTGGCGCTTGCTCTCCTCTCCGTGACGCGGCCGGCCGTAGGGCGCGAGATTGTCGATATGGCGGGGCGCCATGTGACAATTCCGGACAAGATCGCCAAGGTTTATGGCTCCTCCCCGCCTGTCACCCTGCTTCTTTACGCCTTGGCGCCCGACTATATGATTGGGCTCAACACGCCTTACGCAACCAACGAACCGAAACTTCTGCGCAAGGACGTCGCGGCGCTGCCGGCGCTCGGCAGCCAGGCGGGCATGGGCCGCCAATTTAATCCGGAAGAAGTGGTGAGCCGGCGGCCAGACCTTGTCATCGCCTGGCTCGATCGTTTCGTCGACACGGCCAAAGCAGAGGCCAGTTTCGCGAAAATCGGCTTGCCCGTCGTCTTCATCAAATTGGACACGCTGGCCGAATATCCGGCCGCATTCCGCTTTCTCGGCGCGCTGTTCGATCGAACGGATAGAGCCGAGCAGCTGGCGCGCTACATCGAGACGGCGCAGGCGCGCGTCGCCAAGGCGGTCGACGTCGTTCCGTCCGCGCAGCGCCTGCGAGTCTATTATGCGGAAGGCCCGGACGGCCTCGCGACCGAATGCGACAAGAGCTTCCATGCCGAACCGATCACGCTTGCCGGCGGCGACAATGTCCGCCACTGCGCGTCATCGACGCATGTCGGCATGGAAAAGATCAGTCTCGAACAGGTCATTGCGCTGAAGCCTGACTTGATCCTCGCGCAGGACAGAACCTTCGCCAAAGGCGTCTTGACGAATGCGAATTGGCGGAATGTGCCGGCGGTCGCCCAGAAACGGGTCGTTTACGTGCCGCATGCGCCGTTCAACTGGCTTGATCGCCCGCCGAGCTATATGCGCGCGCTCGGCGTGCAATGGCTCGCGAATCTGTTTTACCCATCGCGCTACGCCTTCGACCTGAACGCTGAGGCCAGGACATTCTACAAGCTGTTTCTCGGCGTCGAAATCGACGACGGCGACATCACGCGCATCATGAACTGACGCGTGACTCGGTTTTTTCTGTTGCCTTTGTCGCTGGCGCTCGTCGCGATCGCATCGCTGACGATCGGGCGCTATCCGTTGACGCTTTATGATCTTGTCGCATTTCTTGGGGCGCAGGTTGGCGCTGTCGCCATGCCGCAAGAGCGCGCCGACCTGATCTTCAATATCCTCATCGAGATCAGGCTGCCGCGCGTTCTCGCCGCCGCATTGATCGGCGCCGCGCTTTCAACGTCCGGCGCGGCGTTTCAGGCCGTATTCCGCAATCCGCTGGTTTCGCCGGGCATCCTCGGCGTGCTTGGCGGCGCGAGTTTCGGCGCGGCGCTTGGCATCCTCCTGTCTGGAAGCTGGTTCGTCGTGCAGACGAGCGCCTTCGTCTTTGGCGTCGCGGCGGTGACGATCGGCGTTCTGGTCGCCAATCTTTTCGGCCGCGCCTCGATCGTCATGCTTGTTCTCGGCGGCATGATTTCTGGCGCGTTCTTCACGTCGCTGTTGTCGATCATGAAATACGCCGCCGATCCAAACGATCAGCTTCCGGCCATCGTTTACTGGCTTATGGGGAGTCTCGGCGGCCTCGACCTTTCGCAGATCAGCCTGGCGGCCGGGCCGATGCTTGTTGGAATCGTCTTGCTCGCGTTCCTGGGACGCGCGCTCGACGCGCTGTCGATGGGCGACGATGAGGCGCGCGCGCTCGGCGTGCCGGTTGAGCGGGTCCGCTATTCGGTCATCGCCGTCGCGACGCTCGCCTCGTCGCTCGCGGTGGCGCTTGCCGGCATGATCGGCTGGGTCGGTCTCGTCGTTCCCCATGCCGCGCGCCTGCTTCTTGGACCGGTGAACAGCCGCTTGCTGCCCGCAAGCGCATTTCTCGGCGCCACTTTCCTCATTCTCGCGGACTGTCTGGCCCGGAGCATCGCAGCCGCGGAAATCCCCATCGGCATCGTGACCGAATTGCTCGGCGTCCCCTGCTTCGTGCTGGTGTTGCGGCATGCCCGGAGAGCGTGGCTGTGAGCGCGCGCCTTTCGGCGCGGCTTGAGGCGCGCGCGATCCATCTTATGCGTGCCGACCGTCCTGTGCTCGCGGGCGCCGATTTATGCGTCGCGTCGGGAGAAATCGTGGCGCTGCTTGGGGCCAATGGCGCCGGCAAGAGCACGCTGTTTCGCGTGATGCTCGGATTGGAGAAAATGACGCGTGGCGAGGTCCTGTTCGATGGCGCGCCAATCGCCGCATTCAGTCCCCGCGCGTTGGCGACGCGAGTCGCCTATGTGCCGCAAGCGCATGTCGCGCCGTTTCCTTATCTGGCGCGCGACGTCGTCATGATGGGACGGCTGCCGTCGACCGGGCTTTTTTCGGCGCCAACCGCGCAAGACGAGGCGGTTGTTTCAGAAATCCTTGCTCGGCTCAAAATCACGTCGCTTGCGACGCGGCCCTATACCGAAATCTCGGGCGGCGAACGCCAGCTGGTGTTGATCGCGCGGGCGCTTGCGCAAGGCGCGCAGATCCTTGTCATGGATGAACCCATGACCGGTCTCGATTACGGGTACCAGACAAAGGCATTGCGTCTTTTTGTCGAGCTGGCCAAGGCCGGATGCGGCATTCTTTTCAGCACGCATCATCCCGAGCACGCCTTGAGAATCGCGTCGCGCGTGGCGGTCCTCGCCGACGGCAAGATCATTGCGGATGATGCGCCGAGGAAGGTTATTAGCTTGGCGATGATCGAACGCATCTATGGCGTCGAGGTCGACGCCGACGACATGGCCGCGTCGCGCATCGGCGCCGAATAGCGTCCTGACGGCGTCAGCGCGCGCCCTCGAGCGGGAGCGCGTCGCCTATTCGGCGCTCAGGTTCGACCACCAATTTCCGATCGGCCCTTGCGCCGACCCTTCGCACTCCATCTCGACGGCGAAAGAGACGCCGCGCGAGATCAGCTGACTTCTGTCGCTGACGCCGACGAAGCGCGCCGTCGGCGAAAAAGCGATCTCGACGAGGGGAGCGCCGACGCCGAAAGTCCGCTTTTGGCGCGCAACGCCGCGAATGCGGCCGGCCTTCGGCGCGCGGATCTCAATTTCGTCGATTGAGCCGAGCAACTCGCCTGGCTCGGCGAAGGCGCCGATCGATAAATTGCTGCGAAACTGGCCTGCCGCCGGCGCGGTCACAATCAACGCCTCAGGTCGTCGCTGAGCCGTCGTCGCGCTCCGGCGCCGCGGCGGGTCGCCCTGCCGCAGGATCGCGCCAGGATCTGGCCCCTCCGTTTCGACGACCAGATCGCAATCAACGCCCGCGCTGAAATGCGATCCTAGTCCGATCGTGACGTCGGCGAGCGGCCGTAACGGCGGCGGCAGCTCCTTTTCTTCATGCACGGCGATGATGACGTCCCACGGCCAGCGACCGACGATCTCGGAAAACGAGCCTCTCAGCAGGGGTATGAATTCCCGGGTGCGCAGCCCGAGCAGTAATTCCGCGCTGACGTCGGCGCGCCGCGCTTCGATTCCGTCGAGATTCGCGCCGCCGTCAAACCATGCGTCGGCGAAGCACATCCTGCGACGCAAGACGTGTGGCGCGGTCGATCGATGCAGCACAACGGCGTAGCCGTCTCCGAAAAGGCGACGCGCCGTGGCCGACGCCTCTTCGCCAACGCCGCAGACCAGTATCGTCTTGTCCTTGATCACGAGCTTTGCCTTTAGGCGCCCACGGCGTCGAAAAGGGCGCCGGCTTCGACAAGATCGAAATCCGCAATTTGCGCGCGCGCCAGCGGATCTTGTCCGGAGATCCATTGTTCGAGCGCGTCCGGCGCAGAGAGCGCGCAATTCAGAGCGCCGTTGACTTCGTAGAGCCCCCAGGCCAGCCCAGCGCGCCGGAGCGCCGCCATCAAGGCGTTCTGGACAATGCTGCGAACAAAGAGATGCGTCGCGGAGACGGGCGTTTCAACGGCTTCGCCGCGCGCGGCGGCGACGCATAACGCCTTGTCAAACGCCGCGTGACCGCGGCAAGCGAGCGGACGCACCTTATACGCGATGCATAGGTCGCCTTCGATCAGCGGACAGGCGTATTGGGCCGACATGCGCTGCGCCTCGGACAGTCCGCCGATCGCCTGGTCGGCGTCGGCGATGCGCTTGAGCAGCATGACGCCGCGTTCAGCGAAGGCGGCGGCGTTAACGGAGACGAAGCGCGCGAGCAGAAATATTTCCGGAGCGGTTGCGGTGACGCGGAGGCGGCAGCACGCCGCGCATTCTCCATGGCAGGCGAGCGCTGGTTCGCCTTCCGCCTGAATCGCGACATTTTGCGTAAAGCCATCGAAAGCTTGGGCGCAGAGCAGGGCGACGAGTTCCGGCCGCCCGCGGCGGGAGCCAATCGTTTCGC
Organism: Methylocystis sp.; assembly: GCF_050251305.1. Lineage (GTDB taxonomy): Bacteria > Pseudomonadota > Alphaproteobacteria > Rhizobiales > Beijerinckiaceae > Methylocystis. The sequence continues at coordinate 28,378 of NZ_JBFWNB010000019.1, read as the reverse complement.
CAAAGGCGTGCGAGGTGGCCCTGAAGAAGTCAGAAGGGCTGTTGTCTCGGCTCACTGTCATGCTCCGCCATAGGCTGATAAATATGGTCGCCGCGGCGCCCGCTCAATGCCTGACGCTCCCGCCGCCATGACTTGCGTGCATGACTTGCGCGCATGACTTGCGCGCCACCATGCCGCCAGCGCCGCGATATCGGGCTCGACATATTCCGACAACCCGCCCGCAAAGCAATCCCAATCCTGCGAGACAGGCGCCGATACGGCCGTGATGACCGGGATGTCGGCAAGGATGGCGGCTCTAAAGGCGTCGCACAGACCGCTTCGCGCGGCTTCCAGCTTTCCAAATTTGCTCAGCACCACCACGTCAACGCCGCGGTCGATCGCCTGTTCTACGAGTCCGCACGCGACCGCCAATCCTCCCGGATCAAGATTACACGCCTCGGATCCGGCGCCGAGCTTCTGCGAAATGGGAATCGTTTCACCCGAGGCGATGTCTTTCACGCTGAGGCTCTTGCAGGCTCCCCTTACGCCGCACGCCGACTGCTCGATAACCCCGGCGACGCGGAACCCGCGCGACTGGAGCTCTCGCGCAAACGCCGAAAGCGTGCCCTGGAGTTCGTGACTCGTCGCGCCCTGAAGCGCAGCGATGCGTTTTGCAGGCCGGTCCATCTACGCCTCCAGATTCGCTAGTGGAATTTCGAGAGTTCCCGTTTCAACACGCGGCTTCGCGACGGCGTTTTTACGATCGCCGCAACGACGGCCTCGGCGATCCTGTCGCCGCGCCCGTCGCTGCCCGTCCAGCACGCCGCGCGGCCCCTCGGGTCGATCTCGACGAGCTTGACGCCTGCGGGCGCGTAGGCTCCGTCCCGCGCGATGCCTCTCAGATAGCCGTCCATTGGCGCGCATACGGCGACCCGATCCTGATAGCCAAGCACATAGCCCCGGAAAACCAGGGCGCCGACGTCGAGCGGGGTCCGCCAGACGCCATCGCAGGTCGAATAGACGAAACGCTCCCGCCCGGCGCCGCCCAGCGTCCGCGGAACGCCGTCGCCGGGCCTCGTTTGGCCATTCTCCACGAGCGCGCCGGTGCTGGCGGGATGGGTTTCGATCGCAACGTCGCAATTGCGATGGACCGCGAACTCCGGACCGACGCCGATGGTCAGCCGCGCGAGGCGACGCAGGTCCGGAGTCGTCCGGCTTTTCTGCATTCTGGCGTCGACGATGACCGTCGGCGACTTCAGCGTGATGATGTCCGTCAATTGTCGGTGCGTGACGACGACGCTTCCCGGAGCAGAGAGCGCGTCGACGATCTCCATCGCCGTTTCGGCGCGTCGCGCAACAATTCCGTCGACGTCGGCGCGATCGTCATAAAGCGCGTCATGGAACGCCATTCCGCGCCGAATGACTGGCGGGAAAGGGTCGTAGCTCATCACCACGCGATAGCGCTCCCAGCAGAGGCGGACCGCAATCGCCGAGGCGATTTCATTTGTCCCGAGAACGATGGCGAACAGATCTGCTCCGCTCGTCAGGAAATTATGCGCGCGCTTGTCGGCCATGGCCCAGACTCCTCACGGAGCGGACGAGCAATTCCCGGGCCACCGATATGTTATTTTAGTATATAGCGTGCTTCAAGGCAGTCCTGCGCCGCCGAGTTTTTCCGGAACCGTTTACTGAGCGACAATTGTAACAAAGTAAACAACATTCCATTTCCCGAGCTCAAGAGCGGCGGTCGGCCATGCGTCCGGTTCACGCGTGCGGCCAGTGGCGTTCGCGGAACCAGTTGCGGTAGTCCGACATCTTGGAGCGCTGCGCGTCCGGCGCGCGTCGCGTGCAGGTCGCCGCCTCTTCGCTCCCGTCCGACGCGCCCCACCGCAGTTCGACGCAGTCATTCGGGTTGTAGCCCATCTCGAGGTCCGCCGAACGGTCGATGACGTCTTTCAGCGAGAGCGTCCAGGCGGAGCCGTCGCTGCGCGTATAGGAGAATTTGCGCGCGGCGAGTTCGCTCGCAAGCGCGCTCTGCAATTGCGCCTTCACGCTGGCCGGACTCTGGCCAAACGGTATCGCATAGCGTTCGCTGCGCCGCGCGACGCGATCGGGATATCCGCGCACCACATCGATCGCGATCAGCAGGCGCAGATCGCGCGCCGGCGTCGAAAAATCCTCCCACGGCCCGTTGGTCGCAAAGATCGCCGGACCGTCGGGCATCGACGCCTCGCCGCGCCCGCCCTTCTGGAACTTCCGGCCGTTTTCGACCGCCGTGACGCGCGTCTTCACCTGCTCGTCGAGCGCCGTGATGGCCGCCATCATCGCGCGCGCCGGATCGAGCGGCTCGGGCGACATCACCTCGTCCATGCGATCGTAGAAATCCTCGGCGTCGAGCTGCGTCTGCTCGACAGAAAAATCGCTGTAGTGCGGATTCTTCGCGATCTCCGCATTGGTGAGCGCCCGTAGCCCGCCGCCCTTCTCATGGACGATCGGCCGGAAGCGCTTGAAGCCGGGGCTGCCGAGCGCGGGCTCGTTCGCGAACAGGAAGTTGCCGCGCCAGAATCGCTTGCGCGTGATGCTGCCGTCAGGCTCGGCGTCGACCGCAAGAAAGACGCCGGCGGAGTCCGGGGTCTGAGGAACGCGCTGCACGAGCATCATGACATGCCCGTAAGGATCGGCGTAGACCGTCCCCGGACGCAGCGTCTCCTGCGTCAGCGGGACGGTGTAAAAGTCGTTCTTGTCGGTGTTCGCCGATGTCCGCACGGAACCGGAATGGACGACGTCGCCCACGGCCCGCACAAATGCGCCAAATCCCGGCACGAGTCCCAACCGCTTCGGCGCCGGCGGTTTCGCGGCGGCGACCGGCGCGGCCGGCGCCGTCGGCTGGGCCTGCTGAGGCTGGGAAAAGAGCTGCTGCAGGAAGTTCCTGGGCGGCGCCGCGACGGGGGCAGGGGAGGGCGGCGCGGCGACGGACGCAACGGCCTGTTCCGGCGGCGGCGCGGGTCGGGTCAATTGTGGATGCAGCATGTCGAATCGCTCATAGCATCGCGGCGGCGATCCGCGGGAGCCGCGCGAGCAATTCGAATAGGCGAAGGGCAGGCCCATCTTGAAGGCGAAATAGGCGCGCAAGAAGTAGACGAAATCGGCGCAGTCGGGACGGAGCGACAGGGCGACCTTGTCTTCGCCGAGCCCGAGATGATTGAACAGGACGTTGCGCGACCGATCGCGCATCACTTCGTGCCACGCCTTCCAGGACTGCTCGGCTTCAAGCGGCGCGTCGAAAAGCTTGGCGATCCACGCCGAATACAGATTCTCCGTCGTGCGGCTCCATGTGTCGTTCAGCTGCCAGACGCGGCCTTCCGCCGCGTGCGCCGCCGACGGCTTGCGCGCGCTCACGGCGATGTCCTTGGTAACGGCGCCGCATGCGGACGAAGCGGCGTCGCGGGTGAGCGTCGCGCGCCATGCGCCGGCGGCCGGCGACGCAACTTCGGCGAACCACACATAGGGCGGTCCGCCCCGTTGCGGGCGCGATGTCGCGGCGACGCGTCCATCTGGCGCAATCAGCGAAAGCTCGCCGTCGAAGGGCTTTTCCGCCGCGACGAGGACGCGCAACGGCGCGCCTTTCCAGGGCGCCATCGGCGACGCCAGGACGGCGACATCGGCGTCGTCACAGGCGCTCGAATTTTGCGCCTGGGCCTGCGACAACGGGAACAGAAAGGCCAAAAAGACGCCTGCGATCGGCAATGACGCAGCGAATGGGCGCGTTGAAAACATCTTCGATCCTCTCTCGTTTCCTCAACGAAAACGGCGTCCGACGAGGTCTTGTCGCGACAGGTTCATAGAGTCGTTCAGGCGGAACGAAAACACGCCACAGAGTCCCAGACCTGACATCTATTTCACACGCTTGCAGGCGATGACCGCAGAATGGAACGCTGATCGACTTCGCGGGTGACTGACGCTCTGTCCATGTCTGCGCATGTGCCGCTTCGTAGCGAGAGGCGCGGCGCGCGACGTCATGCGCGACTGACTTAACCAGGCGACAAGCGAAAGCCGTCAAACCCGACGAGGGTCAAAGTGGCGCCGCAACGAGGCGGACGTAAGGCGACCGCGACTTTTTTCGCGTCGCGCGGCTCCGCTCGCGCTGATCGCTAACGACTGAATTCATTGGTATTTTCGTTTTCGGCGGGCAGCGCCGCCAAAACACGCGAAGGGTCGGCCGGACGCCAGCCCAGCCTTGACGGCGATTTGAACCAAATCAACCGCGGGCGGGGCGCGGCGTCAGCCCAAGCCAGGATGAGACGCCCGGCAAGAAGCGGCGCGCAATCGCTTCGAACCCGAAAACCAGGATCAGCGAGGCCCCCAACGTCGGCAGCAACACCCCTAAGGCGAGGATCAACATCATGAGAACGGGGGCGAGACGCGGCGGCGTCGCGAGCGCCGGCGGCGCGCCCAAAGCGCCCGCCGGGCGTCGCCTCAGCCACATCAGCATCGACGTCACGACCAGCGTCAGGAAAGAGATCGCCGTGAACAGGCCGAGCAGCTGATTGGCGACGCCGAACAGATGACCTTCATGCGCCGCGACGCCGACGCCGATGACCTTGTCGATGAGCGGCTTGCCGGAGAAATCCTCGCGCTTGACCACATCGAAGCGTGTCGGGTCGACATGCAACGTTTCCTGAAGCGGCCGATTTTGCGACTGTGAGCGCACCAGCCAATTCGGGTTCTTGGGAGACGGCGGCGCCAGCAGCACGGGCTCGGCGAGATGCGCGTCTCGCGCCACCGCGGCGACCTGGTCGAACCCCACGATACGCTCAGGCGACGGACCCTGCGTCATGTCTGCATGGCCAGCATGTCCGTCATGCGCTTCATGCTCGTTGGAGCCCTCGGCGGATATTTGGGGCGCCGCCTGATAGGCCGACACCCGCTGCGCCTTCGCCGAACTCGGCCCCGTGGTCCAGTCCATTTTGACTTGTTGCTGTGGCGTGACTCCCCGCGACCAACGGAACGCCTCGCCCCAGACCTTTGTCCAGGGCAATCCGGAGACAAGCAGAAACAGGGCGAAGAACGAGACATAGAGTCCGGTCACCGCGTGCAGATCGCGCAAAAACGGTCGGCCCTTGCGCGGGTACAATACGCCGCCAATTCCAATCGAATTGCGCGGCCACCAGAGGTAGAGCCCCGTCAACAGCATCACAATCGCCCAGGCGCCGGCAAGTTCGAGCGCGATTGCGCCAGCGTCGCCGAGGAGCATGGATCCGTGAATGTCGCGCATCAGCGTCGAAAGACGCCATTTCTCGGCCTCGACCCTGAGGATCTGCAGCGTGTCCGGGCGGACGAGCACGCGCTGTTCCTGGCCCTGCGCGTCCACCATGTGAACGCGCGCCGCGTCCGCCGGGTCGTATCGCAGTTCAAGGCCTTTGATGCGAGACTGCGGCGCGGCGGCGAGGGCCGCTTCGACCTGATCGTCAAGACTCCGCGCCGGGTCAGCGAGCGACATATGGGTGTATGGCCGGTCAAAAAAGGCGTCGATTTGCGGCTTGAAGAGGTAGACCGCTCCGGACAAGGCGAGGACCGTTACGAACGGGAGGCAAAAGAGCCCGGCGTAGAAATGCCACCGCCAGATCATTCGATAGAGGGCGGCGCTGTCGAGCTTGTTCTCCGTCATCCTGTCCGGCGAGGCGCCAGTCGTCAGCATATTGGCCTCCTATGCGCGCGCTGCGGCGCCCAACCTGCGTCCGTAACGATCGATCGCCTTCGCGGCCTTGCGTGCGGCGGGATGCCTTCTGTTCAGCGCAAGCTGCGACAGCGGGGCGACAAACACACGTGCGCGCGCATCGCCCTCGATCGCGAACTGGCACATGATATTTCCATCGTATCCATTGAGGAAGACGTTGACGATCCGCAATGTCGACGAGGTTGAGCCGATGACTCGCTTTGATTGCAGGTAGCCAAGCAGCGGCTGTCGCGCATGCGCAGCGGCCGGCAGGCTCCTTCGCAGCCGATCGAGGAACGGATACGCCGGATTTGCGGATGCGATCATGTGCTTTCTCCCAAGGAGCGCGCGCGCAATGACAACGCCGTCGATTCGTCGGCGCCGTCCTGAAACGGCGTCCGACATCTGTGCTGCGCGACGCCGCACGCCGGCGGCGCCGCTTTAGAACGCGACTCTGATCGTGCCCATCGCATTGAACGGCGCGCCTGGGTAGATACTGTATTTCGGCGTGGTGAAGTTGTTGTCCGCGGATTCGAAATATCGGGTGTTGGCGAGGTTTCGCAGATTGAGCTGCGCCGTCACGTCACTGCCCATGACCTTAAGCTTATAGGCGGCCATCGCATCGAGCCGCACATAGCCGGGCAGTTGGAAGGTGCTCTGATCGTCGCCCTGGCGGTTGCCGACCACGAAGACGCCAAACCCGAGGCTGAACCCACCGAGTTCGGCAATTTCCTTGATGTCCCATTTCGCCCAGAAGCTGCCCTGATAGCGAGGAACGCCAATCAGGCGGCGTCCGAGCGTGGTCGTCGCCGGGTCCGTATTATTGTCCTGGGTGACGCGCGCGTCGAGATAGGTGAAGCTGCTGATCAGGCTGACATTGTCGAGAATCTTTCCCGTCGCGTCGAGTTCTATGCCCCGGCTGCGCGCCGCGCCGACCAGGACGACCGCGGTCGGATCCAGCGACGTGATGTCGCGAACGGGAATATTCGTCTTCGTGAGATTGTATAACGCCAGAGTCGTCAACAGACGTCCTTCGAACCATTCCGCCTTCGCGCCGATTTCAATCTGTTCGCTCTTTCCGGGCGCGAAGGGCCGATTGAATTGGTCAACGCCCACCGAGGCGTTGACGTTGGGCCCGAAGGCCTGCGTCCAGCTTCCGTAAAAGCTCGCCCAGGGAACGGGCTGGACCAAGAGTCCGACGCGCGGACTGAAAGCCGAGTCGAAACGCGTGGGCGCAAAGAAAGTGTATTGCCGATTGGCCGTAGAAAAGGGATTGCCGGTGGCGAAGGGATTGATGTTGTAGGGTTGAGTGTAGATGTAAGTTTCCGCCAGGTCGCCGGTGGCGCCTCGCGCCTGGCCTTGCCAGAACCAGTCAAAGCGGCCGCCTCCGAGAATGTGCACTTTCCCGTCAAAAAAGGAAATGTGATCCTGGAAGTAGAAGCCTTCCTGGTTCGAGACGTTCGCCTGCCGATCGTTCAGGAAACGCGGCCGGTCATATACGCTTTGCCAGTTATAAAAGCCTGTGGGGATCCAGTTGTAGACGTTGCTGGTCCAGGGATAGTACATATTGACGGTAAACAAAGGATTCGTCGGGAAGAAGCGTCCCTGATTGCCGTAGATCGAGTGCACGTGCTGATAGTCGAATCCCAGCAGCGTGTCGTGATGGGCGCCGAGAAAGTCGAAATGCCCGAGCAGATCGAAATTGGTCCCGTAGACGTCCGAGTCGTTCTGTTGACTGAAGGGGATTTTCAGGACGTTGCCGATCGCGTCGACGCCGGACCGACCGGAGTAGGCGTCATTATGATGCAGGAACGCCCCCAGAAACCGCTGCTTGAAGGTGAAGGTGTCGTTGAACCGGTGCGTGAGCTCCGATCCGACAAAGATGTTGCGATTGGTCGACAAGGGCACGTGCGGCCCTTCAAAGTTGCGTGAAACCGGAAGGTCCGTCGGCCGCGTGGTGTTGAAGGGATTGACGGTCAGGCCGAGATTGGGCCGGTAATCCTGCTTGTAATATTCCACGTCCGCGACGAAGGTCGTATCTTCAGTCGGATGCCAGGCGACGCTCGGATTGAGGTGCACGCGCTCGGCGCGGCTGAAATCAACAAATCCGCCCGTGTTCAAATAGCCGCCGGAGAACCGGTAGAAGAGAGATTTGTCGTCGGTCAGCGCGTCGGCCGAATCCCATTCGGTGAAATAGTCATTATACTTGCCGATGCGCTGCTGGACCCAGTTGATCCGATTGACGACGGGGCGCTTCGTTATGAGGTTGATCAGTCCGCCAGGATCGCTGCGCCCATAGAGCATCGCGTCTGGTCCTTTCATCACTTCGATTCTCTCGATGTTCGAAGTGCCGAAATCGGTAAAGTTGGTCGGCGACACCGCCAACAGGCCGTTTCGGAAGATGCGCGGCGTCAGGAAGCCGCGAATACGGGTAAAGGACGCGTTGCCGCCTTGCGTCTGCGCCGATTGCACGCCGCTGACGTTTTCAAGCGCGCCTTTGATGTCCGTGACGCTCTGATCCTGGATCACTTCAGCGGGCACGACCTTTACCGAGGCGGGAAGCTGGATGACCGGAATGGCCATCTTCGAGGCGGTGGTCGTGGTCTTGACGACGTAGCTGTCCTGCCGACGCGGAATCCCCAGGAGCGGCTGAGGCTCGCCCTGGGACGGTTGTGAGACGGCGCCTTGCGGATTGCCTGTCGCGGCGCCCCTCGACAATTGCGCGCGCTGGGGCTTTCCGGTCGTGCGGCCTCCGATATCGATCGTAGGCAGACTTTGTTGTGCTTCGGAGACTGATGACCAGCATACGAGAGCGACGGCGCCGGCGGAAACGCCGCGCAATAGAGAGCCGATAGACATGCGATTCCTCTGACGCGGCTTTCGCCGCATTTCGAATTGGACGGAAGAGAAGGGGATGCGGCCTGCCTGAAGGCCGCGCTGAGCCGGTCAGAGGAAAGAAGGCGGCGCGCGCGACGACCAGGCGCTTGTCCAACCGAAGTCCGAAGGGCCCGGTTCATGCGCAATGGCGTAGACGACATATGCGTGCGTCGCCGGCGCGAAATCATAGGCCACGCTGAAGAGGGCGCCCAAAAAGAGAGCGGATAAATCACGGCCGCTCGTCTTGCAGAAAATGCAGCACTGAACGTGCTCTTGCCGCCCATGCGCTGGAGCTTGTCCATCCCCCAGCGCATAGCAAGACGCGACGCCGGGCGCGACTGAGCCGTCTCCAACGCCTGGAATTCCGACAGGCGCCGCATCGGCGCGCAGGCTCGCTGCAAGAAAAAGGCAGATGGCCGCTATTTGCAGCCAGGCCGCGAACAAACGACAGGCCCGAGCGCTCGCGAGCATTTTAGGCAGCGCGCCGCACGAGGGCATTGAGCGGGCGCGTCGATCCGACTCGCTGGACGATGTGACGGCGCACCCGAACCGGATCGCATTTCCCGATTTCGAAACGCGGCTCATCTTTCGGCGCCCTTTTCATCCCCAAGTCGCAGCCATCTTTGCGTTCCATTGATAGCCGCCCTAACCTTTCAGCAGCCTGTCAATGCGTTTGTTGCTGGCAAATGTCCGCAAATGTGGCATTTGAGCCACAGTTGAACGCGCCTCGCGCGGGTCGAGCGTTGCAGCTGCGCGCCACGGAGCAATGACGGATGCGGATCTTGCTGATCGAGGATGAGAAAGAAATGGCGCGCCTCGTGGCGTCGCTTGTCGCTCATTCTGGATTTCAGGTCGATGTCGTTGCGTCGATCGATTGCGCGTTGGAAGGGCTACGCGAACATTCCTATGACCTGCTTCTCCTGGACCGAAGGCTGCCCGATGGCGACGGCGCGTCGATCATAAAGTCCGCACGGCAGGCGCAGCCCGGAATTCGGGTGATTCTGCTCACCGCATTGGATGCGTTGGGCGACAAGGTTTCCGGCTTGAATGCGGGAGCCGACGATTATTTGACAAAGCCGTTTCAAGGCGAGGAGCTCGTCGCCCGCATTCGAGCCTGCTTGCGGCGGCCCGGCGGCGACGCGCGTCCGCCGATCGTCGTCGGATCGTTATCGTACGACCTTCAGACCGACGACGTTTTGATCAACGGCGCAGCGATCAAACTCTCGCGTCGGGAACTGATGCTGCTGAAAGCGCTCATGCAGAGGGTGAGCAGGGTCACGTCGCGCGAGTCGCTGCTCACCGACATTTATGGATTCCAGGACGACGTCATGGCGACGGCTCTTGATACGATCGTTTCCCGGCTTCGCCGGAGACTGTCGGAGTTCGAGGCGCGGGTGGAAATTCATACAGTGCGCGGGCGAGGGTATCTGCTCGCGGAGAAGGGTCCATGAAGTCGCTGCCTCTCGCGCCGCGCGTCGTCGGCTATCTTCTCATCGCTCAGTTGTTTGCTTTCTTTTGCGGTTGGATCATTTCGACCGCGCTGTCGATGGCGGGAATCGGCGTTTTTCCGTCGTCATGGGACTCGCTGGCGATTTCGCGCGCGCAACGGCAGGCGATCGCGTCGCTTGCTGCGGATGGAGACGGCACCGTCCGCATTACGCCGACGCAAGAACTCCTGTCCGAGGTCCGTCGCGCGCCCCATATGCGTATCGCCGTGTTCGACAAATTGAAGCAGGCGCTGCCCGGATCAGACCCGGCGCTGGTTTCCATTCTGACTCCCGTCGTCGGCATCAGCCCGACGCATGTCCATTTTGCGCTTCCTGAAGATGACAGTTTTGCGCCCGAGGGATTCATGGCGCCGATGAACACGCAATTCGGACGGCTGCATGTCGCGGTGCACGGGCAGAAATTCCAATGGAACGATCTGATCGACGCCTGGGCGTTCGACATCAAAGTGCTCGCCGCCTATTTCGCGATGGCGGTCGTGCTTTCCACTGCGACCGCATGGTTTGCCGTGCGAAACGGGCTTTTGCCGCTGCGGCAGATCGCTCATGAAGCCTCGCTCATCGATATGGACACTCTAGGAAATCGGTTGAGTCTCGATGTCGTCCCCACCGAGGCGATGCCGCTAGTTGGCGCGATCAATCAAGCGCTCGATCGACTTGACGTGGGAACGCGACGGCAACGACTGTTCACGGCCAACGCCGCCCATGAACTGCGCACGCCAGTCGCCGTGCTGGCGGCGCGCCTCGACGCGCCGCGCGAACCGAATTTCGAATTCCAGCTCAGGCGAGATGTTTGGCGCATTTCCCATATCGTTCACCAGCTGCTCGCCGAAGCGCGCGCCGAGGAGCAGACCTTGCCTCTGGACGAACTTGTGGACGTCGCCGCCCTGGTGCGGGCGATGGTCGACGACGCCGCATTGCTCGCGATCCGGGACAGCCGTGAAATCGAATATCTGGGCCCCTCAGGCGCCGTCCTGGTTCGCGGCAACAAAGGCGCGATCGAAGCGGTTATCGCCAATCTGATCGACAATGCGCTTCGCGCCGAGCCCCCCGGCGGCTCGGTGGCGATCAGAATCGATGAGAATGCGACGATCGAGGTGATCGATCACGGCGCTGGCGTCGCCGAAGATGATCGCCAGACGATTTTCGAGCCGTTTTGGCGCAAGAGCGAAGGCGCATCGGGCGCCGGGCTTGGCTTGGCGATCGCCAAGGAGCTCGTCAGCAAGCTGCAAGGAAAGATATGGGTGGATCGCACGCCCGGCGGCGGCGCGACATTTAAAGTCTCGCTGCCGCGCGTTGGCCCTGCGGCGACGCCGACCGCAAACTCCGTCGCCGCGCGCTAAGCGCCGGATCCGTCGATCGGCTCTTTCACTGCCTATTGCTCGCGGACCTGATGCGGCGTGTCGATTCGTCGAGCGCGATCGCCTGTTCGGCGCCGGACGCGCTGTTCGGGAAAGCTTAGACCCCCCCAACGACGCACCGGCGGCGCCTTTTGGGAATTGCGCCGACGCGCGTCGACCCAGACGTCGCACAGGAATGTCGAACCGTCGCCTGCCGGTCGGCCCGGATACGCCGCTCTCGGCCGACCGTCCGTCGGCGTGCGGCTCTAACGTCTTCCCTTCGGCCATCGACGGCGGTCGATCAGCGCGCCAAGCGCCCGACGCCGCGCGCGCTGGCGTCGGGGCGTCGGCGATCAGCGGCCGCGCTCCGCCATGCTCACAATTCCATCGAAATGGCCCAGGAGGGCCAGCGCGGCGGCGCAGCACGAAAACGTCCGATTGGAGTCTGTTCGTTCGCTACGCATCACATTGATGGTCCGCCAGCCATCTCGATTACATCTTAAGCAAATGCGATGCTTGCTACTTTGGAATGAGAATAAATTCAAATAATACATAGCAAAAGTACCACACATGAAATAGAAGAATTCTGATTTATGAGTACTTTGATTGACCGTCTAAGCATAGCCTAGCTATGTTCGCCTCACATGCCGCGTCCATTCGCGCTGCAAAACAGTAAAGGCGCAAGAATGACCGAGAATCATTCCCGACTGTCACGCATCGATTTCCCGGCCATCGGGAAAAAATCCCTGCTTGTTTGCAGTCTCGGCGCGCCGATCATGGCCGCCTTCGAGATCGCGCCGGCGCAGGCGCAGAACTCCCAAACGCTGCCTCCGGTGACGGTCGACGCGCCGCACGAAAAGCCGCAAGCCAAAGTGCGGCAACAGCCGCAGCGCCCGGTCGCGTCGGGCGCGCGGGCGAGCGCGCGTCCAAGCGGCCCGAGGCCGCATGTCGCGGGGGCGAATCGCGGGACGCGATCCGCAGCGCCGCAGGCCGGTCCTGCGCTGCTGTCCGGTCAGCCGAGCGTTGCGCCGTCTCCGCCGACTGGCGAGATCGGCAATCTTCCGCCGGCCTACGCCGGCGGCGAGGTCGCGCGCGGCGCAAGGCTCGGCATGCTCGGCAATCGCGACTTCATGGACACGCCGTTCAACGTGACGAGCTACACGTCGGCGCTCATCGAAAATCAGCAGGCGCGCACGTTGCAGGATGTGCTGGAGAACGACCCCTCCGTTCGCATGACCACGTCAGCGGGACACATTCGCGAGAATTTCAGAATCCGCGGCTTTCCCGTGCTTGGCAGCGAACTCGCGCTCAATGGCATGTATGGCCTCGCGCCCGACGGGCATGTGCCGACAGAGTTCCTTGAGCGCGTCGAAGTGCTCAAAGGCCCAGGCGCGCTGCTCAACGGCATGGCGCCGTTCGGCGCGGTCGGCGGCTCGATCAATCTTGTCACCAAACATGCGGGCGACGCGCCAATCACCAGCGTCAGCAGCGATTTCACGTCGAGTTCTCAGTTCGGGACGCATATCGACGTGGGGCGGCGCGGCGGCGACCGCAATCAGTTCGGCATACGCTACAACGGCGTCTTCCGGAGCGGCGAGACCGCGCTCGACGATCAGTGGAAAGTGCGGGGCGTGAACGCGCTTGGGCTCGATTTCCGCGAAGAGCGCGTAAGGCTGTCGCTTGACGCCTATCACACCCAGGAAATCTTCAAGAATGGCAGCGCCTTCATGGCGAGCTTCAGCGGCATTGGCGTGGCGGCCGCGCCGAGCGCAAGCACGAATCTCTTTCTCGGCTCGAACGCCCGGTTCCAGAACGCGGCCATCGAGGCCCGCGGCGAACTCGACATCGCCAAGAACGTCACGGTATTCGCGGGCATCGGCTTTCTCGACAGCCGAAACTTCGGCTTCACCAATGGAACTCAGGCGGCGGGCGTCAACCCGCTCGGCAACTACAGCCGAGCCCGAATCGTCAATCTGCGCGGCTACACCAACTCGCTGTCGACGCAGGGCGGCGTGCGCGGGCAGTTCGACATGGGGCCGCTGCGTCATCAATTCGTGCTGAGCGCCTCGGCGCTGAAATTCAGCCAAAGCTCCGAATTCGGTTTTGTCTCGCCTTACAGCTCCAACATCTATCTCCCTGTCACGCCGCCGGTGGCGCCTCCGCCGCCGTTCATTCCGGGCACCGCGTTCCGCGCTGGCCAACCCTATTTCACCACCGATCCGAGGAAGACGGGCGAAACCTATCTGGCGAGTCTCGCCTTCGCCGACACCATATCGGCCTTCGACGAGCGCATTCAGCTCATCGGCGGATTGCGCAGCCAGCGCGTTATGACCAAGACCTTCCAGGCCAATACGGGCTTGGAGACGAACTCCTATGACAGCCATCGTCTCTCGCCGGCCTTCGCGCTGATCGTCAAGCCGTTCGACAACCGACTGTCGCTTTACGCCAACTATATCGAAGGGCTCACTCAGGGCTTGCGCGTCACCAATCCGGCGGCAGCCAATTACAATGAGTCGTTTGCGCCATTCGTCTCCAAACAGATCGAGACCGGCGCGAAGCTCGATCTGGGGATTCTTGCGAATACGCTGAGCTTCTACCAGATCACGCAACCGACGCTGGCCACCGTGACCACGAACGGCCTGATCTCCTACAAGCCTGTCCAGCAGCGCAACCAGGGCATTGAGTGGAACGTCTTCGGCGAACCGATCCCGGGCGTCCGCGTGCTGGGCGGCGTCTCCTATATGATCGGCGTCATCACGCAAAGCGCGGACGGAAAAACGACCGGAAAAAACGCGTTCGGCATACCGCGGTGGCAGGCGAACTTCTATGGCGAATGGGATCTTCCCTATCTTACCGGAGTGACCGCGGAAGGCCGCGTCGTCTATACGAGCGCCCTCTATGTCGACTCGCTGAACTGGTACCGCATTCCGGAATGGGCGCGTATCGACGCCGGCGTTCGTTACGCGACGAAGGTTTACGGCGCGGACATGACGCTGCGGGCGAATGTGACCAATCTGTTCGACCACAGCTACTGGTCCGGCGCATTCAACGATGGTTACGCCACGCTCGATGCGCCGCGCACAGTGCTGCTTTCCGCGACCTTCAACTTCTGAGACGGGAGGGGACGATGAACCTCTCGGCCGCAACCCTGCAGTTCGCAGCCTGCATCGCCATCGCGACGGGCGCCGTCAGCCTCTATCTCGGCGCGCCAAACCAAGGTTGGCTGTCGCGCGCCTTGCCGGCATGGCCGAGTCGAGTCGCTGGCGCGGCGTCGCTGCTTCTTGGCGCCCTCCTGTGGCGTCAGACGGTTGAGCTCTCAACCGCGATTTTCGCGACGCTCGCGCTGACCATGCTTCTTTTCATCGCTTTTCCGTGCCTGGCGGCGCTGCGAACCGTTATCGGAAACGCGCCATGAGTCAGATTCGACGCGACTGGTTCAGCAAAACATCGGCCGGCGCCATTTTAGGCTTCAGCCTGGCGATCGCGCTCGCAGGGCTGTTCGCTTGGTTGAGTCCCGGCGGCTTGACGGCGCCGAACAAGTTTCAAATCGTGATGTGGCTCATCGCGCCGATCTGGCTGTCGACGCTCAGTTTCTGCTTCCTTTTTTCCAGCGGCGTGCGCGCCTGGCTCTGGCTCGGCGCCGGCAATCTCATCGCCTACGCCGGTTTGTTCGCCTGTCGTCATTTCCTTCGCTAATCGGGACAACGCACGATGCGCAGCGACGTTGTTCGACTCTATAAGGTTGTTCACACGTGGACAGGCATCACGACCGGGATGTTTCTGTTCATCGCCTTCTACGCCGGCTCCATCACGGTTTTTGCGGAGCCGCTCGCGCGCTGGGTCGCAACGCCGGCGCCGGTCCGGCTCACCCCGCTCGCGCAGTCGGATGAACTGATCGCGCGCACGCTTGCCGCGCGCCCCGACGCAGCCAAGGAATTCACGCTCCATTTGGGGATGACCGAAGATCTTTGGGCGCGGCTCACATGGCGAAAAACCAGAGACGATAAGGCGCCCTGGTCTGCGGATCTTTCTCCCAAAGGCGACTTGCAACTCTCTCGGTCAGATCGGTCGAGCCTTGCCGACTTCGTCGACAATATTCATCGGACCGCCGGCATTCCCGGCGCCAAAGACATTGGCGAAACGATCATGGGCGTCGTGAGCGCGGTCTATGCCGTCGCTCTCGTCTCAGGGCTGATCATCGTTCTGCCTTCGCTCGTCAAGGATCTCTTCGCCTTTCGTATCGGTCCAAATCTCAAGCGGATGTGGCTCGACGCGCATAATGTCGTTGGCGTCGTCAGCCTTCCGTTCCACATCGTCATCGCGCTCACGGCCGTCGTCTTCTGTCTGCATGAGCAACTCTACGATGCGCTCGATCATGTCGTCTATGACGGCGGTCTGAAATCGGTCATCGGCGCGAGCAATCCGTTCACCGCGATCAAGAAGGACGACGGGCCCGCGCCCATGCAGCCCGTCGATGCGTTGCTCGAGCGGGTGAAAGCGACATCGCCGAGTTTCGTCCCGGTCGAGATGCGCTATCGGAGCGCCGGTTCGCGCGGCGCGTCGGTTCAGGTTTGGGGATACGACACGAGATATATGACGAGAGGCAAGGGGTTTGCGGTCCTCAGCCCGGTCACCGGAGAGATTGCGAACACCGACTATCTGCCCGGCAAAGAGGGGACGTGGACGGGCGTCGTCGCGACGTTCTTCGCGCTGCATTTCGCGACGTTCGGCGGCGACATCGTCCGCGCCTGCTATTTTCTGCTCGGGCTCGCCGGCGCCTTTCTCTTTTATTCCGGCAATTTGCTCTGGATCGAGTCGCGCCGGCGAACCGAGCGGCGCAATGGCGGGCCTGTCGATCAGAAGACATCGACGCGCATGTTGTCCTCGGCCACGGTCGGCGTCTGCCTCGGCGCGATATGCGCGATCTCCATTTCGATCGTGGCGGCGAAATGGGCGAACGGCCGCGTCGCGAACATCGACGCCTGGCACAATGGCGTCTACTACTCCGTATTCCTTGCGAGCGTCCTCTGGTCCTTCATTAGAGGGGGCGCCCGGGCGAGCGTTGAGCTTCTCTGGCTGGCTGCGCTTGCGACGGCTGCGATCCCGCTTACGACGCTGGCGAGCTGGATCTTGCCTGCGCTCCGTCTGCAACCCTCGGCGAGCATGGCGGCGCTCGGCGTCGACCTTGTCGCGCTTGGCGCCGCCTTGTCCTTCGTCTGGATGGCGATCGCCGCTGCGCGTCGCGTGAAATTTGGACCGGCGGACAGCGTATGGGCTGCGCCGCGCGGCTCGGCCGAGAAGGCCCGCGAGATAACGACGCCGTGCCGGCAATTGTTGGAGACGCGTTTCGGCAACAACGTTGGATCCGATCGTTGGTGGCGTCGAGTCGCTGCGGAGGGATGTCCGATCATTTCGACCACAGGCAAGGACCGCGCGCGCGTCTCATTCCTGTGGCGCGACCCGCAAGGCGACAGGACGCGTTCGACGACGCGAAGCGTCTTTATCGATGTCTGCTCGGTGACCGATCACCATGGCGGCGGTCCTGTTTCGCTAGAGCGGATTGGCGACTCTGATGTCTGGCATTGGTCCTTCGAGGTCGAAGCCGACTGGCGCGGAAGTTACAGCTTCATTCCTGTCGACGACGAACATCTTCCGCCGAGCGGGGGCCGCCCAGATAGCGACGTCGCAATCAGGAAATGGTGGCGCTCGGCGTTGACGCGCGCACAGACGGATCCGTTGAATCCGGGCGTTTGTCATGTCGGCCTGCGTGGTCAGCCATTTTCCGCCGTCCATCTTCCCAAGGCGCCGTTCCAAAGGGCGTGGCGCGACGTCGATCGCAAAAATCGGCCTGCCGCCGATCCGAGCCGACTGCGTCAACTCTCGTGGGACAGCGCGCGGCTGCGCAACACTCGCCGCATTTGGATTTTTCGCACCGGCGAAGCGGTTGGCGCGCGCGAACTGCCGCTTGTCCTGCTCCTGGACGGACAATATTGGGCCGAGGCGATGCCCATCTTTTCGGCTCTGGATAATGACACGCAGGCCGGCTTGCTGCCGCCGTGCGTCTATGTGCTCATCGACTCGCTCGACGCGGACATGCGCATGCGGGAACTCGCGTGTGACGACGCATTTCTCGAGGCTGTTCAGCACGAGTTGCTGCCGTTAGTGGCCCGCGTCGCGCCTTGCGTGCGTGACCCGCGTCGGACCGTTATCGCCGGGCAGAGCCTCGGGGGGCTCGCGGCGCTTTTTGCCGGCCTTCGCGCGCCGGAGCGCTTTGGCTGCGTGCTTGCGCAGTCCGGCTCCTTTTGGTGGCCGGGGGATTACGCGCGTGACGGCTCGCGTCCTCAGCTGCCGCTCCCGCCGGACGATACACCGGACATCATCGCCAGTCTCATCGAAAACAGCGAAAGTTCATCATCTCCTCTGCGCGTGTTTCTCGAGGCTGGCAGCTTCGAAAAAGTGATCCGGCCAGCAGGCGACCGCATCCATCTGGCGCTCACCGGGGCCGGGCATGACGTCCGCTGCCGCATCTATACGGGCGGTCACGATCCGCTCTGCTGGCGCGGCGGATTGCTCGACGGACTGTCCTTTCTGCTGGCCGATCATTGCGCGGCCTCGGCGCGTGCGGCGGCGACGCAGCCGGACGTTTCGGCGTTGGCGGTTTCAAATGCGACGGAGTGAGCAAATGGACAACGCTCAGCAGAATCCATTCGACGACGACAGCCTGACGTTTTTCGTTCTGGTCAATTCCCAAGGCCAACACAGTCTGTGGCCGACATTCGCGCCGGAGCCGGCAGGCTGGCGGCAGTCGTTCGGTCCGAGCGACCGAAACGCCTGCCTGAAATTTATCGATGAGCATTGGACCGACATGCGTCCGCAATCGCTCCGAGACGCCTCCCGTTCACGCTGACCGGCATTCTCATAGGCGGCATGTTCTGTTGAAAGGAACGACTGTGCTTCTGGCTTCGCCTTCGCGGCCTTCCCTGTCGAATGAACTTGAGCTTCCGCTCACGGCTGCGCAGCCCGGCATCTGGATGGGCGATCAGGTTTCTTCCACGCGAAACGCCTTCATCGTCGCGCAATATGTCGAGTTGAACGGCCAGGTCGATGTCGAACTTTTCCGCCAGGCCATTCGCATCGGCCTTGCTGAGGCGGACACGGTTCACGCGCGCTTCGTCGAGAAGGACGGCCGGCTCTCGCAGATCATTCCGGAGCGCCGAAATGCGGCGGATCTGCCTGAACCCGACGTTGTTGACCTGAGCGGAGAGCCGGATCCGGACGCCGCGGCGCTTGAATTCATGCGCGCCGATCTGTCGTCATTCTTGCCGGTTGACGGCGACGTTTCGCTCTATCGCCATATTCTGATTCGTCTTGGCGAAACATCGGACGGCGAACGGTGGTTCTGGCATCAGCGCTACCACCATCTGATGGTCGATGGTTTCAGCTTCACCGCGATCGCGCGGCGGATCGCGGAAGTCTACACGGCGCTGAGACGGCGCAAGCCCATCGGCGACTCGCCTTTCGTCTCCTTCGCCGAGGTGGTGGAAGAATATCAATCTTACGAGGGCTCGAAGGCGCAGGAGACGGATCGCCTGTTCTGGCTGGACCACGCGCACGATCTCCCGGCCCCGATCGCATTGTCGCAGCCGAGCGCAAAGATCTCGCAGGCGGCGGATCTCTCATTGCCGTTGCGCCGCAGAGTTTCCTTTCCGTCGCGGGTTATGGCCGCCTTTGAGGCGCAAGGCGCTGCGGTTCGCGTCGCCGGCGTCGAAATGGCGATGGCGGCCGTCTTTGCGTATCTGCATCGAATGAGCGGCGCGGCGCGACTGACAGTCGGCATGCCCTTCATGCGGCGCATGGGGTCCATCGCGCTTTTCGCCGTCGGTCCTGTGGTCAACGTCCTGCCCATACAGCTGAGCCTCGATCCATCGATGTCGCTGGCGCAGACCGCGAGAGCGCTCGCTTCGGAATTGAAGACGGTTCGCCGGCGCCAGCGTTATGAGGCGGAGCAGCTTCGGCGCGATCTCGGATTGGTCGGTTCGGACCGCGCGCTCTACGGGCCGATGCTCAATCTCAAAATGTTCGATTACCGGCTCGATTTCGACGGCGTCGTGGGCGTGACGCATCAGCTGGCGTCAGGACCCGTCGAAGATATGGAGATCGACCTTTATGTCGACGAGGACCGGCTGACGATCGACCTCGTCGCGAATTGCGACCGCTATCAGCAAGACGAACTGGAGCTGCATGCGAAGAGGCTCGCCGGTCTCGTCGAGCGCTTTGCGGAAGATCCCGACCTCGCGATCGCGGCGGCGCCACTCTTGACCGAAGACGAGCGCGCGCTGATTGCGGCGGCGAACGCCACGGCAAAGGAGGTTCCGCGGCTGACGTTGCGCGACATGCTCGCCGCACAGGCCGCGAAGACGCCGGATGCTACGGCGCTCGTCGATAGGGACCGTCGGCTGACCTATCGGGAGGTTCGGCGGAATGTCTCCCGACTGGCGCAAATGCTCGCCGACGCCAGGGTGACCGCCGGGGACCATGTCGCGATCGCGCTTCCGCGCACGGTTCACCTGAGCCTCGCCATCATGGCCGTGCTGGAGACCGGCGCCGCGTACCTGCCCCTCGACATCAATTATCCCGACGAACGGCTCGCCTATATGGTCGAGGACGCAGCGCCGCGCTTGATCGTCACCAGCGCGACGCTGCGAAGCCGGTTCGAAGAGATGGGTCCGGTTCTGATCTTTGACGACCTCGCGCATGACGTCGAAGAGCGTTGCTTTACGCCGAGGACCGCGTGCGCGCCCGATCATCCGGCCTATATCATCTACACTTCAGGCAGCACGGGAAAGCCGAAAGGGGTCCTGGTCTCTCACGGCGCGGCGGTCAATCTCCTATTCTGGCTTCAGGACGAATATGCGCTGAGCGCCGACGACGTGGTGCTGCAGAAGACGCCCTGCAGCTTCGACGTCTCGGTCGGCGAGTTCTTCTGGCCACTGACATGCGGCGCGCGTCTCGTTATGGCGCCGGAAGATGTGGATCGCGACCCGGAAGCTCTGCTTCACGCCATTCGCGACTATGGGGTCACCACGATGAATTTCGTGCCCTCGTTGCTTGCGGCGTTTGTCGCCGGCGCGCGGGGCAGGGCGAACGCCAAGCGCGACGCCGCGAGTCTGCGCGCCGTTTTCTGTATCGGCGAGGCCCTTTCAAGGGAGCTCGCCGAAGCTTTCGAGGAACTGTTTCACGCTCCGCTCCATAATGTCTACGGGCCGACCGAAGCCACGGTCGAAGTCACCTATCAGCCTGCATTCGGGCCGGCGCTCGCATCGGCGCCGGGACCGAGCGTGCCGATCGGCCGGCCTCTGTGGAACACAGGCTTGCGCATATTGGACGCGCGTCTGCGTCCCACGCCGATCGGCGTCGCCGGCGATCTCTATCTGACCGGGGCGCAACTCGCCCAGGGCTATTGGCGCCGCGCGTCTTTGACGGCAGGACGTTTTGTCGCCGACCCCGAGGCGGACGGCGAACGCATGTATCGCACGGGCGACATCGCCCGCTGGCTTCCCAATGGCGCGGTCGAATATCTTGGCCGCAGCGACGATCAGCTCAAGATTCGCGGCCAACGAATCGAGCTTGGCGAAATCGAAAGCGCCTTGCGGGAGCAGCCCAGGGTCGGGCAGGCGGCCGTCGTCGCCCGCATTCTCGGCGGCGCCGAATCGTCGGCGCTCGGTTCCGACGCGCGCCAGTTGATCGGCTATGTCACGCCCGCAACGCCAGGCGACGAAATCGACGGCGAAGCGCTGCGCGCGTCTCTCGCGAAGCGTCTTCCTGCCTATATGACGCCAGTGACAATTGTGGCGTTGCAGGACTTTCCGCTGAGCGCCAATGGCAAGCTCGATCGGAAAGCCTTGCCTGATCCGTCCCAAGCCGCGCAACCGAAGAGCCGTCCGCCGCTTCCAGGACCGGAGACGATGCTGGTTGAACTCATCTCCAGCATCTTGCGGGTGGATGACGTCGGCGCCGACGACGACTTCTTCTATCTCGGCGGCGACAGCATTTCGGCGATCGGTCTTTGTGCGGCGCTGCGGCGGCGCGGCGCCTTGTTGCGTCCGCGAGATATTTTCGAATGCCGCAGCGTCGCGCGCATGGCGCAAGCCCTCGCGTCACACTCCGAAGCGGCGCCCACGACTGCAGGTGAAGCGACCGAAATCAGCGACGCGGAACTCAACGCGCTGCGTGAGCGTCACGGACCGATCGACGCCGTACTGCCCGTTTTGTCTTTGCAGGAAGGGCTGCTGTTTCATGCGCGGCTCGGAGAGCGGGCGAGCCGCTACAACGCGATTTCCCGTTTTGATTTCCACGGTCCCCTTGACGTCGAAAGGCTGAGGGATGCGCTGGAGACGCTGCTCCGTCGCCATCCTCAATTGGCGGCGATTTTCGATGTTCAACACGGCGCGCCGCTGCAGATACTGCCGCGGATCGACGAAGATTCAGGCGTGCGTCTCTGGCCATGGAAGCGCTGCAACCTCGACGCCTGCAGCGCAGAGGAGCAGGTCTCCGAGCTCGATCGTCTCGAACGGGAAGAGCTTGATCGAGATCTTCTTGGCCCGGAGTCCGAGGGGCGGATGATGGCGCATGCGACGCTCGTGCGTCTCGCCCCTGACCGGCATGCGCTGCTCGTTTGCTCGCATCATTTGATCGGCGACGGGTGGTCGTCGACGATCATGCTGCGCGAGCTGCTCGGCGCCTATGCCGGCCATGTGGCGCCGCCTCTCGCGCCGGATTACCCGACCGTCGTGCGTTGCCTGGCGAATCGCGATCCGTCGCCCGCGCGTCTCGCCTGGCGAGAGGCGCTGCAGGGCGTAGCGCCGACATTGCTGTTTGAAAGCTCCAAGGAGTTCGGCGCCATTCATGAGCTGCCGCTCAGCCTCCGGCCAGGGTTCGCGGAAGAGCTCGAGACGTTGCGCCGCGCCTGCGGCCTCACTCTCAATACGCTGATGCAAGGCGTATGGGGCGCTTTCCTCGCAACGATGACCGGCCGCAACGACGTCGTATTCGGATCGCCGATGTCGGGTCGTTCCGAGGCCGTCGAGGGCGTCGACGCGCATATCGGACTTTTCACCAACACGCTGCCCGTCCGGTTGCAGCTGCGGCCCGATCGGCCGCTCCTCGAACAGCTTGAGAATGTCCAGCAGAAGCAAATCCGCTTGCTGGAGCATGACGGCGTCGGTCTTGGCGAAATTCAAAGGCTGTGCGGCGTCTCAACATTGTTCGACACGCTGCTCGTGGTCGAGAATTATCCGGAAGACGCCAGCCTGTTCGCGGCTGACTTTGGTGGCCTCCGATGCGTCGGCGCGCGCAACCGCGGCTACACGCATTATCCCTTGACGCTGATGGTTCTGCCGGGACGCGGGCTGGAGCTGCGACTCGAATATCGTGAAGGCGTAAATGAGCCTCAGCGTATCGCGCGCCGCATCGTGAGGCTGCTGGAACAGATTGTCGACCATCCGGACACGCCGCTCTCCGTGATGGATTTACTGCTCCCCGAGGAGCAAGAGCTGCTCGCGAGCGTCAACAATACGAAGGTTGAAAGGCATCCGAGCACCCTTTGCGAGCTGCTCGAAGACCAGGCGCAGTGTACGCCGGACGCCATAGCGCTGGTCGACGAGGCCCATACGCTGTCATACCGGGAGGTGCGACGGCAGGTGTCGGCGCTGGCGGGCAAGTTCACGGCGACGGGCGTAACGGCCGGCGACATCGTTGCAATTGCGCTGCCGCGTTCAGTTCGTCTCGTCATCGCGCTGATGGCGGCGCAGGAAGCCGGCGCCGCCTATTTGCCGCTCGACGCCAGCTATCCCGATGATCGTCTGGCTGACATGGCGCGGGACGCTCGACCTCGTCTGATCGTCACGACGCGAGAGCAACAGGAGCGCTTTGAGCGGATGGGCGCGCTGCTCGTATACGAAGAGCTGTTGGACGGCCCGAACCGTGAGATTCCGAAAGCGACGGTTGGTCCGCGCCCGGAAGATGCGGCCTATGTCATCTACACGTCCGGCACGACCGGTCGTCCGAAGGGCGTAACAGTCTCGCACAAGGCGATCGTCAATCGTTTGCGCTGGATGCAGCATGAGTATCGATTGACGGCGGACGACGTCGTTCTGCAGAAGACGCCAAGCAGTTTCGACGTTTCGGTATGGGAATTCTTTTGGCCGCTGATCACCGGCGCTCGCCTCGTCGTCGCGCCGCCGGACGCGCATCGCGATCCGCGCGAGCTGCTTCGGCTCATTCAGGATCATCGCGTCACCGTCATGCATTTCGTTCCGTCGATGCTCGCGACCTTCGTCGCGACGACGAAATCGCAACCCGGCAAAGCGGACTGCGGCAGCCTGCGTCTCGTCTTCTGCAGCGGCGAAGCTCTGTCGAAGGAACTGGTCCGCGCCTATGAGACGATATTCCGCGCGCCGCTGCATAATCTCTATGGTCCGACGGAGGCGGCCGTCGACGTCACCTATCAGCAGGCCTGCGGAGCGGGCGCAGAGGTGGCAGATGAAGCGGCGAGCGTTCCCATCGGCAGGCCCGTCTGGAACACCGCCTTGCGGGTTCTCGACGCTTGGCTGCGGCCGTCTCCGATCGGCGTCGCCGGCGAACTCTACCTCTCGGGCGTGCAACTCGCCGACTTCTATCTCAATCGCCCGTCGCTGACGGCCAGCTGCTTCGTCGCCGATCCCTTCGCCGCCGGCGAAAGAATGTATCGAACGGGCGATATCGTTCGTCGCCTGACCGATGGGACGGTGGAGTATCTTGGTCGAGTCGACGACCAGATCAAGATTCGCGGTCAGCGGATCGAATTGGGCGAAATCGAAAGCGTGCTCCTGGAGCAGCCCGGCGTCGCGCAGGCCGCAGTCATTGCGCGAGCGACCGGCGAACGTGTGGGCGGCGGCGCCGATGAGCGCCAGTTGATCGCCTATGTCGTTCCGGCGAAGGATATGGAGCTGGATGGCGAAGCGTTGCGTAGCGCGCTATCGCGTCGACTGCCTGGGCATATGACTCCGACGGCCGTCGTCCATCTGACGGAATTCCCGCTTAACGCCAGCGGCAAATTGGACAGGAACGCGCTTCCGGCGCCCGGCGAGACGCATCCGCGTCAGGGCCGCAAGCCGCTCCCGGGAATCGAGACGACTCTCGCAGAGATCTTCGCGCGTGTTCTCGCCGTGGATGAGGTCAACGCTGACGACGACTTCTTCGCGCTCGGCGGACATTCGCTGCTCGCCATGCAGCTCGCCGCGGAGCTGGAAACTGAATTCAAAATTCCTGTTTCCGTCGGAGAAATCATCGTCAGCTCCAGCGTGGAGCGCCTTGCGCGCACGCTCTTCGACGAACAGGCGGGCGAAGAGCGAAAGGCCGGTTTCGGCGAAGTGCTGAATCTGCGCTCGGGCGCCGGCGCGTCGCTCTTCTGCATTCATCCCGCCTCCGGCTTCTCCTGGCAGTTCAGCGTCCTTACGCGCTATCTCGAAGGCGATTGCGCCGTGATCGGACTGCAGTCGCCGCGGCCGAACGGAGTCATCGCGACCTGCGAGACGATGGACGACGTCTGCAGGAGACATCTCGAAACGATCCGCAAAATTCAGCCTCATGGGCCTTACCGGCTGCTCGGCTATTCGCTTGGCGGCGTGGTGGCCCAGGCGATCGCCGCGCGCCTTGTCGAAGAAGGCGACGCCATCGAATTCCTCGGCTTGCTCGACACTTATCCCCCGGAAATTCAGGACTGGAACAGGCCGCCGACGGAAGACGAAGAGCGCGAAATTGAAAAGGAGCGCGCGTTGTTCATGAACGCCTCCAAAGACGCTCTCGACTCGGCTCTGGCGAAGGAGAAGGTCGAGATGTTCGGCCATATCATGAGGAATTACGAAGATTCAGTGCGTCTTCTCTCCACCGCGAAGACGGCGCGCTATCCCGGCGCGGCAACGCTATTCGTAGCGAAGCGGACCTTGCCGCTCGGAATGGACGTCCAGGAAACCTGGCGTCCCTATGTGGGGCAGCTCCAGGTCGTTGACCTGGACTGCGCCCACACGGACATTGTCTCTCCGCGCTCCTTGCAGGCTCTGGGACCGATTCTCAATGGCCTGCTGCGCGACAGAGAGGCGAGGGGGAGAGCGCAATGAACGCTCGGCGCCCCGAACGCGCGTCGCCTGAGACGCATAATGAGACCGATGGCGGCTCCTCAAATTCCTGTCGTAAGACGGCGGACGCCGGCACCCCCAAGAGTCGATCGTCTCTGCTGTTGGATTTCAGCCTGCTGCGCGACAACGCGCCGTTTCGCACCATCGTCATCGCGCGAACGCTGTCGGTGTTTTCGCTCGGGCTGCTGACCGTGGCGGTGCCGGTTCAAATTCAGAATTTGACCGGCTCACCCATGCAAGTCGGATTGGCCATGGCGCTCAGCGGCGGCGGCGCTTTGGCCGGGCTGTTGGCGGGCGGGGTGCTCGCGGACCGGTGGGATCGACGCAAGCTCATTCTCTTTGCGCGATCTGTCTGTGGCCTTGGTTTTGCGGCGCTTGCGATCAACGGCTTCAGCGCCGCGCCGTCCGTGCTGGCGATGTATGTGTTGGCCCTGTGGGACGGCTTTTTCAGCGCTCTGGGCGTGACGTCGCTGCTCGCCGCGACGCCCTTTCTCGTCGGTCGCGAAAACCTTGCCGCCGCTGGCGCCTTCAACATGCTGACCGTTCGCATGGGCGGCATACTTTCTCCCGCCATCGGCGGGATCGTCATTGGGGCCGTCGGCGTCGGATGGAATTATGTCGCGGCGACGGTTGGCGCTCTGATCACCATCACTCAGCTCACGCGACTCCCGCCGATGCCTCCCGCTCCACGCGCGCCACAGCATCCGCTGCGCGCGCTGGGGGAGGGCATAGGATATCTCTTCGTCAATCGGCTCGTCGGCGCCGTCGTCGCAGTGGGCGCGCTGGTCAGTCTGGGCGCTGGCGTTCGCATTCTATTGCCGGCGCTGGGCGAGGACGTCTACCGGGTTGGTCCGTCGGGCGTCGGTTTCATGTATTCGGCCGCGCCGCTCGGCGCGACGCTCGCCGCATTGACGAGCGGCTGGCTTGGCGGCTTCGCCGGGTCCGGAGCGCTGTTGCTGGCGAGCGGCGCGGGGGCCTTCGTCGCGCTCGGCGCGCTCGGAATCGCGCACGATCCGTTCATGGCCTTCTGCGCCCTCGCGGTCTTCGGCTACTTGAGCTCAATCGCGTCGCTTCTGCAGTTCACGCTCGTTCAACGCCACACGCCGGATCAGCTGTTGGGGCGCGTCAATGGTCTGTGGGCCGCTCAGGCGGTGACCGGCGACTCTGTCGGCGCGCTCGCGCTTGGATTCCTCAGTCGCGCGCTTGCGCCGCTGTCTGCCGTTCTCATTTTCAGCCTTTTCGCGCTCCTTTCGTGCGGCGCGATGGCGATCGGATTTCGCTCCCTGCGGTACGCCTCGGTTGAGCGACGCGAAGAGATGCCGACGCCGCCCGCCGACGAAGGCCGGCAGCCGGGTTCAGCAACGCTTGGGAAACAGGAAGCTTGATGCGCATTCAGCGCATGTAAGCGGTTTTGAAAGAATGGGACATCGATAGCGATAGAGGTGCGGCATGAATGCGATTGACCTTGCTCCTTCAGTTTCGACTATTGAAGCCAACTCCACCTTCCTGTTCACATCGCCCCATCAAAGCATCCGGGCGTTCGGGGTCGCCGAGAGGATTTGCATGTCGGCGTGCGGGGCGGCGCATTCCGATAGTTTCCTTCAGGCGGAGGTGCAGGATGCGATCGGCCGCGCGCGTCAGGCGGGACAGACGAATCCCATCGTTGCGGGCGCCATTCCTTTCGACATACGTCAGCCTTGCTCTCTGTTCGTGCCGATGAGCTATACGCGTTTCGCAAGAGAGTCGCTGATGCTCGAGCCGCGGCGCGCTGATCAAGCGCCCATCGTGCTCGGCATGCGCAGCCTTCCCGACAAGGATGGCTTCAAGGACGCCGTCACGCGCGCCATTGCGAGTTTTCGCGCCGGGAAAATGTCCAAGGCCGTGCTATCGCGCATTCTCGAAATCGAGCTGGCGCAGCCGATCGACGTCGCGACGATCTTGAGCGCCTTGGTGAAGCAAAATCCAAGCGGCTATCATTTCAAGGCGCCTTTGGCTGACGGCTCCATATTGCTCGGCGCCAGTCCCGAGCTGCTGATCCGCAAGGATGGAGCCTCTATTCATTCCAATCCTTTGGCCGGCTCGACGAAACGCCGACAGGATCCGGACGAGGATCGGCTCGCGAGTCGCAGCCTTCTGCAGTCGAACAAGGACAATTTCGAACACCGGCTCGTCGTCGAGGACATACAGGAAGCGCTGGAGCCTGTGTGCAAAGCGCTCACCGCGCCCGCAGAACCGGCGCTCATGAACACGCCGACGATGTGGCATCTCTCGACCTTGATCACCGGCGAGCTTGTGAACCGGCAGACGTCGGCGCTTCAACTTGCCTGTCGATTGCATCCGACGCCCGCCGTTTGCGGCTCGCCCACCGCCGAGTCGCGCTCGCTGATCTGCGACCTTGAGCCATTCGATCGCGGCGTTTTCAGCGGCGCGGTCGGCTGGTGCGATTCAGAGGGCAATGGCGAATGGGCGGTCGCGATTCGATGCGGCACGGTCAGGGAAAATACGATCAGACTCTTCGCCGGCGCCGGCATCGTCGAGGCGTCCGATCCCGAGTCCGAATGGGCGGAAACCGAAGCCAAGCTCGGGACCATGCTGCGCGCCTTTGGCATTGAGACCGGCGAGCGCCCTCCATGCCAATAGAGTTCACCCCCTGGCCCGAAGCGTTCGTCCGAAAATATCGCGAACAGGGCTATTGGCGCGGCGCGCCGCGGACGGAGTTTTTTCAGTCCGCGCGCCGGCGCGCCCCCCCCCCGATCGCGCGGTTTTGCGGCGATCGACATTTCAAAT
>NZ_JBFWNB010000018.1:0-62296 GCF_050251305.1 Methylocystis sp. | reverse complement strand
GTGCTCTTCCGATCTCCTCCGCGCGGCTCGCCGGCGCGGTGCTGCGCGAGACGCTCGCGGCGGGCGGCGCCGCCTGCCGGCCGTTGGTCGCGAAAGACGGCCTCGGCGACGCCTTCATCGAACCGGCGCTGCTCACGCTGCGCGCCAAAGGCGTCGAGCCGCGCTTCGGCGCGCGCCTGCGCGAGATCGCGTTCGAGGACTCGCGCGTCGCCGCGCTGCGCTTCGGCGATATGGAGGCGAGGCTCGAGAATGGCGACGCGGTCGTCCTCGCGGCGCCGCCGTGGATCGCGCAGGAGCTTGTTCCCGGCCTCGCCGCGCCCGACGATTTTCGCGCGATCGTCAATGCGCATTTCAAGATCGCGCCGCCGCCCGGCCAGCCGCTGCTTCTCGGCATGATCGGCACGCTCACCGAATGGCTGTTCGCCTTCGACGATCGCCTGTCGGTGACGATCAGCGGCGCCGACCGCTTGATCGACGACGCGCGCGAAGAGCTTGCAAAAAAGATCTGGGCGGAGGTTTCAGCCGCCACCGGCCTGCCGGCCGCGCCGCTTCCGCCCTGGCAGATCGTGAAGGAAAAGCGCGCCACCTTCGCCGCGACGCCGGCGCAGGACAAGCGCCGGCCGGATGCGAAGACGTCATGGCGCAATCTATGGCTTGCCGGCGACTGGACGAAGACCGGCCTCCCCGCGACGATCGAAGGCTCGATACGCTCAGGCTATAAGGCGGCGGAATTGGTGGGCGCCTGAGGCCGGTCGCCGTAGGCTTTCTGCGCGCAGTGGGTCTGATCACGCGGAGCGAGCGGGCGCGGCTGTGAGCCTGCCCGCTCGTTGAACTCAGGCCGCCTTCTTTTGCAGCTCGGCGATATACGCCGTCGTTTTTTCGACAAGCGCGGCCAGCCGCTTCTGCACGACCGGCAGATATTCCTTCGCCTTGAGAAGCGCCGACTGCAGCGCGCTCAACGCCTTTATCGTCGACGGGTTCGTCTTCAGCTTGGTCCACTCGGCGCGCAGATCGACATTGGTGAGCCAGGCGAGCGCCTTCTCGGTCGTCGGATGCGTTCTCAACTCCTCAAACTTGCCCTTGAGATCGACGCTCGACAGATAGGCCAGCGCCTTCCTGGCGCCCGTCTCGGCGTATTTTCCCGCGACCGGCAGATATTCGACGAATGTCGCGACGCCGCGCTTCGTCTCGCGCACGGCGATCTCCGTCAGCGCATTCGCCTTCAGCAGGGCGTAGATATTCGCGTTCAGCTTGCGCAGTTCGCCTTCGAGGCGGAAGATCGCATATTCCTGCTGCCTGACCTGATTGGCCGCGCCATCATGCAACGCGCTGACGCGCTGCAGCTCGGTTCTGACCTGCTGCAGCTCCGACTCCAAATTGTCCACATGACCCCTGATGGCGTCGATCATGTCGAACGAAAACTTGCCGGCTTCGAGGTCGTCCAACGCGCGTTCGCCTTCGGTTTTCTCAGCCATGCTCTCTCCTCCAAATCCGCTCCAAAGACCATCGGCGCCGATAGTTAAAACTTCGTTTCGATGACGCCAAATCCGCCTGCTTTTCCGATCGCCGACCGTCAACCGCGCCCGGAACGCGCGTTACAGCCGACGCGACAGCGAACGCAGGAAGCCCTGCATCTCGTCGGTGAGATCCGTCTCGATCGCCGGCGCCATCTTCAGCAGCATATTCGCGATGAACGCCTGATCGTTTCGCGTCTCGGCGAGGCATTCCTGCAGTTCCGGAACGCTATCCTCGATATGCGCCAAAAAGGCGACGCCCTTCTCCAGAGTCTCGGTCCATTTCGCACGCGTCCACAGCGCCAGCGGATAGACGATTTCGTGGACGAAGTTCGATTTGCGCGCCTTCTCGAAAAAACGCAGACCGGCGTTCCAGTTTTCGCGGGCGCGCATCGGCGGCGGCGGGATTTCGCCCGCGAGCATTTTTTGCGCGGCCTGCCCGACATGGTCTTCCAGGCTCATCGGTGACGCAATCGGCGAACGAAAGCTCCACAGCGCGGTCGACCCCGGAAACTCCTCGCCGAACTGCGCGGTGAGCGCGGCGTCGACTTTCGAAACCGCCTCCTTGTCGCCTTTGAGCGCCGCAGTCATGCAGAACGCGAAGAGCGCGTCGCCGCCATAATTCGCCGCCGCCGCGCCTTTGATCTGCTGCGGCGTCAGCTTGGGCGTGACGCCGTCCGCGGGGGCCGCGACGTCCCCCGCCCGCAGCGCCGTGATGAAGCTCGTGATCTCGAGCCACGGCGTATAGCTCGCGACGAAGGCGTCGGGATCGACGTGCACAATCGCGAGATTGAGCGGTTGTTTGCGCTTTTGCAGCTCCGCCATGTCCGTCATCGGTGGTCTCCTGCTCTCATTCTTCAGCAAGCAGCACGCCGGTGAGGCAGACGTCGCCCTCGTCGATGACGAGTTTGATCGGCGTCAGGCGCTGACCTTGACAGGGGCCGATGAAGCACTGGCCGGTGTCGATGTCGAACTGCGCATGATGCCTGCCGCATTCGAGGAAATTGCCCTCCTCGTCCATGAATTGGCCGGCCTGCACATCGAGCCGCGTTCCCTCATGCGGACAGGCGTTCTCGAATCCGTAGAAATTATTGCCCTTGCGCGTGATGAGGATTGGATAGGGCGCGGCGTCGCCGCTCGCCTCGGCCCGCATCAGCACGAATCCGGTGGCCTCGGCGTCCTCAATCTCGTCTGTCCGACAAATCACATAGAGTTCGTCCATCGGCTCACCTTTCGGACAAAGTCGCAGGCCACGGGCGAGAGAAGGCGCCCTCCCCTGGCCTGTAGCAATCGACGAGCCAGACGACTTGACGATATAGTCAATTCACTATAGCCAATGCGCGTCGGCGCGATCTGCGCCCTGCACACATCCTCAAGCCGAAATGAACGAAGATTCGACCGTCGCGAAGGCGACGGCATCCGACGACCATCTCCTCAAGGCGCAACTCGTCCGCAAGATCGAAGCGCTGATGAAGGAGCGCGGGCTCAAGCAGGTGCAAGCCGCGGAGCTGTTCGGCGTGAAACAGCCCGACGTCTCGAAGCTGCTTCACGGCGACCTCCGGCAGTTTTCGCTCGAGCGGCTGCTGCGGTTTCTTGTCGCCCTCGGACAGGATGTCGAGATCGTCGTGAAGCCGCATCGTGAGTCGGCCGAGGCCGCGACGCTCAGCGTCGCCTGACCGAAATGAACAAAAGGGATTTGCAATGAACGCCGCTGCGCGCATTGACGATAATTTCACCGCCGTTTCGACCGAGGCGCTCGACGCGAGCATCCTGGACGCCAAGCGCGCGCTGCTGTCGCTCGGCAACGATGATGGACATTTCTGCTTCGAGCTCGAAGCCGACACGACGATCCCGGCCGAATATGTGCTGATGCGCCATTACCGCGCCGAACCCGTCGACGCCGAGCTCGAACGCAAGATCGCCGTCTATCTGCGCCGCTGCCAGGGCGACCACGGCGGCTGGCCGCTCTATCAAGACGGGCCGTTCCACATCAGCGCCAGCGTCAAGGCCTATTTCGCCTTGAAGATGATCGGCGACGACATCGACGCGCCGCATATGGCGCGCGCGCGCGCGGCGATCCTCGCCTATGGCGGCGCGGCGAAGAGCAATGTCTTCACACGATCGCTGCTGGCGCTCTACGGCGAAATTCCATGGACCGGCGTGCCGGTGATGCCGGTGGAAATCATGCTGCTGCCGAAGTGGTTTCCGTTCCACCTCGACAAGATTTCCTACTGGGGCCGCACCGTTCTCGTGCCGCTCCTCGTGCTGATGACGAAAAAGCCGCGGGCGAAGAATCTCAAAAACATCCATATTGCGGAGCTGTTCACGACGCCGCCGGACGAGGTGAAGGTTTGGCCCAAGGGCGAACATCAGACCTGGCCCTGGGCGCATATTTTTGGCGAGATCGACAAGCTGTTGCGGATCATCGAGCCGCACATGCCCAAGGGCGCGCGCGCGCGTTCGGTCGAACTCGCCGAGGCGTGGACGACGGAACGCCTCAACGGCGTCGACGGACTCGGCGCGATCTTTCCGTCCATGGTCAACAGCCTGCTGATGTATGACGTGCTCGGCGTTCCGGACGCCGACGCGCGCAAACAAGCGGCGCGCGAGGCGATCGAGCGCCTGCTCGTCGTGAACGAGGCCGAGGCCTATTGCCAGCCCTGCGTCTCGCCGGTGTGGGACACCTGTCTGACGGCGCATACGCTGCTTGAAACCGGCGACGACGACGCCCGCGAAACCGCCCGCGCAGCCTGTGAATGGCTCGCGCCGTTGCAGGTGCTCGACGTCAAGGGCGACTGGGCGGCGCAGCGGCCCGACCTTCGCCCCGGCGGTTGGGCCTTCCAATACGGCAACGCCTATTATCCCGACGTCGACGACACGGCGGTCGTCGTCACGGCGATGGATCGGCTGACCGCAAACGACGCGTCCCGCCCCTATGACGAAAGCATCGCGCGCGCGAAGGAATGGATCGTCGGCATGCAGTCGAAGAACGGCGGCTGGGGCGCCTTCGACGCCGACAACGCCTATCATTATCTCAACCACATCCCCTTCGCGGATCACGGCGCGCTGCTCGATCCGCCGACGGCGGACGTCTCCGCGCGCTGCGTCTCCATGCTGGCGCAGCTTGGCGAAACGGTTGACTCGAGCGACTGCCTCAAGCGCGGCGTCGACTACCTGCTCAAGGAGCAGGAAAGGGACGGCAGCTGGTTCGGCCGCTGGGGCGCGAATTACATCTACGGCACCTGGTCGACGCTCTGCGCGCTGAACGCCGTCGGCCTGCCGCAT
Organism: Methylocystis sp.; assembly: GCF_050251305.1. Classification (GTDB taxonomy): domain Bacteria; phylum Pseudomonadota; class Alphaproteobacteria; order Rhizobiales; family Beijerinckiaceae; genus Methylocystis. Next base: position 57,497 of record NZ_JBFWNB010000018.1, on the reverse strand, counting down.
GCGCATGACGCTTACCGCCGCGCCGTCGCCTGGCTCGTCGCGATTCAGAATCCCGACGGCGGCTGGGGCGAAGACCTTTCGAGCTACAAGCTCGACTACAAGGGCTACGAAACGGCCCCGTCGACCGCGTCGCAAACGGCCTGGGCGCTACTCGGCCTGATGGCGTCGGGCGACGTCGATCACCCCGCCGTCGCGCGCGGGATCGCCTATCTGCAATCGACGCAGAACGAAGGCGGCTTATGGAACGAGGCGCGATTCACGGCGACGGGTTTTCCGCGCGTCTTCTACTTGCGCTATCATGGCTACGGGAAATTTTTCCCGCTCTGGGCGCTCGCGCGCTACCGCAATTTGCGTCGCGCCAACAGCAAGCGCGTTCAGTTCGGGCTCTAGAAGCGTCGGTCCGGAGGCACGATGGCGCGCGGCGCAACCCGCAGAAGGACCGCTGAGCTGAGCGCCGTCGCGCCCATTCTGGTCGTCGTCGGCATGAAGCGCGAGGCCGATTGCGTCGCCGGCGAAGGCGTTACGACGCTGTGCAGCGGCGCGAATGTGACGCGGCTGCGCCAGGGACTCGACGCGCTCGCCGAAACGGAATTTTCGGCCGTCGTCAGTTTCGGACTCGCCGGCGGCCTTGATCATTCGCTGCGGCCGGGCCATGTGGTGGTCGCCGACGCCATCGTCGTGGGAGAGGCGCGACGCGCCACCCATTCGCGTCTCTCGGCGATGCTGATCAAGGGCGCGGCCGCCGTCGGCTGCAAAGTCTCTCCCGGCGCCATCGTCGGCGTCGACGAGCCAGCGATGCGCCCGGGCGCCAAAGCGGCGCTGCGCGACAGCGCGCAGGCCGTCGCGGTCGACATGGAATCGCATCTTGCCGAAGATTTCGCCCGGCGCCGCGACCTGCCTTTCGTCGCGCTGCGCGCCATCAGCGATCCGGCGGCGCGCGCCCTGCCGCCTCTCGTCGCCAAGGCGCTGACGCCCGAAGGCGACATCCGCGCGCTGGGCGTCGCGCGCGAACTCATGCGCGAGCCGCGTCAACTCGGCGGCATGATCCGCGCGGGCCTCGACTCGCGCGCCGCCTTTATCTCGCTACGCCGCTGTGGACCTTTGCTGAGCCCGCTGCTGCGCCTCATGCTCGCGGATCTCTGAGAGCTTCGCGATATTTTCATCGAAGACATATTCGGCGGGACGTTGGTTTTCGAGCGTGACGTCCGGCGCCATCGGGCCATCGGTGCGCACGCCGAAGAGCGCGACGGCGGCCGCTTTCCACGGCCGGCGAACTGAATCGGCGACGGCGGTCGCCTCGAAGCCGCAATGCACCATGCAGTCGGCGCATTTCTCGTAATTGCCGACGCCGTAGGAGTCCCAGTCGGTCTCCTCCATCAGCTGCTTGAAGGTCGGCACATAGCCTTCGCCGAGGAGATAGCAGGGACGCTGCCAGCCGAACACCGTGCGCAGCGGCATCCCCCAGGGCGTGCAGCGATAGCTGACATTCCCGGCGAGGAAATTCATGAACAGTCCCGACTGGGTGAAGTCCCAGGCCTTGCCGCCGCGTCCGCGACGCAGAATCGCGCGGAACAATTCCTTGGTGCGCGTGCGGTTGAGGAAATGCGTCTGATCCGGCGCCCGCTCGTAAGCGTAGCCGGGCGAGAGCGTCATGCCGTCGACGCCGAGCGCCGTCGTCGAGTCGAGGAACGCCGCGACACGCTCCGGATCGGCGTCGGAAAAGAAGGTGCTGTTGGTGGTGACGCGGAAGCCCTTCGACTTGGCGAGCTTGATCGCCTCGACCGCGCGCTCGTAGACGCCGTCCTGGCAGACCGCGCGATCATGCGTCTCCTGGTCGCCGTCGAGGTGGATCGACCAGGTGAAATAGGGGTTTGGCTTGAAGAGGTCGATTTTCTTGGCGAGCAGCAGGGCGTTGGTGCAGACGATCGCAAATTTGCGCCGCGCAATAATGCCTTCGACGATCTGCGGCAGGTCTTTGTGCAGAAGCGGCTCGCCGCCGGCGACCACCACCACCGGCGCGCCGCATTCGTCGACCGAGCGCAGCGCATCCTCGACAGAGAGCCGCTTGTTGAGAATATGATCGGGATAGTCGATCTTGCCGCAACCGGCGCAGGCCAGATTGCAGCGAAACAGCGGCTCCATCATGAGCACGAGCGGATAGCGCCGCACCCCCGTGAGGTGCTGCTTGAGCAGATAAGCGCCGATTTTCGCAACATAACGGAATGGAATGGCCACGCCTGACCCCTTGATGACTTGACGGGTTCAAGGCCCGCCAACGCGAAACGCGGCCAAACGGCTCAGCCGCAGACAGTAAACCCGCCGTCTAGCACGAATCCAATTGTGAGGGAAAGCGGGGCGCCGCGCCGCATCACGGCCGCAGCTCCGGAGCGGCGATCGGACGCGCCGAGAGAACCGGTGGAATGCAAGGCGCCGCAGCGTCCGGCGCCTTGCGCTCGGAGCGCAAATCCGTCTCAATTCGCCGGCACCTTCACCCCCCGATCATTCTTCCTTTGAGGAGCGGACATGCGCAGTCGGCCGGTTCCAGCGTCGAGAGCGTCTGCACAATGACCGCCCCCGCGCCGCAGGCGCGCGTCCCGGAGTCCACGACGCCGCGAAAGCGCTTCGGTCTTTTCGATGCGCTGACGTCGCCGCTCGTGCGTTTGTGGAGCGGCGATCTCAACCTTGGCCGCGTCGGCATGGCCGCCGCCCTGCCCGTCCTGGCCTGGGTGTTCTACACGACGTCGTCCGGCATGATCGACATCATGCAGAAGGAGCCCGGCGACGTGATCGGAATCGCCGGGACGCTGATCGCCACGACGGCGGTCCTCACCATGCTCGCGGCGACATCCTGGTCGCTCGGCGTCGATCTCGCCGCCCTGATCGCGCGGCGACGCATGGCCCGCGAGCGCATGATTATCAAGACCGGCGTCACGGCGCTGGTCTTCGCCTTCGTCTTCTCGATCTCCGCCTTTTTTTCCTTCACCTATTATTACAACAACATCTTCAAGCTCTCCTCGCGCAAGATCGTCGCCGAGCTGCAGCCGATGGAGCTTGCGACGGAAGTGATCCTGCCGGCGAAAAAGGGCGTCGCCGCCGCTTACGAAGCGATGTCGTCGCGCATCGCCCAGACGCCGAGCTACAAGGCCTATCTCGAATCGATCAACGGCCTGATCGACACCGCGCGTCAGGCGGGTCCGGCGCTGCGCGACGCCATTCGAAAGCGGCAGGAAGCGCAGCAGGCGCTTGTCGCGCAGGCCGCGAGCCAGGCCGCGGCGGAAATGGAGAGCGCGCAGGCGGCGATGCGTGAGCTCGAGGACGCGCGGCGCGAGATCGAGGCGCTCGAGCGCAGCATCGCCGAACTCGACGTCGTCATCAAAGCGAAGCAGGACGAGATGGCGACAGCCGCGGCGACCGTCCGTCAGGAGGAACAGCTCGCGATCGACGCCGCGCACGGACTCGACGGGCTCGGCGCGTCCTGCGGCCCGAATTGCCGCGGCCACAAGGAGAAGGCCGCCGAGGCGACGCGACGGGTGTCGGCGCTCAAGCAGACTCTCGCCGGCCCGACGAACGATCGCGCCAACGCGGCGAAGCGGCGCGACGCGCTCAACGCGCAGACGATTACGCTGAAGCAGAAGGCCGAGGCCGCCAGCGCCGCATCCGCGCGGCCGATGCCGAAAGGCGAAGCCGCCTTCGACCTCGACGCGACATTGCGCGCCCTCGCGGCGCTCCGCGACGAGCTGCGGATGGACCCGACGTGGCGCGCCGTGCGCGAAGCGAAGCCGTTGTGCGAACCGATCCTGGCGGCGGCGCGGCAGTCGAATGCGCTGCCGGCAAGCGTTCCGAGCGACTTCGCATGCGAGCCGCAGGGCGAGGCGCGCGACCTGCTATCGGCCCGCGACGAAACGATCGCGGCGCGCGCCGCTTTCGACAAGAAATGCGGTCTGGAGGCCGGGCTGCGCGACGACCTTTCGGCGATCGTCGCCAAGATCCGCGCGGCGCCGGCGTCTGACAGGACGGCGGCGGCGAACGGGTTCACCCAGGCGAAGACTCTCGTCGACGCCTGCGTCGTCGCCGGCAAGGCGGCCGGCCTTTCGGACGATGAAGTTCGCGAACTCCTGAGAAAAAGCGACGCCTATCTGCGCACGCACAGTTCCGAACGCAACAAATTCGAACTGGCGCGCGAGGCCTTTTGGAGCTTCACCCCGGATTCGACGATGGCGATCGGCGTCGCCATGGCGCAGGACGCCTTTCTGTTCATCATGAAATTCCTGTCGGAAATCTTTAAGCGCGGCTATGAGGCGCGCGAGCGGCGTCAGTTCTCCGCGCCGATCGATCTTTCCGACGACGAAGACCAGCCGGTCGACGTGCGCGCGATGAAAGCCATTCTGCGCGCGGCGCGTCCGGTGCATGGCGACATGAGCGAGATCGCCCCGGACGCCGAAGCGATGTCGGCGCTGCCGCCGAATGTCCACGACAATATTGTCGCCATTCTCAATCGTCTCGTGCGCGATGAAATCGCACACGTCGACCGCAAAGGCGCTTATCTCGTCGACAATATCACCGTCGCGCAGATCGAAGCGCGGCTCTTCGCGGCGCTCAAGCCGCGCGCCGCCCGCGCCCTGCATTACGGCGTCGACGGCGCCGCCAGCGGTCCGCGCGCCTACTATTCGGACGCCGGCGCCGGAACTCTGCCGCGCCGGCGCTCCGGCGCGCTCGAACGTTATCTGATCGCCGAACCGGCGCCGATGGAAAGACGTCCGTCGGCCTGACTCAGGCGGCGACCGCGTTCTGAGCCGCCGCGCGCAGCGACGGAAGATAGCGCAGGCAAAGCCCCTGCGGCGCGTGACGCAGACCGGAAACGACGCTGATCTCGCGCCAGCGCGGATAGCTCGCCGGCAGAAACTGCAGCGCCAAGCCGACCGCCCTGAGAAAGGCGGCTTCGCTTGCGAAATCGTCGGCGCCGAAGGTCAGCGTCGCATCCTTGCCGGTTTCGGCGCCATGCGCCAGAAATTCGAGCGTCGGCGCCGCCCAGCGCGACTGTTCGAGCGAATCCTCGAGCGCGCTCCAGACGTCCTGCGGATCAAGGAGACGGACGATGTAGCGCGCGGGCTCCGCGCTGAATCGCGCGTCCTCGTCGTCGCTCACGAGGTCTGGAATCGCGTCGAGCTCGGCCCCGACCATGGCCAGAAGGGCCGCCGGATGCCGGCGCCATTCTGCGGCGGGCGCGCTCCACACCGCGCTCTGCTGATAGAGGCGTCCAGTGCCGCCGTCCCCGTCTTCCGGGCGAAAGCGGGCACGCAGAAAGATCGCGCGGCTCGACTGCGGCTCGGGCGACAGGCGCACGAGCAGCGCGCCACGCAGGCGCGCGGCGGAATCGACAAGGTCGGGATCGAAGCGCCGAAGCGCCATCAGCTGCGGCGGCGACATCAACCGATCGTCGGCCGGCTGCAGATTGCTGCTGCGCAGCGTCACGCCATAGCCTTCCGACGCCGGAACGCTCAGCGCGGCGCCAGAAGCGAGCTTTCCATAATGCAGACGTTCGAGAGAGATTTCGGCCGTCTGTTCGCCTATCGGCGCAGTGCTGCGCATCGCCCGTCCTTTCGCGCGGAAAGTCCGGGGCCACCCTAGGCGCAGAGCCTTAAGCAAGAATTGACGAAATCCGCTTTACGCGACCTCGTCGACGCGCGCGTCGAGCTGCGCGTAAGAAAAGGTGAAGGCGCTGTCGAGGCCGAGAGCGGCGTATAGAAACGGCTCGGCGGTGAGAAATGGCCGCCAATACTCGCCATAGGCGCGCGCGCCTTCGAGGCCCGCGCGACGAAACCGCCGCTCGCCCGGCTGATGCGGATCGATGTTGGGATTTTGAAAGCGCTTGACGAAGCCGTAAGACGAACAAACCGAGAAACGCACCGCGACGCCGCCGCCGTTCGGAGTCTCCAGGGCGCGCAGCCGATCCATCCATTGCACGCCGCGCAGCGATTTGCGCAACGCATGCAGCGCCACGGCGGGATCGCAGGCGTAGGTGAAGGCGCTCGGCCCAAGGCGGGCGAACAAGCGCTCATATTGCGAGAAGACGACGACGAGCCGTCTGAGCTTCTTTTCGGGCGCGAGCGCCAGCCGGTCGATGAGGCGCGCGAGATTGCCGGACCAGCCGGAATCCTCAAGCCGCACCAGCGGCAGCACGATCACGATCGCCTCGGAGCCGAGCATCTGTCTTGCGAGCTTCGCTTTGACGTCGTTGAGAATCGCCACTTCCGCGCCGTCCGGCGGCACGGCGATCTCCCCCGCCGAGTCGATGATTTCGAGCAGCCAGGGACCGCGCAGCAGCGCCGCCGGCGGCGCTTCCCCGTTCACCGTCAGGCGGAAGCGATATTCGTAGGTGTCCAGCGTGTCGGTGGCGACGCCGCCCTCGATAAATTCCCGCCGCAGCCGCTCGTAATCGCCCTGCTCGACGTTCAGCAGGTCGGATTTCTTCGGTTCAACGCTCTCGGCGTAGAATTCGGGCCCGGTGATCGGCTGCAGCGCCGGGCGCAGCCGCGGCGAATAGCCGAAGGCGCTCTGCGCGACGCAATCGACGAGCGAGGCGAGCAGCGAAGACTTGCCGCCCTTCTTCGGACCAATCAGACAAATCGAAACTCGTTCCGTCATTCACGCCTTCAGCTCTCTGGCGTCCGCCTTTAGCGCGACAATACAGGCGGCCGGCGCCCGGCGAAAGGTGACGCGCGCGCCGCGGCCGTGCTAAGCGCGCGCATGCTTGAAGGCCTTCCGCCCAATAACGCCAGCCACATGCTGCGCCTCGATTGCGACGAAAAACGCGCGCGCGCCATCGCCGATCTCATCGTCGAGACCTTCGATCCGACGGAAACGGCCGCCGCGGCCTTCGAGCTTGACGGCGGCCCGCGCTGGTCGGTCGAGGTTTATTTCGCGGGCGCGCCCGACGAAGCGCAGATTTTGGCGCTGATCGAAACAGCCGCAGACGCCCAGACCGCACAAGCCGCGCGGTTCTCGACCGTCGCCGAGGAGGATTGGGTCGAAAGCGCCCTGGCGGGGCTCGCCCCGGTGCGCGCCGGCCGGATCCTCGTGCATGGCGCGCACGATCGCTGCCGGCGGCGCGCCAACGACATCGGCGTCGAAATCGAGGCGGCGCTCGCCTTCGGCACCGGCCATCACGGCACGACGCTGGGCTGTCTGAAGGCGCTCGATCGAATCGCCAAACGCCGACGCCCGGAGCGCATCCTTGACGTCGGAACCGGCACCGGCGTTCTGGCGATCGCCAGCGCGCTGATCTTCCATCAGCGCGTCGCCTGCAGCGACATCGATCCGATCGCCGTCGAGACCGCCGGGGCCAACGCCCGCGCCAATGGCGCCGGCCCCTATGTGCGCCCCGTGGTCGCCGCCGGGCTGCGCCACCCGTCGCTGCGCGGCCGCTACGATCTGATCTTCGCCAATATTCTGGCGAAGCCTTTGCGTTTGCTCGCCCCTCAGATCGCCAGCGCGGCGGCGTCTGACGCGGAGCTTGTGCTCTCGGGGCTGCTGGCGCGCGACGTGGCCGGCGTGCTCGACGCCTATCGCGCCCAAGGCTTTTTCCTCGCCGCGCGGGGCGACATCGACGGCTGGGCGACTCTGGTTCTCAGGCGCGGCGGGCTTGGCTAGCGCCCCCTCCCTGTCCCTCCCCCGCTAAAGCGGGAGAGGGCACGCTCCAAGCCGCTACGCCAAAACCTTTCCAACGCGCAGCCTGCTCCGGCTCTCGCGACCCGCTTCCTCTCCCGCGACGCGGCGGAGGGCTAGGGGCAAGTCGACGTTCGAGCCATTGCCCATGGCGTGCGACATGCATAGGTTGTGCGCATGTTCGAAGCAAAATTTCAGACCTTCGTCGACGACGCCTCGAGCGGCGACAGCGCCGTGCGCCTGAAGGCGCTCCGCGCCGAGCTGAGACGGCAGGGGCTCGACGGCTTTCTCGTTCCGCGCGCCGACGCCCATCAGAACGAATATGTTCCCAAATGCGCCGAGCGCCTCGCCTGGCTCACGGGCTTTACCGGTTCGGCCGGTTTCGCCGTCGTGCTGGAAAAAGACGCCGCGATCTTCGTCGACGGCCGCTACGTTATTCAGGTGCGCGGCGAGATCGACGCGAAGCTGTTCAAGCCGCTCGACATCGCCGAGATCGGTCCTGCGGCCTGGCTCAGCGCACATGCGCGCGAAGGCGCGCGCATCGGCTACGACCCCTGGGTGCACACCAGCACGCAGATCGAGCGCTTCACGAAGACGCTTGCGGAACGCAAGATCGAACTCGTTCCGCTCGACGCCAATCCGATCGATGCGCTGTGGACCGACCGCCCCGCCGAGCCGAAAGGCGCGGTTGCGATTCATCCGGCCCGCTACGCAGGCGAAAGCGCGCGCGCGAAGATCAAGAAGCTGCGCGCGGCGCTGAAAGACGCCGACGCCGCGCTGATGTCCGATCCGCATGCGATCTGCTGGGCGTTCAATCTTCGCGGCGCCGATGTGGCGCATACGCCGATCGCGCTCAGCTTCGCGCTGCTGTCCAGAGATGGCGCGCCTGCGCTTTACATCGACGAGGAAAAGCTCGCGCCGAAAGTGCGCGCGACGCTGGAAAAATTTCTGACGCTGAAGGCGCCCGAAGCGCTCGTCGGCGATCTCATGGCGGCCGGCAAGCGCGGCGCGACGATCCTCTTCGATTCGGCGACGGCGCCGATGAAGCTCGTCGAAACCCTGCGCGCGGCGGGCGGCAAACCGCGTCTCGCCGACGATCCGGCGACGCTGCCCAAGGCGATCAAGAACGCGCGGGAGCTCGAAGGCGCGCGCGAAGCGCATATTCGCGACGGCGCGGCGCTGACGCGCTTTCTCGCCTGGTTTGCCGAAGCCGCGCCAAAGGGCGGACTGACCGAAATTTCCGCCGCCGAAGCGCTGGAGACGTTCCGCCGCGAGAATGGCGACCTGCGCGACATTTCCTTCCCGACGATCTCCGCCTTCGGCGAACATGCGGCGATCCCGCATTATCGCGTGACCGAGAGAAGCAATCTCAAGATCGGCCGCGGCGTCTATCTCGTCGACAGCGGCGCGCAATATTTCGACGGCACGACCGACGTGACGCGCACGGTCGTCGTCGGCCCGGCGTCGAAGCAATTGCGCGAACATTTCACGCGCGTGCTCAAGGGCCATATCGCCATCGCCCGCGCCGTGTTTCCGAAGGGCGTCACGGGCGCGCAGCTCGACGCCTTCGCCCGGCGCGCGCTCTGGGAGGCGGGCCTCGACTTCGACCATGGCACGGGGCACGGCGTCGGCTCGTATCTCTCCGTGCATGAGGGGCCGCAGCGCATCTCGAAGCTCAGCGCGACGCCCTTGCAGCCGGGCATGATCCTCTCGAACGAACCCGGCTATTACCGCGCCGGCGACTATGGGATCCGGCTCGAAAATCTCGTCATCGTCGAGACGCGCGAGATCAAGGGCGCCGAACGCGAGATGTATGGCTTCGAAACCATCACGCTCGCGCCTTTCGATCTCAATTGCGTCGAGACGAAACTGCTGGCCCCGGAAGAGATCGGCTGGCTCAACGCCTATCACGCCCGCGTGCGCAAGACCCTGTCGCCGCTCGTCGACGCCCGGACGCGCGGGTGGCTGCGACAGGCGACAAAGACGTTGTGAACGCGCTCAAGCGGCGCGCTTCGCTTCGTTGATTTCGCATCGCGCGCCGGTCGCTCGGAGAAGACCGCCATGAGCCTTGACCCTGCAGCGAACCCGAATGATCCCATCGCCGCATTGGCCGGCGAGGCTTTCGCCAAAGCCGTCACGACGCTCGCGCGCGGCCATTTGCTGACGCCATTCGGCGTGGCGCGGTCCGAAGCCGGCGTCGATCAGCCGCAGCAGTTCGCCGTCAGCAATGCGGGCAAGATCGACATCGCCGAAAGCGTCGAGGCGGCGCTGCAATGGCTGGAGGACGAAGCGCGCAACGCCGATATCTGCATGATCGTTCTCGACGGCTATTTCAGCAGCGAGGACGGCCGCGTCGACGCCGTGGTCGGCCGCGCGCTGTCGCTGAATCGGCAGCTGATGGTCGAGATCGCGCTGCCCTACGAGCCCGCCGAAGACGAAGAAGGTTTGGAATTTTCAAACCCGCAATATCGTTTTTCCGGCGTCGCCGAAGACGGCGCCGAGATCGAAACGGTCAACGTCGACGCCGACGCCTTCGACGCGGACTTTCGGCGCGCATTCGCCAAGCACGCGCCGGCCGCCTAGCGCCGTCATCAAAGCATCACTTTACCGTCACGCAACCTCTATCCCACCGTCATCGAAACGCAGCCTCGGCGTCGCGAAACCGCAGCCTCGCACGCGTAGCCTTGCGTCATGGCGTTCACATCGGACCAGCTGGCGAAGCTGACGCGAGACGCGTCATCGGAGCCGCAAGCAGACGTCGCCCTCGCATGGGGCCAGCGCTTTCTTCAGCTCGACCTCGCGGCGGTTCATCTCTTCTCGCGAACGGCGCGCCCGGCGATCGGCAGGTTCCTCGCCGTCGCCATCAGCAAGCTCGGCAATGGCTGGATCTATCTCATCCTGCTGCCGATCGTCGTCGTCGGCCTCGGCTGGCGCGGCCTTCATGTCGCGGCGCTCGCGGGACTGAACGCCGCGCTGCTGCATATGCTCTACCCGATCATCAAGCGCCGCTTCTGCCGCAAGCGGCCGTTCCACGTCGACGCGCGGCTGCCCTCTCTGCTCAAAACGCTCGACGACCATTCCTTTCCGAGCGGCCACGCCATGACGCTGACGGGCGTGCTCGCGCCGATCGTCATCGCCTGGCCGGCGACGACGCTTTCGGCGGCGCTGCTCGTCCTGTCGATGGCCTGGTCGCGAATCGCGACGGCGCATCATTATCCAAGCGACGTCGCCGCCGGCGTCGCGCTCGGCGCCGGCCTCTCCTACCCGCTGGCGATGGGCGTTCTCGCCTATTGGTGAGCCTAGGCCGCCTGCGGCAAGCCGATCGCAGGCACGGAACCCGGAATCACCCGGCCGCGGGCGCCGGACAGCGCGCCTTCGACAAGCTCAACGCCCAGAAAACGCGCGCGCTCGACGGGCCCCGGCATCGTCAACCGCTCCGTGAAGCGCCGCTCGAAACCGAAACGCGCGTAATAGGGCGCATCGCCGACGAGCAGCACGGCGCGATGGCCGAGATCGCCCGCGCGCGCCAGCGACTCGCGAATCAGCGCGCCGCCGACGCCGAGCGAACGGGAGTCCGCCGCGACGGCGAGCGGACCGAGCAGCAGCGCGTCGCGGCCGCCAGCGAGGACGGGCCATAGGCGCAACGTGCCGATAAGCGCGCCGACGCCGTCGGTCGCGACGAGCGCCAGGCCGGGCACCGGCGCTGACCCGTCGCGCAGACGTTGGCATGTTTTGAGCAACCGAGCCGGACCGAAGGCGTCATCCAGCAAGGCTTCGCGGGCCGCGACGTCGCCCGGCGCTTCGTCGCGCATCGCAAATGGCGCGAAGGCGGCGAACGCGTTCGGCGCGACGACGTGATCGGGGCATGCAAAGTCAAAGGCCATCTTTTCCTCCCCTCGGAAGGACAAGCGACCCTCGCGCCTGGCGCAGGACGCGCCCGCCGAACGGGACTGGGATTATTGGGAAACGGGTTCCCGCTGTCTTGCCGTCATGCCCGCGCTTGGCGCGGGCATCCACGTGGAGACGCTGCGGCGCGCATCAAATGGAAGCGAGACTTCCCGCTTCCTGTCGATGTCCGCGTTCTCCTGGCGTGGATGGCCGGGACAAGCCCGGCCATGACGCATTCGCTGCGCAAACGCGCAGAGCCGACTCAGATCACATGCGTCTCGAGCGGCGGGAAACCATTGAAGCCCACCGCCGAATAGGTCGTCGTATAGGCCCCGGTGCCTTCGATCAGCACCTTCGCGCCGATCTCCAACGAGATCGGCAGCTGGTAGGGCTGCTTCTCGTAGAGCACGTCGACGCTGTCGCAGCTCGGACCTGCGATGACGCAGGGACTCGTCGGCGCGCCGTCCGCCGGCGTGCGGATCGGATAGCGGATCATCTCGTCGGTCGTCTCGGCGAGGCCGTTGAACTTGCCGATGTCAAGATAGACCCAGCGGATCTCGCTGTCGTCCTCGGACTTCTTCGAGATCAGCACGACTTCCGCTTCGATGAGACCGGCGTTGCCGACCATGCCGCGTCCCGGCTCGATGATCGTCTCCGGAATGCGGTTGCCGAAATGCTTCGACAGCGCATGAAAGATGGCGGCGCCATATTGCTTCACGGCCGGGATGTTCTTCAGATATTTCGTCGGAAAGCCGCCGCCGAGATTGACCATCTGCAGATTGATTCCACGCTCCGCGAGTTCGCGGAAAATGTCGGACGCCGCCTTGAGCGCGCCGTCCCACATGCGCGGATTCGTCTGCTGCGAGCCGACATGGAACGAAACGCCGTAAGCGTTGAGGCCCAGTTGATGCGCATGCTCCAGAACGGCCGTCGCCATCTCGGGGGCGCAGCCGAACTTGCGCGACAACGGCCATTCGGCGCCGGAGCCGTCGCAGAGAATGCGGCAGAACACTTTGGAGCCGGGCGCGACGCGGGCGATCTTCTCGACTTCCGCCTCGCAATCGACCGCGAAGAGCCGCACGCCGAGCGCATAGGCGCGCGCGACGTCGCGCTCCTTCTTGATCGTGTTGCCGAAGCTGATTCGGTCAGGCGTCGCGCCGGCGGCGAGGACCTGCTCGATTTCGACGACGGAGGCCGTGTCGAAGCACGAGCCGAGCGACGCCAGCAGCGAGAGCACTTCCGGCGCCGGATTGGCCTTCACCGCGTAGAACACGCGCGTGTCGGGCAGCGCCTTGGCGAAACCGAGATAGTTTTCGCGCACCACGTCGAGATCGACGACGAGGCAAGGCCCAGTGTCGCGGCCATTGCGTCGGCGCTCGGCGAGGAATTCGAGGATGCGGTCGGTCATGTGTGGCCCCCTTGCGCGGCGAACCGCGCCCAGATCGTTTGAGCGTCAACGGACGCGCCGCTCCGTTCGTTCGCGCGCGATGGAGACGCGACGAACGTCGGTTTCAGCGGTCCAGGCCGTGTGAGCGCGAAGCGCTCAAACGGCCGGTTGATGCGCCGTTGACTGACCGACGCGCAATAATGCGCGCATGAGCGCGCACGCTTCCGCTAGGACAGCCATCGATTGGAAAGGGAGAATCCCGATCCGCACGCCCGGCAAGAAAGACAAGCCTCTTCGGTACGCCGACCTTTGGAGGGTCGACAGAGACGAAAAAGCCCGGTCCGTCGTTGCTTTAAGTCGCGATCCTCCGCAGAGACGGAGTTCGCCGGTTCGCCTCCGGCTGCCGGTTCTATGCTGGCGGTTGACCGGCCTCTTGTCCGGATCCCCGCCCACCGACACACGACCACAGGCACGTGCGATTTGGGCAAGGACTTAGATACGCGCTTTCGTCGCCGTTACAAGCGGTTTTTGCGCCCGGCGACTATTTTTTCGGCGCGCGATGCATATTGGCGCGCCGCCGCGCGTCGACCCGCCTGCTTCTTGCGCGGCTGCAACGATAGAGATAGAGCAGCGGGCAAACATCCATCAGCGAAGGCAAGATCCTGGGTCGGATTCGGGAATGACGCGACTGACACGGCGCCAATTCGCAGGATCTCTGTCTGCGATCTCCGCGCAATTTGCGCTCAACGGCTCAACGCGGGCGGCGAGCGATCTTCCGGCGCCGCGATTCGGCTTCGACAATGTGGTGCAGCGGGCGCACGACCTTGCGCTCGCGCCCTTCGACGCCGCGGTTCCGCCGCGACTGCCGGATCCTTTCGACGCGCTGGACTTCGATACGTGGCGAACGATTCGCTTCAAGCGCGATCACGACGTCTTCGGCGGCGCGGACGGCGGCTTCCGGCTCGAGACCTTCCATCTCGGCTTTCTCTATCGGCGTCCGGTGACGGTGAATACGATTCGCGACGGCATCGCGACGCCGATTCCCTATTCTCCGGCGCTCTTCGACTACGGCCGCCTCAAATTGGACAAAGCGCCGCCCGTCAACACCGGCTTCGCCGGGTTCCGCCTGCATTTCCCGGTCAACGAGCCGCATGTCCATGACGAGGTGATCTCGTTCCTCGGCGCGAGCTATTTCCGCTTTCTCGGCCGCGACCAGAAATACGGACTGTCCGCTCGGGCGCTTTGCGTCAACGCCGGCTCCGACGCCGAGACCTTTCCGTTCTTCCGCGAATTCTGGATCGAAACGCCGGAGAAGGGCGGCAATCACGCGACGCTCTATGCGCTGCTCGACGGCAAGGCGGCGACGGGCGCGTTCAAATTCGAACTCTTCGTCGGTCAGGAAAGCACGCTCCAGACAGCGGCGACGCTTTTTCCACGCCGCGCCGGACTCAAACTCGGCCTTGCGCCGCTGACGTCCATGTATTTGACGGGCGAGAACGACCGGCGCGTGCGCGACGGCTTTCGCACCGAACTGCACGATTCCGACGGGCTGCTGATTCACAATGGCGCGGGCGAATGGCTCTGGCGCCCGCTCGGCAATCCGCCGCATCCGCGGATCTCGTCCTTTCTCGACAACAACGTTCGCGGCTTCGGCCTTCTGCAGCGCGACCGGACGTTCGAATCCTATCAGGACCTCGACCTCGCCTATGAAAATCGCCCCAGCTATTTCGTCGAACCCGCCGACAATTGGGGAGAGGGCCGCGTCGAACTGATCGAACTGCCGACGCATGACGAAACGAACGACAACATCGTCGCCAGCTGGACCCCGGCGACGCCGCCGGAGCCCGGCGCGCCCTTCGTCTACGCCTATCGAATCACCGCCGGGCTCGACATGCCGCGGCTCGCGCCCAATGGCGTCGTCGTCAACACATTCGAGGCGCCGGCGCGCGCGCTCGGCTCGGCCGAGCCGCTCGATCCCGAGGCGCATCGCTTCATTGTCGATTTCGCCGGCGGCGATCTCGCCTATTTCGTCGCCGATCCCAGTCAGGTCGAAGCGGTCGCGACGACCAACGCCGGGCGCTTGCTGCGCGCGAGCGTCGCCGCCAACCAGCATATCGAGGGACTGCGCGCGCATTTCGACGTCGCGGTGAAGCCCGGCCAAACCGCCGACCTCCGCCTGTTTCTGCGCGCGCATGGGCGCACGCTGACCGAGACCTGGACCTATCCTTGGACGGCGCCGGCGACGTGATCCTCAGTCGTCCATGCTCTTTAGCCGCGACAGATCGAAGGCCTCCACGTCGCGTAGCAGCTCGATGAACGCCGTCGCCCAGTAGTCCGCCACCGCTTCGCCCTTGTCGGCGCTCGCCTTTGAGGCGTCGCCCATTGCGCCGGCCGGCGAGAGGTCCTGCGCCATCCAGCCGAAGCCGGCGGGGCGATCGGCGCGCAGCCAGGCGAAATCGCGCTCGAAGTCGAGCGTCGCCGGCGGGAAGTTCTTGGCGCGCGCCATGTCGACGAGTTCGGGCCGGAAGGCGAGCATCAGCGACGTCTCGATCTCGCCGCCATGGATGCCGTGCCGCAGCTCCGCTGCCGAGAATAATCCGTCCGGATAGCCGAACCGCGCCCAGGAGGCGATGACCGCCAGCGCGCCGAAACCGGCGCGCAGCTCGAGCGCCGTCTGCGAAACAAGCGCCGAGTTTCCGCCATGCGAATTCAGGAGCACGAGCTTTCTCACCCCGGCGCGCAGGACGCTCTCGGCGACCTCGGCAAGAAGGCGCGCGGCGGTCTCATATCTGAGCGTCAGCGTGCCGGGAAAGTCGCGATGCTCGGTCGACACGCCGACGCTCTGGATCGGCAGAAACACGGCGTCGAGATCTTCGGGCAGTCGCGCCGCGACTCGCTCGACGCAGCCTTCCATGATCATCGCGTCGACGCCCAGCGGCAGATGCGGCCCGTGCTGCTCGACCGCCGCAATCGGCAAAACGGCGATGACGCGCGACATGTCATGCGCGCGCATGTCGCGCAGGGAGAGTTCCGACCAGAAGGGCGAGGGCAGCATGACGGCCAGCATATGCGCCCCGGGCCGAAGGGGAAATGCGCAAGCCGCGGCGTGAGACTATATTGATGCATGAAGCACAGGAGCAGCCATGACCATCAAGCAGACCACGCGCCGTCAGGCGTTCATCTTCGCCGCCGCGACCGGAGCGTTCGCGCTTTTGCCGGGATGGGCGCGCGCGGAGGGCGCAACGAAGGTCGTCGTCCACAAGAGCCCGACCTGCGGCTGCTGCAGCGCATGGACGGCGCGCATGCGCGAAGCCGGCTTCGTCGTCGAGGAGATCGTCGAGGCGGACATTGAGGCGGTGAAAAAGCGCCTCGGCGTGCCGGAGAAGCTCGCCTCCTGCCATACGGCGGAAATCGACGGCTATATCGTCGAGGGCCATGTTCCCCCGGAGGCGGTCGCGCAATTGTTGAAGGAACGTCCGAAAGCCGTCGGCCTCGCCGCGCCCGGCATGCCGGCGGGCTCCCCCGGCATGGAGGGCGGCGCGCCGGAGGTCTACAGGCTGTATTTGTTCGACGCTTCCGGCGCGCGCCCGTTCGGCGACTGGCGGGGCGACAAGCCGGCGTGATCGGCCCCGGTCCCGGTCGGCGCGGCCGCCTGATCGGGCGAAAGTCCGAGATAGCGCGCGGCGCCGCGCCCGGCCGCCAATCCGGTGGCGAAGGCCGCCTGCAACAGATAGCCGCCCGTGGGGGCGTCATAGTCGAGCATCTCTCCGGCGACGAAAACGCCCGGCAGCTTCTTGAGCATCAGATTCTCGTCAAGCTCCTCGAAGGAGACGCCGCCGGCGGTCGAGATCGCGCGCTCGAGCCCGGCGACGCCGACGACGGTCAGCGGCGCGTTCTTGATCAGGGCGGCGAGGCTTTCCGCGTCGCGCGGCAACCCCTCCCGGCGCGCCTCGCGCAACAGTCCGATCTCGACTTTCGAGAATCCCGCCTTGCGCAGGAAGGTCGCATGCGATTGCTTCTGCGAACGGCGTGACAGCTTGCGCGTCAGGCATTCGAGACTCGTGTCCGGGCGCAGATCGATCGACAGCGTCGTCTCGCCGTTTTTCTGCGTCGCTTCGCGCAACTGCGAGGAGAGCGCGTAGACCGGCCCGCCCTCAAGTCCGGCGCGCGTGATGACGACGTCGCCGCGCGCCACCGACGCACCGTGGCGCAGCAATGTGGTCTTGATCGGCTGGCCCTCGAAATCGCTGCGAAAGATCACGCTCCAGTCGATCAGGGCGCCGCTGTTGGCGGCCGCGAGCGGCGTGACGCGCACGCCGCTCGCGCCGAGCGGGGCGGCCCAGGCGCCGTCGGAGCCGAGCCGCGGCCAGGAGGCGCCGCCGAGCGCCAGCACCAGCGCGTCGGCCTTGCGGGTGAATTCGCCGTCGGGACCAATGAGGCGCAATGCTCCTGATTCGGCGAAACCCGCAAAGGCGTGCCGCGTCGTGATGACGACGCCGAGCCGCGACAGGCGCGCGAGCCAGGCGCGCAGCAGCGGCGTCGCCTTGAAGCTTGCCGGAAACACCCGGCCGCTGGAGCCGACGAAGGTCGTCTCGCCAAGCTCGGCGCAGAAGTCGCGCAGCGCCTGCGGCGACCAGGCACGGATGAAGGGCGCGAGCCGCGCAGCCGCCGCGCCATACCGCGAGATGAAGCGCTCCAGGCCTTCGCTATGGGTGATGTTGAGCCCGCCCCGCCCAGCCATCAGAAATTTGCGCGCGGGGCTCGCTTTGTGCTCATAGATGACCACACGCGCGCCGGCGCGGGCGAGAGCGTCGGCGGCGAAAAGTCCGGCGGGGCCCGCGCCAATGACGGCGCAGAACGGAGCCTCGGCGTCGCTAATGGAAGAGCCTCCCTTGGGCGGCGTTATTCGATGCGCAGAATGGCGAAGGTTCGCGCCTTCGCTCGCGCCACGCCTGCGTTTCCGTGGCCCTCATATCATGCGCGCGCCGGCGCGCGGAAAAAAAGCGCAATGACCGCCATGGCTCCGCCTCAAAATGACGCACCCGCCGAGCGTTTCGAATTTATCGTTGCGCCGCAACACGCCGGCGGCCGTCTCGACCGCTTCCTCGCCGAACAGCCGGAGATCGTCGCCGCGCATGTCTCGCGCAGCCGCATCAAAGGGCTGATCGAGGACGGCCGCGCGGCGATCGGCGGCGAGACCGCGCGCGATCCGGCGAAGAAGCTCGCGGCGGGCGATGCGGTCGCGCTCGACATTCCCCCGCCCGCGCCGGCCGAACCTAAGGCTGAGGATATCGCGCTCAACATCGTCTATGAGGACGCGCATCTTCTGGTGATCGACAAGCCCGCCGGCCTCGTCGTGCATCCGGCGAGCGCGCATGAGAGCGGCACGCTGGTCAATGCGCTGATTGCGCATTGCGGCGAGAGCCTTTCCGGCGTCGGCGGCGTCAAGAAGCCGGGCATCGTGCATCGCATTGACAAGGACACCAGCGGCCTTCTGGTCGTCGCCAAGACCGACGCCGCGCATCATGGGCTCTCGCGGCTGTTCGCCGATCACGGCCGCACGCTGCCGTTGACGCGCGAATATCTCGCCTTCGTCTGGGGCGTTCCGGACCGCGCGCATGGGACGGTCGACGCGCCGCTCGGCCGCCACTCGACGCAGCGCGAGAAAATGGCGGTGGTGCCGGAAGCGCGCGGGCGCGAGGCGATCACCCATTGGGAGAAGGCCGAGGAGTATGGCGTCGCGGCGCTGCTGCGCTGCCAGCTCGAGACCGGCCGCACGCATCAGATCCGCGTGCATATGGCGCATATCGGCCATCCGCTGATCGGCGACAAAACCTATGGCGCCGGCTTCAAGACCAAGGTCGCGAAACTGCAGCCCGCTGCGCGCGAGATCGTCGAACAGCTGGGCCGCCAAGCGCTGCACGCCGCGACGCTCGGCTTCGAACATCCGATCACCGGCGAAGAAATGCTGTTCGAAAGCGACCTGCCGGCGGATTTGGCGGCGTTGCGGGAAGCGCTGGCGAGCGCTTGAAGCGCTGAAAAAACCGGCGCCGCTGCGCGCATCTCGCAGCGTGGCGCCGCCTCTCGACATGGATGGCCGGGACAAGCGCGGCCATGACGGCTGAAATGCGGCGATGCTTGCTCAGGCGCGTCGCCCGGCGCTACCCTCCAGCGCGTTTTTTATTTTTTTGGAGTCATCGCCTTGCGCGGATTCGCTCTTTACGCCCTGTCCTGTTCGTCAGTTCTGCTCCTCGCCGTTGGCGCGACGGCCGAGACGCCCGCATCCGGGACCTTCATCGCCCGTCAATCCTGTCCCGCGGTCCAATCGATCCGAACCGGCGCCAATCCGGGCGATGTCAGCGTCGCGCCGGATCAACGTTTTAACCTGCGCGCCAAGAACAAGCCGGACGCGACGCATTATCTCATTGAGGTTCCGGGCGCCGATCCCAAGCGCAGATGGGTCGCCGTCGGATGCGGCGAAGCGATGCTCGCCGAGGGCGGCGGCCAGCAGGGGAATGGCGGCGCAGACGCGCAAGGCGACGGAAGCGGCGGCGGACAAGCGGCGCAAAAGCCCGACTACATCCTTGCCGTGAGCTGGCAGCCGGCTTTTTGCGAAGGCAAGCCCGACAAGAAGGAATGCGAAACGCAAAAGCCCGACCGGTTCGACGCGACGCATTTCACGCTGCACGGGCTTTGGCCGAAGCAATCGTACTGCAACGTCGCTGCGGACATTATCGCGATCGACAAGCACAACAGATGGAGCAGCCTGCCCGCGCCCGAACTCTCCGACGCGACGAGGCATGCGCTGTCGGACGTCATGCCGGGAACGATGTCGCTGCTCGAACGGCACGAGTGGATCAAACACGGCACCTGCTTTCCGGGCGGCGCGGCGGACGCCTATTTCTCGCGGACGCTCGCGCTGGTGTCGCAGCTGAACGGCTCCAAGGTTCGGGAGCTTTTCGCGATGCATATCGGCGATGAAGTGACCCGCGATCAGCTCAAGGCGGCGTTCAACGAGACATTCGGCGACGGCGCCGCCGATCGCGTGCGCGTCGCCTGCAAGAGAGACGGCGGCCGCAATCTGATTGTCGAGATGACCATCGGACTGGTCGGCGACGTCAAGCCCGACAGCAGGCTCGCCGACCTCATCGCCGCAGCGCCGGCGACGGACCCCGGCTGCCCGCGCGGCGTCGTCGACCCCGTGGGGCTGCAGTAAAAACGGGTTGAAGCTTTTTGACGGCTCGCATCCAGCACGCGCTCAGCGGCGGCGCGTGGATGCCCGCGACAAGCGCGGGCATGACGCTCGAGAAGACGACAACAGTCGGACATGGCTCACGGCCTCAGCCGAAGCCCACCCAACTGAAGCCGAACCGACTGACATAACAAGCCGCAAACGCCAGCACGATGATCGTGGCGCCGATCATCGCGGTCAGCCCTTCGCTTAGAACGACAACGCCGTCTTCGTCTTTGAACCTGAACCAGCTAAGCGGCTTGAGCTTCATCAGATCTTCCGAGACACGCTGCGGCCGGCAGCGACCGAAACTGAGAAACCAGATGAGTGACCAACCGAGGAAATATCCGAACGTAAAAAGCGCGTCGATGGTTGCAAGCATCATCTCCACCGCGTTTTGCCTTCTTCAGCGGCTCGCTCACTCCACCAGCGCGGCCTTGCCCTTCGCCTTCTTGCGATCGTTCGGGTCGAGAAACACCTTGCGCAGCCGGATCGACTTCGGCGTCACTTCCACGCGCTCGTCGTCCTCGATATAGGCGAGCGCCTTCTCCAGCGTCATCTGGATCGGCGGCGTCAGGCGCACCGCCTCGTCCTTCGACTGCGTGCGGATGTTGGTCAGCTGCTTGCCCTTGAGCACATTGATCTCGAGATCATTGTCGCGCGTATGCTCGCCGACGATCATGCCGCGATAAACCTTCCAGCCCGGCTCGATCATCATCGGGCCGCGGTCTTCCAGCTTCCACATCGCGTAGGCGACGGCCTCGCCCTGATCGTTCGAGATCAGCACCCCGTTGCGGCGTCCCTGAATCTCGCCCTTGAACGGCGCATATTCATGGAACAGGCGGTTCATGATCGCCGTGCCGCGCGTGTCGGTGAGAAGCTCGCCCTGATAACCGATGAGGCCGCGCGTCGGCGCATGGAAGACGAGCCGCAGGCGATTGCCGCCCGACGGCTTCATCTCGATCATCTCGGCCTTGCGCTCGTTCATCTTCTGCACGACGACGCCGGAGTGCTCCTCGTCGACGTCGATGACGACCTCTTCGATCGGCTCGAGAATGTCGCCGTTCGCGTCCTTCTTGTAGACGACCTTCGGACGCGACACGCCCAGCTCAAAACCTTCGCGGCGCATCGTCTCGATCAGAATGCCGAGCTGCAACTCGCCGCGGCCGGAGACGATATAGGCGTCGCCCATCGGCGCGTCCTCGACGCGCAGCGCGACATTGCCTTCGGCCTCCTTGAGGAGACGCGCGCGGATCATGCGGCTCGTGACCTTGTCGCCTTCCGTGCCGGCGAGCGGGCTGTCGTTGACTAGGAAGGTCATGGAGAGCGTCGGCGGATCGATCGGCTGCGCCTGCAGCGGCTCGTTCACGTCGAGCGCGCAGAGCGTGTCGGCGACGTTGAATTTCTCGAGGCCGGCGATGGCGACGATGTCGCCGGCTTCCGCCTCTTCGATCGGCTGGCGCTCGATGCCGCGGAAGGCGAGAATCTTCGAGACGCGCCCCTGCTCGACGATCTTGCCGGTGCGGTCGAGCACCTTCACCGGCTGGTTCGGCTTCACCGAGCCGGAGAACACGCGGCCGGTGATGATGCGGCCGAGATAGGGATTGGCTTCGAGCAGCGTGCCGAGCATACGGAAGCCGCCCTCCTCGACGGTGGGCTCCGGCACATGTTTGAGCACGAGATCGAAGAGCGGCGCCATGCCGTCCTGCGGGCCGGTCGGCTCCTCGGCCATCCAGCCCTGCTTGGCGGACCCGTAGATGATCGGAAAGTCGAGCTGCTCGTCGGTGGCGTCGAGCGCGGCGAAAAGGTCGAAGACTTCGTTGACGACTTCGCTCACCCGCGCGTCGGGCTTATCCACCTTGTTGACGCAGACGATCGGCTTCAGGCCGATCTTCAAGGCCTTGCCGACGACGAATTTCGTCTGCGGCATGGGGCCTTCGGCGGCGTCGACAAGGACGATGGCCCCGTCGACCATGGAGAGAATCCGCTCCACCTCGCCGCCGAAATCGGCGTGGCCGGGCGTGTCGACGATATTGATGCGCACATCCTTCCAGGCGATCGACGTCGCCTTGGCCATGATGGTGATGCCGCGCTCCTTTTCGAGATCGTTCGAGTCCATGACGCGTTCGGCGACGCGCTGGTTGTCGCGAAAGGCGCCCGATTGCTGAAGCAGACGGTCGACGAGCGTGGTCTTGCCATGGTCGACGTGGGCGATGATGGCGATATTGCGCAGCTGCATGTTTCTAAGGCCGACCAGGTAAAACAGCCGTCTCGGCGGCCGCCGATGGGCGGCCGGAACCAAGAGACGCTGCCTGTTGTTGCGATGCAGCGTCTCATACCTCAAGGCGGGGGATTTTGGAAGCGACGCCGCCACGGCCTGAGCGCGGCCGTGCGCCGGGCGACAGCCCCCCGGCCCGCGGCTAGCTGGCCGGGCACTGCTCCCGGCAGCGGCGCCAGGCGGGGATGCATTGCGACCCCAGGCCGCCGTCGGCGAGACAGGCGTCCCGTTCGGCGTTGCAGTCCCGCAGGCACTGCTCGCGCGGCGTCGGCTCGGGCTGAGGCGGAGGCGGCGGCTGCTGTGCGGTGAAGGTGGTCAGCGGCCCCAGTTCCTGCTCGATGAGGCTCATCGGACTGAAAACAAAGGAGCTGCCGTCGTCCGGGCCGCCCCAGAGAATGCCGTGCAGGCTCGCCTGGCTGGCCGTGGGCAGGATGGAGAACACGGGCGAGCCGCTGTCGCCATGATCGGTCAGCTTGTTGGTCCCGCTCACCCGGGCGACGCGGCTCTGGCACAGGAGCCTGATGTCGGTATCCGCGACATTGACGTCGATGCAGGTCGCGCGCACGTCGCCGAAGGCCCAGCCGGTCGTGCGGCCGACCTTGTTCAGCCTCGCGCCGACGATAGAGTCCGGCGTCTCGCTCATGATCCTGAAGACGCCGGGGAAATTATTGATCGTCAGCGAGCCGACATTGTTGGTCGTGCGGGCGATTTCGAAGGGCCCGCGGTCGATGCGGTAGTCGGCGTAGGCGCTGTCGCTGAAGCGGCACTTCCGTCCCGAGGGGCACGCGCCGCCGGTGAAATATGGCGGATCTCTATCCTCGTCGCCGATCTTGTTGCCCGACAACAACGGATCGTTCGGCTGATGGATATCGTCGTCATTGCTGACGCCGCGGTTCTTCGTGCAGTGCGAATTGGTGATAAAGCCGTCGCGGTCATTGCGCACGACGTTGAATCCGAGCGTGCAGATCTTGTAGGCGAAAACGCCGGTGTCGATTTCGATCTGAACGCCGGCGCGCACCGGCCGGCTCTTGTCGCGCAACGACGCGTGAAAGCGGATCGGCTGCGTCTCCTCGATGATCAGCGCGTCGAAGGGGACGCCGAGCGATTTCGCCAGCGCCTCAAATCTTTGGCGCGACGGATCGCCGACGACGCCGACGGTCACGCGATTGCGGCGCTCGTCCAGATCGACGAAGACGATCTCCTGGCCATCGAGCGCTGGGCCGAGGCTCTTTTTCCATCTGGCGAGTTCGACGACGTCGTAGTCGCCCTTGATGATGTTGGGCTGCTGGGCGCGGCCTTTACGCGCGGCGTTTGGAGCGAGGAAGTCCGCGCCGAGCACGCTGACGATCGCCGACGCGACTTGCGCGCGCGCGGTTTTCATCGCATCCGCCCCACGCAGGTCGGCGGCGTTTTTCATATAGACCTGCAGCGCGCCCTTTTCGTCGAAGTACATGCCGCCGAAGCCGGGCGCCTGCTCAGCGATCTTCACGAGCTTGTCGTCGAAGGTCGTCACCGGCGCAGAAGGCGCGGCCGGCGGCTCCTTCTGCTGCGCCGAGGCGGCGGCCGCGATCGTCATGGCGATCGCTATGAGAGACGTAAGCAATATATTGAGGCGCATTGCGCCCTCCATGACATCATGCGCGGCTTGCGAGCGCGTATCGCCGCCGGCCGCCGCCAAATGGCGCCAATATGGACGTCCCCGCCAGTGTATGACTTGCGCGCTGGCGTCGCGTCGTTTGTTTGAATGAGAGTTAGAGCGCCGTTCCGCGCTCGGCCACGGGGGTCCACAGCACCTGCTCGATGCGTTCGGCCCCGGCGGCGAGCATCACCAGCCGATCGAACCCGAGCGCGACGCCGCACGCCGGCGGCATCTCAGCCAGGGCGGCGAGAAAATCCTCGTCGATCGGATAGGCCTCGCCATAGATGCGGCGCTTCTCCCGCATCTGCGCCTCGAACCGGCGGCGCTGCTCCGCCGCATCCGTCAGTTCGGCAAAGCCATTGGCGAGTTCGACGCCGCAGACATAGAGTTCGAAACGGTCGGCGAAACGCGGATCGTCGGCGTTGGCGCGGGCGAGCGCCGCCTCGCTTAAGGGATAGTCGGTCAGGATCGTCGGCCGCTCGCAGCCAAGCATGGGCTCGATCTTTTCGGACATGATCTTGCTGAAGAGATCCGACCAGCCGTCGTCTTCGGCGACCCTGACGCCGTCGCGCGCCGCGGCGCGGGCCAGCCCGTCGCGGTCCTCAAGCAGCGTTTCGAGATCGATGCTGGCGTGGGTCGCGAAGGCGTCGCAGACGCTGACGATCTCCGGCTCCCCGAAAGGATCGCAGACGCGATCCCGCCATGCGAAATCGGCCGCGCCGGCCGCCCGCGCCGCGCTCGCCAGCAGCCCGGCGCAATCCTCCATCAACCGCAGCGTCGGCGCCTCGGCGCGGTACCACTCCAGCATGGTGAATTCAGGATGATGCAGGGCGGAGCGCTCGCGATTGCGGAACGCCCGCGCAAGGGTGAAAATCCGCTCCTCGCCCGCCGCCAGCAGCTTCTTGCAGGAAAACTCCGGCGACGTATGGAGATAGAGCCGGCTGTGTTCGCCGCCCGGGCCGATCAGCTCCGTCGCGAAGGCCGAGAGGTGCGTTTCATTGCCGCCCGAGAGCTGAAGCGCCGCCGTTTCAACCTCGACGAAGCCCTCGGCGGCGAAGAGGCGTCGGACCGCCGCGACGATCGCGGCGCGCGCCTTGAGAAAGGGCTTGCGGTCGGCGTAAACATCCCGAGCCCACCAAGGCGACGCGTGCGTCATGAGGCCTCCCGCGGGGGCTCGGCCCCGGATTGCCGGCGCGCCCGAAATATGGTCTTACCGCCGTTCATCATCCAAGCCGGCAATAAGGGATACCGACGTGAAAGTCATCGCCAGTTCGATTCGCAAAGGCAATATCATTGAGAGAGACGACGGGCAGCTTTACGTCGTCCTGACCGCCGAAAGTTTTTTCCCCGGCAAGGGCACGCCGACGACGCAGATCGACATGCGCCGCCTGTCGGACGGCGTCAAAGTCTCCGACCGCTACAAGACGACCGAACAGGTCGAGCGCGCCTTCGTCGAAGATCAGGATTTCAGCTATCTCTACAATGACGACGACGGCTACCACTTCATGAATCAGGCGAGCTACGAGCAGGTCGCCGTCTCCGCCGACACGATCGGAGATCAGGCGCAGTGGCTGCAGGAAGGCATGGTCTGCATCCTGTCCATGTTCAACGGCGCCCCCGTCGGAATCCAGTTGCCGCCGCGCGTGACGCTCGAGGTCGTCGAGACCGAGCCGGCGCTCAAGGGGCAGACCGCGTCCTCATCCTATAAGCCGGCGAAACTTTCCAATGGCGCGCGCGCGATGGTGCCGCCCCACATCCAGACCGGCACCCGCGTCGTGATCCAGACCGAGGACGGCGGCTATGTCGAGCGCGCCAAGGACTGAGGGCGATCCAGCCGTCCACGCCTGACATACGCGCTGCTTCCGTGGATGGCCGGGACAAGCCCGGCCATGACGCAGGTTGACATTGCGCTCTAGTTCAGGAATTCGCGCAGACGCTTTTCCACCGCGGCGCAATCCTTCAGCTCGCATTCCCAGATCGTGAGCGCGCGCCAGCCCAGCGCCGCGAGCTTTTCGCGATGCGCGGCGTCGCGGGCGACATTTTTCGCGATTTTCGCGCGCCAATAGTCGGCGTTGGCCTTGGGCGTGCGCGCGCCGCGCGGACAATCATGACCGTGCCAGAAGCAGCCGTGAACGAAGATCGCGCGCTTGCGGCCGACGAAGGCGATGTCCGGATTGCCCGGAACGTCCTTGCGATGCAGCCGATAGCCCGGCGCGAATGGACGCAATATCGCCCGCACGGCGATTTCGGGCGAGGTGTCGCGGCCCTTCACCGCGCGCATGATGGCGGAGCGCTGCTCGCGCGTTTCGGTCTTGGTCAAGCCTGACGCCCCCTCCCCGGCCCTCCCCCGCTGCGCTTCGCTTGCGGGAGAGGGGGTTCAAGCCGCCGCCTGCACGGAGCATGCATTCAGCGCCGGCTCCAACAGGCTCGCCGCAATGTGCCGCACGACTGGAACGACGACGCCGTCGCCGGTCAGATGATAGGCGTCGCTATAGGTCGCGGGGAGCAGGTAATCTTCCGGCAGACCCATCAGGCGCGCCGTCTCGCGCGCCGACATCAGCCGCGAACGCACCCGGCCCTTGTCGACGATCAGCGCATACTGCCGGCTGGAGCCGCCGGCCGGCGTGCGCAGGCAGCCGGCGACGTCGTCGAAACGCGCCTCGGCGCGCTGGATTTTGACGCCGTTCTGATAGCGGGTGCGGCGGTAGAGCGCGCCCGCCATTTTTTGGCCGGCGCGTTTCGCCTCGGCGATCTTCGCCAGATTGACGTCGCTCATCATGGCGATGAGCGCTTGCGTCTCGGCGGCGCTATGCCAGGCGACGTCGCAAGGCGCTTCTTCGATCACATCGAGCAGCGTCGCATTGCGTTGGAGAGGCGCCGGCAGGTCCCACCACAGCCAGTTATCGCGTAGCTTTCGCGGCAGTTTCTCATGCGCCGCCATCAGCGCGCGGGTATGGAAAACTTTTCTGCGCGCCGCTTGACGCAGTCCAAAATCGGTTTCGTCGCCCTGCGCCGCGCCGTGACGGATGGCGAGCGAGATCGGGATCGCCACATCCTCGCGCACGGCGACGATGAACAGTCGCGGACGCGATTGCGGAACGAACAGCGCGGCGTCGATGACGAGCGCGCCAAACCGGTAACGCTCCTTCGCCAGCGCCGCGCAAATTTCGATGAAATCTTTGCCGCCATGCGAGGTGAGCGCGCCGCAGACGTTTTCGAGAACGATCATCGACGGCGCGCGCCCCTCTTGGCGCAATGCCTTCATCAAATCCCAGAAAGGCCAGAAGGTCCCGGACCGCTCGCCCTTCAATCCGGCGCCGGCGCCGGCGAGCGACAGGTCCTGACAGGGGAAAGACGCCCAGACGAGATCGGCGCGGCCGGGCAATTGCGCTGTGGATATCTCGCGCACGTCGCCGATATGAAGCTCGTCGCCGCCCCAATTGGCGCGATAGCTCTCCGCCTTCTTGCGATCGAAATCATTGGCGAAGAAACAGCGCCAGCCTTCGCCGAGCCCGGCGCGGGCCATGCCGCCGCCGGCGAAGAATTCGTAATAGGTCGGCCTGCCGTCCATGCGCGATTCGTCTCGTTGGGCGAGCATAACGCGGAAGCGATTGACGGCGAAGCGACGCAAGGAGGATGCGCGCGCATCCCCACCCGCTCGCCTTCGGCGAGCCGCCTCCCCGCAAGGGGGAGGCATGGTCGTCTAGGTCGCGACCACCATCACATGCACGGTGGGCTTCTTGCCCCACACGGACGAGACGGCGCCCCGCACCGCCCGCTCGATCGCCGTTGAAACGGCGTTGGCGTCGCGCCGCCGGCCGCGCGACAGGCCGTCGAAGGCGGCGAAAAGCGCCTCGTCGATGACTTCGCCCATGTCCTCGCCGAATTTGCCGCGTTTCGGCACGCCGGCGAAGACGACGTCCGGATCGCCGATCAGGTCGCCTTTACGGTCGACGGCGAGCGCGATAGAAACGACCCCGGCGAACGAAAGCCGCGCGCGGTCGCGCACGGCGCTGTCATCTTCAGCAATGACGACATCGCCGTCCTTCATCAGACGTCCGTGCGGCGCCTCGCCGATCACGCCCGGCGCGCCGGGCGCCAGCCGCACGATGTCGCCATTGCGCGCCGAGACGACGAGCGAGGCGCCATGCGCCTTGGCGAAGGCCGCATGTTCCGTGAGATGATGCGCCTCGCCATGCGCCGGCACGGCGATCTGCGGCCGAATCCATTCATACATCTGGGCGACCTCGCCGCGGCGCGGATGGCCTGAGCAATGCACGAGGTGATCGTGGTCAGTGATGACCTCGACGCCGATGTCGCAAAGATTGTTGATGACGCGAAAGACCTCGCGCGCATTTCCGGGGATGACGCGCGACGAGAAGATCACCCGATCGCCGGCGACAAGCTTGATCGCCGGATGATCGTTCGCGGCGGCGCGCGCCATCGCGGCGCGGGTCTCGCCCTGGCTGCCCGTCGCGATGACCACCGTCTTGTCGCGCGGCAGCGTCGGCAGCAGTTCCGGCGCGTGAAATCCCGGCAATCCGTCGAGATAGCCGCACTCGCGCGCGACCTGGATCGCGCGATCCATCGCCCTGCCCGCAACGACGACGGTGCGCCCGCAGGCTTGCGCGGCCTCGGCGATGCCGCGCAGCCGCGCCACATTCGAGGCGAAGGTCGTCACCAGCACCCGGCCCGGCGCCTCGTCGATCAGCGTGCGCAACGTGCGCGCGACATCGGATTCCGAGAAACTGTCGCCCTCGCGCAGGATGTTCGTCGAGTCGCAGATCAGCGCCATGACGCCCTCGTCGCCAAGCGCGCGCAGCCGCGCTTCGTCGATGCGGGTTCCAACGCCAGGCTCCGGATCGATCTTCCAGTCGCCGGTGTGCAGCAGCAGGCCGAGCGGCGTGCGGATGGCGAGCGCATTGGCTTCCGGAATCGAATGCGCGACGGCGACATATTCGACCTGGAACGGGTCGAGGTCGAGCTTTGCGCCGGCATGCGTCAGGGCGATGTCGATCTTCGGCGCGCCGGGCTCGTTCAGCCGCCGCACTTCGAGCAGGCCGGCGGCGAAGGGCGTCGCAAAGACCTTGCATTTGAGCCGTGGCCACAATGTCGCGAGCGCGCCGATATGGTCTTCATGCGCATGGGTGATGCAGATGCCGACGAGATCGCGCGCGATCTTCTCGACGAAAGCGATATCGGGAAAGACCAGGTCGACGCCGGGCAGTTCCGGCCCGGGAAAGCCAAGGCCGCAATCGACCATCAGCCATTTTCGCTTCTGCGACGGCCCATAGCCGTAAAGGGCCATGTTCATGCCGATTTCCCCGAGTCCGCCAAGCGGCAGGAAGACGAGATCGGCGTCGGGCGTCGTCATGCGACGCCTCCCGCCGTGGTCTGTCGTGGGCCGAGCGACACGTCGCCGGCCTCGACCACCCGCGCGCCGTCGCGCGTCGCCAGCACGAGCCGTCCGGTCGCGTCGACCGTCTCGAAGCGTCCCTCGACGGTCTCGCGCGGCAGCTCGACGCGGATCCGATCGCCGATATAGGCGGCGTCGGCCAGCCAGGCCTCCCGTATGGCGGCGAAGCCCTCGCCGCGACGCCAAAGCTCAAGGGTTTCGACGAGCGCGTCGGAGAGATGCGTGAAGAGCGTCGCCGCGAGGGGCGCGTCCGGTCCGATCGACGCAAGCGCGCAGGCGTCGAACGGAAGACCGCCAGGCGCCGCCGCGCAATTGACGCCGATCCCGATGATTGCGACCGAGGCGCGCGGCGCGCGGGCGTCGCCGGTCGGAACGCTGACGTTCTCGAGCAGGATGCCGCCGAGCTTGGCTCCATCGAGCAGCAGATCGTTCGGCCATTTCACTGCGAAGCGGGCGGCTGCGCCCGCCGAATTGCGCAAGGCGCGCAGCGCCGCGACCGCAGCGACAAAGCCGAGCTGCGGCGCGACGGCGTTCTCGCCGAAATCGCTGAGAACAAAGCTCGCGTGAAGATTGCCGACGGGCGAAATCCACGCGCGTCCGAGCCGCCCATGCCCCCGCGTCTGCCGCGCGGCGACGATCCAGAGCGGTCCCCGCTCGCCCGCCTCGATCAGCCGGCGGGCTTCGTCATTGGTCGAATCGACGCTTTCCAGCGCGAGGAGGCGCACGCCATGGGCGCGCGCCGATGATCCCAACTCCACGCGCGAATTTCCTTCCTAGAAAAGCGATTTGGCCGCCGCCGCCGCCGCATCCATGACCGGCGTGGGATAGACCCAAAAGCCCATCAGCGCCAGTGTGGAGGCGGCGAGAATCGCGCGGACCGCCATGGGCGCGCGATCGAAAGCCGGCGCCGGGTCGTCGAAATACATGACCTTGACGACGCGCAAATAGTAGTAGGCGGCCACCGCGCTCGACAGAACGCCGATCACCGCAAGGCCGAAAAGGCCGGCGTCGACCGCCGCGAGCAGCACGTAATATTTGGCGAAAAAGCCCGCGAGCGGCGGAACGCCGGCAAGCGAGAACATCAGCATGGCCAGGAAGAACGCCATCCAGCCATTGGTGCGGGACAGGCCGGCCAGATCGGAAATGTTCTCGGCAAATTTGCCCTGGACGCGCATCGCCAGAACCGCGGCGAAGGTCCCGAGAGTCATGATGAGATAGATGGCGAGATAGATCGCCACCCCGCGCACGCCCGCCTCGTCGGCGGCGGCGAGGCCGATCAGCGCGAAGCCCATATGGCCGATCGAGGAATAGGCCATCAGCCGCTTGATGTTCTCCTGGCCGATCGCCGCGAACGAGCCGAGCAGCATCGACGCGATCGAGATGAAGATGATGATCTGGCGCCACTGATCCTTCACGCCCGGAAAGGCCGTGACGACGATGCGCGCGGTGATCGCCACCGCCGCCATCTTGGCGGCCGAAGCGAAAAAGGCGGTGACCGGCGTCGGCGCGCCCTGATAGACGTCGGGCGTCCACATATGGAACGGCGCCGCCGACATCTTGAACGCGAGGGCGGCCAGGACGAAGACAAGTCCGAAGATCATCCCGATCGGCGCCGAATTCGAAGCGGCGGCGGCGATGCCGGCGAAGGACACCGTGCCGGCGAAGCCGTAGAGCAGCGACGCGCCGTAGAGCATCATGCCGGACGAGAGCGCGCCGAGGACGAAATATTTCAGCCCGGCCTCCGACGACCGCCCGTCGTCGCGCGCAAAGGCGGCCATCACATAGAGCGCTAGCGACATCAGCTCGAGGCCGAGATAGAGCGCGATCAAATTGTCGGCCGAGATCAGCAGCAGCATGCCGAGCGTCGAGAGCATGATCAGCACGGGATATTCGAATTTCTCGAGCCCGTTGCGCTGCAGCCAATCGACCGACATCAGAATGGAGGCGATCGCGCCGATCAGCGTCAGCGCCTTCATGAAGCGCGAAAAGCCATCGTCGACATAGGCGCCGTCGAAGACGCTGGTGTCGGGCGTGCTCGACAGCGCGATCGTGACCAGGGCGAGGCTCAGGACGCCGACGGCCATTTCGTCGACGAGACCGAAGCCGCGCTCGCCGCGCCAGGCGCCTATCAGGATGAGAACCATGACGCCGACCGCGAGAATGGTCTCGGGGAGGAAATGGTGCGCGAGTTGAACGAAGAAGGGCATCGTCAGCGATCCGTCAATGGCCGGCGGCCGCGAGCTTAATCGCGTCGATGAGCGCCGTATGAGTCTGGATGAGATTGTCGACCGAAGCCTGCGTTGCGTTCAGGATCGGCTGCGGCTGCACGCCGTAGTAGATCGTCAGCAGCACCAGCGGCGTGAAGATGGCGATCTCACGCGGCGTCAGATCCGTGATGGTCTTGAGGCTCGCCTTCTCCAGGACGCCGAAGATGACGCGGCGGTAGAGATAGAGCGCATAGGCGGCCGAGAAAATGACGCCGCTGGTCGCGATCAGCGCCACCCAGCTGTTGGCCTGGAATGCGCCGGTCAGCGACAGGAATTCGCCGATGAAGCCGGTCGTTCCAGGCAGGCCGACATTCGCCATGGTGAAG
This sequence comes from Methylocystis sp., assembly GCF_050251305.1. GTDB lineage: Bacteria > Pseudomonadota > Alphaproteobacteria > Rhizobiales > Beijerinckiaceae > Methylocystis. Next base: position 25,400 of record NZ_JBFWNB010000018.1, on the reverse strand, counting down.
AGCATGAAGACGAAGGCGTAGATCGGCATGCGATTGACGAGGCCGCCATAGGCGGCAATCTCGCGCGTATGCATGCGGTCGTAGATCACGCCGACGCACAGGAACAGCGCGCCGGAGACGAAGCCGTGCGAGATCATCTGGAAGATCGCGCCCTGCACGCCCTGGGCGTTCAGCGTGAACAGGCCCATGGTGACATAGCCCATATGCGCGACCGACGAATAGGCGATGAGCTTCTTGATGTCCTCCTGCACCAGCGCGACAAGCGAGGTGTAGACGATCGCGATCACCGAAAGCGCGTAGATGAGCGGCGCGAAATTGGTGGACGCGTCCGGAAACATCGGCAGCGAGAAGCGGATGAAGCCGTAGCCGCCCATCTTCAGAAGAATCGCCGCAAGAATGACAGAGCCGGCCGTCGGCGCCTCGACGTGGGCGTCAGGCAGCCAGGTATGCACCGGCCACATCGGCATCTTCACCGCAAAGGATGCGAAGAAGGCGAGCCAGAGCCAGGTCTGCATCTCTTTGGGGAAATCGGTCTTCAACAGGACGGTGATGTCGGTCGTGCCGGCCTTGTCATACATCGCGAGGATCGCGACCAGCATGAGGAGCGAGCCGACGAGCGTGTAGAGAAAGAATTTGAAGCTCGCATAGACGCGCCGTTTGCCGCCCCAGATTCCGATGATGAGGAACATCGGGATCAGGCCGCCCTCGAAGAAGAGATAGAACAGCACGAGGTCCAGCGCGCAGAAGACGCCGACCATCAGCGTCTCGAGCACGAGGAAGGCGATCATATATTCCTTGACGCGCTTCTGGACCGAATCCCACGAAGCGAGGATGGCGAAGGGCATCAGGAAGGTCGTCAGCAGAACAAACGGCATCGAGAAGCCGTCGACGCCCATCTTGTAGACGAGGCCCGAGCCGAACCAGCTCTTCTCCTCGACGAATTGGAACGCCGCGCTCGTCGTATCGAACGTCGACCAGACGACCAGCGACAATGCGAAGGTCGCGAGCGTGGTCGCGAGCGTCGCCCACCGGATATTCGCCAGGCTCGCTTCATCGTCGCTCTTCTGGGTGAGGAGGAAGGCGACGCCGACCAGCGGTAGGAAGGTGACGCCGGAGAGAATGCCGAAACCGAACATCAGCGCAATCCTCCGGCGATGAAGTAAGTGGCGACGGCCGCGACGCCGATGAGCATGGCGAAGGCGTAATGGTAGACGTAGCCGGTCTCCAATCGCACGGCGAATCGCGCGCCGTCGGCGACCCGCGCCGCGACGCCGTCAGGTCCCAGACCGTCGATGATCGCGCCGTCGACGCGCTTCCAGAACAGCCGGCCGATGGCGAAAGCCGGCCGAACGAACAGGAAGTCGTAGAGCTCGTCGAAATACCATTTGTTGAGCAGGAACTTGTAGAGACGCGGGAAGACCCTCGCCAGCGCCTGCGCGGTTCCGGGCTTCAGCACATAGACATAGAGCGCGATCAGGAAGCCCATGACCATCATCGCGGTCGGCGAATAGGCGGCCCATGCGGGGATGTCGTGCATCTCGTGCAGGATCTCATTGTGCTCGCCGCTAAACAGCGCGCCTTTCCAGAATTCCGTATAGTCGTGGCCGGCGAAATAGGGCTCGAAGACATAGCCCGCGCCAAGCGCGCCGACGGCGAGCACCGCCAGCGGGATCAGCATCACCAGCGGCGACTCATGCGGCGTATGATGGCCGTGATCGTCATGTCCATGATCGTCATGCGCGTGATCGTCGTGTCCGTGGCCATGATCGTCCGCGGCCGCCGTCGCGCCGTCCGAATGATCGACCGCGACCGCATGCGCCGCGCGATGGCCGAAGAACGTCATGAACACGAGACGCCAGGAATAATAGGAGGTCAGTCCGGCGGCGACGACCGTCGAGACAAAGCCGATCATCGCGGTCGTGCGATGTTCGCCGGCGGCGAAGGCCGCCTCGATGATGGCGTCCTTGGAGAAATAGCCGGCCGTATAGGGGAAGCCCGTCAGCGCCAGCGTGCCGATGGTCATCATCGCGAAGGTGAAGGGAATGTCCTTGCGCAGGCCGCCCATGTTGCGCATGTCCTGCTCATGGTGCATCGCGTGGATGACCGAGCCTGCGCCCAGAAACAGCAGCGCCTTGAAGAAGGCGTGGGTGAAGAGATGGAAGATGCCGAGCGAATATGCGCCGACGCCTTCCGCGACGAACATGTAGCCGAGCTGCGAACAGGTCGAATAGGCGATGACGCGCTTGATGTCGTTTTGAACGAGGCCGACAGTCGCGGCGAAAAAGGCGGTCACCGCGCCGATGATGGTGACGAAGGCAAGCGCGTCGGGCGCATGTTCGAAAATCGGCGAGAGCCGCGCCACCATGAACACGCCGGCGGTCACCATCGTCGCCGCATGAATGAGCGCCGAGACCGGCGTCGGGCCTTCCATCGCATCCGGCAACCATGTGTGCAGGAAGAACTGCGCGGATTTGCCCATCGCGCCGATGAAGAGCAGGAAGGCCGCCATGGTCAGCGCGTCGACGTCCATGCCGAAGACGTGGATCGTCTTGCCGGCGAGTCCCGGAACGGCGGCGAAGACCTCTTCAAAGCCGAGCGACTTGGTCAGCTGGAAGACCAGGAAAATGCCGAGCGCGAAGCCGAAGTCGCCGACGCGGTTGACGACGAAGGCCTTGATCGCGGCGGCGTTGGCCGAAGGCTTCTGATACCAGAAGCCGATGAGCAGATAAGAGGCGAGGCCGACGCCTTCCCAGCCGAAGAACATCTGCACCAGATTGTCGGCCGTCACCAGCATCAGCATCGCGAAGGTGAACAGCGACAGATAGGCGAAGAAGCGCGGACGATCCGGATCCTCGTGCATGTAGCCGACCGAATAGAGATGCACGAGGCTCGACACCGTGTTGACGACGACGAGCATCACCGCCGTCAGCGTGTCGACCCGCAGCGCCCAATCGACCTTGAGCGCGCCGACGGTCATCCAGTTGGCGATGACCGGCGCGTAGCCGTGCGCCTCGCCGAGCGCCACGTGGAAGAAGACGATCCACGACAGGACGGCGCAGACCATCAGCAGGCTCGTCGTGAGGAGCTCGGCGCCGCGCGCGCCGATCCAGCGTCCGAACGCGCCTGCGACGAGGAAGCCGACGAGCGGAAGAAAAACGATGGCGTAAATCATCCTGGGGTCAGCCCTTCAAGGTATTGATGTCTTCGACCGCGATCGTGCCGCGGTTGCGGTAGAAGGCGACGAGGATCGCGAGACCGATCGCCGCCTCGGCCGCCGCCACGGTGAGCACGAAGAGCGCAAACACCTGACCGGTGAGATCGGCGAGCGACTGCGAGAAGGCCACGAAGTTCAGATTGACCGAAAGAAGAATCAGCTCGATCGACATGAGGATGACGATGATGTTCTTGCGGTTGAGAATGATGCCGGCGACGCCGAGCGTGAACAGGATCGCCGCGACGACGAGGTAATGCGTAAGGCCGATGGTCAGCATGGATGCCCTCGTTTAGACGCCGGTCCGGAACGGAACTTTCTTGATTTCGATCACATTCTCGCGCGTGCGCGCATTCTGCTCTTCGATCTTCTGCCGCTTGATGTTGGGCTTGTGATGGAGCGTCAGCACGATGGCGCCGATCATGGCGGTGAGCAGCACAAGGGCCGAGGCCTGAAAGAAGATCACATATTTGGTGTAGAGGATCTGGCCGAGCGCCGCGGTATTGCTCATTTGCGGAATGATCGGATTGGCGACGGCCTCACGCGCCGTCGGCGCCACACTCCAGCCGACCGCCACCATGCCCAATTCGGCGAGCACGACGACGCCGACCGCCGCGCCGATCGGAAGATATTTGATGAAGCCCTGCTTCAGCTCGGTGAAGTCGACGTCGAGCATCATGACGACGAACAGGAACAGCACCGCGACCGCGCCGACGTAGACGACGATGAGGATCATCGCCAGGAATTCGGCGCCGGCAAGGAGGAACAGGCCCGCGCCGTTGCAGAACGCGAGGATGAGGAAGAGCACCGAGTGCACCGGATTGCGCGCCAGGATCACCACGCTCGCCGAGGCGATCATGATCGTCGCGAAGAGATAGAAAAATACGGTCGCCACGTCCTCATCCTTTTCTCATGAGCGCGCGACGCCGTCGCGGCTCAATTGGCTCACGTCAGCGATAGGGCGAATCGAGTGCGATGTTGCGCGAGATCTCGCGCTCCCAGCGGTCGCCGTTCGCGAGCAGACGCTCCTTCGTGTAGTAGAGCTCCTCTCGGGTCTCGACCGAGAATTCCGAGTTGGGCCCCTCGACGATCGCGTCGACCGGGCAGGCTTCCTGACAGTAGCCGCAATAGATGCATTTCACCATGTCGATGTCGTAGCGCGTCGTGCGGCGGGTGCCGTCGTTGCGCCGCGGCCCGGCTTCGATGGTGATCGCCTGCGCCGGGCAGATCGCCTCGCACAGCTTGCAGGCGATGCAGCGCTCTTGCCCGTTGGGATAGCGGCGCAGCGCATGCTCGCCGCGATAGCGCGGCGACTGCGGGTTCTTCTCATGCGGATAGTTGAGCGTCGCCTTCGGCTTGAAGAAGTAGCGCATCGACAGCAGGAACGCGCCGACGAATTCCGAAAGGAAGAGCGACTTGGCGGCTTGATCGAGTTTCATGACGGCCTCAACTGCCTGCCGGTCCCGCCGGCCAGAACTGCAGGACGGCGGCGACGATGATGACCATGGCGAGGGAGATCGGCAGGAAGACTTTCCAGCCCAGACGCATCAGCTGATCGTAGCGATAGCGCGGCACGAACGCCTTCACCATGGCGAAGAAGAAGAAGAAGAAGCTCACCTTCAGCACGAACCAGACGACGCCCGGAACGTAGGTGAACGGCGCGATGCTGATCGGCGGCAGCCAGCCGCCGAAGAACAGGATCGTCAGCAGCGCGCACATGGTGACGATCGCCACATATTCGGCGAGCATGAACAGCACATACGGCGTCGCCGAATATTCGATCATGAAGCCGGCGACGAGTTCCGACTCCGCCTCGACGAGATCGAAGGGCGGACGATTGGTTTCGGCGAGCGCCGAAACGAAGAAGATGATGAACATCGGGAAGAGGCGCAGCCAGTACCAGCCGGCCATGCCATAGGCGGTGTCCTGCGCGTTGACGATGTCCGTCAGATTGAGCGAACCGGCGCAGAGCAGCACCGTGATGATGACGAAGCCGATCGAGACTTCGTAGGACACCATCTGCGCCGCCGAGCGCAGCGCCGACAGGAACGGATATTTCGAGTTCGACGCCCAGCCGCCCATGATCACGCCATACACGCCGAGCGAGGACAGCGCGAAAATATAGAGAATGCCGACATTGATGTCGCCGACCGCCCAACCGTCCGCCACGGGAATGACCGCCCAGGCGGCGATCGAGAGCGTCGCCATGATGAACGGCGCAAACAGGAAGATGCCCTTGTTGGCGACGTCCGGGATCACCGGCTCCTTGAGCGCGAATTTGATGAAGTCCGCGAAACTCTGCAGAAGCCCCCATGGCCCGACGACGTTGGGCCCGCGACGCAGCTGCACCGCCGCCCAGATCTTGCGGTCCGCGAGAATCACATAGGCCACATAGATGAGCAGCACGACCGCGAGCAAAACGCTCTTGACGAGCGCGAGAAGCAGCGGATTCGCGATGAAGAAATCTGAAATGGCGCTCGCCCAACCGTCGCTCACGTCCAACGCTCCTATTCCGCCGCTTGCGCAAGCCGGCTTTGCGCCAGCGCCGAACATTCCGCCATGACCGCCGACGCGCGGGCGATCGGATTTGTGAAGTAGAAGTTCTGTATCGCCGGCGCGAAGGGGTCCTTCATCGCGACGGCCGGATGACCGGCGAGCGCTGCGACCTTGGCGGGATCGCCCGGCGCAATCTCGTCGACCTCCGCAAAGTGCGGATGGGCTTCGAGGAGCCGCCGACGCAGCGCGGCAAGCGAGTCGAAGGGCAGCGGATCGCCGAGCGCGCCCGAAAGCGCGCGCAGCACCGCCCAGTCTTCGCGCGCCTCTCCGGGCGGGAACACGACGCGGAACGCGCGCTGCACGCGGCCTTCCGTATTGGCGTAGAGGCCGGACTTTTCCGTATAGGCCGCGCCGGGCAGGATCACGTCGGCGCGATGCGCGCCGCGGTCGCCGTGCGTGCCGATGTAGACCACGAAAGCGCCGGGTTCGATCGCGAGCTCGTCGGCGCCGAGGCTGAAGAGGAGATCGAGCGCGCCGGCCTTCGTCATCGCCCGCGCGTCCATTCCGTCGGCGCCCGGCGTGAAGTCGACGTCGAGCGCGCCGACGCGCGCGGCCGCCGTATGCAGAACCGAGAAGCCGTTCCAGCCGTCGCTGACGCCGCCGAGCTTCTGCGCCGCCTGAGCGGCGAGGGTGAGAACCGCCTCGCCGTCGTCGCGCGCCAGAGCGCCCTGTCCGACGATGACCAGCAGCTTCTCGACGGGCGTTGCGGTCCGGATGAATTGCAACAGCGACTCGGGGCCGGCGCCGAGATAGTCGTAGCCATAGGTGAGATCGGCGCGTTCGCCGATCAGCGAAATCTTGAAGTCGCCCTTAAGCCAGCGCCGCCGGAGCCGCGCGTTGAGGACGGGCGATTCCCTGCGCGGATTGGCGCCGATGATGATGGCCGCGCCGGCCTGATCGATTCCGGCCGCCGTCGCATTGAAGAGATAGGACGCGCGGCCGAATTTCGGATCGAGCTTGGCGCCGTCCTGGCGGCAGTCGACGTTCGGCGTCCCCAGCCGCTCCATGAGCAGCTTCAGCGCGAAGGTCTCTTCGACCGCCGCGAGATCGCCGACGAGCGCGCCGATCCGCGACGCCGGGGTCGCCTTGGTTTTGGCGACGACGGCGGCGAGCGCCTCCTGCCAGGAGGCCGGCCGCAGACGGCCGTTCTCGCGGATGTAGGGGCGATCGAGGCGCTGCGTCTTGAGGCCGTCGACGATCTGGCGCGTCTTGTCGGAGATCCACTCCTCATTCACGAGGTCGTTGATCCGCGGCAGAATGCGCATGACTTCGCGTCCGCGCGAATCGACGCGGATGGCGGCGCCCAGCGCGTCCATGACGTCGATCGTCTCGGTCTTCTGATACTCCCAGGGACGGCCGCGGAAGCTTTGCGGCTTGGGCAGCAACGCGCCGACCGGACAAAGGTCCGCGACATTGCCCTGCAGCTCGGAGCTCATGGCGCTCTCGAGATAGGTGGTGATCTCCATATCTTCGCCGCGGCCGATGGCGCCCATGTCGCCCGTGCCCGCGACCTCCGCCGTGAAGCGGACGCAACGCGTGCAATGGATGCAGCGGTTCATCTCGGTCTTGACCAGGACGCCGATATATTTGTCCTCGACCGCGCGCTTGTTCTCGTGGAAGCGCGAACTGTCGACGCCGAAGACGAGCGCCTGATCCTGCAGATCGCATTCGCCGCCCTGATCGCAGATCGGGCAATCGAGCGGATGGTTGATGAGCAGAAACTCCATCACCCCTTCGCGCGCCTTCTTGACCATCGGCGATTTGGTGAAAACTTCCGGCGGCGCGCCGTTTGGACCGGGGCGCAAATCCTTCACCGACATGGCGCAGGACGCCTGCGGCTTCGGCGGCCCGCCCTTCACCTCGACCAGGCACATGCGGCAATTGCCGGCGATCGACAGGCGTTCGTGATAGCAAAAGCGCGGGACTTCGACGCCGGCCTGCTCGCACGCCTGCAGCAGCGTGAAATCGCCCGGCACGTCCACTTCGACGCCATCGACGAGAATCTTGGTCACTTCGATCTCTCCGGAGTCTCGACGAATTCGATCATTACTCGGCCGCCACGCGGATCGGATCGGGATGCGGATTGGCCGCATATTGATCGATGCGTTTTTCGATCACGTCGCGGAAATGGGTGATCAATCCCTGAATCGGCCACGCCGCTGCGTCGCCAAGCGCGCAGATCGTATGGCCTTCGATCTGCTTGGAGACGTCGAACAGCATGTCGATCTCCTTCTTGTGCGCGCGGCCTTCCACCATGCGCTGCACGACGCGCCACATCCAGCCGGTGCCCTCGCGGCAGGGCGTGCATTGGCCGCAGCTCTCGTGCTTGTAGAAATATGCGAGGCGCGCGATGGCGCGGATGATGTCGGTCGATTTGTCCATGACGATCACCGCCGCCGTGCCGAGGCCCGAGCCGAGCTTGACGAGACTGTCGAAATCCATCGGACAGTCGATGATCTGATCCGCCGGCACGCAGCGCACCGAGGAGCCGCCGGGAATCACCGCAAGCAGATTGTCCCAGCCGCCGCGCACGCCGCCGCAATGGGTCTCGATCAATTCGCGGAACGTGATCGACATCGCTTCTTCGACATTGCACGGGCGATCGACGTGGCCCGAAATCGAGAAGAGCTTCGTGCCCGTGTTGTTCGGCCGTCCGATGCCCGCGAACCAGGCGGCGCCGCGCCGCAGAATGGTCGGCGCGACGGCGATCGACTCGACGTTGTTGACCGTCGTCGGACATCCATAGAGGCCGACATTGGCCGGGAATGGCGGCTTCAGCCGCGGCATGCCCTTCTTGCCTTCGAGACTTTCCAACAGCGCGGTTTCTTCGCCGCAGATATAAGCGCCGGCGCCGTGATGGACGTAGAGATCGAACGGATAGCCGTGGACGTTGTCCTTGCCGATCAGCCGCGCGTCATAGGCTTCGTCAACGGCCTTCTGGAGCGCGACGCGCTCGGCGATAAACTCGCCGCGAATGTAAATGTAACAGGCGTGCGCGCCCATGGCGTAGCTCGCGACGAGCGCGCCTTCGATCAGCGTATGCGGATCGTTGCGCATGATCTCGCGATCTTTGCAGGTGCCGGGCTCGGATTCGTCGGCGTTGATGACGAGATAATGCGGCCGCTTGGGATCGATCTCCTTCGGCATGAAGGACCATTTCAGGCCGGTCGAGAATCCCGCGCCGCCGCGCCCGCGCAGCCCCGACGCCTTGATCTCGTTGATGATCGCGTCGCGCCCCCTGTCCAGCAGCGCCTTGGTGTTGTCCCACTGGCCGCGCTTGCGCGCGCCGGCGAGCGATCTGTCGCCCAGGCCATAGAGATTGGTGAAAATTCGATCCGCGTCGGAAAGCATGACTTTTCCTCTTCCCTCCGCTACTTCGCGCCGTCGCCGTAAAACGACGTCAGGCTCGTGAGCTTGCCGATCGGCTCCGAAGAGACGCGGCCGATCTGCGAGCCGGTCTTCACCGGACGACCCGCGGCGAGATTGTCGAGAAGCTTCTCGAAATTCTCGGCCGTCAGATCTTCGTAATAGTCGTCGTTGATCTGCGCCATCGGCGCGTTGCAGCAGGCGCCGAGGCACTCGACCTCGAGCCAGGAGAACAGCCCGTCGTCGGTGACGCGCCGCTGCGGGCCGACTCGGCGGTGCAGCACCTCGATGATTTCATCCGAACCGGCGAGCAGGCAGGGAGTCGTGCCGCACAGCTGGATGAAATATTTGCCGACCGGCTCCAGATTGAACATCGAATAGAAGGTCGCGATCTCGAGCACGCGGATTTTCGCCATGCCGAGCGTGGCCGCGACGCCTTCGATCGCCGCCTGCGGCAGCCAATTGTCATTCTGCTTTTGCGCCTGCCACAGCGCAGGCACGACGACGGACGCCTGTCGGCCGTCGGGATATTTGGCGATCTGCTTCTCGAGCCAGGCCTTGTTCTCGGGCGTGAATTCGAAGCCCGCGGGCTGATCTTCGGCGAGACGACGGACGGACATTAGCGATCGACCTCCCCGAACACGATGTCGAGCGACCCCAGGATCGCCGAGACGTCGGCGAGCATGTGGTTCTTGCAGAGAAAATCCATGGAGGACAAATGCGCGAAGCCCGGCGCGCGAATCTTGCACCGATAAGGCTTGTCGCCGCCGTCCGAGACCAGATAGACGCCGAATTCGCCCTTCGGCGCCTCGACCGCGGCGTAGACCTCGCCCTGCGGCACGTGGAAGCCTTCGGTGAACAGCTTGAAGTGATGGATCAGCGCCTCCATCGAGCGCTTCATCTGGCCGCGCGAGGGCGGCGTGATCTTGTGATTGGGCGTCAGCACCGGGCCGCGGTTTTCGGCGCGCATCAGCTTCTCGACGCATTGCTTCATGATCGACGTCGACTGCCGCATTTCCTCCATGCGGATCACGGCGCGGTCGTAGCAGTCGCCATGCTTGCCGACCGGGATGTCGAACTCCATCTCCTCATAGCATTCGTACGGCTGCGCCTTCCGCAGATCCCAGGCGGCGCCCGAACCGCGCACCATCACCCCGGAGAAGCCCCACTTCCAGGCGTCTTCGAGCGAAATGACGCCGATGTCGACGTTGCGCTGCTTGAAGATGCGATTGCCGATGAAGAGTTCGTCGAGATCGTCGACGACCTTGAGGAACGGATCGCAAAAGGCGCCGATGTCCTCGACGAGCTGGTCAGGCAGATCGCGCGCGACGCCGCCGGGCCGGAAGTAATTGGCGTGCATGCGCGCGCCCGATGCGCGCTCGTAAAACACCATCAGCTTCTCGCGCTCTTCATACCCCCAGAGCGGCGGGGTCAGCGCGCCGACGTCCATCGCCTGCGAGGTGACGTTGAGCAGATGCGACAACAGCCGGCCGATTTCGGCGTAAAGCACGCGGATGAGCTGGCCGCGCCGCGGAACTTCGACGCCGAGCAGACGCTCGATGGCGAGGCAGAACGCATGCTCCTGATTCATTGGCGCGCAATAGTCGAGCCGATCGAAATAGGGCACGTTCTGAAGATAGGTCCGCGCCTCCATCAGCTTTTCGGTGCCGCGATGCAGGAAGCCGACATGCGGATCGACGCGCTCGACGACTTCGCCGTCCAACTCCAGAATCAGGCGCAGCACGCCGTGCGCGGCCGGATGCTGCGGTCCGAAGTTGATGTTGAAGTTGCGCAGGCCCTGCGATTCCGGCTTCGCTGGCGAGGGTGTTTGATCGTTCATCTGCAACGCGCTCACTTGCTCGCCTTTTCGTCGCCGGGCAGGTCGTACTGCACGCCCTCCCACGGCGAAAGGAAATCGAAGTTGCGGTATTCCTGGCTGAGCCGCACCGGCTCGTAGACGACGCGCTTCTGTTCGTCGTCGTAGCGCACCTCGACGAAGCCCGTCATCGGGAAGTCCTTGCGCAGCGGATGACCGTCGAAGCCGTAGTCGGTCATGATGCGACGCAGATCGGGATGGCCGGAGAAGATCACCCCGAAGAGATCGTAGGTTTCGCGCTCGAACCAGTCGACGCCGGGATAGAGCGCGGTGAGCGAGGCGACAGGCGTTTCTTCCGACGCCGGCGTCTTGATGCGGATGCGGCGATTGTGCTTCGGCGAGAGCAGATGCGCGACGACCTCGAACCGCTCCGCGCGCTCGGGAAAATCCGCCGCCGTCACATCGATGCAGCACACGAAAAGGCAGTCAGGATCGTCGCGCAGATGGGTCGCGACGTCGAGCCAACGGTCGCGCGCAACGGTTAGCGTGAGTTCGCCAAAAGCGACCATAACGCCCGCGATCGCGCCGGGCAAGGCGCCGCTGATTTTAGCGCCGAGAGCTTCCAACTCAGCCGACATCGTATGATTCCTTGGCCTGGCGCAATTCGCTCGCCCTTCGAGACAACGGCTGCGCCGTCCCATTGGGATGCGGAATTGTTTGACCCGAACCCGCTCTCATCGCTGAGGAGCCCGCGCAAACGGGCGTCTCGAAAGACGAGGGCGGACAACAACCCCTCAATTCGCGTGCTAGCGCTCGATCGTGCCCGTGCGCCGGATTTTCTTCTGCAACAGCAGCATGCCGTAGACGAGCGCCTCCGCCGAAGGCGGGCATCCCGGCACATAGACGTCGACCGGAATGATGCGGTCGCAGCCGCGCACCACCGAATAGGAATAGTGGTAGTAGCCGCCGCCGTTGGCGCAGGAGCCCATCGAGATCACGTAACGCGGCTCCGGCATCTGGTCGTAGACCTTGCGCAGCGCCGGCGCCATTTTGTTCGTCAGCGTGCCCGCGATGATGATGCAGTCGGACTGGCGCGGGCTCGCGCGCGGCGCGAAGCCGAAGCGCTCCAGATCATAGCGCGGCATCGCCGCCTGGATCATCTCGACCGCGCAGCAGGCGAGGCCGAAGGTCATCCACATCAGCGAACCAGTGCGCGCCCAATTGATGACGTCGTCCGTCGCGGTGACGAAAAACCCCTTGTCGGCGAGTTCGTCGTTGAGATGCAGGAAAAACGGATCGTCCGACCCGACAGGCTTGCCAGTGCGCGGATCGATCAGCCCCTTGGGCTGCGGCGCGATCAGCGTCTGGCGCGCGCCTTCCTTCTCGATCAATCCCATTCCAGAGCTCCCTTGCGCCACTCGTAGACGAAGCCGACGGTGAGCACGCCCAGGAAGACCATCATCGACCAGAAGCCGAAGGCGCCCGCTTCCTTGAAGGCCACCGCCCAGGGAAAGAGAAAGGCCACTTCGAGATCGAAAACGATGAAAAGAAGCGAGACCAGATAGAAGCGCACGTCAAATTTCATGCGCGCGTCATTGAATGGGTTGAAGCCGCATTCATAGGCGGAGAGCTTTTCGGGGTCCGGCGCCTTGAATGCGAGCAGGAAGGGCGCAACGAGCAGCGCGCCGGCGATCACGGCCGAAAGCGCGATGAAGATCACCAGCGGCAGATATTGTTCGAGCAGCAGGGGCATCGAGTCTTGTCCGACTTCGGCGGGGCGAGGGCCGGTCGCGGGAGCGTTTCCTTGGCGGTTTTCCTTAGAACGACTCCAGGCCGCGCGTTCCGTAACAAAGGCCATTGTGCAAAGCAAGAGAGGAAGCGCTCCGACGGCGAATTGGCCGCAGCTTTGGGCGCAGGCGCCTCTTAATTGCGCGGCCGTCAGTCGTCGGCGGATTCGCGCGACAAAGTCGCCGCCGCCGCGAACTCCCGAAAGCGCGCCGACCGTCGCGCCAGGGCTTCGGCGTCCTCGCCCCAGGCGCGCATCTGCCAGTCTTCGTCGACGTTGGCCGCCTCCCAGGCTGCGTCCGCATCCAAGCGGCGAAGCGCTGTCGCAAACGCAATGATCGCAGACCCCGTCAGCGTGGTCATGACGTCCAGCGCCGCGAGCCTGAGCGGCGCGCCCGGACCCTCCCCCACATAGTCGCGCACGGCGCGCGCAATGGCGTCGAGCGCCTCCTGCGGCTGTTCGACGAACATGACGCCTTCGGCGAGCGCGAGCTTGGCGCCAAGCGTTTCGCGCGCAAAGGCGACAAGGGGGTCCCAGGCGGCGCTTTGCGCGGCAGCGAGGCCTTCCGGCTCCCCGGCGCGGTAACATATCAGGTCGGAGCCGGCGTATCTGACGACCTCGGCCTCGACTTCGGCCATCTGCGTCGCCACCCCGTCAAGGGCGGTGTTCATGAGCTTGGTGAGCGGCATCGTGGCCGGATCGATCGTCTCGCCCTGGCTGGCCCATTCGGCGGCGACCGCCTCGGCGAGCGGCGGCGACGGCGCGACCAGACGACGCCGCGCCGGCGTATTGACCGGCCGGCCGTCAAGAAAAACGCCGTAGCCGCCCTCCGCCGGCCCCGCGGCCGCCTCCTTATAGAAGCGCTTTGGCAGGGCGCGCGCCGGGTCGCGCGCGGCCTTGACCGGGTCGCGCTCCTCGGCGGCAACGAAGAAATCGGCGTCGAGGCCGGTCGGTTCGTTTGACATTTGTCATTCCCTAGCGTTCGCCCCACCGCTCAACGCGCGTCATTCCCGACGCTCGCGTCAGCGCGCGATCGGGAATCGAGAGCGATCTCAGCGTTCCTGGATCCGCTCCGGATTCCCCGTCAGGCTGCTGCCTGCCGAAATGCCCGTCCGCGACAGGCCTCAAGCGTCCGGCGCGTCCTCGATCGGATCGTGACGCTTTGCGTCGAAGCCGAACAGCTCCCAGCTCTTCCGCATATGATCGGGCAGCGGCGCGGTCACGTCCAGAGTTCCGCCGCCCGGATGCGGCAGCGTGAGGCGGCGCGCGAGGAGGTGGAGTTTGCGATCGAGCCCGTCCGGCATCGCCCGCAGCGGATCGCGCCGGCGAACCTCGTCCTCGGCGCGATGGCCATATTTGGGATCGCCGAAGATCGGATGGCCGATCGCCTCCGCATGGGCGCGCAGCTGATGCGTGCGGCCGGTGAGCGGCTTCATCGACAGCCAGGCGCAGCGCGGCGCGACCTTGTCGACGATGGCGTAATAGGTCAGCGAATGCTGGGCGTCGGACTCGCCATGTTTGGCGACGCGCATTTTCTCGAGCTCCCTCGCGCCGCCTCTGGATGTCTCCATGCCGGCGCCTTTCGCCAGATAGAGCGAAATCCGGCCCTGCGCGGGCTTCGGCACACCCTCGACGAGCGCCCAATAGATCTTCTTCGCCTGCCGCGACCGGAAAATCTCGCCAAGTTCGGCGGCCATCCGCCGATTCTTGGCGACGAGCAGCACGCCCGAGGTGTCGCGGTCGAGGCGATGCACCAGCACGGGGCGCGTATCGCCCTTGGCGAGCGACTCCAGCATGCCGTCGATGTGGCGGGTCTGGCCTGATCCGCCCTGAGTCGCCAGGCCATAGGACTTGTTGAGCACGAGGACGTCTTTGTCCTCGAAGAGCGTCATCGCCTGCAGCGCGCGCGCGTCGTCCGGCCGCGCGCGGCGGACCGCCGGGGCCGCAGGCGCCTCGATTCTCAACGGCGGCACGCGAACCTTTTGCCCCTCTTCCAGCCGCGTCGACGTTTCGATGCGCTTGCCGTCGACCCGCACCTCGCCCTTGCGGCAGATTTTCGCGAGATGCGACAGAGCGAGCGTCGGATAACGACGCTTGAACCAGCGATCGACGCGCATCCCCGCTTCGTCTTCCGTGACGACGGCGGTCGAGACGCCGCCCGCGGCGGCGGGCGCAGAGGAGTTCGGACTGGAGGCCATGACGGGCTTATCGGCCAAAGCTCGCCGCATGTCGATCAGGACGCCACAGGCGATTTTGCGGGCGCTGCACAAAGCCGCACTGTTGCGTGACCGCTTGAAGCGCCGAACTTCCCGCGTATGATGCAGATCATAAATGGCGCATCGGCGGCGGAGCGCTCCCAAAGTGAATAAGATTTCGACGAGTCCCAAAACAGGCGCGGACGTTCAAGAACGCCCGCCGCTTAGACCCCGTTGGCTGTATGCCGCTTCGACCGCTTCCGTCGTCGGGATTTTCCTCGCCTTCTTCGCTTCCGGGATTTATTGGCCGGCGTCTCCGGTCATCGATCTCGGCGGCATAAGCGCGGACCTCATCCCCGAAGGCGTGTCTCTGGAGGCCGGAGATCCGGCGCCGGAGGGAGATTCGCTCGACGATCCGCTGCCGATCGAAACGGCGGCCCTCACTGAGGAGGGCATGGACGAGCTGATTTCAGACGAGCCGCCGCCGCCCTTGATCATGGAGCCGGACGCGGTTCAAGCGCCGGAAAAGCAGAAAAAGACCGAGAAAAAAGAAAAGGTCGAGAAGCCCAAGAAGGCCGAACGAAAGCCCCGAAAGGAACGCGAGGCCGGAAACGCGCGCAGCCGCCAGACCGAGACCGGACGGCGCTACGGCCTTCCGGGAGGAACCGGTCAGGGCGCAGGCAGATCGCGCGTCGGCGGCCGCTTCGGACTGCCGGGCGGACGCGGCGACGGCTCCGGCGCTTCGCAGGCGACCTGCCTGGCGCAAATAGCCTCCTCAATCCGCGGACATACGCCGGCTACGACGAGTCTCGGGCCGGGAACGGTGAATGTCACCTTTTATGTGAATTCCGGCGGCGGCATTTCGGGCATTTCAGCTTCCGGGGGCAGCGCCGCACATGCGGCGCTCGCGCGGCGCATCGTCGCGGCCTCCCGCGGGCCGAGCAGCTGCGGGGCCGTGTTCGCCCGGCAAGGAATCACCTTTCGATAGAGGCTAGAGCCTGGCGCATAAGAGCCGCAGGAGAGACGCGCAATGAATCTCGCCCCCATGTCGCCGATCGGCATGTTTCTCTATGCCGGACCTGTCAGCAAACTGGTCATGGCCTTCCTTCTCGCGGCGGCTGTCTGGACCTGGGTTCTCCTCATCGACGGCGTTTTTGTTCTTCTCCGGATCTCGAAAGCGCTGGATCGCGCGCGCGCCGGCGGCGACATTGGCGTCCTCTGGCCGATCGCCGACGCCGCCCGCGAGGCGACCGAAGTCGAACTGCCCAACGAAACGATTCACCAAAGGCGCGACCGCGTTCTGCAGCAGACGAACCGCGCCGCGCGCGAATTCATGCTCGACGCGGAAAGCGGGCTTCCCGTTCTGGCGATCGTCGCCTCGGCGGGGCCGTTCGTGGGCCTCTTCGGCACGGTCTGGGGGATCATGTCGAGCTTCGCCGGGATCGCGGAGACCCAGGACACGAGTCTGGCGGTCGTCGCTCCTGGCATCGCCGACGCGCTCGCGGCGACGGCGTATGGGCTCGCCGCCGCCATCCCGGCCGCGATCGGCTACAACCGCATGGGCGTGGCTTTCGGGCGACTAAAGGAAAAGATGACGCGCTATATCGCGACCTATGCGCGTTCGATCGCTTAGCGCGTGAATGCGCGCCATCTTGGCCGAGGGAGCGTCCTCAATTAGACTCGCGCTCTTTCCGATTCAACGAGGCCAATGATGAGCGATCGGTCCAGCGAGCAGGCGGCGCTCGAAAGAGCCAATCTCGACGCCCGAATCGCCTTTGTGGCCGCGAGCTTTCTCCTGGCTTTCGCATTCGCGGCGCTTCTCGACCGCGTCGGCGCGCCGGAGCGCTTCGTCGGCGCTGCGCCGCCGTATTTCACCATCCTCGGGCTCGCGACCCTCGGCTTCCTGCTGCATTCGATGCGGGTGTCGGTCTATTACACCGCCGGCCGCGCCCTGCCCGCCGCGTACGCCGGCTTCGCCAACGCCGCGATCATCGTCGCCCTGATGCTGCCGTTCGGCGCGCGGCTGGCCGGACATGGCTGGACTGTGGGGGCGATCGCCGGAGTCTTCATCGGCCTTGCCGTAGCGGGACTCTATCTGGGACCGCTGCTGCGCAAGACCGGGGTCTTTTCGATTTCCGAAATCCTCTGCGCCCGCTTTCCCAGCGCCGCGGCCAGGGTCGGCTTCATCGGCGCGGTGGCGCTGGCGTCGACGCTGCTCGCCGCCGCCGGCGGCCTGCTTGCCGTCAACGCGCTGGTCGACCTCACCGGCGCCAATCGCAGTTTCGCGGCGTTTCTCATCGCCGCGGCGAGCCTTATCATCGCCGGTCCTGGCGGGCTTTCGGGCGTCATGTGGGCGGCGGCGGCGGCCGCCGGCGTCGCGTTGCTGGGTTTCGGCTGGCCGATCGCCGCGCTGAGTCTTCATGACGCGCTCCCGAGCGGTCTGATCTTCGGCGGCCCCGCCTCGACCGAAGCCGCGCAGCTGCTGGAGAGCTGGCGGGTGTCGCCGACGCGCCTCGGCCTCCCGATTGATGTCGCGACGATGATTGCCGCGGCGCTTGGCGTCGCGACGCTTGCGCCGGTGCTCGCAGCCTCGGTGACGACGATCGACAAGCGAAGCGCGCGCCGCGCCGGAATCGCCGCTCTCTTCTGGAGCCTCGTCATCGCGCTGCTGGCGGCGGCGGCGATCGCCGCATCGGCGCTGTCGCTCTCCCGCGCGACGGTCGGACAGTCGCCGGAGCGGCTGCCGCAGGCGATCTATCAGGCCAGCGAGCGCGGCCTCATCAGCATTTGCGGCTTCTATGTGCGCGGCCCTTCGGAGGCGCAGCGCGCCTGCGCGGGGAAGGGACATGCGCTCGGCGCGCCGCTCGCCGCGTCGGACATTCGGCCGGTCGACGGCGATTTTCTGCTGGGCGCGCTTCCGCAGATCGCCGAGCTCGGCGCGGCGTCTTCCGGGCTTATCGCGTCCGCGCTTGTGGCGCTGGGGCTGGCGCTCGCGACGGCCGGCCTGCAAGCCTGCGCGACGGCTTTCGGCCATGACGCGCTGTATCGTCTGCGCGGCGAGATCGACCTCACGAGCCGCCGCCTCGCGGTCAATCGCGTCACTCTCGTCGCGGTGTCGACGCTCGCTTACGTCGCGGCGGTCGCGGGCGTCTTCACGCCCGGCGCGCTGGTCGCCGCGGCGCTCGCCGTCTCCGCCGCCTGCCTCGCGCCGTCTCTCGCCCTCGCCTTCTGGTCGCGCGCGGGCGATCGAGAGGCGATCCTCGCGCTCTGCGGCGGCGCGGTCGGCCTGTTCGGCGCGCTGGCCGCCGCGGGTTCGCCCAATCGCTTCGAAGCCTATGCGCTCTGCGCGCTTGCCGGCGTCACGCTCGGCGGCGGGCTGGGATTGATGGCGGGGCTGGCGTCGCGCGAAGACAAGCCGGCGGCCCGGGCCTTCATCACCCGCATGCTGCGGGGCGACGCGCAGATGCTGCAGCCCGACAAAGGCGCCTAGCGCTCACGGCTTTGCGCCGAAGACGTCCTCGCCTGGCGTGATCTTGCCGAGGACGACCGGCGTGTCCACGCCGCAGACGAAGTCGCGGGCGCGCCGGTCGGCGATCTCGCGCGCCAGTTCGTTGGCGTTCGGGTTGGCGAGCGCGTCGACATAGCCGACGTGGCAGACGGCGCCCGGCGGCAGGCGCGTGACGACCAAGGCGCGGCCGCGTATTTCGCGGTTCTCCATGTCGGCGGCGCGTTTCACGTTCCAGCGCATGATCCCGGCGAAGGGCTTGCCATTGGAGAGCCGCCATTCGACGACGCCCTTATAGAAATCGTTGAAGGGCGCAAGCGTCTGACCCGCCGCCGGTTCGTCCTTGGCCTTCGCTCCGAAACTGACATACATGCGCTGGTCGCCCGCCCCGAGCCACATGGGCGCGCCCGCATGGCCCTTGCAGCGCCACTCGCCATAGTCCTCGATCGCCGTCCCCGGCCGGTGTTTGCAGTCGCGGCGCACGTCGAGCTTGGTGTAGGCGGAGGAGATGTCCTGCGCCGCGGCGGGCGCGAAGCCGCTCGCGACGACAAGCAGCGAACAATATTTGGCGATGCGTTTCATCAGGGCTCTCGAGAAACAGCGCGGATGCGGCCCGGCGTCGATCGTCGCGATCTTGCGCGTTTCAGACCGGGCGCGCTTTGCGCAGGCGCACGCAGCCTAAGCCTGAGATTGCGACTTTCGCGGAACGAGATGCACGATGCGCGCGAGCCGTCGCTCGGTCAGAAAGGCCAAACTGAAGAGCTGAATGAAGTTTTCCGCCTCGATCAGCTCGAGGCCGATGGATTTTGGCGTCAGAACCTTGCGCGTGCCAAAGATGATGTCCCAGATCGAAAGGACGATTCCATAATTGCTGTCGTGCTCGCTGCGCAGCGTCGAGTGATGCGCGCGGTGCAACGACGGCGTGATGATGAAATAGGACAGAATCCTCTCGCCGGGAATCGTGATGTTGGCGTGGTGAAACAGCACGAAGAACATGCGCGCAACCTCGCAGGACACCACGACATGCGCCGGCGCGCCGATGAGGACGGCGCAGACGCATTTCACGATGACTTCCAGCAACTGATCAAAAACGTGAAACCGCAGCCCGGTCGTGACGTGAAAGCTCTTATCGCTGTGATGAATCTTGTGAAACAGCCAGAGCGCTTCCCATTTGTGGCCGAGAAAATGCCACGCGTACACTGCGAAATCGAACAACACGAAGCTTGCGATCCATTTCGAAGCCCCGTCGGGCAAACGCGATAGCAAGCCGTAGCTCGAATAATTCGCGGCGACGACGAGCAGGCTGGAAACGGACAGGAGATTCATGATGACGTTGTTGATCAGAAACGCCGAGGCGTTGGTGGAGAATGACGCCTTCAATCCCGCAACCGCGAATTTCTTGTAAGGACGGAATTTCTCGACGACCAGCAGGATCGAGAAAAGACCGAAGACCGCGATCAGCAACTGGTTTTCGATATTTGGCGCACCGCTCATGGCCGACCTCGCCGGTTGGAATGGGCCGTTGAAGCAAACGCTGACCCGAGGGAAGAGATTGGCGCTTTTTCCGCCCTGAAGACCGTCGATGTTCGCCAACTTGCCCTCGTTTTCGGACGACGCGGACGATGTCGTCCCGATCGCCCTTGCCCATCGCCCGAAAAAGCCTAGCTCGTCCGAGGGAGCCCACCCTGTTTTGAGCCGGGGCGTCGCATGCTGGGACTTAACGTCAATCTCCAAGGCTTGAGCGCGCCGCGGCCGTCAGCGGTCAGCGGCGTCGCCCGAACCGCGATTTCCCGGCCGCGTGACGATGCGTTCGACTTTGTCGCTCGCGATTTTTTCGCAAACTACCCGCGCTGGTGTCCGCAGGTCGTGGAGCTGGAGCCAAGTGAACGCGCGCCGGCGCGCGTCGGGATGACCGCGCGTCAAGTCACGATCGAGCGGGGCATTCGCAGCGAGAGCACATTTGAAATCGTGGCCGTCGAACGCCCGCGCCGTCTCGCATTGGAAGGACTCTCCGAACCCTTCTCATCCTTCTATGAATTCGAGCGCCAGTCGGATGGGACGATGCTGATTTTCACCTTCGAATTGCGCGAGATCGAAATTTCGATGCGACCCTTCGTGAAATTGATTCGCGCCGCATTGCAGGACGGCGCGGAGCAGATCGTCGAAAATATCCGGGCGCTTCTCGAAACCGGCGCGCCGTCGGCGGAAACCGCAGGCGCGTCAAAATGACATTGAGGTCCGAGCGATGTTCATTGTTCAGAAAGATGGCGGGATCATCCCGAAGATTCTGACGCAGATTCTCGATTCATGCGTCAACGGCGTCACGCTGGCGGACCCGGATCAACCCGACGCGCCGATCGTCTATGCGAACAAGGCGTTCGAAAGCATGACCGGCTACGGCCAGGAGGAGATCATCGGCCGCAATTGCCGTTTTCTGCAAGGCGACGACCGCGATCAGGAAGGGCTTGCGCCCCTGCGAGAGGCCTTGCGCAAGCAGCAACACATTGAAGTGACGCTGCGCAACTATCGGAAAAACGGCGAGTTATTCTTCAACAAGCTCAATATCACGCCGTTACTGGATAATGGCGGCGCGGTGATCTACTTTCTCGGCGTCCAATATGACGTGACCGAGCTTGTCCGCGCGGAAGCGGAAATCGACAAGCTTGGGGCGCGACTGAAGGCGCTGGAGAAGGCGTAAGGCCTCTATCCATCTCCCGCATTTCTGCTATAAGGCCAGCGCACGCCCCGGTTCGCCGGGGCGGCTCCGTTTTCGCGCGACCTCGCTGGACGACATCCCGGCCCGGGCCGCGGAGCGCGGATCACCCCGAAAGACAAGGACAACCGATGTCGATCACGGCGGAGCGCAAACAGGCGCTCATCAAGGAATATTCCACCAAGGCCAATGACACGGGCTCGCCTGAGGTGCAGGTGGCGATTCTCACCGAGCGAATCGTCAATCTCACCGAACACTTCAAGACCCACGCGAAGGACAATCACTCGCGTCGCGGGCTCCTGAAGCTGGTTTCCCAGCGCCGCCAGCTGCTCGACTACGTCAAGGTGCGCGACGAAGCGCGCTATAAGAGCCTGATCGAGCGGCTGGGGATCCGCCGCTAAACAAAGCATTAGCGAAAGCGGCGCGCCCATGCGCCGCTTTTCCACTACGGAGCGTCTAGGGACGCTCGCCACGACCAACGCGTAAAGTCATGGCAGGATCGCCGGACGCTGCGTCGACGCTTTTTAGAAACATCGCTGCCGCAGCTTCTCGCCGTCTTGCTCATGACGAACCGCGGGTTCATCAGAGAAAGACCAGCATGTTCCAGATTCACCGCGAAGAACTCGATTGGGCCGGGCGCACGCTCGTGCTCGAGACCGGCAAGGTCGCGCGTCAGGCCGACGGCGCCGTGATGGCGAGCTACGGCGAGACCACCGTGCTCGCCACCGTCGTCTCCGCCAAGGCGCCGAAGCCGGGGCAGGACTTCTTCCCGCTCACAGTCAATTATCAGGAAAAGGCCTTCGCGGCGGGCCGCATCCCCGGCGGCTACTTCAAACGCGAGGGCCGTCCTTCCGAACGCGAAACGCTGGTGTCGCGCCTCATCGACCGGCCGATCCGCCCGCTGTTCCCCGACGGCTATCGCAATGACACGCAAGTGATCGTGACCGTCCTGTCGCATGATCTCGAAAACGATCCTGACATCCTCGCCATGGTCGCCGTCTCTGCGGCGCTGACGCTGTCCGGCGTGCCGTTCATGGGGCCCGTCGGCGGCGCGCGCGTCGGCTACGTCAACGGTCAGCTGAAGCTCAATCCGACGATCGAGGAGATGAAGCTTTCCGATCTCGATCTCATCGTCGCCGGCACGCATGACGCCGTGCTGATGGTCGAGTCGGAGGCCAAGGAGCTTTCCGAAGAGACGATGCTGGAAGCGGTGATGACCGGCCACCGCGGCTTCCAGCCGGTGCTCGACGCCATCATCCGCCTCGCCGAACGCGCCGCCAAGGATCCGCGCGACCTGGCGACGCCCGACACGACCGAAATCGCCAAGGCGATCTCGGAGGTCGCCGAAGCCGATCTGCGCGAAGCCTATAAGCACACGGTGAAGCAGGAGCGCTACGCCGCGGTCGACGCCGCCAAAGCGAAGGTGATGGCGGCCCTCGCGCCCGAAGGCGGCGAGCCGAAATTTTCCAAGGAGCAGATCTCCGAAGCCTTCAAAGAGCTTCAAGCCAAGGTCGTGCGCAACAATATTCTCGACACCGGCCTGCGCATCGACGGCCGCGACGTGAAAACCGTGCGTCCGATCGTCGCCGAAGTCGGCGTTCTGCCGCGCACCCACGGCTCGGCGCTCTTTACCCGCGGCGAGACTCAGGCGCTCGTCGTCGCGACTCTCGGAACGGGCGAAGACGAGCAATATGTCGACTCGCTCGAGGGCACCTATAAGGAGCGCTTCCTGCTCCACTACAACTTCCCGCCCTATAGCGTCGGCGAGACGGGCCGCATGGGCTCGCCCGGCCGTCGCGAGATCGGCCACGGCAAGCTCGCCTGGCGCGCCATCCGCCCGATGCTGCCGGCCGCCGCCGAGTTTCCCTATACGCTGCGCGTCGTGTCCGAGATCACGGAGTCGAACGGCTCGTCCTCCATGGCGACGGTCTGCGGCACGTCGCTCGCGCTCATGGACGCCGGCGTGCCGCTCAAGGCGCCCACCGCCGGCATCGCGATGGGCCTGATTCTCGAAGGCGAACGCTTCGCCGTGCTCTCGGATATTCTCGGCGACGAGGATCATCTCGGCGACATGGACTTTAAGGTCGCGGGCACAGGCAATGGCGTGACCTCGCTGCAGATGGACATCAAGATCGCAGGAATCACCGAGGAGATCATGAAGGTCGCGCTCGCTCAGGCTCGGGACGGCCGCATGCATATTCTCGGCGAAATGGCGAAGGCGATCGCGAGTTCGCGCGCGGAGCTCGGCGAATTCGCGCCGCGAATCGAGACGATGAAGATTCCAACCGACAAGATCCGCGACGTCATCGGCTCAGGCGGCAAGGTCATCCGCGAGATCGTCGAGAAGACCGGCGCCAAGATCAATATCGAGGACGACGGCACGGTGAAGGTCGCCTCCTCGGACGGCAATTCGATCAAGGCGGCGATCAACTGGATCAAATCCATCGCCTCCGATCCCGAGGTCGGAATGATTTATGAGGGGACGGTGGTGAAGACCGCCGACTTCGGCGCCTTCGTCAATTTCTTCGGCGCCAAGGACGGACTCGTTCACATTTCGCAGCTTTCCAAGCAGCGCGTGAACAAGACGACCGACGTCGTCAAGGAAGGCGACCGCGTGAAGGTCAAACTTCTCGGCTTCGACGACCGCGGCAAGGTGCGCCTGTCGATGCGCGCCGTCGATCAGGAGACCGGCGAAGACCTCGAGGCCAAGGAAAAGGCCGAGAGGGAAGCGGCCGCAGCGAGCGGCGGAGAATAGGACTCCGGCCGGGCGGCTTTCCGAAGCCGCCCGCCCATCAAATAAGCGCCGGACTGCTGATCCTGCGCGGAGGCCAGACCTGGATGCGCGTCTGATAGGCGTCGTTCAAGACCAGATCGGCGAGATTGCGCACGGAATCGTCCCACGAATAGGTCGGCAGTTTTTCCTTTGTGGTCGGCTCGCGACAGAGATCTTCGATTTTCTTGGCAAGGTCGACCGAGTCCAGCAAGTTGAAATAGCGGACGTGGGGTCCGCCGGTTTCCTGGAACACTGGCAAATCCGAGGCGACGACCGGAAGTCCGTAACGACCGGCTTCAACGAGCGGAAGACCAAATCCCTCAATCATCGATGGATACACCAACGCCCGCCCGTGGGCATAGCAGTGACGAAGGTCAGCGTCGCTCGCGTCATCGAGCCAGAGAAGACGTCCGCCATATTCGCAATGTTGCTTGATGCGATGTTCGAGAGCTTCGCTTTGCCACCCTGCTCGGCCAATGATGACGTATCGAGCGTCGACTCCCTGCGACCAAAGCCGTTCGAAGGCGTCTAGCGCCACCGGATACCCTTTTCGTGGCTCGAGAGTGCCCACGCTGAGAAAAAACGGCGTCTCGCTTTCCGTCACGGCTTTGACGGCGGCGGAGATCGGATCGTGATCCTCATCGTCGAAATCCGCGCCCAGTCGCCACAAGCCGACGCGAAGATGGGGCTTTGTGGCGAGATTTTTGCGCATGACGTGAGCGACAAAATTCAGCACAGTGGTTTTTGAGACGCCGATGATGCGATCGCTCTTCAAAACGATTTTTTCGAACCACTCGTTGAATTCGTCAGTCATGCGCGGCGTGACGCTGAGCGGATGGACCACAGGGATCAGGTCGTACAGAACCGTTATGAGCTGGCCGCCGACATCGGCGAGATCCTCGATGAACGGCAGATGTTCGGAGAGCAATCCCCAGCTTGCATCGAGCAGCACAAATTTGTCGCCTGCCCTGAACTTGATCGGGTTCATAAGCGACGGATGCTCATAGTACGAACGAAGTTCGCCATTTTCGACAACGACGGGAAGCGCAAATCCATCCCGGATCGATCTTCTGGCGATCTCGCGAACAACCCGATGAACGCCAGTTTTCCCTCCAAGCCGTCGCGTCGGCGTGACGTCAATGAACACACGGCAGGAGGAAATTGAACGACACGCGTCATCCCACTCGAGATCTCTTGGTAAAGTCGGGCGGGGCTCGACAGGCCGAGGCCTCGATCCATCGTGCAGATGCGCAAGGCCGAGCCGTCGGGTCACGGTCCAATATAATTCTCTGCATTTGAGATAGACGAAAGTCGTCACAGGATCGAACGCCTCGGCCATTCTTTTTCGATTTATTTCGAGGTTCTCTTCCTGAATCTGCGCCGCCAGATAAAGAGCGACTTGGCTTTCGTAATCAATTTGCGGCTCCATCTTGCTCTTCTCCAGAGTGCGCGCCAAGAACGCGGACGAGCGCCAAGCGT
>NZ_JBFWNB010000017.1:0-64623 GCF_050251305.1 Methylocystis sp. | reverse complement strand
TAGCTCGACCCGTCAAACGGTCCGCGGTTTCCCGATCCGTCCCTCGCCGCTGACGAGAGGGCGGCAACCCTCTCCCAGCGGTTCCTTCTCACCGAAGCGGCGCGGAAAGTCATAAGACAAGCAGGTTTCCGAAAAAGTTGACAGACTTTTTCGATGAGAACCTGCTCCAACGTCTTTGTTTTGAGCGATTCCTTATCGATCACATGATTCTAGGTGATCGGGAAGCGCTCTAGGCGGATTCGCCCATGCGCTGCGTCTGATACTGACCGACCTTGCGATAGCGATAGAGATAGGTCGGCACGATCGCTTCGATCGATTGCGGATCGGCGACGCCAAGTCCCTTGAGCGTGCGTCCTTCCGATGCGGCGTCGTCGCTGACGACAGTGTCGTGTTTGAGCAGTTCCACCTGATCGCGCGTCATCCGCAGCAGCTTCGGGAAGAGGCCGAGGGAAAGCGTGGTCAGCATCTGCGTCATGGCGGCCATCAGCTTGCCGGCGCCGAAGGAGAGCTTCAGGATGCGGCGCTCCCGTTGCGCGACCGTGAGCGCGTAGTCGACGATCTCCGCAAAGCTTTTGACCTCGGGACCGCCGAGCTCGTAAACCGCGCCCGGCTTGGCGCGCCCGGCGATGGCGATCGCAACCGCCTCCGCGACGTCGCCGACATAGACCGGCTGGAATTTCGTATCGGCGCCGACGACGGGCACGACGGGGAAGTAGCGCGCCATGGCGGCGAAGCGGTTGAAGAATTCGTCTTCCGGTCCGAAAATCACCGAAGGCCGCAGAATGATCGTGGAGGGAATCTCGCCGCGCATCGCCGCCTCGCCTTCCGCCTTGCTGCGGCCATAGGCCGAGCGCGAGTCCGGGTCGGCGCCGATCGCGGACATATGCACGACATTGTCGATCCCCGCCGCCTTCGCGGCTTCGGCGATCACGCGCGCGCCGCCGGCCTGTACGGCCGCAAATTTCTGCGCGCCGGTTTCGGCGAGAATGCCGACCAGATTGACGACGGCCGAAGCGCCGCGCAGCGCCGCCGCGACCGACTCGGGATGACGCACATTGGCCTGAACCGCCATGACCTGGCCGACGCGGCCGAGCGGCTGGAGATAGAAGGCGAGGTCGGGCCGGCGGCAGGCGACGCGCACGCGCCAGCCGTCGCGCGCCAGCGCCCGGACGACGTAACGGCCGACGAAGCCAGAGCCGCCGAACACCGTCACCACACGTCCTTCGCCAATGGTCTGGTTATTGTCGCCGATCATTGCGATTTGCTCCGCTTGCGTCGCGCCGGCCGTCGCCGGGAAAATGGTCGCCGATGCTCTAGCGGAATTTCGCGACGAGGAAAATGCGTCAGCGAAGCTTCTCCGCCTGGTCGCGTGGGTCGTCTCGCCTTTTCGTCACGGCGCGCATTGACAGGGGGCATCCGCCGCCCCTATGAGACGGGCTCGATGCCCAGGTGGCGGAATTGGTAGACGCGCTGGTTTCAGGTACCAGTGGTGAAAGCCGTGGAGGTTCGAGTCCTCTCCTGGGCACCAAATCGAAGGGCGATCGCCGTCTGCTCTCGCCGATTTTTCGATTTCATTTGGCGTTCGTCACTGCCGCTCGCGCATGAGCGGGCGCGCCTGATCTCGAGACGGCCGATCCTCGAAACATCCCGACGCGGGCGTCGATCGACGCTCAGCTGCGATGTGAGCGCGTCGCCGGCTGATGGCGCGGCATGTCCATTAGCTTCGTGACGCGCCTTCAATCGAGCGTAGTTCGGCTGCGGCGGGAGCCCGCATGCTGGAATTGAGTTTGCGCAGCATCGTGACGCAGAGCTCCTTGACGGTCTCATCTTCGACCGTGTCGGCGAGCCGCGCCAAATGGCAGAACGCCATCGTGCGTTGAGAGACCGCGTCGGCGTATTCCGCCGGATCGGTCAAATTCAGAATGTCGTCGTGACTGTCGTCAGACATGACGCAGAAAACTCCAGCTACTCGTTACGGATGACGTGGGAAAGGCTGAGCCGAGGCCCGGATTTTATCAGCCGGGCGGATCGGAAGCCAAGCAACTCTTGCGCAATTATCCGGGCCGCGGCGCGCGAAATGTCCGTAAGGGCTTGCGCAAGCTCGGGATACGGAACCGTCGAATTTGGTTGTCCGTAAGGCTTGATCTAGCCTAACGGACATGTAATCTTGCGGACGCCATCCTAACGGACGAAACCGCGCCCATGACGACGATCCTCTACGCTCCTGCCTCAACCATGGGCCAGACGATCGCGGACCAGGCGGCACAGGCGCGCGCGGCCGGATTCGCCATCGACAATGTCGTTTGGGATGAGGATGTCGATCGCATCCGCTTGCGTCTTTCGGAGCGGCCGCAAGGTCGTCGTCTGTTCGATCTCCTGCGCGCGGGCGATACGTTGATCGTCCGTTGGGTTGATCGATTAGGGCGCAACTCTGCTGAAGCGGCGGACGCCATTCGAGAGTTCATGCGGCGCGGCGTCATCGTCCGGACGATCGTCGGCGGACTGACCTTCGATGGCGCGACAACGGACCCCACGCGGCACGCCGTGCAGGACGCGCTGATGGCGTACATGGCGGCGACGGCGCAAGCTCAAACGGAAACCGCGAAGGAAGCGCAGCGCGCGGGGATCGAACGCGCGAAAGCGAACGCCCGCGATAACAAATATCGCGGTCGCAAGCCTAGCTATTCGCGCGCGCAGTTTGACGCGGTGCGCGAGATGCTCAGTCAGGGGACGAGCATCGGGTCTGTGGCGGCCGCGACGGGACTTTCACGGCAGACCGTCTATCGGATCAGGGACGATGCGCCGGGCGCGGAAGCGGCGCTCGCGCAATGGGGCATGTAGAGCATGGTCGCGCGAATAGCCGCCCCTCGCGGCCGGCCGACGCCTTGTCAATGTTTCGCGTTCATTCCCCAATGCCCATGTCCATGATGTCCACCATGTCCATGCGGCTTCAGCGCATGCTTGAGAAGGATGGCGAAGCGGTGCTTCTGCGCATCGTCGAGACTGTCGAAGAGCGGCTTGGCGGCGTCCGCAAGCTTGCCAAGCTCTGCGCCGCGCGTCGTGAGGCCCTGGGAGCGCAGCCGCAGGCCCTCGATCACATCGTGATGCTCGTGGATGTCTTTCCATTTTTCGTGCGAGTCGGCCCGACGATCCGCGCGCGCTTTCGATGTTTCGCGCAATGCGGTTTCGAACGCAGGCCAAGCTTTTTCCTGAGCCGCGGTGAGCTTTAGGCCCGCCTTGAGCGCCGCCACCCGGGCGTCCAGGAAAGCCGAGCGGTCCTCCGGAGAGAAACCGTGATCATCGGTCTTCGCGGACTGATCGGTTGCAGGATGGTCGGTTGCCGGCGGGACGGCGAGGGCGGCGCCTGACAGACCGGCGGCCGCGAACATCGCGACGGACATCAGGGTGAGGAATCGATTGCGCAAGACGGGGCCTCAATTGTTGAGCAGTGGAAGGTTGAGCTCCATGTATGTCTGGCGCCAAGAGCGACAAATTAAGCTTTTGTAACGAAGGATTGTTAGCAGGCCAGCACTCTCTCCTGTGCGCCAGTCCGAATTTTTGTGTTCGATTGAGCGACGGATTAACGCCGCCGCTCAATACGCGGTTAATGCGGCGCGCGTTCAAGCTCCTGCAGCGCGCGGTCGGCGATCGTGGTGGCGGCGCTCCGCTTTTTCTTTCCGAATTTGATCGCTTCCTTCAACCGCCGGATGCCTGCCTTTACGTGCCGGTTGGGGTTCTCCCTCTGCGCGGCTTCGGCGTGGTGGAGCGCTTCGGTCGCGTGGCGGACCAGGGCGCTTGGTTCATGTTCTCTGCCGGCGACCACGGCTTCGCGCGTGTGCGAAACGGCTTCCGAAAGGTGCGTTTCAAGCGCCAGCGATGCAGAAGGCGCGCACCACGCGAAAAGCGCCAAGCCGACCGCGACCGCCATTATCTTAGGAGCCATTCAATCCTCCCCATTTAGAATTTGGAATGCTGCAACGAAGCTCGTCGCGCATCGTTAGAAACAGCATCCTGCAAATTGCGCAATGAAATTCGGACATTTGACTGCCGGGAGAGGACCGCTCCTCAGCGCATCGTCGTCGCGCTTGTGCGCTGGCGCACAGCGTCTCAGCGCGCCGCTCCGTAAGTTCTGATCATCGAAGACAGGAGAACGTCATGAAAACGATGATCACGACAGGAATTTTCGGCGCCGTCGCCATCGTGCTGGCCGCCGAGGCGCTCAACATCGCCATGGCGTTCGGCGAACTCAGCCACATCGCCGCCTATAATGCGGGCGTCTTCTGACAGCGCAGCCGATCGGCGCCGCAGATGCGTCGCCGCGCAGACCGCCAGGGACGTTCCGATCAATCGGGGCCGAGCGGAGGGAAGAAACCTTTCCCAACATGCCGGGCGGCGACATCGCCTAAAATGTCGCGCCACATCCGGTAGGGATCGCCAAATACGTCCACGCCGAGCGCGCGATCCGTAAGAGCGGCGGCGATGCACGCCATGCCCTGAGCCACGTCGTGCGCATTCTCGAGATAGAGAAGCCGCGTGCCGACGCAATCTTCGCCCATCACCGACATGGCGGCTGCGATCTCGACATTGTCGCGGCGTCCGAAGGCCACGCCGCAGACGGCGAACAGAGACTCTTCCCAAACAGCCGGGTCGCTTTCGTCGATCAAGGCGCGCAAACCCTTGACGATCGACGCGTAGGCCTCCTCGCCGACGATGGCGATGACGTTTTCCAGCTCGACGCGAACCTGCCGCAGCGCTTCGGGGAACTCTGCGGGGGACGCCATCTGACCGGCCGACCAGTTGACCGCAAGCTGCAGCAGCTTGCCGAGAACGATCTGAGCGGGGGCGGCGAGTGCGGCGGGCAGTTCGAGCGCGAGACGCGAGACAGCCTCCTCCAGCGCCTTATTCAGGACGACAGCCGCCTGCCGCGCGGATTCGGGATCCTTTCCACGCACGAGACGCGCCCAGGTCGCCTGGGCGCCGATGACCGCATGCATCAGCGATTTCACCTGACGCAGCCACGGCGCCGGCGGATAGGATTGTACGACTTCGCCATGCTCGATGCGCCAGATTTCGCCGGTCCCGATCAAGGTGATCGCCGCGAGCGGAGTCGACGCGAACAGTTCTTCGCGATTTGCGCCATAGAGCGTTCGGAACGTCGTGTTGATCTCGCCAAACGGGTCGCTCTGCATATTTTGGTCTTTCTCAAATAGCCTCATGCATCAAAACAGCGCCGGCTTCGCGCCGCGCAAGGCAATCCTCAGCGCCCGAAAAAGCCGCGCACCGTCGCCATCAACCCTTTCTGTCTGTCCTCGACCGGCGGCCTCCGGCCGAGATTCTCGGCGTCGAGCCGCGCGGCGTCGAGTTCGACGCTGGCGCGCGAGACGAGCGCGGCGAGAGTCGGCGCTTCATGCGGCGGCGTCCAGCCGCCGGCGCGCCGCATCTCGAGATAGGCGTCGAGCATGTGGGCGGCGTCCCTCGCGCCTGTCTCCGCGAAATGCGTTCGCGCCCGCTCCACGGCGGGCGCGTCGGCGATGACGCGCGCCGTCTTGGCGGCTTCGCGTCTCACGCCGTCGTCGATCGCCAGCGCGACGCGCGCCGCGCGCAGCGCTTCCATCTCCGGCTCCTTCAGGAGCGCGCGCATGAGCCGCGCCTCCTGCGAAGCGTCAATGCCTGCCGGCGCCATGCCGCGCGCGCCGCAGGCGTCGAGATAGCGCGCGAGGAGAGAGGGCGCGCCGCGCGCTGCGGCGGACTCTCCGGGAAGCCGCGCCGATTGCGCAAATTCGCCGCCCTGCGTGACCGCCGCCGCAAGCGGCGGGTCGGCGCAGAAGGCGTTGTAGCCGCCGAGATCTTGCAGCCGTTCGCGGGCCGGTGGAGGCGCGCCGATGACGAGCGCCGCGAAACTCGCTTGCGTCAGAGGTTCGAGCGCATCCCACAGGCCGGGCGGTTCGAAGCGCGCGCCGATCTCGGCGCGCGAGAGCGCGCCGTTGAGCGAGGCGACGAGCTTGTCGCGCCGGCCTCTCAGTCCGGCGGCGCGTTCGGCGACGGCGCGGGCGGCTGCGCCGGTCGCGGCGCGCGCGGAGTCGGCGGCGCGCCGCATGAGTTCGTCGAGCAGCCCCTCGTCATCCGTCGCGCGGCGGGCGACGAGTCCGTCGCCTTCTATGCGAAAGAGTCGCGCGAACGGCGGACCGCCCGGATCGACCGGCGCGACGCCGAGATCGCCGGGGCCCGCCGCCGGGCAGACAAGTCCGACGTCGTCGCCAAGCGCCGCCCCGTAAAATTCGATTTCGACCGTCTCGCCCATGCCGGGCGCGCTTTTCTCGCGGCTGCGGCGCAGGGCGATTCCATCGACCTCCGCTTCTTCCGGATCGATAAGCAGCGCCAGAAGATTGCCGACGACGACCGGATCCGCCGTTTCCGCGGCGTCCGGATATTCGTTCGGATCGCCCGTCGCCTGCCGGATGTCTTCGAAGGTGAGCGGATCGACGGCGGGTTCGCCGGCCGCCCGCTGATCGAGCGTCCAGCCCTTCAGCCGGCGGCGCTGGTTCATCGCCAGCGCGACGCTGCATCGGCCGAGTAGCGTCGCGCTCTCTTCGATCGAATCGGGAATGCGCAGGCGAAGGATGACGCGCGGCGCGCCGGACTCGCGCAGCCAATGCTCCATGATCGCGAAGGGCGCCTCGCGCGCGTCGCTCGCCGCGGACGAATCGAAAGGCGCCGCCTCAAGGACAAGTCGGCTTTGATAGGCCGGGAAGACGCGGCGCGTCAGGGCGAGGCGAATGACGACGGCGCCGTCGGCGCGCTCCACGACGCGCCGCTGGCCGATCGCCCAGACCAAACGCGCGCCGGCGGCGGCGGTCTGCTCGCGCGAGAGCCTTTCGATATCGCCGCGCGACGGAAACGCCGCCAGCCGGAACGCGACCGGGTCGGCGCCGCCGGCGTCCGGCAGCATGGTCAGCAGCAGGCGCCAGTCGCCGCCTTGCGGCAGGTCGCGCTCGGCGACGAGCGCCAAAGCGACTTCGGCGCCGTCGGCGGCGGTCAGCCGAACGAATCGATGTTCGGGCGGCAGATCGAGGACGATGATGCGCGCGCGCCAGCGCGCGGCGTCGATGACGTCGACGAGCGCGGGCGCGTTCGTGAAGCGCTCGTCGCGGGCCGAGACGACCGTGAGCTCCGGCCGCGCGGCGGCGGCCGCCGCGCGTTCCGCGCCTTCGAACCAGCCGATCGCCAACCGGCGCCGGCCGTCCCAGAAATAGTCGAACTGCTCTCTCCACATCGACGGCCGCGCCCGAGAGTAAGGCATGGCGCCGTCGCCATGCGAAGCTGAAGTCGGGCGGAAGCATATCCGCCCGCCCGTCGGTCGCGCAATTCGCCGCGCGCACAGGCGTCGCCGCGCCGTCTCGCTCGCGGCTGCGCCAAATTCTGATGCAATCCCATGACGTTGTTCCGCCACATAGTGCGCGTACACGGCGAAAGCGCCGACCGCCGCCTTCGCAATAGAGCCGCCCTGCGCGGGCGTGAGGGCGCGGATTTCAGGGCGGAGCGATAGCGAAAAGCGGGGCTTTGATGAAAATATTGATCACCGGAGGGGCAGGGTTCATCGGCTCGGCGGTTGCGCGCGCCATCGTCCGCAAGGGCGTCGATCAGATTCTCGTTCTCGACAAGCTGACCTATGCGGGCAACCTGGCGTCGCTGCGGCCCATCGCCGACAGTCCGCGCTTTTCCTTTCTGCAGGCCGACATTTGCGACGCCGCCGCGGTCGCGCGCGCCTTCGCGGAATTTCATCCCGACGTCGTCATGCATCTGGCCGCCGAAAGCCATGTCGACCGCTCGATCGACGGGCCGGCCGCCTTCATCGAAACCAATCTCGTCGGCACCTTCGTCATGCTGCGGGCCGCTCTCGACTACTGGCGCAATCTCGACCGCGCCCGCGCGCGCGACTTCCGTTTCATGCACATCTCCACCGACGAAGTGTTCGGCGCGCTCGGCGCGGAAGGGCTGTTTCGCGAAGACACGCCCTATGCCCCCACATCGCCCTATTCGGCGTCGAAGGCGGGCTCCGACCATCTCGTGCGCGCCTGGCGCCACACATACGGCCTTCCGACGATCGTCACCAATTGCTCCAACAACTACGGCCCCTATCATTTCCCGGAAAAACTCATTCCGCTCACCATCATCAACGCGATTGAGGAGAAGCCGCTGCCGGTCTACGGCCGTGGCGAGAATGTCCGCGACTGGCTCTATGTCGAGGATCACGCCTCTGCGCTTTTGCGCGTGGCGCGCGAGGGCGAAGTCGGCGAGTCCTACAATGTCGGCGGGCGCAACGAGTGGCGCAATATCGACGTGGTCGAAGCGATCTGCGCATTGATGGACGAGTTCCGTCCGCGCCGCGCCGGACCGCATCGCGACCTCATCTCATTCGTCGCCGATCGTCCCGGACATGATCTGCGCTACGCCATCGACGCCACGAAGATCGAGCGTGAACTCGGTTGGCGGCCGGCCGAGCAGTTCGAAACCGGTCTTCGCAAGACTGTGCGCTGGTATCTGGACAATTCCGACTGGTGGCAGGCGATCCGCTCGGGCAAATACCGCGGCGAACGGCTTGGGGTGCTTGGCGAGCAGGACGAACAAGCCGTCGCCTGACGCGCCGGAGGGGGGACGCTTGTTCGAAGATCTCGAGCTGTCGGGGCTCAAGCTCGTCACGCCCAAAAAATTCGGCGACGAGCGCGGCTTCTTCTGCGAAACGCACAATGAAAAAACCTGGGCGAACGCCGGACTGCATTTCGACTTCGTCCAGGACAATCATTCGCTCTCGCGCGACGTCGGCACAGTGCGAGGCTTGCATTATCAGACGGCGCCCTTCGCGCAGGACAAGCTCGTGCGCGTGGTCAACGGTCGAATTCTCGATATCGCCGTCGATCTGCGGCGGTCGTCGCCGACATTCGGGCGCCACGTCGTCGTCGAGCTTTCGAAGGAGAATTGGCGCCAGCTGTTCATTCCCATCGGATTCGCGCATGGCTTCGTCACGCTCGAACCCGATACGGAAGTGCTCTACAAAGTGACGAATTTCTATTCGCCGCAGCATGATTGCGGCGTCGCCTGGGACGATCCCGATATTGGCGTCGCCTGGCCGGTCGCCGCGGAGCGCGCCGTGCTGTCGGAAAAGGATCGCAAATGGCCGCGGCTGCGCGATCTGGCGGAGGTTTTCGCGTAAGTGGGCAAGATGAAGCGCATCGCCGTGACCGGGCTCACAGGCCAGGTCGTCAGTTCGCTGATCGAGCGCGCGCCGAGAGGCGTTGAAATGCTTGCGCTCGGCCGTCCGGGCTTTGATCTCTCTTCTCGGGAGATGGTTCTCGCGTCGCTGCGCAGCGTGCGCTGCGACGCCATCGTCAACGCCGCCGCCTACACGCAGGTCGACAAGGCGGAGAGCGAGCCGGACGTCGCGATGCGCGTCAATGGCGCGGGCGCGGGCTTCGTCGCCGAGACCGCCGCCGAACTGAAGGTGCCGCTGCTGCATCTTTCGACCGACTACGTCTTCGACGGCGCGCTCGATCGCCCCTATCGCGAAGATGACGCGCCCGGCCCGACCGGCGCCTATGGACGGTCGAAGCTCGAAGGCGAACGGCAGATCGCGGCGCGCTGCGACGACTGCGTGATTTTGCGCACCGCCTGGGTCTACAGCCCCTTCGGCGCGAATTTCGTCAAGACGATGCTGCGCCTCGGCGAGACGCGCGATGAAATCGGCGTCGTCGCGGACCAGATCGGAAATCCCACGAGCGCGCTCGACATCGCCGACGCGCTGCTCGCCATCGCGGAACGACTGGTCGACGACCCGGATCCTGGCCTGCGCGGCGTTTTCCACATGGCCGGTCGGGGCGAAGCCAGCTGGGCGGAGATGGCGGAAGCGATTTTTTCTGCGGCGGAGACTCAGGGACGCAAGCCCGTCCGCGTCAAGCGTATCGCCACTTCTGACTATCCGACGCCGGCGCGCCGACCGGCGAATTCGCGGCTCGACAGCTCCAAGCTTGAACTCAATTACGGGATCGCGCTGCCGAAATGGCGCGACTCCGTCAACGTCTGCGTCTCCCGATTAATTCCAAACTGAATAGGATTCTCATGCGCGGCATCATTCTCGCCGGAGGAAGCGGCACCAGGCTGCATCCGATGACGCTCGTCACGTCGAAACAATTGCTGCCGGTCTACGACAAGCCGATGATCTATTACCCGCTCAGCACGCTGATGCTCGCCGGCGTGCGCGAGATCCTGATCATCACCACGCCGGAGGATCTGCTCTCCTTCAAGCGGCTGCTCGGCGGGGGTGGGCAGTGGGGGCTGTCGCTGTCTTACGCCGTGCAGCCTCGGCCCGAGGGGTTGGCGCAGGCCTATATCATCGGCGCCGAATTCGTCGATGGCGAACCCTCGGTGCTCATCCTCGGCGACAATATCTTCTACGGCCATGGCCTGCCGGAAGTGCTGGGCGAATCGTCACGCAGCGCCGCGACAGTGTTCGCCTATCATGTGCGCGATCCCGAGCGTTACGGCGTCGTCGAATTCGACTCCGCCGGCCGCGCCGTCTCGATCGAAGAAAAGCCGACGCGCCCGCGCTCCAATTGGGCGGTGACCGGCCTCTATTTTTACGATGAGCGCGCGACCGAATTTGCGGCGCAATTGAATCCTTCCCCGCGCGGCGAATTGGAGATCACCGATCTCAACCGCATCTATCTGGAGCTTGGCGAACTGCAGGTCGCCCGACTCGGTCGCGGATTCGCCTGGCTCGACACGGGAACGCCGGAGGCGCTGATCGAAGCGAGCGAATATGTGCGCGCCATCGAGCAACGTCAGGGGCAGCGCGTCGCCTGCCTCGAAGAAATCGCCTTCCGCGCCGGGTGGATCGACGCCGCGCAGACGCGCGCCGCATCGTCGAAATTCGCCAAGAGCGGCTACGGTCAATATATCTCGCAAGTGCTCTTGGAGACGGAACGGGAGTTCTCGCCCGTCGCATAGAGCGGCGAAGCCGCAGCGCGCCGCAGATCGGCGGCGACGCGTTTGGGATCGAAGAGACGCGTCGCGTCGCCCGGCGGCGGCGCGTGGCGCTGACGCGGAACGATGGCGCCGATGAAGGGCTCCACACTCGACACCGTGTCCTCGATCAGCTGCGCGAGCGACATCGGGTCGAGCCGCTCAGGCGAAACGATGTTGTCGAAGCGGCGACGCAGATCCTTCCCTTCGAACGCATTGGAGATTGTCGCAAGTCCCGCTTCCGCCATTTCGAGCGGGGGATAACTCGGGTGCGGAGAGATCATCAGCGAAACGCCGATGAGCGCGCGATTGAGAAAGTCGGCGTAATCTTCGAGACGGGCTTTCCCGCCGACGGTCGCGTTCTGCACAGGATAGAGAAGCGATTCGGGAAAATCCTCGCCGAGAAAAACGATCTTCCAGCGACTCGCGCGAATCGGATCGCGCTGCTGCCAGATGACGAGCGCCGCGCAGATCAGTTCGAAAGCGTTGCGCGTCACCGACGGACGACCATAAATGAGCATCGTCGGTTCGCGCGCGACGCTGGCAAGACGTTCCCGAATCCGTTCGTTCATCTCGTAGGGAACATAATAGGCGTCACGGAACCGATATTTCCCGGTCATGACCGAGAAAAGCTCTTCCGAATTGACGATCGCGATCGTCTGATCGCCGTGATGATAGGTCGCTTCGGTAAGGCAGGACTTGGCGCCGCGGCCGTAGAAGTAAGGCTCGTCGTCCTGAATGAGGTAGACGAACGGGCGCTCGCCGCCGAAATAGCGCGCCCTGTCGCGCTCCAGAGCGCGCGCAAATTCCGCCGTCCACCAGGCGGTCGCGAAGAAGACGTCGTTGGCGCGCACGTTCAGCCTCCCGCCTTCCCGCTCATTGGCGTCGACCAGCGCCGCCGTTTCGGCGTCGAGGCTTGCGGCGTAGGGAACCGGCGCATAGTCCGCCAGCGTCGCATAGGCTTCGGGCTCGATGTCCGCGTCGGTCGCAATGATGCGCGCGTCGAAGTCGCCGCCGAGCTCGTTCAGAAGCGCTGAAAAAAGTTTCATCGCCGTCGCAATCCCGCCGAAGGTCTGTCGCGGATTGACGCTCGGCGTCAGCAGCGTCAGCCGCGGCCGATCGTTACGCGACGGATAGGAGAGCAGAGGCCGCGTTTCGGCGATAAAATTCAGGAAAGGGTGAAAATTGGAGTCGACGCAGGCGAGCGAGGGTTGGAAGACCTTGAGCCGATGCGTCGCGACGTCTTCGGCGCTGCGCACCGGCAGCAGCGTATGGCCCATCGGATATAGATCGCGCTGCGCGACTTTCAGCCACTCGAAGCCGCGCGATTCGGCGATCATCAACAGCGAGCGCTCGATGGCGTGCGCGAGAGTGCCGTCGACCTGACCGCTCTCCTGTGGAAAGTCGTCGAAATCTACGTCGAGGTCGAGCAGCGGCCGGATCGCGGCGGTTCTGCCCCAGAACATGGAGCCGGAGGGAAATTCGAGCGTGAGATTCTTGTCGATCTCGATATCCATCCGCTTCAACAGATTGCGCGCCAGATCGTAGTCGTAGCCCCAGTTCAGAATGCCGCGCAGCTCGAAGAGATGCTGCGGAAAAACTATGCCGAGCTTTGGATCGTCGAACAGCGAGAGAATCGAGCGCGCGATGCGCTCCGAGCCGAGAAGATTATCGATGAGATAGTCGCGCCAGCGCGCCAGCGCCGCGCCGCCATGCGGCGAGCGCTTGGTGTGAAGGTGAATAAAGAGATCATAATCGGCGTAGACGTCGCGGAAACCGAAAAATTTGGCGGCGATGTCGCGCCCGCGATTCGGACAGACGCGGGTCAGGACCTTGCCCTTGCGCCACTTGGCGCAGATTTCGTCGATGGCGCGCTTCTTTTCCTCGGTGTCCGTCGATATGCAGAGATCGAGCGCGCCGGGAACATTCTGCAATTTTTCCAGGACGAGCGGCAGCACGTCTGGATAGAAGGCGTGGACGACGGCGACGATGGCGCGCGCGCGCTGCGGCGCGGCGTCGTAGGCGAAAGGCGTTTCGAGCGCGAAATCCATTTCATTGACCGGACGGCGGGAGGGAACGACCCCGTCCGGCTTGGTCAATTCATAGGCGTAGTAATAGCTGATCGCCGCCTGACGCAGCGGGTCGTTGATCGGATTGCGCCGTCGGCCGAGCGGCGGATCATATTGCGCGGCGATCTGGCGCAACACGGCGCCGCAGGCGGCGCGCAATCCCTGTTCGCGAACGAGGCGCGGGCCGTCCCGCAAAAGATCGCGCGGCGCGAGAAACACGCCGACCGGCGAATCGATGAGTTTCGCCAGCTCGAGCATCGCCGCGCCGTAAAGCGCCACGACGCCGCGCGTCGTCAGGATAATATAGCCGTTGCGCAGATGGCGGCGCGCCCATTGCAGCCTGGTTTCGGATTTCCTGTCCGTCATGCTGGCGCCTTCCACTCGAGCTGCGGCAATCCAGCGGCGAGGAAATTTAAGAAAATTCAACCACCGCCGCATATACGAAAACCGTTTGCGTCGCCATGACTTAGCCAGAAATCCGGCGTAACGAAGGCCCGCGCCGCGTTGGGGGCTGCGCCTGGGGAAAGGCGATGAGTCGCGACCGTCCGCCGCTCGGGAATCATGATCAAGCTTGACAATGTTTTTAAGTATTATCGTTCGCACGGCCACAGGAAGGTCGTGCTCGATCATGTCAGTCTCGATTTCGCGGCTGGCCGCAGCTACGGCGTTCTTGGCGTCAACGGCGCCGGCAAATCGACTCTGATGCGCCTTCTCGCGGGCACCGAGCTGCCCAATGGCGGCCGGGTCGTGCGCGCGTCGCGCGTCTCCTGGCCGCTGGGATTTTCCGGCGGCCTGCATCCGATGCTCAGCGGCCGTGAAAATGTGAAGTTCGTCGCGCGAGTCTACGGACAGGACACCCGCAAGGTCGTCGACTTCGTCGAGGACTTCGCCGAGATCGGCGCCTATATCGACGCCCCGATTCGCACCTATTCGTCCGGCATGCTGGCGCGTCTCGCCTTTGGGCTGTCGCTTTCCATCGATTTCGACTGCTATCTCATCGACGAGGTCACCGCAGTCGGCGATGCGCGCTTCGCGGCGCGGTGCCAGGAGGAGTTCGCCAGGCGTCGGCGCACGGCCGACGTTATCATGGTGTCGCATGCGATGACGACCATTCAGCACTATTGCGATCGCGGCATGGTGCTGGCGGGAGGGCAGATTCACGTCTTCGGCAACGTCGACGACGCGATCGAACTCTATAAGAAGCTCAATGCCTGAAGCCGCTCACGCGCAGCATCCGGAGGTCACGGTCACCGTCGCCGAACCCGAGCGGTCGCCTCTGACGCCGCAGGACGCGGCCTTGAAGGCGAAGTCGATCGCGCGCGCGTTGCGCAGGGCCGCGAACAAATCGCGCGCGCCGGCGCGGGTCATCGCCGGCGGCGGCGGCTTTCAGGCGCGGCGCGGCGATCGCGCGTTCCGTCTCGGCGTTCTCGTCAGCTTCGCCGCCTGCGTTATTGCGCCGTTCCTCGTCGCTTCGATCTATTGGGGACTGATCGCCAGCAAGCAATATGTGACCGAAACCAAATTCGCGTTGCGCGCAGGCGAGGCGTCGAGCCTCGATCTCTTGAGCGGCGGCGCTATGGGGACGCAAGCCGCCCAGCAGATGCAGGATGCGCAGGTTCTCGTCAATTTCATCCGGAGCCGGTCGATGGTCGAAGCGCTCGACCGAAAGATCGACTTGCGCGCGATGTTTTCGCGTCCGGGCGTCGATTATTTTTCGAAATTCGATCCGGAAGATTCTGTCGAGGACCTGGAAAAATACTGGAAGCGGCGAATCGACGCGAGCATCGACCTGATATCCGGCATTATTTCGGTCAATGTCCGCGCCTTCACGCCGCGCGATTCGCTCGCGATCGCGCAGAACGTCATCGATCTTTCGGAACGGCTGGTGAATGAAATGTCGACGCGCTCGCGGCGCGACGCTCTGGCGCAGGCGCGGACGGAACTGACGCGCGCCCAGGAACAGTTGAAGAATTCGACCGCCGCCATGCGCGACGCACGCAACGCCGAAGGCGTGCTCGACGCGCCAGCGGCGGCGGAGGCGATCAACAAGATCATCACCGCGCTGCGTCTGGAGTTGGCGCAGACAGAGGGCGACCTCGCCTTGCACAGCGACTCGGCGGCGCTCGATTCGCCTCAGGCGCGGCTGCTCGCGGCGCGCGTTCAGAGCCTCAAGAGCCAGATCGACGAATATTCGGCGCAAATTGCGAGCGGCGACGAAAAGGGCGCCGGATCGCTGGCGAAGCGCGCCGGCGTGCTTTCGAGCCATCAGATCGAACTTGACCTCGCGCAGCAGCGCTATGCGCTTGCCGCGGCGACCTTTGAAAGCGCGCGCGTCGATCTTGAAACGCAGCGCGCCTATCTCGTTTCCTTCCTCCGCCCGACTCTCGCGGAGAAATCACTCTATCCGCGGCGTTGGCTCGAATGGGCGATCATCGTCGCCCCCGCGACGATCGGTTGGCTCGCGCTCGTCGCCGTCGCCTTCCTGGTTCGCGACCATATGGCCAAGTAGCCGACGAAACAGCAGGCGCAATGGCAGGGACCGATTGCGCCTCTTCGACGCCATGGAGCAATCGTGTTCTTCAATATTGACGGCGACAGCGGCGATGCAATCCGAGGTTGGCTCGCCCCGGACAATCCTTCCGCCGTTCCCAAGATCCTGATCCGCAGACCGGGACAGGAAGATATCGAGATTTCGGCGACCTTGGAGCGTCTCGACGTGCGCGAACTGGGCGTTCACGCCACGGGCCTCGTCGGCTTCGTCGTCGACGACAAGATCGTCGCGGGCCTCGCAGGCGCCGAGGACATCGAACTGCTCGAAGCCGACACCGGAATCCTCATCTACCGCCGGTTCAAGACGGGCAAGCACATCGAGCGTAAGTTTTTTCTGTTCGACAGTTCGATTCGTCCCATCGAGAAGCTGGGCGGCCGGTCGAGAAATCTGTTTACGCTGACCTATCCCTCGACCGAGCGTTACGCCTTCGAAACGATGCTCGTGCTCATCAACAATGGTTTCAACAAATCGATCTTCATGTCGGGGCGCTCGAGTTTTCCGCGTTATTCGCATTTTCTGTCCAACGCCCAGTTCACCACGGCGGCGCTGCTCAGCGATCCCTTTGAGGAGCTGGCGCAGCGGCTCGTGATCCTCGGCCTGATCCAGAAGTCGGAATCGACGCATATGCTGCCGCTGCTCTTCACAGGCCTGACGCCGCTGACCAATTTCGTGCGCGATCTGCCGCTCGAAGACCCAAAGGGCATGCTGGCGAAATTCCGGAACGTGACCGATGAGGAGCGCGACGCGCTCAAGAGCCCGATGACGAGAATGTTCGGCTGCATTCCGGGCGAGACGCCGGAGCGGCGCCATGTCACGACGGCGCTGGAGAATCTGGCGTCGATGGATCTTGTCGGCGTGCGCAGCCGCTTCCGTGAGTTCAGCGCGCTGCTCGCCGGCATTCTCGGCCATGACCTCGCCGGCGACTATGAACCGGTGGTGCACCCGTCGATCGGCGCGCTCGCCGACCGGCTGTCGCGCATCAGCCTTGTCGCCGATCTTCTCGAGGACGATCTGGCGCTTTACTCTTTTGCCGAGGAATCGATCGTCTCCGCGCTGTCCGACGACGCCGACGCCGTCGCGCGCGACACTCAGACCATGTGATCGTCGATGCTCGCCAGGATCAGCGAAATCGCCGCCCAGGCCACGAGCAGCGCGCAAAACAGCAGTATCGTGTTGATCGCGGCCTTGGGATAGGTCGCGGATTCCGGCAGCGTCGGCTCGACGACCGTGACCATGTAGAGCTGCTGCTTTTCAAGCTCCTGTCGCGCATGATGATAGGAAACTTGCGCGATCGAATAGAGTTTCTCGGCAAATTGTTCGTCGAGCTTCAGACGCTCATAACTCGCGATCTGCGCGGAGACGGTATCCGGGGCCTGTGTGTCCGCAAGCTTCTTCTTAAGCGCGGCGAGCTGCTGGTCGATTGCGGCGAGACGCGTGCGCTGCAGGCGTTGACTCGGCGCATCGTTGGAGAGCGACGACGAGAATGTCGAAAGCGCGTTGACGATATCGATGCGCTCCAGAGTGAGCTTGCCCATCAATTCGCCGATGCTTGCGGCGCGCGAACCGGGATCGATGATGACGTTCTTGTTGCGGAACTGAAGCGTCTTCTCGCGCGCGTCGGCGAGCGCCTGGCGGGCGAGCGTCACTTCGAGTTCAGAGCGGCTCAATGCGTCGCTGCGATTGCGCAGCGTGATCTTGTTGACGAGGCGCTCGCTCAGTCTGACGATATCGCGCGCAATATCCAGCGAGTCCTGAGGTTGGAAGGCGTCGGCGCGCACGGTCAAAATGCCGGACAGCGTGTCGACGCTGGCCGAAATATGGCTCAGCCAATATTTCCAGATCTCTTCCGCATTGGCGTTTCTGCCGAGGCGCGAGAAATAGTCGACGCCGGGCCGCGCAAACTTCTTCTCCATGTAGTCGCGCCCGCCGAGGTCGGCGACGATCGCGCGGCTCTTGATATAATTGAGCACGATGAAGGCGTCCTGCGAGGACGTATTGCCGCCGCCGCCGCCCGTCAGCTTGGAGATGATCGAGGTCGGGTCGGCCGCCAGTTTCTTTTCCTGCTGGGCGCGCACGGTCAGCCTCGTCTCGGCGACATAGCGGTCCGACTGCCAGAAGCAGGCGTAAAGCCAGAACAGAAACGTCGGGAGAACGACGGCGATCAGAAAGCTGTGTCGGATCAAACCGCCGCCCGCGCCCGACTTGGCGGTCGCGATTTTCTCGGCGATGTCCTCCACCCGTTCGCGGATCAGCGCCGGCAGGCGGCTCGCCGCGTCCTTCGACGTCAGCGGCGAGAGAATCTCAATCGCTTTCCTGGATGAGAAGCGCGCCGCGACGTTCTGCGCGGTCGCGACGACTTCTGACAGTTTAGGCGGTCTCGGAGCTCGATGCGTGCTCATCTACCCTCAAGTCGCTGACCTTCTTCATGCGCCACGCATGTTAACTGAGGCTGAATCGCTCAGGCGCACTACGCCGTCGGTCCCTAGCGGCCCCGCATTGGGGCTGAGCAGACGATTTTCTCTGCGCCGCAAATTAAGCGCGTCGAAGGCGCCGCGCAAGCGTCTAACGTCATGGCAAAGCTTCATAGTTGGCGTAGAGAGATAGCCCCGGGTGGAAATGCGGATCGTCGCGAATGACGGCGCGCCAGCGTTCGTAAAATGCGCGGCGCTCGCTCTCATAGACGCGCTGCAGACGAAGCGCGCCGCCGCCGCGGCTCGCTGACTGCCGATGGATCAACGTCGCCTGCGTGTTGCAGAGCGTCCGCCAGCCTTGCGCGCGAAGACGCAGGCATAAGTCGACGTCGTTGAGCTCGACCGGAAGCTCGACCTCGTCGAAGCCGCCAACCGCATCAAACTTGCGACGTTCGACCATCAGACATGCGCCGGTCACCGCCGAAACCTCAT
Source organism: Methylocystis sp. (assembly GCF_050251305.1). Taxonomy (GTDB): domain Bacteria; phylum Pseudomonadota; class Alphaproteobacteria; order Rhizobiales; family Beijerinckiaceae; genus Methylocystis. Next base: position 46,084 of record NZ_JBFWNB010000017.1, on the reverse strand, counting down.
GCGGCAAGACATTGCGGCCCATCCATCCGCGGTCTTCTTCGCGCCCGCCCGCGCCGAAATGGCCCGCCACCCCGCCCATGCCAAGCAAGACGCCGGCGTGTTGAACGGCGCCGCCGGGATACAGCAGCTTTGCGCCGACGGCGCCGACATCCGGCGCGATGGCGAAAAAGAGGAGCCGTTCGATCCAGTCCGGCGTCACAATTTCGGTGTCGTTGTTCAGGAAGACCAGAAAGTGGCCGCGCGCGGCCCGCGCGCCGGCGTTGCAGAGCGCGGAAAAATTGAACGCGCCCTGCTGACGCAGGACATTCAGTCGGGCGTCCATCGCCTGTCGCTCGCGCAGAAGCGCCTGCGTGCGCGGCTCGACGCTGTCATTGTCGACGACAATGACGTCAAACTGAGGATAGAGACTCTTGCGCAGCACGCTGTCGAGACAGGGCGCGAGCAGATCGACGCGGTCGCGCGTCGGAATAACGAGCGTCACTGCGGGCGGCGCGCCGCGGAATACGGCGTCGATCGTCGCCCGCTGCGGTTGCGTCGCGCGCGCGAGATGGAACAAAGGCCGTCGCAGCGCGCCAACCTCCTGGTTCTGTGCGGCCGACAGGAGGCCGTCGATCAATTCGTCGGCGCCGGCGTCGCGCCAGCCGCGACGTTTTGAAAGAAGGCCGGCCCGAAAACAGGCGGCGCGGCCGATGTAGTTGCCGAACCGATGCAGCGTCGCGCTCCAGCCCGGTTTGTAGACCGGGCGCAAGCCATCGCCTTCGCCGCGCGTCTCATCCGCAGAGACGATGGCGTGTTGCGGATGTCGGGCGAAATGTTCGACGAAGCAGGCGCAGGCGTATGGCTCCAGCCGATCTCCGGCGACGAGCGGCAGCACGAGATCGCCGGCGTCGAGCTGCGCCTCGCCTGTCGTGATCAGGAAGGCGCAATGCGGATAGGTTTGCGCGGCGACGCTCGCGCGCGTCGTTTCGATGTCGCGCGGGGCCGCGCCGCGGGCGTCGACCAGCGCGACTATGCGCGGCCCCTTCGACCAGTCGCTGCGAGGCCGATCGAACGTGGGCTCGGTTTCGCGCATTCGCGCCGTGCGCCATTTGGAATAGGCGGACAGGGGCGCGGCGCCGAACGCCCAGCGCCAGTTGAGCTCCGATTCCGCCGTCAGGCCGACCATGCCGGCGGAAAGCGCGAAGAACAGCCGCTTGGGCGCCGCCGCCGCTTTGCGCAGCGCCTCGAAGCGGCTCACCCGCCCCGCGCTCAGGATGCGGAAGTTAAAGGGGCCCGGACGATTGGTCGGACTGATCCAGACTTCCGTCGTCCCGTGGGGAACGCGCCCGACCCAGACGCCCGCGCCTTCGCAGGGCCCTGGCAAAATGTGCTCTCTGAATTCTCCGCCAAGCCAGAAGCGGAGGATGGGCCGCACGGGCTCGTCGTAAAGGCTCGCTGTATAGCGGAGCTCGACGAAGCCCCCTGGGGGAAATATCCGCAAACCAGAAAAGCGCAGCCAGGGCTCCTGCGACTGCGCCAGGAAGCCCTCCTCCTGACGCAGGACGTCGCGCGCGGGCTCCAGGTCCAGGGCCATGGCGACGCCGCCAGCGTCGGCGGGCGGCGAGTCTAGCGCCTCGGGATGCATGCGCGCGGGCGAAGATGGGAGGGACGACGCGCGACTCCAGCGTCGGCGAACGAACGCGCTTCTATAATAATCTCCAAATGTCTCATGTCGCGGCTGCGCCCGAACGGCCGCAATGAAAGAACTACGTCAGACCCGGCGGGAACCTATGAGCGCATGGGCGCGAGGTCAACATGCGCCGCCGCCCGCCATTCCCGCGAAAGCGGATGTGACTTGCACGCTGCGAGCAGGACCTGCGCTCTCGCGCGCATCGCGAGACAGATTGTCCGGCGGAGCGCGCATCAATAGCGCCGCCGCGTCAATCTCTGGTAAATCGCTTGAGAAGCAAAACACGGACAGTCTCCGGAGGCCTCGCCAATCGACGGCGGCGCCGTCGGAGAGCCCGAGCGCATACGCAGGGAAGGTGACGATGAAAGATGCAGAGCCGCCGGAAGAACCTGAATATGATGATATCGTATACAGCCCAATGGCGAAGTTTATCGGATACAGTCCCTTTCTTGGTTTTGCGGTTGGGGCTTATCTATTGAATCGTGGGCCGGATGAGCTTCTTTTTACCGAAAGCTTCTTGCAACGGTTTGAGTGGTTTGCTGTTCTCCCGTTTGAGCAGGGTTTCATAAGGAAGCCTACGCCTTTTTTGCTCGAATATGGCTTTGTCTCCAATATTCTTGCCTTGATTAATCTCTTCGTCGGATTGCCTTTGGTTTTGACGCCAAGACCCATAGCGGAGCGAAGAATCGCAGAACGCTTTTGGTATTATGCTAAGCTGGGAGTAGGTTCGTTCATAATAATATTCGCGTTCCGCGAATTCGGCTTTTTTGAGATGTCTCAGGTTTTAAGGGGAAGCCAAATCGTCGAAGGCCGTAATAGAGGTTTTTTTGTTTTGTTTCCAGCGGGAGGGCAAATTCTTGCAGTTATTATCTTGGCATGTGTGTTGATAGCAAAGGTCGCGATAAAGAGCGCTATGCATAAGTCAGAAGGGGAGAATTGAAGTGGCAGATGCTCGGAAACCCTCTTCCGGTTGGGCCACGACGGCCAGCCGAGCGATCCGTTTCAAGTTTTCTTGATTTTCCGCGCGTCTCCTGCCATATAGAGCCGAACTTCATCTCATAACGATCATTCTCCGGTGATCGCCGATTGAGAGTGGGCCCTCCGGGGACCCGCTTTTTTTGTTTTGATCGGCCGGGAGCTTCAAGGACCAGGCTTGACGGAAAATGCCGCCGCCATTGCGACCCTCGACGAACCGCGTCTCGTCAGCGAGACGGGCGTCGCGGCGCGCGTGGCGCATCTCGCCGAGCCGGTGCTGGCGCAGCTGGGCTATCGCATCGTGCGCGTGCGGCTCATGCAGCAGAACGGCCAGACGCTGCAGATCATGGCGGAGCGTCCGGACGGCGCCATGACCATCGAGGATTGCGAGGCGGCAAGCCAGGCGCTGTCGCCCGAACTCGACGTCGCCGATCTCATCGCCAATGAATATCGCCTGGAGGTTTCGTCTCCGGGCGTCGACCGTCCGCTGGTGCGCATGTCCGATTTTCTGCGCGCCATGGGCCATGAGGCGAGGATCGAATTGACGCATCCGCTCGCGAGCGGACGCAAGCGCTTTCGCGGCGTCATTCGTGGCGTCGAAGGCGAAGGCCGCGGCGCGCTGCTCGCGTTGGAGCGCACCGACGCGCGCGCCGACGAGGAGAAGGCCGTATCGCTGCCGCTCGCCGATCTCGACGAGGGCCGGCTGGTGCTCACCGACGCGCTGATCCGCGAATCGCTGCGCGCCGGCAAGCTTCAGCAGGCCGACGAGACGCAGGACGGGGCCGAGGCGGAGGAGCGCCCGCGCCGCGGACCGGGACGCTTTCGCGGTCCCGCGCAACAGAAACAAAAGCCGCTGGCTCCGGCCGGCGTGCAGACCCAATTCAAGAAGGCCGGAGGCAAACCCAAGCCGCCCGCCCGCTCCAGGGGAGAGTGACGATGGCCGTCAGCGCCAACCGACTTGAGATTTTGCAGATCGCCGACGCCGTCGCGCGCGAAAAGTCGATCGACCGTTCGATCGTCATCGCGTCGATGGAGGACGCGCTGCAGAAGGCGGCGCGCTCGCGCTATGGTCAGGAGACCGAGGTGCGGGCGGAGATCAACGCCAAGACCGGCGAAGTCCGCTTCTCGCGGCTGCTGCTCGTCGTCGACGAGGTCGACAATGATTCGACGCAGATTTCGCTCGCCGACGCGCGCAAGCGCAATCCGGCGGCGCAATCCGGCGACTGGATCTCGGAAACGCTGCCGCCGTTCGACTTCGGCCGCATCGCCGCGCAGTCGGCCAAGCAGATCATCGTGCAGAAGGTGCGCGAGGCCGAGCGCGACCGCCAGTATGATGAATACAAGGACCGCATCGGCGAAATCGTCAATGGCGTGGTCAAGCGCGTCGAATATGGCAATGTCATCATCGATCTCGGCCGCGGCGAAGCCGTCATCCGCCGCGACGAGATGATCCCCCGCGAAATGTTTCGCCCGGGCGACCGCGTCCGCGCCTATGTCTATGACGTGCGCCGCGAGCAGCGCGGGCCGCAGATCTTTCTCTCGCGCACCCATCCGCAGTTCATGGCGAAGCTCTTCAAGCAGGAAGTGCCGGAGATCTATGACGGCGTCATCGAGGTGAAATCGGTGGCCCGCGATCCCGGCTCGCGCGCCAAGATCGCCGTCGTGTCGCGCGATTCCTCGATCGACCCGGTCGGCGCCTGCGTCGGCATGCGCGGCTCCCGCGTCCAGGCGGTCGTCGGCGAACTGCAGGGCGAGCGCATCGACATCATTCCCTGGTCCGCCGACGCCGCGACCTTCATCGTCAACGCGCTGCAGCCGGCGGAAGTGGTCAAGGTCGTTCTCGACGAAGACAGCGCGCGCATCGAGGTCGTCGTGCCCGACGATCAGCTGTCGCTCGCGATCGGCCGTCGCGGCCAGAATGTGCGTCTCGCCTCGCAGCTCACCGGCTGGGATATCGACATCCTCACCGAGGCCGAGGAATCGGAGCGCCGGCAGAAGGAATTCATCGAGCGCACGAAGGTGTTCATGGGCGCGATCGACGTCGACGAGGTGGTCGGTCGGCTGCTCGCTTCCGAAGGCTTCCGTTCCGTCGAAGAGCTCGCCTATGTCGAGCTGTCCGAACTCGCGTCGATCGAGGGCTTCGACGAGGAGACCGCCGCCGAGATTCAGAACCGCGCCAGAAACTATCTCGAGCGCGTCGAGGCGGAGAACGAAGAGCGCCGCAAGGCGCTCGGCGTCGCCGACGAATTGCGCGAGATCGACGGCATGACGACCGCGATGATGGTGAGGCTCGGCGAAAACGACGTGAAGACGATGGAGGATTTCGCCGGCTGCGTGCCGGACGATCTCGTCGGCTGGAGCGAGAAGAAGGACGGCGAGACGGTCAAACACGAGGGCTTTTTCGACGGCATCGACCTGTCGCGCGAAGAGGCCGAGGCGATGATCATGGCGGCGCGCGTGCGCGCCGGCTGGATCGAGGAGCCGATCGTCGCGGCCGAGGTCGAGACCGAGGCCGAAGCTCAGACGGAAGGCGAAGAGCGGATTTGATCGAAGGCATGACGCGCGCGCCGCATGTTTCGGAGAGGACCTGCATCGTGACGCGCCAGAGCGGCGCGCCCGAGACGATGATCCGATTCGTGCGCGGACCGGACGGCGCGCTTGCGCCTGACATCAAGGCGCGTCTGCCGGGCCGTGGCGTCTGGGTGACGGCGCGCGCCGACCTCGTCGCGCAGGCGGCGCGCAAGCGGCTGTTCGCGCGCTCGCTGAAAACGCAGATCGACGCGGCTCCGGAGCTCGCGGACGACGTTGACCGATTGCTCGAAATCGATTGTCTGCAAATGCTGTCGCTCGCCAATAAGGCCGGCGCGGTGATGGCGGGCTTCGGCAAGGTCGCCGACGCGCTCGCGCACGGGTCGGTCGGCGCGCTCGTCGAAGCGCGCGACGGCGGCGACGACGGCAAGCGGAAGCTTGCCCAGGCGGCGCGGCGCGACGGATCGACGGCGCCCGTTATCGGCTTATTTTCCTCGCTGCAATTGGATTTGGCGTTAGGCCGCACAAATGTGATACATGCTGCCCTCGCCGAGAGCGGGCCGACGACGGCTTTTATCTCACGATGCCGTCGACTCGCAGACTATCGGGGCGTAAGCATCGACGGCGCGACGGCGGGCGGCGACGAAATCGAGGCGAAGCCCGACAATGGCTTTGCGAAAGACAGTAACGGGTCGTAGCGACCCAGGATTGGGATCTGGATGAGCGAAGGCGAGAACAGCGGCGATAAAACTTTGACCGTCGCGCCGTCGAAGACGTTGCACTTGAAGCAGCGACCGGTCGAGCACGGCATGGTCCGCCAGAGCTTCTCCCATGGCCGCTCGAAAGTGGTCGTGGTCGAGAAGGTGAAGCGCCGCGCCCCCGGACACGAGGCGCCGAAACCCGCTGGCGCGCCGGCCCCCGCCGCGACGCCGGCGGAGCCGCCGAAGGCCGCCACGCCGAGATCGGAAGGCCAGCGTCCCGCGCCGGCGCGCTCCGGCTCCGGCGTCGTGCTGCGCGCCCTGACCGACGAGGAGCGGGAGGCGCGCGCCCGCGCGCTGGTCGACGCGAAATCCCGGGAAGAGGAAGATCGCCGCCGCGCCGAGATCGAAGCCAAGGCGCGCGCCGAACGCGAGGAGCGCGAACGCGCCGAACGCGTCGCCGCCGATACGCGCAAACGCGAGGAAGAAGAGCGGCTCGCGCGCGAAGCGGAATCGAAACGGAAATCCGAGGAAGAGGCGCGTCGCCGTCTGCCGGGCGAGGCCGCCGGCGCTGCGCCGCCGCGGACCGCGCCAAGCGCCGCCGCGCCGCGGCCGGCGGCCGCGCGTCCTGCCGGCGACGCCGAACAGCCGCGCCGTCCGCCCGTGCGTCAGATCGGCGGCTTCGCGCCCCCGACGCCGCCGCGGCCGGCGCCGTCTCGCACCGGCGAGATGAAAAACCGCGGCCGTCTCACCGTCACCACCGCGACGAGCGAAGAGGGCGAAGAGCGCACGCGCTCCGTCGCCTCCTTCAGGCGCCGTCAGCAGCGTCTGTTTCGCGGTCAGGTGGAGCAGAAGGAAAAGATCGCGCGCGAAGTCGTTCTGCCCGAGACGATCACCATCCAGGAGCTCGCGAACCGCATGTCGGAACGCGCGGTCGATGTGATCCGTCTGCTGATGAAGCAGGGCGAGATGCACAAGATCACCGACATCATCGACGCCGACACCGCGGAGCTCGTCGCCGAGGAGATGGGTCACACCGTCAAGCGTGTCGCCGAATCCGACGTCGAGGAAGGCCTGTTCGATTCGCCTGACGCGGCGTCCGACCTCGAACCGCGTCCGCCGGTCGTCACCATCATGGGCCATGTCGACCACGGCAAGACCTCGCTGCTCGACGCCATCCGCCAGGCCAATGTCGTCGCCGGCGAGGCTGGCGGCATCACCCAGCATATCGGCGCCTATCAGGTGACGGCGCCCGGCGGGCAGCCAGTGACCTTCATCGATACGCCCGGCCACGCCGCCTTCACGGCGATGCGCGCGCGCGGCGCCAGGGTCACCGACATCGTCGTTCTGGTGGTCGCCGCCGATGACGGCGTCATGCCGCAAACGATCGAGGCGATTAACCATGCGCGCGCCGCGCAGGCGCCGCTGATCGTTGCGATCAACAAGGTCGACAAGCCGGACGCGAAGCCCGAACGCGTGCGCACCGAATTGCTGCAGCACGAGGTGCAGGTCGAAAGCATGGGCGGCGAGACTCTCGAAGTCGAAGTCTCCGCCAAGCTGAAAACCAATCTCGACAGGCTGCTCGAGGCGATTTCGCTGCAGGCCGAGGTGCTGGACCTCAAGGCCAATCCGAGCCGCGCGGCGGAAGGCACGGTCATCGAGGCGCGTCTCGACAAGGGGCGCGGCCCCGTCGCGACCATGCTGGTCCAGCGCGGCACGCTGCATGTCGGCGACATTGTCGTCGCCGGAACCCAATGGGGCCGCGTGCGCGCGCTGCTCGACGACCAGGGCGTTTCGCGTCAGGACGCGGGGCCAAGCTTCCCGGTCGAGATTTTGGGCTTCAACGGCACGCCGGAGGCGGGCGACCGCGTGGCCGTCGTCGAATCGGAGGCGCGGGCCAGGGAAATCACCGAATATCGCGAGCGCCAGAAGCGGGACAAACTCGCGGCGCGCGGCGGTTCGGCGCGCGGCTCGCTGTCCGACATGATGAGCCAGCTCAAGACGGCAGGCCGCAAGGAGTTCCCGCTCGTCATCAAGGGCGACGTGCAGGGCTCGGTCGAAGCCATCGCCGCCGCGCTCGAAAAGCTCGGCACCGACGAGGTCGGCGCGCGCGTGGTGCATGCGGGCGTCGGCGGCATTTCGGAATCGGACATCTCGCTGGCCGAGGCGTCGAACGCCGCGGTCATCGGATTCAACGTGCGCGCGCATAAGGAAGCGCGCGAGGCGGCGGAACGCGCCGGGATCGAGATCCGCTACTACAACATCATCTATAATCTCGTGGATGACGTGAAGGCGGCGATGTCGGGCCTGCTGGCGCCCACGCTGCGCGAAACCATGCTCGGCAACGCGACGATCCTCGAAGTCTTCGACATTTCGAAGGTCGGCAAGGTCGCCGGCTGCCGGGTCACCGACGGCAATGTCGAGCGCGGCGCCAATGTCCGTCTGATCCGCGACAATGTCGTCGTGCACGAAGGCAAGCTCTCGACGCTCAAGCGCTTCAAGGACGAGGTCAAGGAAGTCGCCGCCGGACAGGAATGCGGCATGGCCTTCGAAAACTACCAGGACATGCGTCCCGGCGACGTGATCGAGTGCTACCGCGTCGAGGAGATCAAGCGGACGCTGTAAACGCCGTCGCCGCGCCGCAAAATGCAATGGCCGGGCGCGTCCCGGCCATGCGCGTCGCGTCCCAGCGCGCTACCTTTCATCGTTAAGCCTGATCCGCATCACGTCCGCCGCAAGCGCGGGCGGGATGCGTCGACGGCAGTCACCGAGTTTCGAATATGTCCAGAGCGCATCATTCGCACACCGGCGCGCCCTCCCAGCGCATGCTGAGGGTCGGCGAACTCGTCCGTCACGCCGTCGCCCAGTTGCTGGCGCGCGGCGAAATCAGCGACCCGGTGCTTGAACGCCACGTCGTCACCGTTTCGCGCGTGAAGATGAGCCCTGATCTCAAGCTCGCGACCATTTACGTGATGCCGCTCGGCGGCAAGGACGAACCAGAAGTGCTCGCCGCGCTCGATCGCCACAAGCGGTTCCTGCGCGGGGAGATTGCGCATGAGGTGAATTTGAAATTCGCGCCCGAGGTCCGCTTCCGCATCGACGACACATTCGACAATGTGTCGCGCATCGACGCGCTGCTCAGCTCCGATCATGTGAAACGCGATCTCGCCGGCGAGGACGCCGAGGAAGACGGCGTCGACGAATGAGCAAGAAAAGATCGAATCGCGCGGTCGTCGACGGCTGGATCGCGCTGGACAAGCCTGTGGGTCTGACGTCGACGCAGGCCGTGTCGCGCCTCAAGCGCGTTTATAACGCTCAAAAGGCGGGCCATGCGGGCACGCTCGATCCGCTTGCGTCCGGCATTCTTCCCGTGGCCTTCGGCGAAGCCACCAAAACGGTGCCTTTCGTTCAGGATGGCGAGAAGGCGTATCGATTCACGGTGCGCTGGGGCGCAGAGACCGACACGGACGATTCCGATGGGCGGATGACGCGGGAGAGCGCCGCGCGGCCGGAACGCGCCGCGATCGAAGCGTTGCTGCCGCAGTTCACGGGCGAGATTTTGCAGACGCCGCCTCAATTCTCGGCGATCAAGATCGCCGGCGAGCGGGCCTATGACATCGCCCGCGAGGGCGGGCAGGTGGAGCTGAAGCCGCGCGCGGTCAGGATCGACGCTTTGACGCTGATCGAGGCGTCTTGCGACGAGGCGACATTGACCATGGAATGCGGCAAGGGCGCCTATGTGCGGGCGCTGGCGCGCGATCTCGGCCGGATGCTGGGCTGCTTTGGCCATGTCACGGCGCTGAGACGCACCCGCGTCGGACCGTTCGTCGAGGAAGACGCTTATACGCTCGACGAGATCGAGACTCAGAACATGGCCGGAGAGGCGCTGCTCTCGGTCGAGGCCGGACTTGCCGAACTGCCCTGCGTCGTCGTCGATCGCGACACGGCGGCGCGGCTGCGGCGCGGCGGCTCGGTGATCCTGCGCGGCCGCGACGCGCCGCATGAGGGGGTCGTCTATGCGGCTTGCGGCGGCGTTCCGGTCGCGTTCGGCGAGATCGTCCAGGGCGCGCTCGCGCCGGCGCGCGTCTTCAATCTGCCGTTCTGACGCCGCGCGCGTTCGGCGCGCCCGGATCGACGTTTCAAGACAGATGTTTGTGGCCGGGACGGCGCGCGCTTAAGAGCTCCTCGAGAGGCGACCGCCCGGCGTTTTCGCGAAAGCGCGCCAGGTCCTCGATCGCGCGGCCTATCTCCGCGCGGTCGGGTCCAGCGTCAGGCGCATGCGAAATGCGGGTCCGGCGCCCGTCAAGTTCGTCGCCTTGGTCGGCCGTCAATGGTTCGGGCGGGCCGGGCTTCCCATCTTTTGACTTTTCCATCATGCGGCGATTTCGACTGGTTGGCAGATTCCCTCAAGCGCCAATCGACCGTTGATCTCGCGAGGGGAAGCTAGTCCTATGGGCTTCGAGATTCGACCGCGCATGACCCGTCGCCCCAAACTCCTCGTCTTCGACTCCGGCCTCGGCGGCCTCACGGTCTTTTCCGAGATCGTCAGGCTGCGGCCGCATGCGGAATATGTGTATTGCGCCGATGACGCCGGCTTCCCCTATGGATCCTGGAAGGAGCCGGAACTGATCGACCGCGTGATGAAGCTCATGGAGCGGCTGATCGCCGATCATGCGCCGGACATGGTCGTCATCGCCTGCAACACCGCGTCGACGATCGTTCTGCCCTATTTGCGCGTGCATTGGCCGGAGCTGCCCTTCGTCGGCACGGTGCCGGCCATAAAGCCGGCGGCCGAGCGCACACGGTCGAAGATGATCTCGGTGCTCGGCACGCCCGGCACAGTGGCGCGCGACTATACGCAAAACCTCATCGCGCAATTCGCCGGCCATTGTTCGGTGACTCTCGTCGGCTCGAAACGTTTGGCGAGGCTCGCCGAAAGCTTCATGCATGGCGAGAATGTCAGCGACGTCGACATCGCCGCCGAGATCGCGCCCTGCTTCAAGGAGGAGAGCGGCCGGCGCACCGACGCGGTCGTCCTCGCCTGCACGCATTATCCGTTGCTCGTCGCGGAATTCACACGGCTGGCGCCCTGGCCGGTGGAGTGGATCGACCCCGCGCCGGCGATCGCCCGGCGGGCGGATCATTTGCTGGCGGAGCGGTTCGGCGCCGATCCGGCGGGCGGCCAAAGCGCGGCCCGCCGCGCCATCTTCACGAGCGGCGCCTCGCCTTCCGCGCCGCTCGCGGCGGCGCTAGCGCGCTTCGGCCTCGAATGGTCGACGTTCGCCCCCAGCGCTTAGCGCGGTCCGCCGGGATCGCGCGCAAGAGGCGCGCCGCCTCTGCGCATCGCCGTCGCGCGCTAAGGTTTCGGGCGATCGGTCAATGTTTCGAGAAACGCGACGATCGCGTCGATATCCTTGTCCGACAGCCGCGGCTTTTCTCCGAGCTTGCGATCATAGGGCGCCTCGTCGACGTTGACGTTTTCATGCGCCGTGGCGGGCAGATCGTCGAATTTCAGCGGCTTGCCGCGCGCGCCTTTCGGATACCAGCGGCCGGGATCGGTGTCGCGCGTCGCGTAGAAGGCGACGACGTCGCGCAGCTTGTCGAAAACGCCATTGTGCAGATAAGGGCCGGTGACGGCGATGTTGCGCAGGGTCGGCACTTTGAAGGCGCCGCAGACGCTGTCGACCTTGAAGTCCGGCGGCGCCGCTTCAGCGAGTCCCGCGCGCGCGCACAGGCCGAGGTCCGGCGGCGCGCCAGGCGTCGCGGCGCTCGGAATCGCCCTGTTCTTGGGGCCGCCGAGCGCGTCATAGGTGAAATCGGTAAAGAGCCAATCCTGCGGATTGCGCGAGTCTTCCTTGCCGGCGTGGCAGGCGAGGCAGTTGCCTTTCTTCGGGTCCTTGAAAAGTTCGAAGCCTTTCTTCTCCAGCGCCGTCAACTGCGTTTTGCCGCGCAGATAATCGTCGAATTTGGAGGCGAAGGGATGGAAGCGCGGGGTCGCCTCGAAGGCGACGATGGCTTGCGCGAGCTTCTCGAACGCCGCGTCCGCATCATCGAAAACCTTCGCGCCATAGACCTGACGGACAAGGTCGGCGTAGGCGCCGTCGCGCACTGCGTCGACGACGAAGCGCTTCGATGGCGCGTTCATTTCCTGCGGATCGAACATCGGCCCTTCGATCTGGGCGAGAAGATCGCGCGCGCGGCCGTCGAAAAACTGTCCGCCGGCCGGAATCTTTTCGATCTTGCCGGTTTCTTCGTCCGTGTCGTCGATGAAGCCGAAGGGCGGCGCGAAGGACGCATACATGATCGACGGCGTGTTGCGTTTGCCGAGCGAGGTCGGCGTCGAGCCGCGCGCGAGGGCGGGCACGCTCGACCCGTTATTGCCCTGGAACGCCGTGTTCGAGTCGTGGCAGGAGGCGCAGGAGACGCCGGCCGGACGCGACAGGCTCGCATCCTCGAAGACGCGTTTGCCGAGCAGCTCCAGCGGCGTCAGATCGCGCTCGTCCGCCGCGGTCGGCATGGGAGCGGGCTTGGACGCCGGCATGGGAACCGACTTGAGAGCCGACTTGAGAGCCGACTTGGGAGAGTCCGGCTTCGGTGGGACGGGCTCGGCGCAGAGCTGCGGTCCGAGCATTGCGAAGACAGCGCAAAGCGCCGCACGGCGCGCCTTGCGCAGGCTGGAAAGGATCACTTGAATCAGCCCGCTGGAGAGGAAGGAAGTCTTGAAACTTTAGAAATCGCGCGGCGCCCAGGTCAATTTCGTTAATCTGGATTGCTTCCAGCATAGGTGCGAACGAACGCCGCATATGCGCCCCAGCGCCCGCGCGCCGCTGCGTAAATCACATTTAATTAACTGATATCAAAAGTATTTCATGCTCAGAAACCTTTCCGGCGCACTACAGCCACATTTTAACGTTTCTCTGAAACCGAACGGTGTGACTGCGCGCGACTCGTCGAGGAGTTCCTGGCGCGTGGCCAATGAAAGGGTTCTGGCATGGTCGATATCGGCGACGATAAGGAGCTGATGGCTGAATTTGCCGAGTTTAAAGAGTTGCTGCGTCGAGACCTCGGGCACGTCCCCGCGCCGCCCGCTGCGGCGTCTCACGACGATTATCCGCATGCGTCGGGACCGATCGACCCGAGTCTTTCTCCTCAGGCGCCGCGCGCCGACGAGTCCTGGGGCGCGCTGCATGCGACGGAAGACGAATTCTATGACGGGCCTGAAGAGGAGCGCGAAGGCGGGCGGCGCGCTCTGTTCTTTGTGGCCGCGGCGATCGTCGTCACGGGGCTTGCCGCCCTGACATGGGTGATGGGCCCTTGGAGCGCGATGGATCCGGAAGAGGATCCGGCGCTGGCGACGGCGGCGCCTCTCGCCGATCCGGAGGCCGCCGCGCCCGTGATCAACAGCGCGGCGACGGCGCCGCAGTCCGCCGAAGCGCCCGCGCCCGAGGAAAGCGCTCAGGCGCCGGCGGCCGGCGAGGCCGAATCTTCCGCGCCGGCGGCGGCTGCGGCGGTCGACTCTGCGCCTGCCGCCGAGGACGCCCAATCCGCGACGGCGCCGAACGACTCCGACGCCGCCGCGATGGCGTCGCCGACCGAGCCGACTCCCGTTCCGTCGTTGGGCGCGTCCATTCCTGTTCCGGCCGGCGCCGCCGCGCCGCAACTTGCGCCTCTCCCCATGACGGCGACCGCGCCGCCGCCGGCGCCGATGGATCCCGCTCCGGCGGCCTCGACGCCCGCGGCCGCCGCGCCGCTGCGCGCCGCCCGCGCGGAACCGGCGCCCGCGCCCCTGGCGGCGGTTCCTCCGAGATCCGCTGCGCTCGAGCCGCCACAGGCGGCGGCCCCCGCCGCGCCTGTCGAGCCGCCCGACGCCGCTGAAACGATCGAAAAGCCGAAGCCGGCGCCGCGCGCCAAGGCCGCGAAACCGCGCAGGCCGGCAAGGTCGACGGCCAGCCGCTCGCGACCCGTCGAAACGCCGGTCGCCGCCGCGGCCCCCGAGCCTGCGCCGATCGCGCCGCCGCCGCCTCCGCCTGCGGGCGACGGGCCGTTTGGCTTCGTCAAGCGGTCGGTGAACGCGGTCGGATCGGCCATCGGCGGCCTCGTTCGCTGATCCAACGCACCGCTAATGGAAACGCCGGCGCCTGCGCGCCGGCGTTTTCTTTTTGGCGAATGGCGCGGCTGTGGCCTTTGCCAAACGCTCGAGCCTGTGACTTTATCCAAGTCAAACGGGCGGCGCGCGCCGCTTCGAGGATCATGGAGAGTTGAAGGCATGGCCAAACCTACCCAAGCTGACGCAGAGGCGGCCGTGCGGGTTCTCATTGAATGGGCGGGCGACGATCCCAATCGCGAGGGTCTGATCGACACGCCGGAACGGGTGGCGCGCTCCTACCGCGAGCTCTTCTCCGGCTATGACGTCGATCCGCGCGACTATCTCAAGCGCACTTTCGACGAGGTCGGCGGCTATGACGAACTCGTCGTGCTCAAGGACATTCGCGTCGTCAGTTTCTGCGAGCATCATCTGCTGCCGGTGACCGGCCGCGCCCATGTCGGCTATTTGCCGAGCAACCGCGTGGTCGGAATCTCAAAGCTCGCGCGCGTGGTGCACGGTTTCGCCCGCCGGCTGCAGATTCAGGAAAAGCTCACCGCCGAGATCGCCGAGGCGATCCAGGACATTCTGGAGCCGCAAGGCGTCGGCGTCGTCATCGAGGCGGAGCACAGCTGCATGACCTTGCGCGGCGTCAACACGACCGGCTCGCTGCTGACGACGAGCCGCCTGCTCGGCGTCATCCGCGACGACCCGCGCACCCGCGACGAATTCCTCGGCATGGTGCACGGGAAGTAAAGCGCCGAGTTCTTAAGTCAGCATCTCAATCCGCAAAGTATGGTATTAATGCCTCCCATCACTTACCGCTAACGACTATGGAAATTTCTGCTTTGTGTGAGACAAGGGATGAAAACAACATATTCTCCTCTCCAGCATGAGAGCTCACAAAGAAACTTGCATAACCATTGGAAGCTATCTCATCTAATCCCGAAAATGGACTGAATGTATCCATGCCGATAACAGTGTTGTTTAAAGTAACGTTAGTTCTGCAAAGCGAATATTTTTTTGAGAATGTAGTTATTGCTTCTAGCGTGGATCGTGAGAAGAATATATCGAAAGCAACCATTGGCCGCCCTTCCACAATACGGCCATTTTTGTCGTAAAGACCCCCGCGGGGTATTTCAACTATTTTTGTATATTCTATCGTCAATGCCGTTCCAATGGGGCATTCGGCGGCGTGAACGAGAGAGCTGCCCCACAGAAAAATCGTCGTGAAAATCATGACGTTTTTTGGAGGTGGTGGCAGTTGTGTTGGCATTCGATTTTCTCATCACAGTGTTTTCTTCAGCTCCCCGACAATCGCGTCGCCCATCTCGCTGGTTGAGACGGTCGACGGCGCGTCGCCCTTGATGTCCGCCGTGCGCAATCCCTTAGCCAGCACGCTGGCGATCGCCGCGTCGATGGCGTCGGCGGCTTTCGGCAGATCGAAACTGTAGCGCAGCGCCATGCCGAGCGAGCCGATCATGGCGATCGGATTGGCGATTCCCTTGCCGGCGATGTCGGGCGCGGAGCCGTGGCAGGGCTCATACATGGCGTGGCGCTTGCCCTTTTCATCCGCTGCGCCGAGCGAGGCCGACGGCAGCATGCCGAGCGAGCCGGTCAGCATGGCGGCCTCGTCCGACAGCATGTCGCCGAAGAGATTGTCGGTGACGACGACGTCGAACTGCTTGGGCCAGCGCACGAGCTGCATGGCGAGCGCGTCGGCGAGCATATGTTCGAGCGTGACGTCGGCATATTCGCGCTTGTGCAGCGCCGTGATCACCTCGCGCCACAGATAGCCGGACTTCATCACATTCGACTTCTCGGAAGAGGTCACCCTGTTGCTGCGCTTGCGCGCGAGTTCGAAGGCGACCCGGCCGATGCGCTCGATCTCGTAGGTTTCGTAGACCTGCGTGTCGACGGCGCGTTTCTGGCCATTGCCGAGTTCGGTGATTTCCTTCGGCTCGCCGAAATAGACGCCGCCCGTCAGTTCGCGCACGATCATGATGTCGAGGCCGTCGACGATCTCGCGCTTCAGGGAGGAGGCGTCGGCAAGCGCCGGATAGCAGATCGCGGGGCGCAGATTGGCGAACAGCCCCAGATCCTTGCGCAACCGCAAGAGGCCGGCTTCCGGCCGCACGTCATACGGCACGCCGTCCCATTTCGGGCCGCCGACGGCGGCGAGCAGCACGGCGTCGGCCTCATGCGCGCGCTTCATATCCGCTTCGCTGATGGCCTGCTGATGCGCGTCATACGCCGCGCCGCCAACGAGCCCCCGCTCGATTTCGAAGCGCGCGACGCCCGCCTCGTTCAAGAGCGCGAGCACTTTTTCAGCCTCGGCGGAAATTTCCGGACCGATGCCGTCGCCCGGCAGGAGCAAGAGCTTGTAGGCGGCCATGAATCCCTCTTCGTCGACGTGGAAACTCGCGCCGTCAATAGAGCGCGCCGCCAGACGACGCAACCGCGCGCAATCCGCTTTCGTCGTGCGACAATTCGCCCGCCACTCTATGCTTGCCGCGGCGCGCTTAGCCGTGCAGCTTGAAAAATGTCAAACGCAAGGGGGCTTCGCGCGAGACGCGTCAAACAACGAACGACGTCAGCGGGAAGCGATGCGCAGTCGTTCTGCGCAGTTGGGAGACGCAAAGATGAAGAGCTACAAAACCGTCCTGCATATCATGGCGCTTGGTCTGTTCGGCGTCCTCGCCGGCGCGGCGCCCGCAAAGGCCTTCTGCCTCATCAACTGCGAGCCCAAGCCCGACGACGCGAAGAAGGTCTTCGACAATCTCATCAAGAAGCGGTTCGACAAGGACGCGGTGATCGAGGATTTCAAGGTCACGCGCTTCTGGCCGCTCGACGTCGAAGGCGCCGGTCACGCCGGCTATGAGTTTTACTACACCGCGAAAGTGCGCTTCCCGAACGGCGCCAATCTCGAATGCAAGCCCGACGGCGGCGCGCCGAAGCCCGGCTGCTCCGACAACACGAGCTATTATTCGACGACGATCCAGAACCAGATGATCAAGGACAAGCAATATATCGAGCCGGGGAAGGTCATCGAGTTCAACGACGAGACCCGCTTCGACGAGGAAGGCTCGAAGTGGAAGGGCCAGGACGGCAATTTTTATTGAGCGCTCCGCGCCGCTCAGGATTGCGAGCCGCCAGGCTCGCGATTCCGCGCTTAGGCGGCTGATCACATAGTCTTTCGCCCCTTCCTTGCGCGCGTCGCTTGGTGTAGAAGGCGCCCAACGGAGTGCGCGCGCTCGAGCACGGCTCAGGCGCGTCTGGAAGGGTTCACATGCAGCAGGTCATTATCGCGATCCACCTCATGGTGGTGACGGCGCTCGTCATTCTCGTGCTTTACCAAAAGTCGGAGGGCGGCGCGCTCGGCATGGGCGGCAGCGGCGTCTTCACCGGCCGCGGTCAGGCCAATGCGCTCACCCGCGCCACGAGCATTCTCGCGACAATGTTCTTCATCACCAGCATCGCGCTCACCGTGCTGCCCGCCTGGGAGCGGCGCGGCGAAGGCGACGACTGGACCAAGGCGCTCGATCCGGGATCGATTCAGATCAAGGAAATTCCGAAGACCGAAGGCAAAGACGGGCAGGCCGCGCCGGACAAGGCGCCCGAGCCCGACAAGGACACGATCTTCGACCAGCTCCAGCGCGCGCAGCAGAAGCGTCAGCAGCAGAGCGCGCCCGCAGCAGGCGCGCCGCCGGCGGCCACGCCGCCCGCCGCGGCCACGCCGTCCGCCACGCCCCAGCCGCCCGCGCCAGCGGCGCCGCCGGCCGTGACGACTCCGCCCGCCGCGCCGACTCCGCCAGCCGCCGAGGCGCCGGCCCAGCAGCCCGCCGCCACGCCGACTCTGCAGGCGCCGGCCGCGGAACCAGCGCCGTCCGTAACGCCGCCGGCGGCTGAGGCGCCGAAGCCGGATGCGCCCAAGACTGACGCGCCGAAGCCCGACGCGTCTAAGACCGAGGGCTTGAAGTGGGAGGCGCCGAAGACGGAGGCTCCCGCCGCCGCGCCGGAATCGAAGCCCGTCGAGTCGAAGCCGGCCGAATCGGCCAAGCCCGCCGTCCCGGAGGCGACGCCTGCGGCCCCGCAGGCCAAGCCGGAAGCAAAGCCGGCTGAGCCGGAAACAAAGTCCGCTGAACCGGAAACCAAGGCCGCGCCGTCGGTGATCTGGAAAGCTCCCACTCAGTAAGTCGGACGTCAAATCATCCATCCGATGAATTCGGCTGGGGGCGACGGCCCCCGGCCCAATAAAATTCGCTATCAGAATCGCTGGAAAGGCGTTAGGCGTTAAGCCCCATGGCGCGGTACATCTTCATCACCGGCGGCGTGGTCTCCTCACTTGGCAAGGGCTTGGCGTCGGCGGTTCTCGGCGCGCTTTTGCAGGCGCGCGGCTACACGGTCCGCTTACGGAAGCTCGACCCCTATCTCAATATCGATCCGGGCACGATGTCGCCCTATCAGCACGGCGAGGTCTTCGTCACCGACGACGGCGCCGAGACCGATCTCGACCTCGGACATTATGAGCGCTTCACCGGGCGGCCCGCCTCGAAGCAGGACAATGTCACCACCGGCCGCATCTATCAGGACATCATCAACAAGGAGCGGCGCGGCGATTATCTCGGCGCGACGATCCAGGTCATTCCGCATGTCACCAACGCCATCAAGGAGTTCATCCTCGAGGGCAATGAGGACGTCGATTTCGCGCTGATCGAAATCGGCGGCACGGTCGGCGACATCGAGGGCCTGCCGTTCTTCGAAGCGATTCGCCAGATCAAGAACGATCTGCCGCCGCATCACTGCATCTATATCCATCTCACGCTGCTGCCGTTCATTCCCAGCGCAGGCGAATTGAAGACGAAGCCCACGCAGCATTCGGTGAAGGAGCTGCGCTCGATCGGCATTCAGCCCGACATTCTGCTCTGCCGCACCGATCGCGAGATCCCGCGCGAGGAGCGCCGCAAGCTCGGTCTCTTCTGCAATGTGCGCGAACAGGCGGTGATCGAGGCGCGCGACGCCTCCAACATCTATGACGTGCCGCGCGCCTATCACGCCGCGGGGCTCGACGCGCAGGTGCTCGCCGCCTTCGGGATCGAGCCTGCGCCCAAGCCCGACATGAGCCGCTGGAACGCCGTGACCCAGCGCATCAATAATCCGGAAGGCGAAGTCACCATCGCCGTCGTCGGCAAATACACCGAGATGAAGGACGCCTATAAGAGCCTCATCGAGGCCCTGGCGCATGGCGGTCTCGCGAACCGGGTGAAGGTCAATCTCGACTGGATCGAGTCGGAGATTTTCGAAAGCGCCGATCCGGCCGCGCATCTCGAACATGTGCACGGCATTCTCGTGCCGGGCGGTTTCGGCCAGCGCGGCGCCGAAGGCAAGATTCTCGCGGCGCGTTTCGCGCGCGAGCGCGGCGTGCCCTATTTCGGCATCTGTTTCGGCATGCAGATGGCGGTGATCGAGGCCGCGCGCGCGCTTGCTGGAATCGAAAAGGCGAATTCGACCGAGTTCGGCCCCTGCGCGGAGCCGATCGTCGGCCTGATGACCGAATGGCTCAAGGGCAATGAACTGGAGCAGCGCGCGGCGGGCGGCGACATGGGCGGCACCATGCGTCTTGGCGCCTATCCCGCGCTGTTGAAGCCGGGGTCGCGCATCGCCGAGATTTACGGCGCGACGGAAATCTCCGAGCGCCACCGCCATCGTTACGAAGTGAATTTCGCCTATCGCGACCGGCTGGAGGAATGCGGGCTGCTGTTCGCCGGCTCGTCGCCCGACGGGCTGTTGCCGGAGACGGTGGAGATTCCCGGCCACCCCTGGTTCGTCGGCGTGCAATATCACCCGGAACTGAAGTCGCGCCCCTTCGAGCCGCACCCGCTCTTTGCGAGTTTCATCGCCGCGGCGAAGGCGCAGAGTAGGCTGGTGTGAGGGCAAGTTGGTTTTTGCCAAGTGTCGCGAAATCGTGTATGGAACAAAATATGAACATTAGACATTGATTTACCGGGTTCCTAGCATATCAACCGCTAGGAGTTGCGGATATGGCTGAGACTTCAATCGAATGGACTGACGCGACCTGGAATCCAGTGGCCGGCTGTTCAGTCCTCAGCGCAGGGTGCACTAACTGTTATGCAATGCGCATGGCAGCGCGGCTAAATGCAATGGGCATCGAGAAATACCACGATCTTACGCGAAGGAGCGGAGGTCGAAGTGTTTGGACCGGCAAGATTTATCTCGACGAGCAAGCGCTTTTGAGCCCGTTAGGTTGGAAGCGCCCGCGCACGATATTTGTGAATTCTATGTCAGACCTATTTCACGAGCATGTACCCCTCGAGTTCATTGAACGCGTATGGTCCGTTATGGCGCGCACCCCTCAACACACCTATCAGATTTTAACCAAACGCCCGGCAAGAATGAAGGCTGTTCTCTCGTCGGCCAACACTCCCAAGCTAAGCAATGTTTGGTTGGGCACGTCGGTCGAGAACTCGAAGGTTTTGTCCCGATTGGACGATCTAAGGGAAACTCCCGCGGCGATCCGTTTCGTCTCTTTCGAACCACTCATTGGCTCGGTAGCCAACGCGAACTTGGATCAAATTCATTGGGCTATTGTTGGGGGAGAATCTGGTCCGCGTGCGCGCTCAATGAAAATTGAATGGCTGGATGAAATCCATCAGCTTTGCCAGGACTACGGCGTCGCTTTCTTTTTTAAGCAATGGGGTGGCAAGAACAAGAAGGCGGCGGGTCGATCCTATCAGGGGCGCGTATGGGACGACCGCCCTACCTTGAGCATGTGACCTGCGATTTTTGTTGCTAGTCCAATGGCTTTGGGGTCTGGATTTGCGATTGCGAAAAACAAGGCAAACATAGGTGCGCCCTGCTTTGTATGTAACCGGAGCGGAGACAACACTTTTGGAAATATCGTTTCGAGGCGCTTTCGAACGAAGCTCTCGATCTTATCCACATCAGCAGTCCGCTGATGCTGCTCGTCAACAGTTCCAAATAGATCCGTCGTATCTGAGCGCTCGTACCATTTGCTTTCCCACTCGGAAGTCCCAAGCATTCTTGTGATGGCCGCGCGTTTTCCAGCGTCCATGGCTGTCCAATCCAGGGTTGCTTGTCGAAAGAGACCAGAGAGCGAAACCAAGTACCAGACATCGATTGCTCTCGTCGAGCTGATTGCTTCCAGTATCTCCCAAGGAACGCTCATTCCATAAGGGTCCAGAAACATCACGGCCCTGGTTGACTCCCAATTTCTTCGTCCAAGCAAAGTCGCCAGCTCCTTCTCAGCGACGCCCTTCCTTACCTGAATGTCGCGACGCGGATGCATGTCGCGCAGTAACTCTAGCGCGGCGCAGTGCTTAGGATTTCTCTCAATAAAAACGATGCGATCGAACGGCGGTTCAATATCAATTGCTATTGTAGCAGATCCGCGATGACGTTCGATCCGTTCTGGAGTAGCTGGGTCAAAGAGAGTTCCATCGTGCGCGTCGAGCCTCTCGGTGCGCTCTCCGGTGCCTGCGAACGCGTCGATGTACCAAAGCTCGCGAAAGTATGGCCTAAGGGCTGTTGTGAATGCTCGCAAGTACCCTTCAACCACTGCCAATTTGAGATCTGTCGAAACGCCACCAAATTCATGTTCTGCAATTGACATGTTAGAGCCTCAAAATTCAATCCAATTCAATATCTCTAATTCCGCGACAAGCGGAGCGATGACTAGGAACTGCTCACCCCGCCTCATACTCCTCGTCGATCGGCACGCCGAGCGCCGTGACGAGACGGTTGGTCTCCGACGCCATGCCGACAATCGCCAGCAGTTCGCGATATTCCTCTTCGCTCATGCCCTTCGCGCGGGCGCTCGCGGTGTGCGAATGGATGCAATAGGGACAGGCGTGGGCGATCGAGACGGCGATGTAGAGCATCTCCTTCACTTTCGGCTCCAGCGCGCCCGGCCCCATCACCTGCTTCAGACTCTCCCAGGTGCGCTTCAAGGTCACGGGATCATGCGCGAGCGCGCGCCAGAAATTATTCACGAAGTCGCTTTTGCGCGTCGCGCGAATGTCGGCGAAGACGGCCCGAGCCTCGGGCGAGAGTTCTTCGTCGGAGAGCAGTCGAACCGTGGCCATGATCTCTATCGTCTGCGCGCGTAACCGCGGTCGGCATCATTTGTTGGGGGCGGCCGGCGCAGCGGGCCAGCTGCGCGGCCCCGGATTGAAATGATAATTCACCCCGCACCCGGAGAGCGCCAGAGTGATCGCGAGAAGCACCATCGAAGCGGCCAGCGGCGTTCGCATCTTTTCAACTCCCAGCGCCTGATGGTCTCTTTTGTCAGAAAACGCTCATGGGCGCGCCTCAAATCGCCCGCCTTTCCGCCTGCCGGCGTTGGCGCGCAATTTGCGTCCGCGCGATTAGCGCGCATGACAAGGAGAGAAATCTTGGGAGGCAAGCGCGCAACCCCGTTCGCGAAGTTTTCTGCCTAAATTCAAGGCGGTGCGCTGATTTGACCTTGCCGCGCCCGATTGACGCGCGACATGCTGCAGCGCACAATCTTCGCCATGAACCTGCGCTATGCGTTCGACCGATGGGGCGTGCGTCCGTCGAAAGCATCAGCGCGGCGCCAAGGAGGTCACGATGGAAGCGGTCAAACAATGGTTTCAGGATTGGTCTGACGCCTGCGAATACGCCAATGAATGCGCGCCCGATTTTTCCTTCCTGTCGTCTTTCGCTTTGGGCGAACCCTATACGGCGCTGCTGAGCATCGCCGCCGTCGGCTGGCTGATCTGGGCGCTGAACGAGCGCGCGATCAGGCGCCACGCCGCGCGTCTCCGGGCTGCGGCGGCGCATGCCGGCGACGGCGCGCTCGACGCCGCGCTGCAGGAGATGAAGCGCGCGTCCGACGCGGGCGAGAAGGAAGAAAAGCTCGCCGCATGACGCCCCCCACGGGCGCCATTTGAACCCGACCGACGGCGCGCTACCTCCGTCATCAGGGGGGAGCGCGAACGGTCGGCCAGCCTTGTGATCGATCTCTCGCGACGATAGGAGAGTCTGCGTTTGCCGCGCCGGCGAACGCGTGCGGCGTCGTCTGACGCCGCACATGTCGTAAAGAAGAAGATTGAAGGCGAGGGATGTCATGAGCGAAGTTTCCGTCGGCAACGGCGCCTGGGTTCTGGTCGGAGACGGCCGTCGGGCGCTTTTCTTTCAAAACCATGGCGACGCCGACCTCCTCGATCTGCGCGTCGTCGAGACGCGTATCGACGAAAATCCGCCGACCCATGAGCAGGGCTCGGACAAGCCCGGCCGCAGCTTCAACTCCTTCTCCCCGGGCCGCAGCGCCATGCAGAATGTCGACTGGCATGAGCTGGAGGAGGAGCGCTTCGCCCGCGCTATGGCCGACCGCATCAATCGGGCGGCGGAATCGGGCGAATTGAATGCGATCGTCATCGTCGCGCCGCCGAAGGCGCTCGGCGAAATCCGCAAGGAGCTGTCGCAGAAGGCGCATGGCAAGGTCGTCGGCGAACTCGCCAAGGACCTGACGCGGCATCCCTTGAAGGAGATCGAAAAGGCGCTGACCCGGGCCTGAAAGGCAGGGGAAGGCGCTCGGCCTTCCCCTGCGCAGTCGGAGACGTTCGTCCCAGCCCCGCCTCCGACGCCCGGCTTCTTGCGCGAGCATCCCAATAATGACGCATTCCCCCCGAGAATTCAGTGCGATTGCGCACAGCGTGGGGGAACGTCGCATTTGAGCCGTAAAGATGGAGGACGGAGCGTGGTTGGCGTCGCCTTTGCGGCGACGCGCAGGAACAGTTGAGAGCACGGGGCGTATGGGGCGCGGGTGGATCGGGCTGGTGGCGCTTCTGGCGCTTGCGTTCAGCGCTTGCGCGAGCCGTCCGCATGGCACGCTCGTGCCGACGCATCAGCGCGTCCCCGGCGCGAGCGTCGTCGACCTTCTGGTCATCACCAACAGAGAGCCGGATGTGGCGGAGCCCGGCGCGATGTTTTCCGGCGAACGCGGGCGCGGCGTGAGTTTCGCCAATATTGCGGTCTCGATCCCGCCCGACGCCAATCGCGTGATCGGCGACGTGCAATGGCCGCAGGCGCCGACGCCCGATCCCGCGACCCAATTCACCACGCTGCACGCCGAGGTGCTCAGCAAGGAGCAGGCGCTGACCGCCTTCAACGCTCGCATCCGCAAGACGCCAAGGAAACAGGTTCTCCTCTTCGTCCATGGCTTCAACACGCGGTTCGAGGAGGCGGTCTACCGTTTTGCGCAGATCGTCCACGACTCGGAGGCCGACGTCACGCCGGTTCTGTTCACCTGGCCGTCCCGCGGCCGGCTGCTGCAATATGGCTATGATCATGAAAGCGCGAGCTATTCTCGCGACGCTTTGGAAAGCGTGCTGCAGGCGCTGCAGCGCGACCGTGAGGTCGGCGAGATCGCGATCCTGGCGCATTCGATGGGCAATTGGGTGACGCTCGAAGCGCTGCGCCAGATGGCGATCCGCAACGGCCAGATCGGATCGAAGATCCAGAATGTCATGCTCGCCGCGCCGGACGTCGATTTCGACGTGTTTCGGCGACAGATCGGCGCGATCGGCGTTCGGCCTTCGGTGTTCACCTTGTTCGCTTCGCGCGACGACGACGCGCTCGCCGCCTCCCGCCGCTTCTGGGGCAATACGCGGCTGGGCGCCGTCGATCCGCACGCGCCGCCCTACCAGGAAGTCCTCGACCGGGAACGCGTGAAGGTCGTCGATCTGACGGGCATCGCCACCAACGATCCTTTGGAGCACAGCAAATTCGCCTCCTCTCCCGAGGTGGTGCGCTCGATCGGCGCCAGGCTGGCGCAGGGTCAGCCGCTCAGGGACGGCCATGCGGGCGTCGGCGATCAGCTCGGGCTGGCGACGGCCGGCGCGGTTTCGGCGGTCGGCGGCGTCGCCGGCGCGGCGGTCGCCGCGCCCTTCGCCATCGTCGATCCGGCGACGCGCGAGAATCTGGGCGAGCACCTGCACGCCGTCGGCAAAAACCTCGATCCACAATATTAACCGCTGTGGATCAGACTGTTGAACGGCTTCTATTTTGGAGGGCTGTTGCCGCAATGTCACAGCGCGCGAAGCTGAAGCCCGCTAGGGTGAAAGGCTCGCGACGATCACCGCACGGGACTTCAATCGACATGTCATTCAAGCGTCAGCTGCTCGCCATTCTGGCGGTCGCCTTCGCTACGTCTTCAGCGCGCGCCGAACATCCGTCGTGGTGGAAGCCGCCGCTGACCGATAATCCTGGCCCCAAGCGCGCCGTCGACGGCGTCAACGGCAAGCTCGAAGGCTTTGGCGGCGGGTCCGACTGGCTCGGCTTTGCGCGCTTGAACAACGCCTCCGCCGGCGGCATGGGGTCGATCACCGCCCCGATCGGCAATCGGTTCGGATATCAGATCGACGCGATTGCGGCGGCGCATCGCGGCTTCTTCGTGAGCGGCGGCGCCGGCCACGCCTTCTGGCGCGATCCGAACGTCGGCCTCATCGGCGGTTATGGCGCGATCGCCCATGACAAGCGTCTCGACGACACGCGCTTCCGCGTCGGCGCCGAGGGCGCCTATTACTACGGGCCGTTCGCCCTCTCCAGCATCGCCGGCTATGAGGAGAGTGCGGGCCATTTCTTCACCCCGCTGGGCTATGGGCCTGGATATCTCGCCTACCAGTGGCAGCCGCGGCGCGGGCGCTTCTTCGACATGTTCGATATCAGCGTCTATCCGACCTACAACGTCAAAATCTCTGTCGGCCATCGTTACGTCGGCGGGCGGCACGCGGCGGCGGTCAGCGGCGAGGCGCTCATCTGGAACCTCGGGAATTCCGCGATCACGGGCTTTATCGAAAGCCGCGTGGGCGAGAATGACTACAAGGCGGTCTGGGGCGGCATTCGCATCTATCTCGGCGAGACCGACAAGACCCTCATCAGCCGCCACCGAGAAGACGATCTGCCCAACTGGATGAAAGACGACATGTTCTCATCCCAGAACAGCGTCCGCGCCGGCGCGACGCCGGTCTTCTACCGGATCCCGCAACAGCCGTAAGCCGCCGCGCTGCGCCCGTTGCGCGGAACGACGCAGCCTGAAAGAGCAAGGAGCGGTTCGACGCCTTCTGCGCAGCAATCGTCACGGCTTATCTCCGCCGTCGTGGCGGCGGGGCCGGTCCTCGCCGCCGCGCTGCTCGGCAGTTTCGCGACGACGCCGAACATCGCGCCCTGGTACGACGCGCTCGCCAAACCGCCGCTGACACCGCCGAATTGGGCGTTCGGCCCGGCCTGGACGACGCTTTACGTGCTGATGGCCTGCGGCTTCTACCGTATTCTCCGGCTTGCGCCGGCGACCCCCGGACGGCGCGCCGCGATCCTGGTCTTTTGCGCGCAACTCGTCCTGAACGCCGCCTGGTCGTTCGCCTTCTTCGGGGCGCGCAGCCCGCTCTTCGGACTCGTCGTCATTGCGCCGCTGGAGGCGCTGGTCATTGCGACGACGTTCCTTTTCCACCGGCTCGATCGAGCCGCGGGATACGCCCTGGCGCCGACCGCGTTCTGGGTCGCCTTCGCGACCTATCTGAACGCGGGAATTTTCGTCCTCAATTCCTAAAACGGCGCCGTTCTCGCCGCCGCCACATAGGCGTCGGCGTCCTTCTGCAACAGCAGCCGCTTCTGGACGAGCTTGTCGGCGATCACGCGCATCGTCGCGACGAAATAGGCGCGCGACCCGTAGCGCTCGACGAGCGCCGGACGCGGATCGGCGGTCTTGTCGCGATCGGCCTTCGTCGCCGCGAAGGGGATTGCAGAACCGGCGACGCAGGGCGGCCCTTTTTTGTTTTTTTGCGCGTTGAAGCCCGTGAAGGTCGCAATCGGCAACGCGAGATCGGGCGTGCGCAGGCCGGGGACGTCATTGCCGTCGGCGTCGATCTTTGGAACCCGGCGCGCGCCCTCCGGCGCGGCCGGCAACGCCGGAGTTTTCAGCCATTTCAGATCCTGCGCCGGCGTCAGATCGCCATCGAGCGGCGCGCGCGAGGCTGGCGGCGCGACGCCCTTCGCCGTCCATTCGTCGAGCGCGACGAAGAGCGCCCGAAGCGGCGGCGCGATCGCGCGCGCGTTGACGGGCGCGACGCAATTTGTCGCCGTGGTCGACCCGACGACGCCAGCGAGATAGAAGCGCCGCCCATTGGCCGCCGCGTCCTTTGTGAATTCGACGCGCGGCTTCTCGCGCCAATAGGCGTCGGCGCCCCAGGTGGCGATGAATCGGGTCGGGACGGCGGGCTCTCGACTGGCGTCGTGGATCAACAGCCCGTCGAAGGCCGGAGCCGCGTCCGACATGATGTCCGCGTCGGCGCCGTCGGCGCGGCCAAGAATCCGCTTCATCTTGAGCGGCCCCCGAAGATATACGAGTATATCCGCCATCGCGGGCGCTCTGGCTTTATCGGGCAGCTTGCCGAAGTCGAGCGTCAGCGTCCCGATGCCGCGCTCGAGCGCCAGCGGCCGCACATCGTCGCGCGGCTGCGTCTCGATCAGAACGGACGTCGCGCCGCCGCTCGGCGGCTTGGCGGGCTTCGCCAGCGTTCCTGCGAGGTCATAAGACGCGCCATCGAGCTTCACGCTTGCGGTCACCGCCTCGTTTCCCCCATCCGGCCGCGTCTCGAATTTCAGCAGTTCCGCGCGCGCTGCGCCGGCGAAGGTCAGCGCCGCCATGAGCGCGAGGCGTTTCGCGCGCCGCGCGCCGCGCGTCGTCCTCTTCGACCCAATGAGCGATTTTCCGAAGATCGGCGAGAAAGCCTCGCCACGCTTGGCGTTTGTCCGACTCATCTTGCAAGCGTAGCAGAGGAGGGATGAACGGTCGCCGATAGCGCGTGCGGGCGGCGTCCTGTTCAGCGCGTTCGGTAAGCGACATGGCCGAAGCGTCGGGAACGGCGACGATCCGTCCCCGACGGCCGATCAGAGCGTCTTCAGATATTCGAGCAGCGCCCGCTTGTCCGACTCGCTCAGCGTGGTGCCGTAGTCGTGGCCGCAATGGCTGACGCCCGAGCCCCGGTTGCAATCCGTCTTCATCAGGAACGTCGACTTCGGCTGCTCCACGGCGAGGCCGACAGCGGAAATGTCATAGGCCGGGCCGATCTTGAAATCGCTGACGCGCGCCTGCGGCGGCTTCAGGAGTTCGGCGAGCGACGGGGCCGAGGCGTTGTGCAGATAGGGCGCCGCCGCCCAGACGCCTTCGAGAACCCGGGCTTCATATTTGATCTTGCCCTCGGTTTCCGGCGCGCGGCGGCAGGCCCAGCGTCCGGCGCCGGGCGTGCCGGGAATCTTGTAGACGCCCTTCAACTCTTCGACCAAAGGCCGAAGAAGCGCGAGCGTCACGTCGGCCTTTTGCCGCTCGACGGAATTCACCGTCACCGGAATGAAATGTTGCAGGATTGCGCCGCGCACAGCGGTGGCCAGCACTGAGACCGGCGCGTCTTTGCTGGCGAGCGGCTCCGAGACGAAGGGAATCGAGGCTCCGGTCAGCGCGCCGGCGTCGACCTTCCAGTCCGGCGCGAAATATTGATATTCGCGCGCGTCGGTGCCGACGTCCTGCACGGGCGTGCACCAAGTGTCCGGATTGAGCAGACGCGGCTGCCCTCGGTCGATCCCGTGGCAATCGGCGCAGCCGCCTTCTTCATAGGGGCGCTCATAGACGAGCCGGCCTTGCGCCGCGAGCTTCGCATCCACGGGCCACGGCCATTTCGGCGGCCCGATCCGCTCGACCAGCCGCTCCAATTCGATCAGCCCTTTGAAGTCGACCGAATTGGATTTGACGTAGTTGAAGCCCAGAAGATGGCTGGTGTCCTTCTCCGGGAAGAACTCGCCGAAGACGCCATAGACCTGTCCGACGTTTCTCGCCATGGCGAGAATGCGGTCGCCATTGTCGGCGAATCCCGGCCATTGCGTATGATCCTGGCGCGGCGCGTTCCACAGGAACGGCGGCCGCACCGGCGCATCGGCCTTTCGCATGTTGCCCGGGATGATATGCGTCGGCCCCCGACCGACGTCGAGGCCGGCGACGCGATTGAGGATCATCCCGACGGCGTCGATGCGTCCGGCGCCCCACGGCTTGTCCTTGGGCAGGCCCGCCTCGGTGATGGCGTGGTGGCGCCCGTACCAGAGATCGACCTCGGCGCGCAGCTTGATTTCCTTTTGC
Source organism: Methylocystis sp. (assembly GCF_050251305.1). GTDB lineage: Bacteria > Pseudomonadota > Alphaproteobacteria > Rhizobiales > Beijerinckiaceae > Methylocystis. Next base: position 16,940 of record NZ_JBFWNB010000017.1, on the reverse strand, counting down.
GGATCATAGCCGGCGCCGAGAACGGCCTTGGCGAACGCCGAAAAGGCCGCCTTGTCGGCGACGACCTTGCCCATCGCCGCGTCGAGATCGGCCCAGAGCGCGCCCATATCGGCGAGCGCCGGCCCGCCGTCGATGCGATAGGCTTTGCCCTCGACCTCGATCTGCCGCGTATGGCATGCGGCGCAGGTCGGTCCCAGGACGCCGTCGGCGACGACGAAGCCGACCGGAAGCCCCGGCGTCGGACTCGCGGGATTGGGCAGGTAGCCGTAGCGCGCGAAACCATCCGCAAGGAAAGGCTGGCCGTCGGCCTGTTTGAGCGCCTTGATCCAGTCCCAGGGAATGAGGCGCGAGCCCTGGCTCGTCGCGTAAAAGTCGCTCCAGGCCTTCTCGTCCCAGGGGCCGGCGCCCGGAATGGAGGACGGCTGTTCGACCCGTTCCAGCGCCATCGACGCAGATGCGCCCATCGCCAGTATGACAGCCGTACGCGCGGCGGCGCGGAGGAAAATTTTTGTGATGTCCATCTCAATTCTTCTCAATGAACCGTCGTTGCAAAACGCAATGACCCCGATGCAAAAACGCTTGGGAACAGCGCGTTGTGGCAACGTCGGCGATCGTCAGTAGCGTGTCAATACTCCGAACAGATGACGCGCGTTAGAGTTTCGCCATGAATTTCGCGAAGACGAGCGAGCCTTCCGGCCATGGCCCGTGGCCGCTGTCGACGTTGATATGGCCGGCCGCGCCGGCGTCGATGAACTCAGCGCCGATGTCCTGCGCGAGATGGCGCGCAAAGAGCGGATCCGCATAGGGATCGTCGCTGCTGCCGACCATCGCCGCGGGGAAGGGAAGCTGCGCGCGCGGAATCGGCAGGAAGCCGGAATCGACCGATGGCAGTTCCCGAATCACCGCTTCCGAGGGCGGCGCGACGAGAAAGGCGCCGGCGATCTTGTCGCCGACGCGCTGCGCCGCATGCAGCGTGGCGATGACGCCGAGCGAATGCGCGACGATCACGACCGGTCGCGCGCTGGCGAGAACCTCTCGCGCGATCGTTTCTTCCCACTCGGCGCGAATCGGCTTTTCGAAGTCGCGTTGCGCCACCCGTCTGGCCGTCGAGAGTTTCGCCTGCCAGCGGCTTTGCCAATGTTCGGGGCCGGAATCGCTCCAGCCCGACACGATGAGGATGTCGGCTTCGGCGACGCGCATCAGGCCGTTTCGCGCGCGAACGCGCCGCTGAGCGCGTCCCCGATCAGCTTGCGCGTCTCGGCCACGCCATAGAGCGCGATGAAGGAGCCGAAGCGCGGCCCCTTCTTCTCGCCGAGCAGCACTTCGTAGAGCATGTTGAAGAAGTCGTTGGAGACGCCGGGGCGCTCCGGCGTCGCGCCCTTCGCGTTGAAGTCCTGATAGCGCGGCGCGGCGCGGGCGACATCGTAAAGCGCTGTCTGGATCTCTTCGCCGCTGGCGTGCTCCATGCCGGCGAGCGCCGCGTCGATGTTCTGCAGGACCTCGCGCTCGACGTCGTCCGCGGCGCGATAGCTTTTCGCCGGCTTCACGAAGTGGCGGAAATAGGCGACGGCGTAGCCCACGAGCTTGTCGAGGCGGGGATGATTCTGCGGCGTCACTGAGGGCGCGTAGCGGCGCAGGAAGCCCCAGAGCACGGCCGGATCTTCGGCGTTGGCGACGGCGGCGAGGTTGAGCAGCATCGAGAAGGAGACGCTGGTTCCCTTCGCCTCGCCTTCATGCTCCAGCGTCTCCGCCGGGGGCGGGTCGCCGGCGTGGATGTGCCACACAGGATTGCCGAGGCGGTTCTTCCAGTCCTGGCGCGGATAGGCGTCGAGAAAATTCAGATAGTCGTCGACGGCGCGCGGGATCACGTCGAAATAGAGCCGCTTCGCCGCGGTCGGCTTCTGATACATGAACTGCGCGAGGCTCTCGGGGCTGGCGTAGGTCAGCCATTCCTCGATGGTCAGGCCGTTGCCCTTCGACTTCGAAATCTTCTGGCCCCTCTCATCGAGGAAGAGCTCATAGTTGAAGCCTTCCGGCGGGCGGCCGCCGAGCGCGCGCACGATCGCACCGGACAGCTTCACCGAGTCGATGAGATCCTTGCCCGCCATTTCGTAATCGACGCCGAGCGCATACCAGCGCATCGCCCAGTCCGGCTTCCATTGCAGCTTGCAATGGCCGCCGGTGACGGGCGTTACGAATTTCTCGCCCGTATCGGGATCGCTCCAGGAGATCGTTCCGGCTTCCGCGTCGTAAGCGTCGAGCGGCACCTGCATGACGATGCCGGTCTTCGGATGGACGGGCAGGAAGGGCGAATAGGTTGCGGCGCGCTCCTCGCGAAAGCTCGGCAGCATGATCTTCATCACCGCGTCGTAGCGGGCGAGCATGTGCTTCAAGGCGGCGTCGAAGCGGCCGCTCTTGTAATAGTCGGTCGCTGAGGCGAATTCATATTCGAAGCCGAAGGCGTCGAGAAAGGCGCGCAGCCGCGCATTGTTATGCGCGCCGAAACTCGGATGCGTGCCGAAAGGGTCCGGCACCTGCGTTAGCGGCTTGCCGAGATTGGCCGCGACAAGCTCCTTGTTCGGGATGTTGTCGGGGACCTTACGCAGCCCGTCCATGTCGTCGGAGAAGGCGAGGAGGCGCGTCGCGATCTTCCCCTCGGTCAGGACCTCGAACGCGCGGCGCACCATGCTGGTGCGCGCGACCTCGCCGAAAGTGCCGATATGCGGCAGGCCGGACGGACCGTAGCCGGTCTCGAACAGCACGTGCGTCTGGCCGCTGGCTTCGACCCGCTTCACGAGTTTTCGCGCCTCTTCGAACGGCCAGGCGGGCGAGACGCGCGCGGCTGCGACGAGTTCGGGCGACAACAGGAGCGGTGCGGACATGGGATGCGAACTGGCCAATCTGGAATGGGGAGGCGCGCACAGTAGGGAGAGGGACTTAACGCGTCAACGAGGAAGCCGGCTGGGTAATGGGTCGATCTGAATTGAGAAAGTCCCTGCGCCGTATAGTTCAAGCCGACGCGCCTCCAGCAAATCAGGAGCGGTTCACCTACAACAATCTTAATGTTGTAAGCCGGATCGTCATCGCCTGTTCGCTGACATTAAATTCTTTGGCGAGCGCAGTGACGTGGGAATCATAGAGCTGTTCAGTGTTCAACGCCTTGACGCGTTCTCGCACCAAGCGGGACGGCATCAACAGGCAGGCAGCAAACTGGTTTGCCTCTATCTCCTTTGCGTCCATGCCGGTGGACGAACGCTGATTGCGGTGGCTGATCAAATGTCCACGATCAACGTGGACATGCTCACCCGGCTCGAATTGGTGGCGTAGGCAATGATGGGCCATTTCATGGGCGATTGAAAATCTTTGCCGTTGTGGAGGATCGCTTTTCCGTATGGCAATGCGGGAGCCATGGGGTCCCGTGATCAGCGCTCCAGAAATGTCTTCGCCAAGGTCGACGTAAACCACTTCAAGTCCGAGTTGTGCCGCAACGCCCGCAACGTCAACAGGAGCATGCTTGATGTTCAGAGCATCAACCAATGCTTCAGCCTGATTTCTAGCGGACAAGATGCTCATCGACTCTCCTATGGGTTCAATTGATTTTAGATTTGCCGGCAAGCTTTCTCGCTGCGCTCACCGAAAGGCCAAGCTTAGACACAAGCTCATCGGTGATGCGAGCATTGCTGCTGGTGACTGGTTGCACTGCTTTTGGCGGCAGAATGTCAGTGACTTCGACATTGAGCGCCGCCGCCAGCTGCACAAGGGTATGCGACAAAATTCGCTGATGGCCACCCTCAATGTTGGCGACGGATACGCGGGTCGTCGGCGGCGAGAGCAATCGGCCGAGGTCCTCTTGCGTCATGCCCGCCTTGTTTCGGTGGTCGCGAATGCGACGTCCGACCTCCGCGTAAAAGGGCTCGATCCGTGGGGCCATGGCAAAATGTATGAATCAGCGGGATGATTTTGTAAAGCGTTACTTACGTAAGTATTACTTACCAAAAAATAGAAACAATATCATTGGTTGACAACCGGGGAGGGCTCTGGTTTGGTTAACGCTGTCGGGCGGTGTGATGCGGGCCGGCATCAACTCGAACTAGGAAATTCACCGATGGCTAGATGCACAGCACCAGTAGAGGGGCATCGCTCAGCAGGCGCTGCAGCGGCGTGCCCTGTATGCCGCTACCGCTCTGGCCTGTACAGCGGCTACAGCGGCTACAGTGGTTCCGGGCGATCACTACCGTCGTATTCCTCATCGGTGAGCAGCGGTGGCAGCCGGAGCGGCAGCAGCGTAAGACCGAGATGGTCTCGAGCCGGTTCCTCCGTGGCGTACACTCCGGCCCAGGTGCGGGCGCTCACCCCGATCCGCGAAAGCGTCGAGAAGCGAGGGTCCCTGCCTGACCTTCGGGACGTCTTTCTCTGCCACGCGTGGGACGACCGGGGAGGTGCCGCCAAGGAGCTGCACGATCTACTCGAGTCGCGCGGTGTCTCGGTCTGGTTCAGCGAGAAGGACGTACTCCTCGGCGCGCCGTTGCTCCGCGAAATCGACAAGGGACTGGCGAAGTCGCGAGTCGGGATCGTGCTGGTGACTCCTGCGCTGCTGCGCCGTGTTCAAGGAGAGGGCATCGCCGACAAAGAGCTTTCGGCACTCCTAGCGCGTGAGCTGCTCGTTCCCATCGTGCACGACACAACGTATGAAGCTCTCCGTGAAGTCAGTCCGCTGCTCGGCTCGCGAAGCGGCCTGAGTACTGCAGAAGAGCCGATGGCAAACGTCGCGGCCAAGCTTGCCGAGCTGGTTGCCCTTCCGCCTGTCGCCGTTGAAGCGCATGTTTGAGCGGCTGCTTCAGGGGCCGAGTTCCTGACGCGGACTACCGCTATAGCTCAAAGGTGCCTTCACCTGTTGCAATACTCAAGACTTTTGCACGCGAGCCGAAGCCTTGAGAATAAGGGCCTTGGGCGCGTGAATAACTTTATTCCAAAAGTTGAAGGGTGTTTCATGTTTCATCCCAGATCGTGCCTTTGGGAAATGACCAATCAGGTCGTAACCTAAATTCAGACTGACCCGCATCGCCTCTAGGTCGGCGTGCCGACCTAGAGGCGACTGCCTGAGCCGTTTCGAATAAGGAAAGCTCGCGACTGTTGCGGGCTGCCAATAGACAAGGGCGGCGATGGCGCTAAGCTTGACGATATTTGATTCACGATCGGACTGCGCGCGAGGCCCGACAGGATGTGGCGGCGGAGGGACTGGAACGGGCCGGCCTCCGGCAACCGGCGAGCGTCGCGAGCGTTGGGCTTGCTCGCCGCCGCCTGCCTGAGCGTTGCGCCGATCGCCGGCCGCGCCCTCGCGGATGACGATTTTGTCTCGCTCGCCAAGCAGAAATCGTTGACCGACACGCCCGGCGGCCCCAAGGACCAGCTGCGCCGCTTCGGCGTCGACGTCGACGTCTGGGTCACCCAGTTCTATCAGGGCATTCCCGCTGGCGCGATCGACCGGACGGCGCAATACGGCGGCAAGATGGACATGTTTCTGCGCGTCGACGGCGAGAAGTTCGGCTTCTGGAAAGGGCTCAAATTCAATGCGCAATATGAGCATTACTTCGGCCGCAACGTGAACCGGCAGGACCTGGCGCTGCTGCCGGTCAATGTCGCCCAGGCCTTCATCGAGCGCGACGGCTATCACTCCGCTCTGTCGATGTCGCTGACGCAGGCGTTCAGCGAGGAATTTTCGGTGACGATCGGCAAATTCAACATGCTGACGCTCGCCTCGCAGACGCCGCTCGTCGGCGGCGGCGGCATCGACACCTTCATGAACCGCGCCTTTGCGCTGCCTTCGACCGGCATCGGCGTCAGCTCGCCGGAAAGCGTCGCCGACCGGCTGATTATCGCGCCGCCCTATCTCCTCGGCGGCGCGGCGACGCTCAAGACCAAATATTTCGACCTCAAAGTGATGGTCGCCGATCCGCGCAACGCGCAGCAGCCGCGCGTCATCGAACGGCCGTTCGAGCGCGGCGTCGGCGCCGGAGTGATGGCGACCGTGCCTGTCGAGATCGGCGGCCTGCGCGGATTCCACACGTTGCGCGCCGCCTACAGCAATGCGCGCGGCTTCGATCTCGACGACATCGGCGAGACGCGCCAGGCGATCGCCCGGCTCCGCGGCTTGACCAAGAAAGGCTTCTGGTTCGTCTCCTACGCGGTCCAGCAATATCTGATGCAGAGCGAGACCGACCCGAAAGTCGGCTGGGGTCTCTTCACCCTGGCGACGCGGTCGGACGGCAATCCCAATCCGGTCAAATGGAGCATGCTCGTCGGTCTCGCCGGCAACAATCTGATGAGCGGCCGCGAGGACGATCTCTGGGGCGTCGGCTTCTATCACTACGGCCTGACCCCGCCGCTCCTCTCCGGATTGGCGATGCGGAAAATCTATCGGCGCAGCGAGGGCGGCGTCGAGGCTTTCTACAATTTTGCGGTGACCCGGTGGTTTCGGCTGTCGGGCGACGTCCAGATCATCGACCCGTGGAACCCGGTCAGGACGCGGGCGAGCTATCTCGGCCTACGCCTGCAGACGAAATTTTAAAAAAAAGCAGCTCCTTAAAAACAAAAAGGCGAAGACGTCCGTTTCCGAACGATCCTCGCCTCAGGCCAGCCCTTTTGGCCTAATCCGGGTGCGCGACTTAAGGCGTCAATTCGCGCAGGAGATGCTACGCATGTAACGGACGCGACCCCGCCCATCATCTTTCGGCGTGATGACGAGCGTGCAATCTTCATCCTCTGCGCCATAAGCGCGCCCCACTCGGATCGCCGGTCCGCGCGCAAGCGGACGCATGCCCATGTCGTTTAGGCTCACGGCGGCTTGGACGCCAGTGGCGGTGGATCGGCTTTTCAGATCAGACGTCGATGGCGCAGCCGCGACAGCAGCGGCGGCGCCGATGGCGACGGTGAATCCGAGAATGATCCGCGACATACGGCTTGCGAAAGGGCTTTCGCGCGAAACGGCCATTTAGGGCTCCCCACAGGGTGGAACGGGAATTTTGCCCCGGCTCGCTACTCGAACGATGCGATCCGTGACGCTTCCTCTTTTTGCGGGGGGGAAACGCGGCGGCCCCGCGAATGGTTCCGCCGCAGTCATAAATTTTTAAGGATTGGCCTTAAATCCGCCTCATCGCTCCAGACGCGCGATGAGGCTCGACGTGTCCCAGCGCCGTCCGCCCATCTTCTCGACCTCGGCGTAGAACTGGTCGACGAGGGCCGCGATCGGCAGGCGCGCGCCATTGCGCCGCGCCTCGGCGAGGCAGATCGACAGGTCCTTGCGCATCCATTCGACCGCGAAGCCGAAGTCGAACTCGCCGGCAATCATTGTTTTCGTGCGATTTTCCATTTGCCACGATTGCGCCGCGCCGTTCTTCAGGAGATCGATGACGGCCTCCGCGTCGAGCCCCGCCGTCCCGGCGAAATGCAGCGCCTCCGCCAGGCTCTGGACCAGGCCGGCGATGGCGATCTGATTGACCATCTTGGTGAGCTGTCCGGCGCCCGGCGGCCCCATCAGGCGACAGGCCCTAGCGTAGCAGGCGATCACCGGCTCGGCTCTCGCGAAGACCGCCGGGTCGCCGCCGCACATGACGGTGAGCGCCCCATTCTCGGCTCCGGCCTGACCGCCGGAGATCGGCGCGTCGATGAAGCCGAGCCCGCGCTCGGCCGCCGCCGCATGGAGGTCGCGCGCGACCTGCGCCGAGGCCGTCGTATGGTCGACGAAGACCGCCCCCGCCGACATGCCCGCGAAGGCGCCGCCGTCGCCGATCGTCACGGCGCGCAGATCGTCGTCATTGCCGACGCAGGAGAAGACGAATTCGGCGCCCGCCGCCGCTTCCGCCGGCGTCGAAAACCATTCCGCGCCGGGGTGGGCGGCGACGAATTTTTCGGCCCTGGTGGCGGTGCGGTTGTAGACCCGCGTCCTGTGGCCGGCGCGATGAAGATGCCCGGCCATGGGATAGCCCATGACCCCGAGGCCAATGAATGCGACGGTTGTCGGCTCCGCCATCACCCGCCCGTCATGCTCATGTGGCGGGAGACCGCCGCCGCCGGCGCGGTTCGGTCGATGACGAAGTCGTGGCCCTTGGGCTTGCGCAGGATCGCCGTCTCGATCGCCTGATGCAGCAACGCGTCGTCGAAGCTCTCGCGCAGCGGCGCGCGGAGGTCCGCCGCATCCTCCTGGCCGAGGCACATATACAGCGTCCCGGTGCAGGTGACGCGCACGCGATTGCAGCTCTCGCAGAAATTATGGGTGAGCGGCGTGATGAAGCCGATGCGCCCGCCGGTTTCGCGCGCCCGCATGTAGCGCGCCGGCCCGCCGGTGCGATAATCAATCTCGTCGAGCGTGAAGGCCTCGCTCAGCCGGTCGCGCACCTCCTGCATCGGCAGATATTGGTCGGCGCGCTCCGGCCCGTCGAGTTCGCCGAGCGGCATCACTTCGATGAAGGTCATGTCCATGCCGGTTTCGTGCGCGAAGCGCACGAGCGGGACAAACTCGTCCTCGTTGACGCCTTTCAGCGCCACGGCGTTGAGCTTCACCTTGAGGCCGGCGGCGCGGGCGGCGGCGATTCCCGCCAGCACCTGTTCGTGCGCGCCGGTGCGGGTCAGCGTCCTGAAACGGTCCGGGTCGAGCGTGTCGAGCGAGACATTGACCCGCCGGACGCCGCAATCGGCGAGTTCGGCCGCAAAGCGCGAAAGCTGCGAGCCGTTGGTGGTGAGCGTCAGCTCCTCCAGCGCGCCGGACGCAAGATGGCGCGACAGGGCGCGAAACAGCTTCATCACGTCGTGACGCACCAGCGGCTCGCCGCCGGTGATGCGCAGCTTTCTGGTTCCGCGCGCGACGAAGGCGGCGCAGAGCCTGTCGAGCTCCTCGAGCGTCAGCAGATCGCGCCGGGGCAGGAACTGCATATGTTCCGACATGCAATAGACGCAGCGGAAATCGCATCGGTCGGTGACGGAGACGCGCAGATAGGAGATCGTCCGCCCGAAGGGGTCGACAAGCGGCGCCGGCGCGGCGGCCGCGGGCCCCGCGATTGCGGGCCTCCTGGCGTGGGCGTTCATCCTGATCCTCGAACCGGCGGGATTTCAGCGTCATCCATATATTGCCGGAACGCGGGCGCGTGAAGCCCATACCTTCGCGGCCGTCAGGGTCAGGGTCGAGGAGCGGCGGGCGAACGGGCGCGCTTGCTATCGGGCGCCCCAGCCGAAATCCTTGTCGAGCAGCGCGTAAAGCTCATCGTTATAGGGCCGGAAAAATTCCGCCAGATCCGCGCGGAGCCTGTCGTCGAGCGCCCCGTCCGGTCCGGTATTGCGCTCCTCGATCACCAGCGGCTCGACCTTCGGCAGGCCGAGAAATTCGTAAATCTGCTTCGCCGTCGCGCGCGGGTCGCGAAAAAACGCCGCCGCATCGACGATGAAAACGCGGTCTCGGCCAAACTTCTCGAAGAGCAGGCGCAGAAAGGGCGCATAGATGCTGTGCCGCAGATAGCCGGCGCGGGCTCCTGAAAACGCGTGCGGCTCCATGCCGCCGCCGCGGATCGTCGCCTTCTCGGCCTCGATCAGGGTTTCGAAATCCGGAAAGCCCTTCCAGTGCGGGTCCTGCGACTTCCGGCTGACGAAGCGCTTCTGATCCCAGCGCCAGTGCGAAAAGGTCCGTTCGACCGGATCGCGCAGAACGCAGATGATCCGCATGTTCGGAAACATCGACTTGGCGAGAAAGATCCAGAGCGGGTTGGGCATCACCGGTGTGCAGTAGCCGGTGATCGCGCCGCCGTTTTGCCGCTCCGCCGCCCGTTGCGCCGCGCGCGTCGGGAAATGCGCCATGAGTTCGCGCATCGTCTCCGTGAAGGCGATCTCCTTCGAAAGCGGCAGAACGACATGCGGATGCTGGAAAATGTAAGAGGAGAGAAAAGAGGTGCCGGAGCGCACCGCGCCGATCGACGCGAAGGACGGCTCCATGCGTTCGCCGCCGCTGAGCGCGCGCGCCCGGACGCGCCACTTCGGCGGGTTGAAGAAATAATAGGATCTGAACTGGCGTTTGGCGCGAAGCGGCAGCGCCTCCAACGCGCCGCTGGCGCGCGACAGACGGTTGAAGTCCTGATAGGGCGTCTGGATGGTTGCGAGCCGCTTCGGATCGACCGACAGGATCGGCGTGTCGAGTTCCGATGAAACAATGGACATTCGACCAATCTCCTTTGGCGAAGACGTTCTCTGGCGCCGCAGGCGCGGCTGAGCCTAGGCCGCGCCGACAAGCGCGGCCGATGGGAGCGCGCTGGTTTCGCGCGCCGCGAAGCCGCGCACGCGCGCGAAGCTCTTTTCCAGAGTCGCGAGCGGATCGGCGCTTCGGCTTGGCGAACGCCAGCAGATGAATCCGTCTGGGCGCACGAGGAGCGCGCCTTCGGGCGAAACGCCAAGGCGCGGCAGAAACAGCGCTTCGGGATCGTCGACGTCGACGCCAAGGCGGCAAACGCCAAGCGGCGCGTGCGCGCGCTGGGCGAGACGTTGCGCCGCTTCGACCCAGTCGTCGCCCTGCGGCCCGATGAACAGCATGAAGTCGCGGCCGATCAGATCATGCGAGGAGATCGTCTGCTCGCCACGCCGCAGCCAGACATGCGCGAGACGCGTTCCCGGCGCGCCGGTCGGGCGCTGAGGATCCTCGACCGCCGAAGCGTCGTCAGCCGCGTCGCTTATGATCGCATCGGAGCGATATCGGTACCCCATCGCGGTTTCGAGCAGTCCGTATTCGTCATCCCGGATGCGCAGCTCCTGACGATCGGGAAGAAGACGCTCGACATAATTGGCGATTGCGCGCGCGATCGCGATGCGCGCCGCCGGCCTGCGCTCGACGCCATAGCTGTCGAACAGCGCCGGCGCGGCTTGGCCCTTGACGACAAGCGCCAGTTTCCACGCCAGGTCGGCGGCGTCCTGTATCGCGGTCTGTCCGCCCAGGCCGCCGACGGGCGGCGTGACATGGGCGCAGTCGCCGGCAAGAAACACGCGGCCGAAGGACATGCGATCGGCGAGCAGCGCCGCCATTCGCCAGGGGCGGATATCGAGAATGTTCACCGCGAGCTCGGCGACGCCAAGAGACTGGCGCACGAGCGCCCGGCACCGTTCTTCATCGAAATCGGACGCCTGATCGCGCGAGGAGTCATATTCGATGTTGATCTGGCCGTGGTTGGGTTCGTCGCAGGTGACGAAGGCGCCGCTGAACGCCGCGTTGCGCAGATAGTAGAGCGCAAATCCGTCGCTCGGCAGGACCGCCTTGAGGTCGGCCTCGAACAGCACGGAGATGGTGTCGGCGAGAACGCCGGGGCCTTGCATCTTGACGCCGCCGGCGTCGCGAATCGTGCCGCCGGCGCCGTCGCCGGCGATCATGTAGTCGGCGCGAACCGTGGTCTCTTGTCCCGACGCTTCGTTGCGCAGGACCGCCTCGACGCCGTCGTCGCGTTGCGTGAAACGTATGAGCGTCGTCGAAAATCGCACATCGGCGCCGTTCGCGCGGGCGAAGCGCAGCAGCACGGGTTCGACCCGATCCTGTCCCGCCGTGCATATTTTGCTGGGCGAGACCTGCGTCGCGTCGAGCGACCTCTTGGTCACGAGAGTCTGGATCGGCGGACTCGTCACCGACTCCGCGATGATCAGCGTTGACTCATTGGCGCCGGCGCGGCTCGCCGCAAACAGCGCGTCTTCCAGACCGTCGACGACGCGCAAGAGCTCCATGCTGCGCCGGTTGATCCCATGCGCCTTCGGGAGGCGCGACGTCGACGCGCGCCGCTCGACGAGCAGACAGGGAACGCCGCGCCATGCCAGCAGCGCCGCCGCCGACAGGCCGGCGTAGCCGCCGCCGACAATCAGAACAGGGACTCGCTCCACGCTCATTGCACATGTCCTTTGGAGGGCCACGAGGCGCCGACCGGCTCCTCGGGCGCGGATCGAAGGCTGCGCCAAATCAGGAAAACGACGACGGCTTCAGGCCAGATCAGTGACTGATAGGCGATCTCCGGACGGTTCGCGGAGAGACCGAACGCAAGGACCAGGGGCGCAATGAGCCATTGCGCCAGCACGTCTGCAAAGGTCAGTCTGGCGAAGGCGCTGCGGGCGAGCGCCAGGCCGCGGACGACGCTGCCGATGAATCGGATCGGCAGCGAAAGCGCCAGGCAGGCGATGAAGACCGACCACCAAGGCCCGTGCTGGCGGTAGAGAGTCGCGCCGATCCAATCGCGGCCGAGGAGCAGAATGACGGCGGCCGTCAGCGCGATCGGCGCGCCGACGCGCGCCATCGGCGCGAGCGCCGTCGACCAGTCGTCGACGGATTTCGCAGGCAGGCGAATGGCGAGGAAGCGCGTCAGCGTGATCAGCGGACCGAGAATGAACAACATGAAGGTTTGGGCGGCGGCGAAGGAATCGAGACGCTGGCCGTTCGCGGCGCTCTGCCAGGGCAGCGAAAACAGCGTCAGCGAAAAGAGCATCGCCGCCTGCGGCGACAGAACCCGCAGCGCTTCCCAGAACGTCCCGCCCAGAAAGGAGCGCGCGAAGGCCAGTTCCGGAAGGCGCATGTTGCGGGCGCCATGCGGTGCCAGTCGAGTCCACAGCCAGATCGACGAGGCCACGGCAACGAAGTAGCCCGCGAGAAAACAGCCGGCGAAACCGAATCCGAGCGCATTCATGAACAGGAAATTGGCCCCCGCCTTCGCGGGAATTTCCGCGAGCTTCCATTTCAGCACCGCGCCGCCGCGTCCGAGCCCGTGCAGCAGAAATCCCTGCGTGTTGGCAAGCACGCGGAACGGCGCGCCGGCGACGAGCCAAACGATCGGCGCCCCGACAAAGGGCGCGGCGGCGGCGTCGCCCATCAGCATGCTCAGGAAGATCGGATAGGCGAAGAAGCCGAAGATCGCGGTCGCCGCGCCTAGCGCGACCGCGATCGCGCAGGTCTTTTCGATCGCCTCGCGCTCCTCGCCGTTCCGTTGGGCGTGGCCGAGCGCAATGGCGGCGACGGCGGCGGAGGCGATCGTGACCGCCACGTCGAGCAGCGTGATGCGCATCAAGATCGCATAGGCGCCGGAGGCCCGCCCGCCCAGTCGCGCCACCATCGCCAGATCGATCTGCATGATGAAGGCGGCGGCGGACGTGCTGGCGAACAGCAGCCAATATCCGCGCCAGAACGGCGCTCCTGTCATCGCGACAGGCCTTGCCACCCCGGAAAAACGTCGAGTTCAAAGCTCGGCAGCGTGAAATAGCCGAAAATGTCCTGAGGGGCGGGCAAGGGCTCTTCAGGTTCGATCAGCTCGATCTCGCGTCCGAAGCGGACGCTGCGGCATTTCCAGCCGATGACGAGATCCGAAGTGTCGGCGCATCCGATCACGATGCCGCGACTTCTGCCGCGATCGAGCACCGCCCAGCGCGCGGCCGACGCGCCCATGACCGACCGCAGATATTTTTCGTCAGCCAGCAGCCGGTCTTTGAACGGCGATTGGCGCAGCCAAACATAGACCCACAAATAGTAGGACCAGTCGAAGGCGAGCTTCTTCTCGCCCGCCCACGCCATGAACGGCCGAAAGATCGACATGCCGTCCGGGCCGGAGAGCTCCAGCAGTTCGGGGCAGATGTCGAAGAGCGTGTGCCAGTAGATGCGCAGGCTCACGTCGATGCGCACGAACGCCTTCTGATCGGCAGGATATTTGGCGCATAGTTGCGGCGACATCAGCGCAGGATAGAGGTCGCGGTCAGTCCGACTAGGCAGAGACAGCAAGGTCATGACGTCTTTCTTCGGGTTCGCCGAACAGATTTCGCAAGAGCTCGAGATCGGCGACGATATCGTCATATTCGATCTGGTCGTCGCGCTCATAGGTCATCGTCGCGCCGGGCGTGTCGAAGTCCGATCGAAACTGTTCGAGGAAGGCGAGCGTATCGGGCGCCAGCGCCTCGGCATGGGTGTCGAGCGAGATGAACGGCTCGATCAGCGACTGCCGGTAGCCGGCGACATGGAAGTGCTGGGCGGCGGCGATGACGTTGCGCCAGGCGTCGAACGGCGTCCCGCAGTTGCGATGGGAGCACACCGCGTTGGACGCGTCGAACAGCACGCCCGCGCCCGTGTCTTTCATCAGCCGCTCGAAGAAGGCCGGCGCCTCCGCGCCGCCGTCCATGATCGACGGATAATTCTCGAAATGGATGCGCTGGCCGACAAGGTCCTGCCACTGGAGCACCCTGTCGCGCACAGATTCATATTCCGTCGCGTAGTCGACTTCGCCGAGGTGAAAGAAGGCGCGTCCCTCATGGGTGAAGCGCAGAATATGGTCGGAGACGTAAATCGGGTTCAGCGCGTCGATGTAATCTCGAAGCCGAGCGGCGAAGTCGACCAGGGTCGGCCGATCGGCTTCGAGAAATTTCGAATACATGATGTGCAAGCCGATGGGACAGTCGAACGCCTTGGCCAGTTCGTCGGGATCGACGCAGAAAAAATTGTCGATAAGGAATTCGCAGTAATCGATTCGTCCTTCATCAATGAGCCTCTGGACCATGTCATAGGTATCGCCGAGCGTAAAATTGAAGCCAAGCCGCATCTATCTGTCGCCTTCGTCTTGACGCATCGGACGTCGCTTGCGCCGCTCGCCGGGGGGCGCGCGGCGCAAGCCGATCGTCCTTAGCCGTTGGTGGCGGCGCAGGTCGAAGCGCAGCGGGCGCTGGCGCGGCCAATAACGTTGAGCGTGATGCGCTTGGCGACACGAATGGTCATAGGTGCTTCCCCTTGAGAGTTCGTCTGGACGCTCCAGACGGGCGCCGCAGAACGCGGGACCCGAATGGTATGACGAGCGAGGCCGCAGAAATCGGACAGGCTGGGCGGAGAATTTTTTCGAGCGGTCGAGATTTCGATCTCCGCCGCCTTGGCGACGGCGCCCTGCGTGGAGGATTGCGCAGGCGAAGACGCGCGTAGCGCAGGCGACGCCTTGACGCGCAGCGCAGGTTCGCGCGACGACGCGATCTCGAAAGCGCGATCGAAGTGATCCAACGCCCGCGTGAGATTGCGGTGGACCGTTCTCAGGGACACGCCGATTTCCTGCGCGATTTCCGAATGGCTGAAGCCAAGAATGCGGCTCATGAAGAAGATCCGGCCGCAACATCGCGGCAGCTGCATGAGCGCCGTCTGCACGTCGGAGGCCAAGCCCAACGCGTCGGGGATCGCCGCGCTCAGCGAGTCGCGGTCCGCCGATTGAAACCAGACGTTGTTCTCGGTGAGCGCCCGCGCATGCGTCCTTTGACGCCGGAGGCTGTCGATCGCGAGGGTCGACGTGACTTTCGACACATAGCCCCGCGCATTCGAAACCGGCGCGCTCCGGTCGCCTTCGAGCATCTTGAGGTAGGCTTCCTGCACCATATCCTCCGCATCGTCCGAGCCGATCACGCGGCGCGCGCGCGTAATCAGATCGCGATGATGGCTTCTGTACAGGCGGTCGATCATCTCATGGGACTTGCGCATCCGGGGTTCCCCTCACTTGCCAAGCGCTCGCCGTTCACACACGTCGCATCGACGCCGGGCGCTCCAAGCGCCGGCGAATGCGTGATTTCCAATGGTGTGGAGCGTTTAGACGGGAGAGGCGCGCGCCGGCGGCGTCGCGGCATGCGTCCGCGAGTCGGGAACAATAGGAAGCGCCAACAGGATGAACTGCGCCGCTGGAAATGACAGGCGCACGATCTGTTCGGAGACGCAGAGGATGGGCGGCTGACCGTTGCAGCACGCGATGCAGTCCGAGCAAGAACGCTCGTGATCGATCGGCGCATGCGGCGCGAAAGGAACGAACTCGACTTTACAGACGACGGTGTTGAACGCCGGAAATAGCGTCTGCGCGCGCGCGGCGACAGTCGAAACGCCTGCAGCCTGCAGTAATATAGAGACAAGGAGAATAAGCCGAATGAGCATGGATTGCCGCCAACCATTGCTTACGGTGCGCGGATCATAGGCGCGAAATCTTTGGGCGGCAATACGAAAACTCTATGTACGACGCGCGTATGCCGAACATCGTCGCGGCGCCTTGCAAGGCAGTGGGCGTCGACAATCGAAACTGCCGCGCCCATTTTCAGAATTCCATTATTGATATTGAGCAAGGATCGAATACAGGTTTAGCGGTCTTGCGCCGCGCACGCATGCTGCTCTCTTCAACAACGTAACCGCAACGTAACAGCAACAGAACTGCAAAGACCAAGTGTGGCGAAGGCGCAACAATTGAAAATATTGTAGAAGCTGCACGCTCAACGTCGTTGACAAGCTCATCGCTGTGCGCTCAGAGTTCAGCATGCGGCAAAACAGACAAAAATTGAGGCGGTTTGTGCGCCCGATTTTGGCGATCGCGATCGCTTGTCTGCTTTTCCAGCAAGCCTTGGGTCTCATTTTTTCTCACGCGCACCACGCCGGCGATTTCGGCGCATTCGTCACCTCTCCCTTCGCGACGTCGTACGAACTGTGCGTCGACCAGGGCGGAGACGGCAAGGCGCGGCATGTCCAACACATGCATTGCACGGCCTGCTTTTTGAGCGAACAAAGCAACGACTTTTTTGCAAAGGATCTGTTGAGCGCCATCATCGTCGTGCTGGTGCCGCAGGCGGACGATTCTCCGATCTGGCTGGAACAGCGCGACCTGGCGCCGTCTGCCGAACAGTGGCCCAGTAACGGGCTTTCTCGCGCGCCGCCGTCGCGTCTCTCCTAAGACGCGCGTTAACGGTCGGCGGCCGGGTCTTCGACCCTCTTGCCATTCCCCGCGTTTGATTCCTGCGCGCGTTTTGTGACGCGTCGGGTCCATGTGTCGCATGTGTCGCGCGCGGCCGGGTTCGGCGCGCGCCGTCGGGACGCATCTCAAGAACAATTGTCGAATGGAGAAGAATGATGGGCGTAGTGAATCACGTCGCGGCCGCGCTCGCCGGGCTGA
>NZ_JBFWNB010000016.1:0-67057 GCF_050251305.1 Methylocystis sp. | reverse complement strand
CGAGAAGGCGACGCTCGAACAGGCGATCGCGCAGGCTGAGGCGCAATTGGCGCGATCCACTCGATTGTCATGCCTCGTGGTCGAAGGCGAGGATTGGCATCCAGGCGTCGCGGGACTGATCGCGTCACGCTTAAAGGATCGCTTTAATATACCTTCATTTGTTATTGCTTTTACAAATGAATTAGGAACTGGTTCAGGTAGAAGTTTAAGTGGTGTCGACCTTGGCGCGGCGGTCCGTCGCGCCGTCGATCTCGGCCTGGCGGTCAAGGGCGGCGGACACGCCATGGCGGCCGGCGTGACCCTGGCGCGCGACAGGCTCGACGAGTTTCGCGCGTTCCTCGGCGATGCGCTCGAGGCGGCCGTCGACGTCGCCCGCCACGACGACGCGCTCATTCTCGACGCGGCGCTCGCCGGGCGCGGGATCTCTCTCGACCTGCTGCGACGCGTCGAACGCGCCGGCCCGTTCGGGCAGGGGAACCCCGAGCCATTGTTCGCGCTTCCCGAGCAGCAGGTGGCGTTCGCGCAGATCGTCGGCGCCGATCATGTGCGCGCCCGCTTGCGGTCGCGCGACGGCGCGACGGTCGACGCCATCGCCTTCCGCGCCGCGCATTCGCCGCTCGGCGCCGCGCTGCTGCGCGGAGACGGCGCGCGGTTTCACGTCGCCGCGCGGCTGTCGGGCAATGTCTTTCGCGGCGTGGAGCGCGTCGAGACGCGAATCGTCGACCTCGCCTGCGTTCAATGAGGGCCGCGCGACTGTGGCGCCGTAGCCACACTCGCCATTGTTATCCGCTCGCGCACGCATTCAAAGCGCGACTGTCGCATTTTGGTCTCATTCCGGACGCCTGCTGACGCGAGCGTAACTGCGTTTAACGCCAACTTTACACATCAACGAGACACTCCGCGGGTCGCGCCGGTGGCGGCTTCACGTCGCGCCGGCAATGAAAGATGCGTCGCCCTTGCGCAACGCTTCTTCGTCTGCAGGTCGGAGCGGGTTCGAAGAATGGTGGCAAGGACCGTCTGGATGCGATCTGTCGACCTTAAGAACAGGAACGCTGTTTTTTCGCCGCACAGCATCGCTCGCTCTTCAAGACTCCTCGCCAGGCTCCTGCCGCTCTTGTGCATTGGCGCGCTCGCCGGATGCTCGGCCTCCGGCGGCCATGGCGGCGCCAGCCTCGGCGGCCTTGGCCAGATCGACCCGCGCTACGGCGTGCGCCCCAGCCCGCGGGTGATCGCCGAGGGCGAAGAGGTGCCGAAAGGCGGCGGGACCTACATGGTCGGCAAGCCTTATAAGATCGCCGGCCGCACCTATTATCCCAGTGAAAAGCCCTATACGGCGGTCGGGACCGCCTCCTGGTACGGCTCGGATTTCCACGGCCGCCGCACCGCGAACGGCGAAGTCTTCGACATGGCGTCGATTTCCGCAGCGCACCCGACGATGCCGCTCCCGAGCTATGCGCGCGTGACCAATTTGCGCAATGATCGGTCGATGGTGGTGCGCGTCAACGATCGCGGCCCCTATCACGGCGGACGCGTGATGGACGTCTCGCAGCGCGTCGCGAAGGCGCTTGATTTCCACCACATCGGCACGACGCGGGTGAAAGTGGACTGGATCGGTCGCGCCGATCTCGACGGCGACGACGACGGCAAGCTCCTCGCCACGCTGCGCGACGACGGCCGGCCCGCGCAGCTTGACGCCCCGCCGGCGGTGATGACCGCCGCGAATGAGGAGCCGGCGCGTCGGTCGGACTACTACGGATCGGCCGAAGCCGCCGAACTTTCCGCCCGCGTCGCCTATGAGAACGCGCAGGCCTCAGACTATCAGGCGCTGGCGTATGCGTCGCCGGAGGCCGGCGCTCCGGTTCCGCCATCGCGCGAGGAGGTCGAGATAGACGAAAAGCCAGTCGCTTCGGCGCGAAAGGCCAAGGCGGCGGCCGCGCCGCTGCCGCCAGTGCGGCCGGCGCAATTCGGCGCCCGTCAAGCTTCGGCTCGGAGCGCCATCCGACAGGCGCTGAACTCTTCCGTCAGAGCAAACTGACCGGACCGACGCCGCGATTGCAATTTTCGGCTGCGCGCGCCATCTTCTCCGCGCATTGCCGCTTGCGCGGCGTCCACAAGGGGAGCGCGCCCTTGCCGAAAATTCCCATGCGACATCTGATCCTGACCCTGTTCGCATTGGCAGGGCTCTGCGCGCCCCCGGCGCGCGCCCAGAGCATTCAAACGAGCGTCCCCAGCGCGATTCTGATCGACGCCGGCACCAACACCGTGCTGTTCGAGAAAAACGCCGACGACTTCCAGAAGCCGGCCTCCACCGTGAAGATTCTCACGGCCGAACTGATCTTTCAGGCGCTGGCCGAAGGCAATCTCAAGCTCGACGACCAGTTCACCGTCTCCGAATACGCATGGCGCACCGGCGGCGCGCCGGCCGGCGGCTCGGCGATGTTCCTCCCGCTCCACAGCAACGCCCGCGTCGAGGATCTCCTTCGCGGTCTGGTGATCCAGTCCGGCAACGACGCCGCGATTACGCTGGCCGAAGGTTTTGCGGGCTCGGAAGAAGCCTTCGTGATGCGCATGAACAAGCGCGCGGGCGAACTGGGCCTCGTCAAATCGAGCTTCGGCAATCCCTGGGGCAAGGACGGGCCGTTCCAGAAAGTGACGGCGCGCGAAATGGCCAAGCTCGCCGCGCATATCATCAAGACCTATCCGCAGTACTATGGCTATTTCGGCGAGAAGGAGTTCACCTGGAACAAAATCCGCCAGCAGAACCGCAATCCGCTGCTGACGATGAGCCTCGGCGCCGACGGCCTGAAGACCGGCAATATCGACAAAGCCAGCGGCTATGGCCTGATCGGCTCGGCCGCGCAGGAAGGCCGACGCCTTATCGTCGCCATTTATGGCGCGAAAAGTTCAAAGGAGCGGGCTGACGAGGCGCGGAAACTACTGCAATGGGGATTCCGCAATTTCGAGGAAAAAGAGCTGTTCAAGGCCGGAGAGACCGTCGGGCCGGCGCAGGTCTATGGCGGAACAAAGGGGTCGGTGGAGCTGACCGCGAAGGACGACATCCGCGTGCTCCTGCCGCGCGGCGGGACGGAGCGGCTGTTCGGCAAGATCGTCTACGAGGGTCCGGTCCTGGCGCCGGTCGAAGAAGGAAAGCCGGTTGGCCGCCTCGAGGTGAAGCGCGGAAACGCCGTGGTGCTCGAACAACCGCTGCAAACGGCGGAATCGATCGAGCAGGGATCGCTGCCGCGACGAGCCTTCGACGCTATTTACGAATCCGCCGCCGCCGCAATTCACAAGAAATTGTCCGGCAAGAAATGACCTTCCAGGCGAGGCCGGAACAAGGCCATTTCATCACCTTTGAGGGCGGCGAAGGCGTCGGCAAGTCGACGCAGCTGGCGCGCCTCGCGGAACATCTGCGCGACTGCGGCCTGGAGGTGGCGACGACGCGCGAACCCGGCGGCACGCCGAAAGCCGAAAAGCTGCGACGCTTCCTGCTTTCGGGACGCGCCGCGCCGCTCGGCGCCCTCGCCGAGGCGGTCCTGTTTTCCGCGGCGCGCGCCGATCACGTCGAGACGCTGATCGCGCCGGTCCTGAAGCGCGGCGGCTGGGTGCTGTGCGACCGCTTCGCCGACTCCACGCGCGCTTACCAGGGCGCGCAGGGCGGCGTCGACGCGAGAACGCTGGCGCTGCTCGAAAGGGCCGCGGTGGGCGACACGCGGCCGGATCTGACGATCATCCTCGACCTGCCGGCGCGCGAAGGCCTCGCGCGGGCGGCGGCGCGGCGGAACAGCGGCGAGGCGCTCGATCGCTTCGAACGCGAAACGCCGGCCTTTCATGAGGCGCTGCGGCAGGCGTTCCTCGACATCGCCGAAAGCGAACCGGAACGCTGCTGCGTCATCGACGCCGCCCGATCCGTCGACGACGTCGCCCGCGCCGTGCGCGCGATCGTCCACGACCGCTTTCTTGCGCATGCCGCGCAAGCCGCGCAATGAGCCGCGAAGACGGCAGCCCGGAGAGCGACCGCTACGACGACGCGCCGCATCCGCGGGAGACGCTGGCGCTTTTCGGCCAGGCGGAGGCGGAACGCGAGCTGCTCGACGCCTATCGCCGCAACAAGATGGCGCAGGCCTGGATCATCGGCGGGCCGGAAGGCGTCGGCAAGGCGACGCTCGCCTGGCGCCTGGCGCGATTTCTCCTCGCCCATCCCGAACCCGGCGCATCGGCGGTTCAGTCGGCCGAAAGCCTCGCGGTCGCTGAAGACCATCCGGCGGCGCGCCGCATCGCCTCAATGGCGCTCGCCGACATCTTTCTGCTGCGCCGCGCCTGGAACGAGAAGACAAAGAAGCATTTCACCGAAATCCGCATCGAGGACGTGCGCAAGGTCATTCAAGCGTTCCATCAGGCGTCGGGGACGGGCGGCTGGCGGATCGCGATCGTCGACTGCGCCGACGATCTCAACCGCGCGAGCGCCAATGCGCTGTTGAAGCTGATCGAAGAGCCGCCCGAACGCTCGCTGTTTCTGCTCGTAGCGCATCAGCCGGGCCGCATTCTCACGACAATCCGCTCGCGCTGCCGCAGACTGATGCTCGCGCCGCTGTCGCCGGAAGACACGATCGCGGCGGTCAAGACTCTCGGCGCCCCTTGGTCGGATGCGCCGGAGTCCGATCTGCTCGTCGCCGCCGCGCGCGCTGAAGGCTCGGTGCGCGAGGCGCTGAGGCTGCTCGGCGATGACGGCGTCGCTTTCGACGCGGCCGTGCGGCGACTCTTCGACCGGCTGCCGCAGGTCGATTGGCTCGGCGCGCATATGCTCGCCGACAAGCTCACCGGCCGCGACAATGAAGCGGCCTATGAGACGTTCATGGGCGCGACGCAGCGCCATCTCGATTCCCGCGTGCGGGCGCTCGCGCAGTCCGGCGCCGCGCCGATCAGACTGGCGCGCTACGCCAGCGCCTGGGAAGAGATTCACGACGCCGCGCGCGAGACCGAAGTGTTCAATTTCGACAAGCGCGCGCTGGTGCTGCGAGTCTTCGACAGACTCGCGAAAGCCGAAGGCGGCTGAGGACGACGCGGCGCGCGCGCACCCGTCCTGCTCGGCGTTCAGGTCAGCGCGGTTGCGACGGGCATGGATTTTGCCCGTGTGAAGTCGTTGGCGCGCATTCTGCCTACTCTTTCGCCAGCGCGCAGTTTGCTACGGGGAACCAGACTCGAGAGGGCCGAGGCGCGCGACGTCAATATCGGCGTCGTGTCGTAATGCGCTGCTAAATCCTTGGCGATCAAGTCAGTCCCGTAACGAATTGCGTGATGCGACGTCTCTTGTGGCTGCGCCGTTTCGCGCCGCCGGATTGTTCTGGATCAACGCGTTTGACTGAAAGAGGAGGATCGCTTGTCCGCCGCTCCGACCAAAGTCCTTCTCGTTTTTCCGCTGTTTAACCGAAACTCCTTCTGGAGCTTCGAGGCCGCCTGCAAGGCGGTCGGCGCGCGCTGTCCCGCGCCGCCGCTCGGCCTGCTGACGGTCGCGGCGCTGCTTCCACAGACGTGGGAGTTCAAGCTTGTGGACCGCAACGCGGAGCCGCTCGAAGAAAAAGACATCGTTTGGGCCGACTTGGTGATGACGGGCGGCATGCTCCCGCAACGGCTCGACGCGCTTGCGATCATTGAGCGCTGCAAAAGTCTTGGCAGGCCTGTTTGCGTTGGAGGACCCGACGCCACCTCAAGTCCGGACGCCTATCGATCCGCGGATTTTCTCGTCCTGGGCGAAGCCGAGGGCATCATTGATGAATTTGTTTCGGCCTGGCGAAGCGGCGATCGCAGGGGCGTCTTCGAAGCGGAGAAATTCCAGGCCGACGTCACGAGGAGTCCGCTGCCGCGCTACGATCTCCTGACGTTCGCGCATTATCTCTTCATCGGCGTGCAATTCTCGCGCGGCTGCCCGTTCAACTGCGAGTTCTGCGACATAATTGAACTTTATGGTCAGACGCCGCGCAGCAAGACCAACGAACAGATGATTGCGCATCTGGACCGGCTCTATGCGCTCGGCTACCGGGGCCACGTCGATTTCGTCGACGACAATCTCATCGGCAACAAGAAGGCGCTGAAGCTCTTTTTGCCGATCTTGAAGGCCTGGCAACAGAAGCGCGGCTACCCGTTCAAATTCTCGACCGAGGCGTCAATCAATCTCGCCGACGATGCGCAGCTGCTGACGATGATGAGAGAGGCTAATTTCTTCGTCATTTTCGTCGGCGTCGAAAGTCCGGACGCCGACACGCTTCTTTCGATGCAGAAGAAGCAGAACATGCGACGAAGCCTCGAGGAAAGCATCTTCAAGATCTATGCGGCGGGCATATTCGTGCTCGCCGGCTTTATCGTCGGCTTCGACTCCGAAGGCGATGGAGTCGCCGATGGGATGATCGACTGCATCCGGGCGACCAGTCTCCCGATCGCGATGGTCGGCCTGTTGACGGCGCTTCCCAACACGCAATTGACGCGGCGCCTGGCGACCGAGGGGCGTCTCGCCGCCGACTTCGACGCGCCGCTGCCTGAGCGGGGAGATCAGTGCACGGCGGGGCTGAACTTCGCGCCGCTGCGTCCGAGGCGCGAGATTCTCAAGGACTACAGGGACGTCCTGGACAGCATCTACACGCCGGACGCCTTCTTTGGCCGATTGGCGACGGTCGGTCGCGCGCTGCGCCGGCCAACCGTCAGCGCTCCATCCGATTTTCGCGCGCTCGCTCGGGACGTGACATTTCTCTTTCGCTTGAGCTGGTGGATGACGATCAATCGCCCGAAGGTGGCGGCGAGGTTCTGGCCGCTGTTCCTGTCCTGCGCGAGAAATAATCCATCCGCTCTGGAATGCGTGGTGCTGATGACGGGGCTGTATCTGCATGTCGGCCCCTTCGCGCTGCGCGTCGTCGGCGATCTCGACCGGCAGATCGCGGCGCTCGATCAGGGCGATCAGATGGCCGCGACGCTCACCAGGCAGGCCACGCTCGCCTGAGCGCGCAGCCTTTATCCGGTCCGGCAGGCGAGGAACAGGCGGCGGGCGCGAAAACTACCGCGCCTCTCGACCGCTCTTCGCCAGAGCGTCTTCGAGAAGCTGCCGAACGACCGCCGGATCGCGCGGGAACCCGGCGCGTATCCACTCGGCCTGCAGCGTCTTCAGCGCCTCGCCCAATTGCCTGCCCGGCGCGACGCCGCGCGCGATGAGATCCGCGCCCTTGATCGGGAAGGCGGGCGTGGGCGTGTCTTCGAGATAGCGCGCGGCCTGCAGCCACGCCGCATCGTCCGGCGCCGCCGCGCTTTCCCCATGCGCAAGCGCCAGCGCGTCGGCGGCCGCGCGCGCGCCGCATAGGAACAGCATCTCGCGAAGATGCGACGCGGGCGGCGGAGCGTCGCGTCCGTGCAGGGGCGCGAGAGTCCGCGCCGCCGCCGCGAGCCGGGCGAATTCTTCATTGGAGAGCCGCAGGCGGTCGCGCAGCCGCTCGGCGTCTTCGACCGTCAGCACCGAGAAGGCGGCAAGCCGCAAGACCGCGTCCGCCGGCCTGCCCATGGCCGCCTCGCGTTCGGCGAGCCGCTGAAGCCGCGCCGGATAGCCGATGCCCAGGATGACTTCGATGACGCCGGCGTGCGACATCGCGCGCAGCACGTCCGGCGCCCGGCGCGCCAGCAGCAGCTTCATCAGTTCGGCGCGGATGCGCTCGCGGGACAGACGCGACAGATTTTCCCGCGCGACGATCGATTCATGCAGACCTTCGCGGTCGAACGGCCCCGCGCCATGCGAGGCGTTGAACCGAAAGAAGCGCAGGACTCGCAGATAGTCCTCGCGAATCCGCGTCGCGGCGTCGCCGATGAAGCGGATCCGCCGCGCCGCGAGATCCGAGAGCCCGCCGACGTAATCGTGAATTTCCCCGTCGGAGGAGAGCGACAGCGCGTTGATCGTAAAGTCGCGGCGCTTGGCGTCCTGTTCGAAATCGCCGCCGAAGCGGACCTTGGCGAAGCGGCCGTCGGTCTCGACGTCTTCGCGCAAGGTCGTGACTTCGAAAGGCGTTCCCGCGACGACGATCGTCACCGTGCCATGTTCGATGCCGGTCGGCACGCCTTTGAGGCCGGCGGCGCGCGCGGCCGCGAGGACGGCGTCGGGCAAGGCCGTCGTGGCGAGGTCGATCTCGTGCGGCGGCAGGCCGAAGAGGGCGTCGCGCACGGCGCCGCCAACCACGCGGGTCTCGGCGCCCGTCTTCTCGAGCGCCGCGAAGAGCGTCGCCAGCCGCGGATCCTCGAGCATTCTCTGCGCGGCGCTCATTCGAAGCGGCCCGGCTTCAATTTTCCATTTTCGACATGGGCCGGCACATAAGCGCCCTGATTGAGCCCGGTGAGGCCGAGCGTCACGACTCCGATAATGGCGACGAGCAGCCCGGCGATCGTCAGCAGCGACACGATCCTGCCGTGCCAGAGCTCGCGCACGAAAGGCCAGCGCCGCTGCAACAGATGGAAAAGAGCATAGGCGACGAAAGGCGTGAGAAAGAGCAGGGCGGTTTCGACAATTGCGCGCCACATGGGCGGGAACGCCTTTCGTGAAGAGTGATATCCGGTGGATTATACATGGCGCCGGCCGGCGGGCGGCGTCCATCGCGCGCCACATGAACAAACCGTCATGTCCAACGCGCGGTTCGAGCGACAAAATGGCGTTCTGACGCGCCGGCGGCGCTTGAATTGCGGGGGCGGAGAGACCAAGATTGCTTTGGCCATAAATTCCGCCGCTTCGCTCTCGAAATTCCCTGCGAAGCCGAAAAAGCGGGCTTTTGGATCGACTTGCGGCGGAACTCGGCAGCTCCGCCGTCGACGTGCGCGATCCCCTCACAGACAGGCTGCCTGAGCAAGCTGAAATGACCTCTCTCGACACCAAGACGACCTCGCTCGAATCCGCCGTCGTCCAGTCGGCCGAACGCGCCCTCGACCACATCGGTCGCGCCCGCGCCGCCATCGGCGCCGTCATTTTTGGCCAGGACGAGGTCGTCGAGCAGGCGCTGGTGACGATCCTGGCCGGCGGCCACGGCCTTCTGGTCGGCGTGCCCGGCCTCGCCAAGACCAAGCTTGTCGAGACGCTCGGCTGCGTGCTCGGCCTTGCCGAGCAGCGCGTGCAGTTCACGCCCGACCTGCTGCCGGCCGACATTCTCGGCTCCGAGGTGCTGGAGGAGGGCGCCGACCGCTCCCGTTCCTTCCGCTTCATCAGGGGACCGATCTTCACCCAGCTGCTGATGGCCGACGAGATCAATCGCGCCTCGCCGCGCACGCAATCGGCGCTGCTGCAGGCGATGCAGGAGCATCACGTCAGCGTCGCCGGCAAGCGCCACGACCTGCCGCGGCCGTTCCATGTCCTGGCGACGCAGAACCCTTTGGAGCAGGAGGGCACCTATCCGCTGCCGGAAGCGCAGCTCGACCGCTTCCTGATGCAGATCGACGTGCATTATCCCGACCGCGCCAGCGAGCGGCGGGTGCTGCTGGAGACGACCGGCGAGACGATGGCCCAGGCGAGCCAGGCGCTCGACGCCGAAGAGCTGATGGCGACCCAGCGGCTCGTGCGGCGGCTGCCGATCGGCGAGAAGGTCGTCGACGCGATCCTCGATCTTGTTCGCGCCGCCCGCCCCGACGAAGGCGATCCGGAGATTTCGCCCCACGTCGCCTGGGGGCCGGGGCCGCGCGCCGCGCAGGCGTTGATGCTCGCGACGCGCGCCAGGGCGCTTGTCACCGGCCGGCTGGCGCCGTCGATCGACGATGTGGCGAAGCTCGCAGCGCCGGTGCTGCGCCACCGCATGGCGCTGAATTTCGCCGCCCGCCGCGAGATGACGGTTTCCGACGTCATCGAAACGCTCGTGGCGCGGATCGGGTGAGTCATCGTCTCTCCGCTCATCGCTCCCATCGCGAAAGATGAAGATGTTCGCTGACGTCTCCACGCGCGCCTACGATCCCGCGCAGCGCACGACGGGCGAAGGCGCCGCGGCCGCCGATCTCGCGAGCCGAATGCCGAGGCTCGTGGCGCGCGCGCGCGAGATCGCGGCGAGCCTCGCCTATGGCGTTCACGGCCGAAAGCGCGCGGGCGTCGGCGAGACCTTCTGGCAATATCGGCCGTTTGCGTCGGGCGAGTCGGCGCATCGCATCGACTGGCGCCGCTCGGCGCGCGGCGATCAGCTCTATGTGCGCGAGCGTGAATGGGAGGCGGCGCACGACTATTTCCTCTGGATGGATTGTTCGCCCTCCATGGCCTTCGGATCGTCGCTAGCGACCGACGACAAGCTCTCGCGCGGCGTGACGCTGGGACTTGCGCTCGCCGACGTGCTCGTTCGCGGCGGCGAGCGGGCGGCGGCGCTCGGACTGACCGCGCCGATCTCGGCGCGCGACGTGATCGATCGACTCGCGCGCGCTCTGGCTGAAAACGCCCGCGAAACGGCGCGCGACGATCTTCCGCCGCAGGCGCCGGTGCGTCCGCGCGCGCGCGTCGTGCTGATCTCAGACTTCCTGATCGAACCGGACGCGCTCGCCGCCCGACTGCGGCGCTTCGCCGACGCCGGCGCCTCCGGCGCGATCCTGATGGTGACCGACCCAGCCGAAGAGACCCTGCCATTCGCAGGCGAAACCACGTTTCTTGACACCGACGGCGGCCCCTCCTTTTACGCGGGCGACGCGCGCAGCCTGCGCGCCGCCTATGCGCGACGCTTCGAGGCGCATCGCGACGCCGTGCGGCGCGCCGCGCAGCACGTCGGCTTCACGTTCCTGCAGCATCGCACCGACAGGCCGGCCGCCGAGGCGGCGCTGGCGCTGGCGATGGGGCTGCTCGGTACGAACGGGGTCGGCTTCGAGGAGCGGCGCTGATGGTTTCCTTCGCCGCGCCGCTCGCGCTTCTGGGGCTGATCGGGCTCCCGCTCATTTATTGGCTCTTGCGCGTGACTCCGCCGCGTCCGCGCGAGATCTTTTTTCCGCCGACGAAGATCCTGCGCGAGCTCAAGCCCGACGAAGAGACGCCGTCGAAGACCCCTTGGTGGCTGATGGCGCTGCGGCTCGCGCTCGCTGCAGCGCTGATTGTCGCGATGGCCGGTCCCGTCTGGGCGCCGAGCGGCGTCGTCGCCTCTTCGGCGCCGACGCTGATCGTGATCGACGACGGTTGGCCCGCGGCGCCGACCTGGGACCGGCGCATCGAAGGCGCCGCGTCGATCATCGATTCCGCCGCGCGCGCGGGCGCGCCGGTCGCCGTCGCGCTCACATCTGAAACCCAGGCGCCTGCGCCAAGCGACGGACCGCGCGCCATGGAGAAGCTGCTTTCGGCGCGGCCGAAGCCGTTCTTGCCCGAACGCAAAGCGATCGGCGAACAGACTCTGGCGTTCGCCCGCGCGCATCCCTCCGCGCGCATCGTGTGGATCAGCGACGGCGTCGCGCAGGGCGGCGCCGGCGATTTCGTGCGCGCGCTGAAAGACTCGGGGGCGGGCGGCGTCGAAGTTTACGTCGAAGTTCGCGCGCTGCGGGCGCTCGCCGCGCCGGCGAACGACGCCGCCGCATTGAGCGTCGACGTGCTGCGCGTCGGCGACGAAGCGTCGGCCACCGTCGACGCGCTCGACGCCAAAGGCCAGACGATCGGGCGCGCCGCCGTGGATTTCGGCGGCGCAAGGCGAGTCAGAGCGAAAATCGAGCTGCCCGTCGAACTGCGCAACGAGGTGAGCCATATGCGCGTCGCGGGCGAGAATTCCGCTGGAGCGGTCGCCCTTCTCGACGCGCGCTCGAAAGTGAAGCGCGTGGCGCTGGTCGGCGGAGAGAGCGCCGACCAAGCGCAGCCGCTGCTCTCGCCGGTCTACTATCTCGACAAGGCGCTCGCGCCCTTCGCGCAAATCCGGACGGCGCGTCCCGGCGTCGTCGAGCCGGTGCAGGCGCTGCTCGCCGAACGGCCTAATATTCTGGCGCTCGCGGATGTCGGCCTTCCGCCCGGCGAAACATTCGACGCCGTGTCGCGCTTCGTCGAAGAGGGCGGCGCGCTCGTGCGGTTTGCTGGGCCGCGCCTCGCCAACGCCGACGACGAACTGTTGCCGGTGCGGCTGCGCCGAAACGGGCGCGTGCTCGGCGGCGCCATGTCCTGGGAAGAGCCGAAATCGCTGGCCGAGTTCGACGCCGCGAGCCCGTTCTTCGGACTGCCGGCCTCGAAAGACGTCACCGTGCAGCGCCAGGTGCTGGCCGAACCCGATCCGGGACTGGCCGGCAAGATCTGGGCGCGCCTGTCCGACGGCACCCCGCTTGTGACGGCGGAGCGGCGCGGCAAGGGGCTCATCGTGCTGTTTCACGTCAACGCCGACGCCAGCTGGTCAAATCTGCCGATCTCAGGACTTTTCGTCGAGATGCTGAAGCGGATCAGCGCCATGGCGGGCGAGTCGGCGCCCTCAGGCGAGCGGTCCGACGTCGTCGCCGATCAGTCGGCTCTCGCGCCGATGCGGCTGCTCGACGGATTTGGCGCGCTCGGCGCGCCCGGCCCGACCGCGCAAAGCATTCCGCCGGGCTTTGAGGGGCCTGCGAGCGCCGAACATCCGCCGGGGCTTTACGGCGCAGGCGAGGCGTTCGTCGCCGTGCAGACCTTGCGGCCAGGCGATGAAATCAGCGCCTTTGATTTCGCCGGCGCCGGTCTGACCGCAAGCGTGCTGCGGATCGGCGGCCAGCTCGATCTGCGGGGGCCGCTGCTCGTCTTCGCTCTTGCGGCGTTCATCGCCGACGCGCTGATCGCCATGGCGCTCGCCGGAAAGCTCCGTCTGCGGCCCTTCGGCGCCGCGGCCGCGGCGCTGCTCGGCCTGCTGTGCGTGACGGCGATGATCGACGAAACGCGCGCCGAGACGCCGAAGCCCGCCGCCGCCTCGCAGCGTGACAAGGACGCTGCGCTGACGACGCGGCTCGCCTATGTGCTGTCGGGCGACCAGCATGTCGACGAAACCTCGCGGCTGGGCCTCGAGGCGCTGACGCAGGCGCTGAACGCCCGCACCTCCTTCTCGCCCGGAAACCCGGTCGGCGTCGATCCGGCGAAGGACGATCTCGCCTTCTATCCCATGCTCTATTGGCCGATCGTCGCAAGCGCGCCGCAGCCATCCGCGAGAACCGCGGCGAAAGTCGCCGCCTATATGAAACAGGGCGGCACGGTCGTCTTCGACACGCGCGACGCCCTTTCGCAGCGCGTCGGCGGAGCCTCGACTCCGGAGACGCAATGGCTGCGCGATCTGACGAAAGGCCTGGACATTCCGCCGCTCGAAGTGACGCCGCGCGATCACGTCATCACCAAGACGTTCTACCTTCTCGACGGATTCGTCGGACGCTACGCCAATGGCGAGACCTGGGTCGAAGCGCTTCCGCCGGAGGCCAAAGATCAGGCGGCGCGTCCGGTGCGCGCGACGGACAGCGTCTCGGCGATCATCATCACCTCGAATGATCTCGCCGCCGCCTGGGCGCATGACAAGCGCGGCCAGCCGCTGTTTCCCTTGACCCCCGGCGGCGCGCGCCAGCGCGAATTCGCGCTGCGGGGCGGCATCAACCTCGTCATGTACACGCTGACCGGGAATTACAAATCCGACCAGGTGCATGTGCGCGATTTGCTCGAGAGGTTGGGGCAATGAGCGTCTGCGCTGTTCCCAGCGGCTCCGCATTCAGACGACGGCCGGTGGCGAGCCGGGTCACGCCCGGCCGTGACGGCGCCACAGGAGTCGCGCGCGCATGAGCGATCTCACCCTCGCCTTCGCGCCGCTCATCCCCTGGTCGGCGCTCATCATGCTCGGCGTTCTGGGCGCCGGCGCGCTGGCGCTGATGGCGGCGAAAGGGCAGCGCGGCGCGGCGGTCCGCGCCGTCGCCTTCGCCCTGCTGATGGCGGCGCTCGCCGATCCATCGCTGGTGCGCGAGAAACGCGATCCAGAAAAGAGCGTCGTCGCCGTTATCATCGACAAGAGCGAGAGCCAGAATTTCGGCGCGAGAAGCGCGCAGACGGAAGAGGCGCGCAAGGCGCTCGACTCGGCGGTCGCCAAATTCGGCGACGTCGAAACGCGCACGGCCACAGTCACGAACGATGCGTCCGGCAACGACGGCACCAAGCTGTTCGGCGCGCTCGCCGAAGTCTTGAAGGACGTGCCGCCGGAGCGCGTCGGCGGCGCGATTCTTCTCACCGACGGCGTCGTTCACGATATTCCCGCGAAGGTCGAAGCGCTTGGCTTCAAGGCGCCCGTGCATGCGCTTGTGACCGGCCACCCGGGCGAGCGTGACCGCCGCATCGAGCTTGTCGAGGCGCCGCGTTTCGGCATCGTCGGCAAGGACCAGATCATCCGCGCCCGGGTCGTCGATCTCGGCGGCGACGGACGGCGCATTCCGATCTCGGTGCGGCGCGACGGCAAGGCGCTGCCGACCTTCAGCCCGGTTCCCGGCGATATCGTCAGCATTCCGGTGCGCATCGAACATGGCGGGCAGAATGTCGTCGAACTCGAAGTGCCCTCGGCGCCGGGCGAACTCACGCCGCTCGACAACAAGGCCGTGCTGTCGATCGAAGGCGTGCGCGACCGGCTCAAAGTGCTGCTTGTGTCGGGCGAGCCGCATCCCGGCGAGCGAAGCTGGCGCAATCTTCTGCGCGCCGACGCCAATGTCGAACTCGTGCATTTCACGATTTTGCGTCCTCCGGAGAAGCTCGACATCACGCCGGCGAGCGAATTGTCGCTGATCGCGTTCCCGACCGCAGATCTCTTCGGCCGCAAGATCAACGAATTCGATCTCATCATCTTCGACCGCTATTCGAGCCAGACGACTCTGCCGTCGATCTATTTCGAGAACATCGCCAACTACGTCGAGAACGGCGGCGCCTTTCTCGCGGCGGTCGGTCCCGATTATGCGACGCTGCGCGGGCTCTATTACTCGCCGCTCGAAAACATCCTGCCGGCGCGTCCCGACGGCGCGCTCGTCGAGCAGGCGTTTCGCGCCCACGTCAGCAAGGATGGCGAGAAGCATCCGGTGACGCGCGGACTCGCAGGCGCCGGCGCAGAGCCGCCGAATTGGGGCGAATGGTTCCGACAGGTCAACGCCAATGTGGTGAAAGGCGACTCGATCATGTCGGGCGTGCGCGACAAGCCGCTGCTGGTGCTGTCGCATGAAGGCAAGGGCCGCGTGGCGCTGCTGCTGTCCGACCAGATCTGGCTCTGGGCGCGGGGCTATGAGGGCGGCGGCCCGCATGTCGATCTGATGCGCCGGCTCGCGCATTGGCTGATGAAGGAGCCGGATCTCGAAGAAGAAGCGCTGCGCGCTTCGGCGCATGGCCGCGAGGTCAGCGTCGAACGCCAGACGATGAAGGAACGGCCCGCGCCGGTGATGGCGACGGCCCCCTCCGGCGCGCGCGACGAGATCGCCGTCGCGCAGAGCGAGCCGGGACTGTGGCGCGCGCGTTTCGACGCCAAGGAGATGGGCCTGTGGCGTTTCGAGAGCGAAGGTCTGACGGCGCTCGTCAATGTCGGCCCGCCCAATCTGCGCGAGTTCCGCGAAGTGGCGTCGACGACGGAAAAACTGCAGCCGATGATGGAAGCGACGGGCGGGACGGCGCGGCGACTCTCAAATGGCGGCGCCGACACTGTCGCGATGCCGCGCGTCGTCGAATTGCGCGACGCCAATCGCTACGGCGGCGGGGACTGGATCGGCGTCAGGCAGACCGGCGCCTCGACGCTGGTCGGCGTCGAAATCGCGCCGCTCGGTTTGGGTCTATGGGCGATGCTGGCGCTCGTCGGCGCCGTTGTGGCGGCCTGGGCCTGGGAGGGGCGGCGGTAGTGGTGGCCCTGAATAGACGTGCTCTAATGTTTAACCGTGATAGAGTGACGCCATGAATCAACATCGGGCGCCATCGTTCGTCCCCGAGCCGCAAACCTTGATCGGGACGTCTCGCCGCTTCGGACCATTCGGTCCGGCCTATGAGATCATTGGCGTTGGCGAGGAAGAGGGCGGCGGCGATCGCTGGATGCGTATTCGCGTGCTCGAGTCGGGAGAAGTCGTAGACTACAAGTTTAGCGATATTCTTGATGATCCGAAGGAGCGTTGATGTTCGCCATCGCGTTTGATCTGGTCGTCGCCGAAACGCAAATCCATCATCCCAAAGGCGTCGCACAAGCCTATTCAGACATTCGCGACACGCTCTCCAAATTCGAGTTCGACTGGGTCCAGGGCAGCCTTTATGTCAGCAAGAACGAGGATTTGGCCAAACTCTTCTCCGCGCTCATGGCGCTACGGAACCTGCCTTGGTTTCCCAACGCCGTGCGCGACATACGCGCCTTTCGCGTCGAGCAATGGTCGGACTTCACCCAATTGGTGAAGGGAGCGCCCGGCAATATGGGCGCATGACGCCTTTTTCATTCAATCGGCCTCACGTCCCGGCGCGCTGAGAGCAGGCCGCCGTCCTTCCGTCGAAGGGGCGTTCGCGAAACAAGCCGGGTCGGACGATCGCCGCAGCGCATTTCAACCGAACCTCCACCAGATCACCCTCGGCAAGCGACCATCCCGCAAGGGGGAGGTGGGCGACGGCGTCTCCTGCTAATCTCCGCCGTCTCGGAGATTCGCCTTGCCCCTCTACCGCGCCATTGGCCTCATGTCCGGCACGTCCATGGACGGCGTCGACGTCGCGCTGATCGAAACCGATGGCGACGCCGCCGTCGCCTTCGGGCCGACGGGTCATTACCCCTATAACGACGCCGACCGCGCGCTCCTGCGCAATGCGCTCGCCGAAGCCGCGACACTCGAAGACCGCGACGCGCGGCCGGGCGTTCTCGCCTTCGCCGAGCGCATGGTGACCGACCGTCACGCCGAAGCGGTCGAGGCGCTGTTGCGCGAAAACGAGATCGATCCGGCGAGCATCGATATCGTCGGCTTTCACGGCCAGACGGTGCTGCATCGTCCCAAGCAGGGGCTGACCATTCAGATCGGCGACGGACCGGCGCTCGCCGCGCGTCTCGGCGTCGACGTCGCCTATGATTTCCGCGCCATGGACATTGCCGCGGGCGGAGAGGGCGCGCCGATCGTGCCCGTCTTTCACCGCGCGCTCGTCGCGGCCGGCGGCATGAAGGGCGAAGTGGCGCTGCTCAATATCGGCGGCGTCGCCAATGTCACCTATGTCGCCGAACATGAGGCGCCGATCGCCTGCGACACCGGCCCCGGCAATGCGCTGATCGACGATCTGATGCTCCAGCGCACCGGCGCGCCGATCGACCGTCACGGCCATATGGCGGCGCGCGGACGGGTGAACGAGGCGGCGCTCCTCAAAATGCTGGCGCATCCGTTCTTCGATCTGCCGCCGCCCAAATCGCTCGACCGCAACGCCTTCGCGCTCGACGCCGTCGCCAAGCTTTCGACCGAAGACGCCGCCGCGACGCTGACCGCCTTCACGGCGGCCTCGGTGTTGCGGCTCTTCCCGCATCTGCCGACTCAGCCGCAACTGCTCATCGTCTGCGGCGGCGGCGCGCGCAACCCGATCCTCGTGCGCGAGCTCGTGATGCGCCTGCCATGCAAGGTGACGACCGCTGACGCTGTCGGCTGGTCGGCGGATTCGATGGAGGCGCAGGCCTTCGCCTATCTCGCCGTGCGGCTGCTGGAAGGGCTGCCGATCACCTTCCCGACGACGACCGGCGCGCCGCAAGCGATGCGCGGCGGCGTGCTGGCGCGGGCGGCGTCATAAGGCGCGACGTCAGTCGCCGCGCGCGGGAATGGCGATCCGCGGCGGATTGCCGAGACGCCTGTCGAGATAGGCGTCGACATGCGCGATCAGCGGCTCGACCTTGTTCTCGAAAAAGTGGTTCGCGCCTTCGACCACCGCATGTTCGATCACAATGCCCTTCTGCGTCTTGAGCTTCTCGATCAGCCCGGTCACTTCCTTCAGCGGCGCAACCCGGTCCTGGTCGCCGTGAATGAAAAGTCCCGACGAGGGGCAGGGCGCCAGAAAGGAGAAGTCAAAACGGTTCGCCGGCGGCGCGACCGAGATGAAGCCCTCGATCTCGGGGCGGCGCATCAGCAGCTGCATGCCGATCCACGAGCCGAAGGAGACGCCGGCGATCCAGCAGGCGCGCGCTTCCGGATTGACGGCCTGCGCCCAGTCGAGCGCCGCCGCCGCGTCGGAAAGTTCGCCGGAGCCATGGTCGAAGGCGCCCTGCGAGCGGCCGACGCCGCGGAAATTGAAGCGCAGCACGGAAAAGCCCCGCTCCGCAAAGGCGTAGTAAAGATGATAGACAATCTGATTGTTCATCGTGCCGCCGAATTGCGGGTGCGGATGCAGAATGATCGCAATCGGCGCGCCGCGCGTGGCGGACTGGTGGAAGCGGCCCTCGAGCCTGCCGGCGGGACCGGTGAAGATAACCTCGGGCATTCGTAATCCTTGAGAGACGGGCAGGCGCGCCTTCTACCACGCGGGCCACAGTGAAATGCAAGGAAATTCGGCATTTCGGGGCGCGCCGCATAAATTTGGCCGCTTGGGCCCAAGGATTTCAGAGCCTGCGCCGTCAATAGTCTCAACGGCGTCAATAAGCGGGGGCGATTTGCCGGGCGAAGACACCGACGGCGAACTGGCGCAACGGGCGGCGTCCGGCGACGGCGCGGCTTTCGCCACGCTGGCCGAGCGCCATTACGACCGCGTCTATGCGCTCGCCTGGCGCTGGAGCGGCGCGCGCGCCGAGGCGCAGGACATCGCCCAGGACACGATGGTGAAGATGGCGACGGCGATACGCTCTTTCCGCAATGACTGCGCCGTCACGACCTGGGTCCATCGCATCGCCTATACGACCGCGGTCGATCATATTCGCGCCCGGCGCAGAGTCGTGGCGCTCGATCCCGCGCAAGTTTTGGCGCTTGCGGACGGCGCCGGAAACGACACCCCAGAGGACGACATCATGGGGCAGGACCTTTGGCGCGCCGTGCGCGCGCTGCCCGATCAGCAACGCGACGCCGTGCTGCTCGTCTATGCGCAGGATCTGTCGCACGGCGAGGCGGCGGCGCTGATGGGCTGCTCGGAGAAAACCGTGTCGTGGCATCTGCACGAGGCGCGCAAGCGCCTGAAGACCACGCTGGAGGCGGCGCGATGATCGAACGCGATCTCATGCGCCTCAAGGAGACTCAGGTTCCGCCGCCCGAAGACGGCGCAAAGCGCGCCGCGCTCGCGGCCGCCGCCGCCGCCTTCGAAAAAAGCGCAGCCGACGCCCAAGGATCGGCCGCGCCGCAACGTCTCAGTCCCGCCTCCTCTCCAACGGAAGGGAAACGGACGATGCGACAGACGATCCATTTCAATCGCGCGCTGGCGGCCTCGATCGCCGCGCTGATGATCGGCGCCCCCGCCGCTTTCATGCTTTCGCGCAATTTGACGCCGGGCGGCGACAACCGTTCCGATCTTCCGATCGGCCGCGCCACGCCGCCGGCCGAAATGGCCGCGGCGCCGCGCATGGAGGCGCCGTCGACGATTGCGCCGGCTCCGGCGCCCCCCGCGTCCGTCGCGCGACGCGCAAAATCCAGGACGGCGGCGGGCGCGATTGGCGGCGCAGCCGACACGCGCGCCGGGCCGCCGCAACTCGCCGGTTCGGTGCGCAACGAGGCTGAACAGCGGCTGACGCGATCCGCGCGCGACGCGAGATCCGTTTCCGCCGTCCAGCCGGGCGCGCCGCCGCTGCCGGTCGATGCGCAGGTCGCGCCGGAGAGCGCGTTTCGAGACAGATTCGATTCAAAGGACATCAACCCGGTCAAAGTCACGGCGACGGATCCCGTTTCGACCTTTTCGATCGACGTCGACGCCGCCTCCTACGCCTTCGCCCGGCGCGCGCTCAACGAAGGCCGCCTGCCGCCGAAGGATTCGGTGCGCGTCGAGGAGTTCGTCAATTATTTCCCCTACGACTATCCGAAGCCCGAGAGCGCGCAGACTCCGTTCAAGCCGACGATCACGGTGACGCCCAGCCCCTGGAATGCCGACAACCGCCTCGTGCATGTCGCGATCCAGGGATATGCGCTGCAAAGCGCCGAGCGTCCCCGCGCCAATCTTGTGTTTCTGATCGACGTGTCGGGCTCGATGGCGCCGCAGGACCGACTGCCGCTCGTCAAGAACGCGCTGCGCATGCTCGTCGACGAATTGCGGCCTGAGGACACGGTCGCGGTCGTCACTTACGCGTCGGGCTCCGGCGTCGCGCTCGAACCGACCAAGGTGTCCGACAAGGCCAAAATTCTGGCGGCGGTCGACGCGCTCGGCGCAGGCGGCTCGACCGCCGGCGCGCAAGGCGTACAGGACGCTTACCGGCTGGCCGAGGCGAATTTCGACGCATCCGCGGTCAACCGCGTGATCCTTGCGACGGACGGCGATTTCAATGTCGGCGTCACCGATCAGCGCGAATTGAAGGGGCTGATCGAACGCAAGCGCGAGAAGGGCGTCTTCCTGTCCATACTCGGCGTCGGCCAGGGCAATTACAATGACGCGCTGATGCAGGCGTTGGCGCAGAATGGCAATGGCGCGGCGGTCTATGTCGACAATCTTAACGAGGCGCGCAAGGCGCTGGTCGAGGAAGCGTCGTCGACGCTTTTTCCGATCGCCAAGGACGTGAAGATTCAGGTCGAGTGGAATCCGGCGCGCGTGTCCGAATATCGGCTGATCGGCTATGAAACCCGCGCGCTGCGGCGCGAGGATTTCAACAACGACAAGGTCGACGCAGGCGATGTGGGCTCGGGCCATCGCGTCACCGCGATTTACGAGATCACGCCGGTGGGTTCGCAGAAGAAACTCGTCGACGACCTGCGTTACGGCAAGCAGAAGGCGGCCGCGCCGGCCGCCGGGCAGACGGGCGCCGACGGCGAACTCGGCTTTCTGAAACTGCGCTACAAGCTGCCGAAGGAAGAGGCGTCACGTCTCATCACGCAGCCGATCGGCGACTCGCGGACGATCGACAGCGTCGCGCATGCGCCGCAGGAGGTTCGCTTTTCCATCGCCGTCGCCGCCTTTGCGCAGATGCTGAAAGGCGCGCCCTATCTCGGCAGTTATGGCTATGACGATGTGATTGCGCTGGCGCAAAACGCCAAGGGCGACGATCCGTTCGGCTATCGCGCGGAATTCGTCAATCTGGCGCGGCTGGCCAAGTCCGCGCGGCCCTGAACGACGCGCATAACCCTCTTCGACGGGGGAGGGTTATGCGGCGCGCGCGATCTCCAGCCCACGGAAGATCGCGCAGCGCTGGAAGACCGGCAGGCTCGGCGCGACGCTTTTCTGGTGGCAGAATTTCGCGGTGAGTTTCGCGAGCCCCTTGATGTCGCGGCCCGTCGCCTCGGGAAAGGTCGCGACCAGCCGGTCGATCAGCGCATCGTCCAGCGCCAGATCGAACTGCCCGGCCATGACGCGCCAGATGCGCCGCCGGGCTTCTTCGTCAGGCGGCGCATAGCGGATCAGCGCGATACAGCGCGAGACGATCGCCTCGTCGATATCGTCCACGCGGTTCGTCGTGAGAAACAGCAGTCCGTTGAAATATTCGAGAACGCGCAGGAAGACGCCGACGACGGCGTTCATGGCGATATTGTCGTCGCGCCGCTTGATATAGACGTCGGCCTCGTCGATCAGCATCACCGCGCCCCAGCGCTGCGCGCGCGTGAGAATGTCCTTCAGCGCCGTCTCCATCGTCGAGACATTGAGGCCGAGCTGGCCCGAATGCACGCGGTAAAGCGGACGCTGAATGATCTCCGAATAGACTTCCGCCGTCAGCGTTTTGCCGACGCCGGGCGGTCCGGCGCACAGCACGGTCGTGCCGCCGGATTTGCCCTGAACGATGTCGTCCATCAGCACATCCATCTCGGCCGTCAGAATGTCGATCAGATCCGTCTGTTCCTCTGGCAGAACGAGCTTTTCCTTGAGTTCCGGCTGGTAGCGATACGGCGCCATTTCGTCGACATGCACCCAGACGTAGTGATGCAGATCGAGATGGAACATGAAGATGTAGGGATGAACCGGAATCTGCGTGAACAGCCCCTCAGGGATCAGCGCCCTGATTTCGGCGAGTTCATCCTCCGCCGCGAAGCGATTGCTCTTGCCTGCCTTGCGCAGGAAATGGCCAA
Source organism: Methylocystis sp. (assembly GCF_050251305.1). GTDB lineage: Bacteria > Pseudomonadota > Alphaproteobacteria > Rhizobiales > Beijerinckiaceae > Methylocystis. The sequence goes on along the minus strand of NZ_JBFWNB010000016.1, from coordinate 44,974 downwards.
GGACGTCGCCCGGCGCCTCCAGCGTCAGACTGCGCCCGGTGAGAATGCTTTCGTCATTGACGAGACGCGCCTCGGAGCCATTGCTCGAAAGCACGATGAGGTCCTTGCGCGACCAATCGGTGTCGCGATGCGTCGACGTCGGATCTTCGGCGTGGAAACCGATTCCCTTCGCCGAGAACTGCGCCCCGTATTTTCCGCGCCAGTCGTAATAGGTCTCGCTCGAAGCCTCGAAGGTTTCGATCAACGCCGGCGTTTCCCGCACGAAGCCGCGCGCCGCCAGGATCTCGCCGATGGTGCGGCCGGCGATGTCGGCGCTCATGATGCGGATCACGTTGGATTGCAGCGTTCCTTTGGCGTTGGCCTTGATCTCGATGAGGATTTTTCCCGCCTCGTCGTTCGAGGCCGGGACGTAATCGAAACGCGTGATGACATAGGGTAGGGGTTTCGACGTGACATTGGCGGTGAAAAGCCAGCCACGTATCGCGTCGGTCGCCAGGTAGCGCACGAGCGCCGGCAAGACGTCTTCGAGGTCCTCCGCGGCGAAGCGGGCGCTCTTCGCCTCCATCGCCGAGCGCAGGGTCTCGAGTTGCGCGGCGCGGGCGCGCAGCTGCGGCCCGGCGTCCCGGAAGAGCGCGCCAAGAAAATCGAGCTCCTCCGCATTGAAGTGCGAGAGATCGGCCTCGACGCGGTCGGAAAAGCGCAGCTGAGCGGAAAGGCATGCGTGGGCCGGAAAACGCGCGACGAGCGCCTCCACATGAGGCCTGTCAATCTCGATCTGCATGAAGCGCCTTTCGCAGGGAAGCCGAACGCGCAGCGCCGATACAAGAAACGCGCCGGGCCCTTCGCGCTCTGCTACACTGCCTAACAAATGCCCACGCGCGTCTATCTCGACCACAACGCAACGTCGCCGCTGCGCCCTGAAGCGCAGGCGGCGATGCTCGACGCCCTCAAGACCCTCGGCAATCCCTCGTCCGTCCATGCCGAAGGCAGGATGGCGAAGGCGATATTGGAAAATGCGCGTTCGGTGGTCGCAGAGGCGCTTGGCGCGCCACGGCGCGGCGTCGTCTTCACCAGCGGCGCGACCGAGGCGGCGAGCCTCGCGCTTTCGCCGGCGCTCAGCGCCGAGGGCGACGCGGCCCCGATCGACGTCCTGCTGATCGGCGCGGGCGAGCATCTCTGCGTCTTGCAGGGCCACCGCTTTCCGTCCGACGCTGTGGAAATCGTTCCGCTGACCCGCGAAGGCGCGATCTCGCTGGAGGCGCTGGACGCGGCGCTGGCGCGACGTTCCGGCCGGCGCCCGATGCTGGCGCTGCAGGCCGTCAACAATGAGACGGGCGTCGTTCAGCCGGTGGCCGCCGCGGCCGCCCGCGTCCATGCGGCGAAGGGCGTCGTCGTCTGCGACGCCGTGCAATCCGTCGGCCGGTGTGAGACGACATTCGCGACGACGGACGCGGACATTCTGTTCCTTTCCTCACATAAGCTCGGCGGGCCCATGGGGGTCGGCGCGCTCGTCTTCCGCGACGAAAGCCTGCATCTGCAGGCGCCGATCTTTCGCGGCGGCGGTCAGGAGTTCGGCCGCCGGGCGGGAACCGAGAATATCCCTGGAATCGCAGGCCTGGCGGCGGCTCTGACGGCCGCGACCGCGGATTTGGCGGGAGAGGCGACGCGGCTCGCCAATTTGCGCGACGCGCTGGAGCGGGAAGTCTTGAAAGTCGCGCCCGACGCCCGATTGTACGGAATCGGGACGCAGCGCGCCCCCAACGCCAGCGCTTTCTCCATCCCTGGCCTCGCCCCGCGCACCATGCTGATGGCGCTCGACCTCGAGAATGTCGCGCTCTCGGCGGGCTCAGCCTGTTCCTCAGGCAAGATGATGGAATCCCATGTGCTTGCGGCCATGGGCGCGACCGAGAAGGAGGCGCTGAGGGCCAGTTTCGGTTGGTCTTCGACGCAAGAGGATGTAGAAGTGTTTGGAAAGGTTCTTGCACGTGTCGCGGATCGCATGCGGTCCCGACATTCCGCCGCCTAGCCGACGCCTAACGGGCTGGGCGGAGGCGGAACGATCGGCCGGCGGGCCTTGAACCCGTCGTGACGAGGAGAAAAGAGAATGGCGGCTCGTCAGGAGACCGTTGCGCGCGTCGAGTCGATCGACGTCGACGCCTATAAATACGGGTTTTCGACCGATATCGAATCGGAAAAGGCCCCCAAGGGCCTGAATGAAGACATCGTTCGTTTCATCTCGGCGAAGAAGAACGAGCCGCAGTGGCTCACCGACTGGCGCCTGGAAGCCTACCGGCGCTGGCTGACGATGCCCGAGCCGCGCTGGGCGCGCGTGCACTATCCGCAGATCGACTTCCAGGATCTCTATTATTACGCCGCGCCGAAATCGACGCCCGGCCCGAAGTCGCTCGACGACGTCGACCCCGAGCTGTTGCGCACCTATGAGAAGCTCGGCATCCCGCTGCGGGAACAGGAGATTCTGGCGGGCATCGAGACCCGCCGCGTCGCGGTCGACGCAGTGTTCGACTCGGTGTCGGTGGCGACGACCTTCAAGGAAGAGCTGGCCAAGGCGGGCGTGATCTTCTGCCCGATTTCCGAGGCGGTGCAGACGCATCCGGAACTGGTGCGCAAATATCTCGGCTCGGTCGTGCCGGTGACCGACAATTTCTACGCGACGCTGAACAGCGCCGTCTTTTCCGACGGCTCCTTCGTCTATGTGCCGAAGGGCGTGCGCTGCCCGATGGAGCTGTCGACCTATTTCCGCATCAACGAGCAGAAGACGGGGCAGTTCGAGCGCACGCTGATCATCGCCGACGAAGGCGCCTATGTGAGCTATCTCGAGGGCTGCACGGCGCCCAAGCGCGACGAGAACCAGTTGCATGCAGCGGTGGTAGAACTCGTCGCGCTCGACGACGCCGAAATCAAATATTCGACGGTGCAGAACTGGTATCCGGGCGACAGCGAAGGCAAGGGCGGCATTTACAATTTCGTCACCAAGCGCGGCGATTGCCGCGGCCGCAACTCGCATATTTCCTGGACTCAGGTCGAGACCGGCTCGGCGATCACCTGGAAATATCCCTCATGCATTCTGCGCGGCGACGGCGCGCAGGGCGAATTCTACTCGATCGCGGTCTCGAACGGCTATCAGCAGGTCGACAGCGGCACCAAGATGCTGCATCTCGGCAAGAACACGAAGAGTCGCATCATCTCCAAGGGCATTTCGGCCGGCCGTTCGCAGAACACCTATCGCGGCCAGGTGTCCGCACATCGCAAGGCGGAGGGCGCGCGCAATTTCACCCAGTGCGACAGCCTGCTGATCGGCCATGGCTGCGGCGCGCATACGGTTCCCTATATCGAGTCGAAGAACCCGACCGCGCAGTTCGAGCATGAGGCTACGACCTCGAAGATCTCCGAGGACCAGCTGTTTTACGCCATGCAGCGCGGGCTTTCGGCGGAAGAGGCGACGGCGCTGATCGTCAACGGCTTCGTGCGCGACGTGCTGCAGCAGCTGCCGATGGAGTTCGCGGTCGAGGCGCAGAAGCTGATCTCGATCTCGCTCGAAGGAAGCGTGGGGTGATGTATTCAGCGCGTCATGGCCGGGCTTGTCCCGGCCATCCACGCCAACCCGCCGTTCGATGCTCGAGATTACGGAACGCCAAGACGTGGATGGCCGGCTCGAGGCCGGCCATGACGCCAGAGATCGGGAAGAGTTTTTGATGATGCTCGAAATCAAGGACCTGCACGTCGCCGTCGGCGAGCGCGAAATTCTCAAAGGCCTTACGCTCTCAGTAAAGGCCGGCGAGGTCGCGGCGATCATGGGCCCGAACGGGGCCGGCAAATCGACTCTCTCCTACGTCCTCTCCGGCCGTGAAGGCTATGACGTCACCCAGGGCGAAGTGCGGCTCAACGGAGAGAACATTCTCGACCTCGATCCCGCGGAGCGCGCCGCCAAGGGCGTCTTTCTCGCATTCCAGTATCCGGTCGAAATTCCCGGCGTCGCCACCATGACCTTCCTCAAGGCGGCGCTCAACGCGCAGCGCCGCGCCCACGGCGAGCCGGAATTGCAGACGCCGGAGTTCATGAAGCGCGTCAAGGAGGCCGCGGCGGCGCTCGGCGTCGCGCAGGACATGCTGCGCCGGCCGCTCAACTCAGGATTTTCCGGCGGCGAGAAAAAGCGCATGGAAATCCTGCAGATGGCGCTTCTGCAGCCGCGTCTCGCCATTCTGGACGAGACCGATTCAGGGCTGGACATCGACGCGCTGCGCGTCGTCGCGGACGGCGTCAACGCGCTGCGGGCGCCCGACCGCGCCTTTGTCGTCATCACGCACTATCAACGCCTGCTCGACTATATCAGGCCGGACACCGTGCATGTGATGGCGCAGGGCCGCATCATGCGGTCGGGAGGCCCGGATCTTGCTCTGGAGCTCGAAGAGCGCGGCTATCAGGATTACATCGCGCAAGAGGCGGCATGAGGCGATGATCACACTGGCGAGCGAAGCGGAAGCGGCGCTGTCGTCTTTCTACGAAGAGATGCGCGACAAGGGCGCGTCGCGCCTGCGCGCGGCCGCTTGGGCGGCGTTCTCCGAGCTCGGCCTGCCGAACCGCCGCGTGGAGTCCTGGCACTACACGGACCTGAAATCGGCGATGAGCCGGCCGGCGCCGCTCGCCACCGCCTCGCATGGCGCATTGCAGCTGCCGCGCGCCCATGATTCTCTCCGATTTGTCACGCTCGACGGCGTGTTCCGGCCCGATCTCTCGGACATGGCGCGGCTCCCGGAGGGCGTCGCCATCCAGTCGCTCCGCGACGCGCTGGCGCAGGGCGCGGCGCATCTGATGTCGGCGCTCGCCAGCGCAGACATTGGCGCGCAGGATCCGATCCTGGCGCTCAACGCGGCGCTGATGCAGGACGGCGTCGTCGTCCAGATTGCGCCGGGCGTTCGGATCGACCGCGCGATCGAACTCGCGACGCTGGTCTCCGCCGACGCGCCGCAGTCGACCTACACGCGCGCGCTCGTCGTGCTCGGCGAAGGCGCTCACGCGACGTTGATCGAAACGATTGGCGATCTGTCGGGAGCGGCGGCGCAAGAGAATGGCGCGCTCGTGCTTCGATTGGCGCCGCATGCGCGCGTCGATCTCATGACGCATCTTTCCGGCGGCGTCGATCAATCGGTTCGCGTCGCGTCGCTGCTCGTCCATCTCGACGAGAACTCCGCCGTCAATTCCGTTGCGCTGGTCGAGGGCGAGGGGTTGAACCGCCGGCAGATCTTCGCCCGGCTCGACGGCGAGAACGCGCGCGCGGTCTTCAATGGAGCCGCACTGGGACGCGGACGACTGCACGCCGACACGACCCTCGTCGTCGATCATGTGAAGCCCTTTGGACAGAGTCGGGAATGTTTCCGTAATATTCTCGACGACCAGAGCGTCGGCGTGTTTCAAGGCAAAATCGTCGTGCGCCCGGACGCGCAGAAGACCGATGGCGTGATGCAGTCCAAGGCGGTGCTGCTCTCCGAACACGCGACGATGAACAACAAGCCGGAGCTCGAGATCTTCGCCGACGACGTGCAATGCGCTCACGGCGCGACATGCGGCAGGCTCGACAAGGACCAGCTGTTTTATCTCTGCGCGCGCGGACTGCCGCGCAGAGAGGCTGAAGCTCTGCTTATCGAGGGTTTCGCCAATGAGGCGATGGAAGCGCTCGAAGACGAGCAATTGAAGGCGTTTCTTTGCGAACGCGTCAGGGCATGGCTCTCTCGAAGGATCAGTCGATGAACGAAATTGCGCGCATTCAGACAGGCTACGACGTCGAAGCGGTTCGGGCGGACTTTCCGATCCTTTCGGAGCGTCCTTATGGAAAGCCGCTCGCCTATCTCGACAACGCCGCCTCGGCGCAAAAGCCGCGCGCCGTGCTCGACCGGTTGATGCATTTCCATGAGCATGAATACGCCAATGTGCATCGCGGCCTGCATTACCTCGCCAACGCCGCGACCGAGGCCTTCGAGGGCGCGCGCGAGACCGTCCGCCGCTTTCTCAACGCGGAATCCACCGAAGAGATTGTTTTCACGCGCGGCGCGACCGAAGCCTTGAATCTTGTCGCCGCCTCCTTCGGCCAGGCGCATATCCGCGAAGGCGACGAGATCATCCTGTCGATCATGGAGCATCACTCCAACATCGTCCCCTGGCATTTCCTTCGCGAGCGCAAGGGCGCGGTGCTGAAGTGGCTGGAGGTCGACAAGGACGGCCGCTTCGATCTCGAGGCGTTCGAAAAGCTCTTCTCGCCGCGCACCAAGATCGTCGCGCTCACGCATATGTCGAATGTGCTCGCCGCGCCGGTTCCAATCTCCGACGTCGCGCGCATCGCGCATGCGCACGGCGTTCCGCTGGTCGTCGACGGCTCGCAGGGCGCCGTGCATCTCGATGTCGACGTGCAGGCGCTCGACGCCGATTTTTACGTGCTGACCGGCCATAAGCTCTACGGCCCGACCGGGATCGGCGCTCTCTACGGCAAGCGCGAATGGCTCGAGGCGCTGCCGCCGTTCTGCGGCGGCGGCGAAATGATCGAAACGGTGACGCTCGATTCGGTCACCTATAACACCCCGCCGCATCGTTTCGAGGCGGGCACGCCGCCGATCGCGCAAGCGGTGGGGCTTGGCGCGGCGCTTGACTATATGGAGCGCATCGGCCGTGACGCGATCCGCGCGCATGAAGCGGGGCTGACCGCCTATGCGCATCAGAAACTGTCGCAGATCGAGGGGCTGAGAATCTATGGCCATGCGCCCGACAAGGGGCCGATCGTCGCCTTCGACATGGCGGAGGCGCATGCCCACGACATCGCCACGATCATCGATCGTTCGGGCATAGCGGTGCGCGCGGGAACGCATTGCGCCATGCCGCTCCTGTCCCGTTTCGGCGTCACCTCCACCTGCCGCGCGTCTTTCGCGCTATACAATACGCGCGAGGAGATCGACAGGCTGGCGGAAGCGCTGGAGAAGGCGCGCTCTCTTTTCGCCTGAGGAGAAATTCGTGTTCATGAACGATGCTCCCAACATCAGCGAAACCCAATCCGCGCCGGCGACGGACCGAACGTCTCGCGCCATTGAAACCGATCGTCTGACGAACGACATCGTCAAGGCGCTTAAATCCGTCTACGATCCGGAAATCCCGGCTGACATCTATGAGCTTGGCCTGATTTACCGGGTCGATATTTCGGACGAGGGGCTGGTCGAAATCGACATGACGCTCACGGCGCCGGGCTGTCCGGTGGCGGGCGAAATGCCGATGTGGGTCAAGAATGCGGTGAGCGCCGTGCCGGGCGTCAGCGACGTCAAGGTCAACATGGTGTTTGATCCGCCCTGGGATCAGAGCCGCATGTCGGATGAGGCGCGCGCCGCGCTCGATATGTGGTGAGCGGACGCGCTCGATAGGATCATGCAATGACGTCAATGCAGAAGATGAGCGTGATGAATGTCAGCCCCGCGGCGGCCGAGCGCGTGCGGGGGCTGCTGGCGTCCGCCTCGGCAGGGCAGGGACTGCGCGTCTCCGTGGAAAAAGGCGGCTGCGCCGGTATGTCCTACAAGATGGAGATCGCCGAGCCGAAAAAGGGCGACGAGGTGATTGACGTCGGCGATGGTCGGGTGATCGTCGACGCTGCGGCGGTCCTCTATCTCCTTGGCACGACGATGGACGTGAAAACGACGCAGTTCTCCTCGACCTTCGTCTTCGAAAACCCCAATCAGACGTCGGCCTGCGGCTGTGGCGAAAGCGTCGAGCTGACGCCGGCCGCCCCGGAAGAAATCGGCGCAGCGTCAGGGGCGGGGAGCTCCTGATTTCATCGAGGCGGCCATGGGCGGCGCTATGGATCGCGCGCGCATCGAGGAGCTGTTCGCGCCCTGCACCGCGGTCTCCGTCAAGCGCATGTTCGGCGGCCATGGCGTTTACGCCGACGGCCTTTTCTTCGCCATTGAAACAGGCGGCGAAATCTATCTGAAAGCCGATCAACATAGTGCGCCGCGATTTCAGGAGGCCGGCTCCAGGCCGTTCGTCTATGAGGGCAAAGACCGGCCGGTGACGATCTCTTATTGGAGCATTCCTGAGCCGGCGCTCGAGGATGGCGAGGAACTCGCCCGCTGGGTCGGACTGGCGGTTGACGCCGCGCTCCGGGCGGCCGCGAAAAAGCGAAAAACGGCCGTGGAGGCGCGCAAGACGGCGCAAGCCCGGCATTCGCCGCAAAAAGGACGCCGGACACAGCGATAACCAATTGAATTATTTAGTCATTCATAAGACGGCAGGGCTGGCGTCGGCCGTTCGAATCGCCTATAGACATCTGAACGCGACGCTACCCTTGAACTGGCGCTCATTTGGCCGACGACGACACCAAAAAAGACGATTCCGACAAACCGGGCTCTGACATCAGGCCGGTCTCCATCGCCGACGAGATGAAGCGCAGCTATCTCGATTACGCGATGAGCGTCATCGTCTCGCGCGCGCTGCCGGATGTGCGCGACGGCCTGAAGCCGGTGCATCGCCGCATTCTGTTCTCGATGCACGAGAACGGCCATACGCCGGACAAGGCCTATGTGAAGTCGGCGCGCATCGTCGGCGACGTGATGGGTAAATATCACCCGCACGGCGACGCCGCGATCTACGATGCGCTTGTGCGCATGGCGCAGCCCTTTTCGATGCGGCTGCAGCTCATCGACGGGCAGGGCAATTTCGGTTCGGTCGACAATGATCCGCCCGCGGCGATGCGCTACACCGAGTCCCGACTCGCAAAGCCCGCGCTGGCGCTGCTCGAAGATATCGACGAAGGCACCGTCGACTTCCAGTCCAACTACGACGGCAAGGAACACGAGCCGACGGTCCTTCCGGCCCGTTTTCCCAATCTGTTGGTCAATGGCGCCGGCGGCATCGCCGTCGGCATGGCGACGAACATCCCGCCGCATAATCTCGGAGAGGTGATCGACGCCTGCATCGCGCTCATCGATCGGCCCGATCTCAGCGTCGCCGAACTGATGGAGATCGTGCCGGGTCCGGACTTCCCGACCGCTGCGACGATCCTCGGGCGCGGCGGCATCCGCAATGCGTTCGCGACCGGCCGCGGCTCGATCATCATGCGCGCCAAGTCCGAGATCGAATCGCTGCGCAAGGATCGCGAAGCGATCATCTTCACCGAGATTCCTTATCAGGTGAACAAGGCGGCGCTGATCGAACGCATCGCCGATCTGGTGCGGGAGAAGAAGATCGAAGGCGTCGCCGATCTGCGCGACGAGTCCGATCGCGACGGCATGCGCATCGTCGTCGAGCTGAAACGCGAGGCCGTCGCCGACGTCGTGCTCAATCAGCTCTGGCGTCACACGGCGCTGCAGACGAGCTTCCCCGTCAATATGATCGCGCTGAACGGCGGTCGTCCCGAGCTGATGACGCTCTATGACGTGCTGCGCGCCTTCGTCGATTTTCGCGAGACGGTCGTCACCCGTCGCACCAAGTTTCGCCTGACCAAGGCGCGCGACAACGCCCATCTGCAAGTCGGCCTCGCGATCGCCGTCGCGAATATCGACGAGGTCATCCGCCTCATCCGCACTTCGCCCGACGCCGCGGCGGCGCGCGAAGCTCTGATGGTCTGCGACTGGCCGGCCAAGGACATGGCGCCGCTGGTCGAGCTGATCGCCGATCCGCGCCACAAGCTCAGCGACGACGGAACCATCCGCCTGTCGGAAGCGCAGGCGCGCGCCATCCTTGATCTGCGTCTGCAGCGGCTGACGGCGCTTGGCCGCGAAGAGATCTCCGAAGCGCTGAACAAGCTTGCCGCCGAGATCGCCGATTACCTCGATATTCTCCGCTCGCGCGAACGTCTGTTCGGCATCGTCAAGGACGAACTCCTGGCGGTGCGGGAAGCGCATGCGACGCCGCGACGCACGCAGATCATCGAGGCGGACGGCGAGGTCGAGGACGAGGACCTGATCGCGCGCGAAGACATGGTGGTCACCGTCTCGCACGCCGGCTACATCAAGCGCGTGCCGCTCTCGACCTACCGCGCGCAAAGGCGCGGCGGCAAAGGCCGTTCCGGCATGCAGACGAAGGAGCAGGATTTCGTCCACCGGCTCTTCGTCGCCAACACGCATACGCCGGTGCTGTTCTTTTCGTCTCTCGGCAAGGCCTATAAGGAAAAGGTCTGGCGATTGCCGCTCGCCGCGCCGCAGGCGCGCGGCAAGGCGCTCGTCAATCTGCTGCCGCTCGAGCAGAACGAGCGCATCACCACCATCATGCCGCTGCCCGAGGACGAGGAAAGCTGGGCGACGCTTGACGTCATTTTCGCGACGACGGGCGGCACCGTGAGGCGCAACAAACTGTCGGATTTCGTCGACGTGCGCCGCAATGGATTGATCGCGATGAAGCTCGACGAAGGCGAGGCCATCGTCGACGTGGCGACCGCCACCGAGCACAACGACATTCTGCTGACCACGCGCGACGGCCAGTGCATTCGCTTCGCCGTGCCGGAGGTCCGCGTCTTCCAGGGCCGCACCTCGATGGGCGTGCGCGGGGTGGCGCTGGGAGCCGGCGATCGCGTGATTTCGCTTTCGATTCTCAATCATTTCGACGCCGTCGGCGAAGAGCGCGCCGCCTATCTGAAACGCGCCAATGCGCTGCGCCGGCGCATGGGCGAGGACGTCTCGCCCGAGGCGGGAAGCGAGACCGAAGAGGCGACGACGGCCGTCGAATTGTCCGACACCCGCTTTTACGAGATGCAGGCGGCCGAGCAGATCATTCTGACCGTGTCGGAGAACGGTTACGGAAAGCGTACGAGCTCTTACGAATATCGTACGACCGGTCGCGGCGGCAAAGGCATCGTCGCCATGGCGGTGAACGCCAGGAACGGCAAGCTGACCGCGTCCTTCCCCGTCGGCCACGGCGATGAGATCATGCTGGTGACGGACGGCGGCCAGTTGATCCGCTGCTCCGTCGACGGCATCCGCATCGCCGGACGCGGCGCGCAGGGCGTCATCGTGTTCGACACGGCCGAAGACGAGCGCGTGGTTTCCGTCGAGCATATCGGCGACGTCGGCGAGGGCGAGGACGCCGAAGCCTGACCAGACGCTCGACCAAGGGGCTAGGCGCAATGAGCGAGGGCGACGACGACGCAGACGGCCCCGTGCTGGTGACCGGCGCGCCGCGGCGCATCGGCCTCGCCATCGCTGAGCGCTTCGCCCGCCAGGGCCGGCCGGTCGTGCTCCACGCCTCTCCCCGCTCCGCGGAGGAGGCGGAACTCGCGGCGCACGCCATCAGACAGCGCGGCGGACGCGCCGCGACGGCGGTCGCCGATCTGGCCGACGCCGAGTCAACGCAGCGCCTCATCCGGCTGGCCGGCGAGGCCTTCGGGCCGCTGCGGCTCCTCGTCAACAACGCCTCGATCTTCGAGATCGACTCGGCTGCGGATTTCTCGGTTGAGATTTACGAGCGGCAGATGCAGATCAATCTGCGCGCGCCGCTGTTGCTGTCGCGCGACTTCACCGCAGCGCTGCCGGCGGGCGTCGACGGCGCCATCGTCAACATCCTGGACCAGCGCGTTTGGCGCCTCACGCCGCGCTATTTTTCCTACACTTTGTCGAAATCGGCGCTTTGGGCGGCGACGCGCACCATGGCGCAGGCCTTCGCCCCGCGCATCCGCGTGAACGGCGTCGGACCGGGACCGGTGTTTCCGAATGCGGCGCTCGGCGAGCGCGAATTCGAGATGGAGGCGCGCGGCGTGCCGTTGCAGCGCGCCGCCGACATATCTGGCGTGGTGGACGCCGTCGTTTACCTCAGCCACGCAAAAAGCGTGACCGGGCAGATGATCGCCGTCGACAGCGGCCAGCATCTTGGCTGGCGCACGCCGGATGTGGGGCCGGAATAGGCGGGGGGTCGTCGCTCAGTCGGCGCTCGGCAGGCGGCGGATCGTGAATTCGATGCGCCCGTCGTCCAGCTCCCGCCAGAACTCGATCTCGGTCATATAGGCGGCTTTGGGGTAACGCTCGAACCAATCGCGCGCCTTGGCCCGCGCCGCGCCGCGCTCCAGGGTGAAGGTTTCGCGCCGCCAGCCGCTCGCCGCCCGCGCGCTCCGCTTATCGGCGAAGCGCCGCGCAAAATCCTTCGGCGCCCTTTTGGATACGCTCATACTCGTGCTCCGAGCGACCAATTTAGCGCACGGCGCGCGGGAAGGGGAGTCGCAGGTCGGCTATGACTTATTCGTCCGGGTTTCCCGCTGCGGCGTCGCCTGACGCAAAGCTCCTGATTCTTGGTTCGCTTCCAGGTCGACGTTCTCTGGAAGTCCAGCAGTATTACGCGCAGCCTCGCAACGCCTTCTGGCCGATGATGGGCCATCTGTTCGGTTTCGATCCGAGCATTTGCTATGCCGATCGTCTCCGCAGCTTGAATTCGCGCGGCGTGGCCCTCTGGGATGTTTGCGCGAGCGCGCATCGCGTCGGCAGCCTCGACCAGCGGATCGCGCCGTCTTCCGTGTGCTTGAACGATTTCGAACTCTTTTTCGAGACGCATCCGAAGATCGCGTTGATCTGCTTCAACGGCGCAAAAGCCGCCAGTCTGTACCAACGCCAAGTTCTGCCCACCCTGTCTGACCGCGCCGCGGCGATCGCCTCACAACGACTGCCCTCGACGAGCCCGGCGCATGCATCGCTGACAATCGCCCAAAAGCAGGAAAAATGGCGGTCTGCGCTTGCCTCTTATCTCGATTGACGTGGACCGCTTCCCCGCGCCAGCAAACCGCGCTAGACCCAACTCATGTCTGAGCGCCCCCCTTATATGATCACGACGGCCATTCCCTATGCGAATGGCGCGCCGCACATCGGCCACGCCTATGAGCGCATCGCCACCGACGCCTTCGCGCGATGGCAGCGGCTTGACGGCTATGACGTGCTGTTTGTCACCGGCATGGACGAGCACGGGCAGAAGATGCAGCGCACGGCCGAGAAGGAAGGGCTGACGCCCTGGGCGCTCGCCGACCGCACCGCCGGGCAGTTCGCGCGGATGGGCGAGGCGCTGAACGCCCGCGCCGACGACATCGTGCGCACGACTCAGGAGCGCCACAAGCAGACGGTGCTCGAAATCTGGCGGCGCATGGAGGCGAACGGCGATCTCTACCTCTCCAAATACGCCGGCTGGTATTCGGTGCGCGACGAGGCCTATTACGACGCGGACGAACTCACCGAACGCGACGGCAAGAAATTCGCGCCGACGGGCACCCCGGTCGAATGGGTGGAGGAGGAGAGCTGGTTCTTCAAACTGTCGGCCTATGCGGAGAAACTGCTCGCCCATTACGCGGCGCATCCGGAGTTCATCACGCCGGAGCACTACCGAAACGAGATCGTCGCCTTCGTGAAGCGGGGGCTGACCGACCTCTCGGTTTCGCGGACCACCTTCGACTGGGGGATCGAGATCCCGCCCAGCGCCGACACGACCGCCAAACATGTGATGTATGTCTGGGTCGATGCGCTTACGAATTACATAACAGCTACGGGATATCTTACGGAAGACATAAACAAGGCGCGGTTCTGGCCCGCCGACGCTCATGTCATCGGCAAGGACATCACCCGCTTCCATGCGATCTACTGGCCGGCGTTTCTCCTGTCCGCGGGCGCGCCTTTGCCCAAGCAGGTGGTGGTGCACGGCTTTCTGTTCTCCAAGGGCGAGAAAATGTCGAAGTCGGTCGGCAATGTCGTCGATCCGATCGAACTCGCCGAACGCTACGGCGTCGACCAGCTGCGCTATTTCTTTCTGCGCGAGATTCCCTTCGGCCAGGACGGCAACTATTCGCATGAGGCGATCGTCAATCGCATCAACGCCGATCTCGCCAACGACCTCGGCAATCTTGCGCAGCGGTCGCTGTCGATGATCGCCAAGAATTGTATGGGCGCCGTACCTCGTAAACATGAGCTGACGGACGCCGACAGGGACATTCTCGCGCAGGCGGCCGAGGCCCTCGCCAAGGCGCGCGCCGCCATGGCGGATTATGCGCCGCATCACGCGCTGGCGGAAATTTTCCGGGTCGTCGCCGAAGCCAACCGCTATTTCGCGGCAGAGGAGCCGTGGGCGAAGAAGAAGACGGATCCGGCGCGCATGGAGACCGTTCTCTATGTTACGGCCGAAACGCTGCGCCGCCTCGCCATCCCGCTGCAGCCGTTCATGCCCGAGTCGGCAGGGAAGCTTCTCGATCTCCTGGACGTCGGCCCCGACGAGCGCGACTTCGCGCACGCCGGCGAGGCGAACGCCCTGCAGCAAGGCGCGCCGCTGCCGCCGCCTGCGCCGGTATTCCCGCGGTTTATAGAGGAGGACGCCGGATAGCGGGCTCCGCCCCCCGCGCAACGCCGCCGGCCTGACCCTTGAATCGCCGGAAAGCGTGCGAGCGCCCGCCACGCAGTCACCACAATCACCCGTTTCAAATGCCGCGCGACGCGGCGCGACGAAGTGGCGTTGGACTGCACGCTTGTCGGCTAAAGCTCAGGCGTGCATATATGCCGCCCCGGGCTCCTTCTGAAGGAACCGCGCATTGCGCCGCTCGACCGCGTTTGCGCAGCCGCACCGGCTTCGTTGTCTCGTAATCAAAACGTCTCAAAACGGCTCTTTCTCACAGAGGAAATCATGAAATGGCGCGTGGCATTTCAACGATCCTGACGGCGCTCATCTCCGGCGCGATCGGTTTTGGAATTGGCATATACGCGGCGCCCACCGAAGGCGTCGCCAACCTGAAGGCCGCGATCGAGGGCAAGTTCAAGCCCGCGGCTCCGGAAGAGGAGACCGCGCCGGAACAGGCCGCTCCGGAAGAGGCCGCGCCGAGCGAAGCGACGGCGCCGCCAGCCGAAACGGAGGCGCCCGCGCAGCCTGACGCCTCGGCTGCGCCGGAGCCCGAGACGCCTCCGGCCGACCAGCCGCCGGCCGTCGTCGAAACGCCTGCGCCGGAGCCCGCGCCTGAAGCCGCTCCCGCGCCCATGGAAACAGAAGCGGCGCCGCCGCCTCCGCCGCAGGAGGAAGTTGCGCCCGCGCCCGAGGCGGCGCCGGAACCGCCCCCGCAGCCGGTCAAGCCGAAGCCGAAGAAAAAGTCTAAGCCGAAGCCGAAGCCCGCAGCTCCCGCCGAGGAGCCTGCCGATCAGCCTGCGCAGTAACGCGCACGCCAAGGTCTATGGCGCGTCGACGGCCCCTGATTCGCTCGCTCGAGCGGGGAGGGGCCGTGCGGCGCGCCAAGCCGTTCCAATCCCGAGGACATTCCGATCCCGAGCTATGCGTTGAGCAGCGAAACGGCGCGCTTCATCGGCGACATACCGAAATATTATGACCAGGGCCTCGGCCCGGTGATCTTCGAGGATTACGCAGTCGATATCGCCGGTCGGACCGCCGCGCGCCGACCCGCCGACGTGCTCGAAACCGCCGCCGGCACCGGAATCGTCACGCGCAGGCTGCGTGACGCGCTCGGCCCGCAGTCGCGCCTGACCGCGACCGATCTCAATGAACCTATGCTCGACGTGGCGAAGGCGAAATTCGACGCCAAAGAGCAGGTGACGTTCCGCGCAGCCGACGCGACCGCGCTGCCCTTCGCCGATGGCGCTTTCGACGCGATCGTCAATCAGTTTGGGCTGATGTTCTTTCCAGATAAGGACCGCGCCCATCGCGAGGCGCGACGCGCGCTGCGGCCGGGCGGCCGCTATCTGTTCAGCGTCTGGGACGACGCGCGCTACAATCCGTTCGCCCGTCTGGGGCTCGAAGTGGTCGACCGCTTCTTTCCCCAGGATCCGCCAAAGTTTTTGAAAGCGCCCTTCTCCTGCGCGGAGATCGATCCGATCAAGGAGTCGCTGATCGGCGCCGGCTTCACGGACATCACCGTTTCCATTCAGGCGCGCGTCAAGGATGTGGCCGACCCAGTCGCTTTCGCGCGCGGTTTGGTTCTCGGCAGCCCGCTGTTTGAACAGATCCGCGAGCGCGGCGGCGTCTCGCCGGAGACGCTGGTCGAAGCGCTGGCCGGAAGGCTCACGCAGGAGCTTGGCGCGAATCCCATGCGGATGCCGATGCAGGCGATTCTCTATGAGGCCAGGGCGGCGTAGGGCCGGCCTATTGTGGCGCGGTCATCAGCTCCAGCACATGGCCGTCCGGGCTTTTGAAATAGACGCCGCGGCCGCCATTCCAGTCATTGAGCCGCCCGTCGGTGAACCGGCCCGGCGCGCTGCCAAAGGCGACGCCTTCGTCTTTCACGCGCCCGAAGATGTCGTCAAACTCTTCGTCGCCGACGTGGAACGCATAATGGTTCGATCCGAACGCCTCATCATTGTCGAACAGCAGGGTGAGCGCGCTGTTGATCTTCACCGGCGCGAAATGGCCCTTGGGGCCGTCGTAGCGCAAGCCGAAGATCCGTGCGAACCAGCGCGCCGCGGCCTCCTTGTCGCGCGCCGGCACAATGGTGTGATTGAGGTTGATGGCCATCGATCGAACTCCGCCACTTCTGCAGACGTCTTTCAGATGGGGAGCGCCGGCGTTCGCGTCACGAGCGTCGCGGCGCCTCATGCGCGACGGGCCCATGTGGCGGACAGCATCCCGTCCGGCTGGCGCTGTATGCGCGCCCCGAAGGGCGCGCTTTCGCGATCAAGCCTCTGCGCCAGCCATTCCGCGTCAGCGCTCGACGCGAACTCAAGGCGCAAGCGCCGCAGATGCAGCGGGATCAATTGAAGCCGCAGGAGATCGCCGCTCGCCGCGTCGACATCTGCGAAATACATCAGCGAGAGATCGCCGCGATAGCTCTCGAAGCCGCTGATGCCCTCGTAATCGTTGAGAAAGTCGCCGCAACCATAGAGGACCAATCGGTCGCGATGGACTTCGAATCCCTTCGGATGATGCGACGAATGGCCGTGAATGATCGAAGCGCCGGCGTCTTCGATCAGCCGATGCGCGAATTGTCTTTGGGCGTTCGAAACGCGATAGCCCCAGTTCGATCCCCAATGGATGGAAACCACGAGAATATCCCCGGGCCGCGTGGCGTTTCTCGCAAGATCGCAGGCGATGGCGGCGCTCGCCAGGGAAAGGTCGGGCAGAAGGTTGACGCCGGGCGAAGCGCGCGTCGCCGCCCAATCGAAGGGCGTCCCGCTGTCGGGCAGGGCGAAGGACAGCACAACGACCCGGCCCTTGCCCGGAATCTCCAAAACCGCCGGCCGCTGCGCGTCTTCGATCGTGCGCCCTGCGCCGGCGACGGCGACGCCAAGCCGCTCGAGCGTGTCGAGCGTTTCGACCAGCCCCGATGGGCCCCAATCGAGAACATGATTGTTGGCGAGCGCGCAGCAATCGATTCCGAAGGCGCGCAGACATTCCGCATTTTGCGGACTGACGCGATAGTTGATCGCCTTGTGTTCGGCCGTCTCGCTGCGCGTCACGCTCGTTTCGAGATTGACGATGCGCAGGTCCGGCGCATAGGCCCGAAGCGCGGCGCACGCGTCGCCCCAGATATAGGACGGATCGACCGCCCGCGGGATCGGCCCCGACGCCGCTTCGGCTAGCCGAACATAGTCTTCCGCCGACGCGACATATTCCTCATAGAGCTTCGACGGGCAGGGCCAGGGAAGGATCTGATCCACACCGCGGCCGATCATCACGTCGCCGCACAGGAAGAGCCTGACGGCATGCGCGCCGTCGCCGGCGACGCTCATATCGTGGGTGGAAGGTTCTCTTCGTCGTCGCCGGAGAGAAGCGAGACGATTTCCCCGGCGACATCCTTGAGCGGCGCGCCGGCGCCGAAGACGTCCCGATCGCCGGACATCCACATCGCCGCCTCCTCGACGTCAACGATCGTCGGCCGCAGCTCCATGATCGCGGACAGCGTCGCGTCGTCGATGTCGCCAAACACGTCCGTCACATCCTTGATCGTCGCCAATGGACGCCCGTCGCCGTCCTGCGCGAAAGTCTGCGTCACTGAATTTCTCCTTGGAGAAGAACGCTTTGCATGGCCTTAAAGCATATAGAGCCGCGCGCCTGCGCCGCGAAGGCGCGCGCCGCAAATATTTGTATTTTCCGCCGGCCGAGCCATATTGCGGCTTTGGCCAAGCGCGCCATCCAAGCTGCGGAACGGTAGAAACGACTGCGTCCGAGCCATGATGCGGCTACTTCCTGACCGAGTCCGATGCTGATCGACACCCATTGTCACCTGGATTTCCCCGATTTCGCGCCCGAGCTCCCGGAGACGATCGCCCGCGCCAAAGCGCGCGGCGTCGGCCGGATGATTACGATCTCCACGCATCTGTCGCGCTTCGATCAGGTGAAGGCGGTTGCGGAAGCCTATCCGGACGTCTTCTGCACCGTGGGGACGCATCCGCACCATTCGCATCAAGAAGAGGAGCCGACGGTCGAGGCGATCATGGCGCTGTCAAAGCATCCGAAATGCGTCGGATTGGGCGAGGCGGGTCTCGACTATCATTATGATTACGCGCCGCGCGAACTGGCGCAGCGCATTTTCCGGATTCACATCCAGGCCGCGCGCGAGACCGGACTGCCGCTCGTCATTCATACGCGCGACGCCGACGACGACTGCGCCGCAATTCTGAAGGACGAAATGGGGAAGGGGGCTTTTCCCGCCCTGCTCCATTGCTTCACGAGCGGCCGGGCGCTCGCCGAAACGGCGCTCGAGCTTGGTCTCTATATTTCCTTTTCCGGCGTCGTGACGTTCAAGAATGCGGACTATCTGCGCGAGATCGCCCGCGACGTGCCGCTGGAGCGGATGCTGGTCGAAACCGACGCGCCCTTCCTTGCGCCGACGCCCCATCGCGGCAAGCGCAACGAGCCGGCCTTCGTCGTCGACACCGCGCGCACGCTCGCCGAGATCAAGGGCGTCAGCGCCGCCGAACTCTCGGTCGCCACAACCGAAAATGCGTTGCGGCTCTTTTCCAAAATGCCGCCTCTGGACGCAGCCGCGTGAGCCTCAGGATCAGGATTCTCGGTTGCGGCTCGTCCGGCGGCGTGCCGCGGGTCGGGCAGGGTTGGGGCAAGTGCAACCCTGACAATCCGAAGAACCGGCGTCGTCGTTGCTCGATCCTCGTCGCGCGCGGTCCGACCGAAGCGGCGACGCAAGTGCTCGTGGACACCGGTCCCGATCTGCGCGAACAGCTGATCGACGCCGACGTCAAGCGGCTCGACGCCATCTTCTACACCCATCCGCACGCCGACCATACGCATGGCGTCGACGACGTCCGCGGCCTGGTCATACTGAGCGGACGCCGCATACCGGCCTATATGGACGAGCCGACCTCGCGGTCCTTCGCCCGAAAATTCGACTATATTTTCAAGACGCCGCCGGGGAGCTTTTATCCGCCGCTGATGACCGAGCATCGGCTGCATCTCGGGCGCGCCGTGACCGTCGACGGGCCTGGCGGCGCGATCGTCGGCACGCCGTTCCGTCTGGACCATGGCGACATGGACGCGCTCGGCTTCCGTTTCGACAATGTGGCCTACACGCCGGACCTTCACGCGATCCCGCCGGAGAGCGCGCAGTATCTCGAAGGGCTCGATCTCTGGATCATCGACGCGCTGCGCTATCAGCGCCACGGCACGCATCTGTCCGTCGAACAGGCGCTCGAATTCATCGCGCAATTCAGGCCAAAACGCGCCGTGCTGACCGATCTGCACGTCGACCTGGACTACGACGCGCTCGCCGAAAGGCTTCCGCAAGACGTGACGCCGGCCTTTGACGGCATGACGATCGACGTCTGACGCCGCGCCCGTCTCCAAAAACGACTTCTTTAAGTTCCATAATATGGATTATGCGAATCATCGCTGTCGAGCCCCCATTGGAAAGGTCGCGGCTCTCCCCGTTGACGCTTTGAGCCGCCGCCGATATCCCACGAAGGGAAATTGTATCAACCGGGGAATAGCTAGCGGGCCCTGCACAAGGATTCTTTTCTTGAAGTCTCATTTTTCGAGCGCATCGCTTGCAATAGCGGCGCTGCTCCCTTCGGCCCTGCCATCGCAAGCCATGGACTGCGCCAAGGCGGCGTCGCTGGTCGAAACGACGATCTGCGCCGATGCGCAGCTCAAATGGCAGGACGACGCCATCTCCCGCAACTACTTTGCCGCTTTGAAATCCTCGCGCACTATAGGAGACAAGGCTTCGCACGACCTGATGCAGGCGGAGCAGCGGAGGTGGCTGTCCAGAAGGGAGGCTTGCGGCCTGCTAGCAAGCCGGGGGACTGACCGACTGCGTCGAGAAGGAGACGCGAGCCCGGCTTTCGGCATTGCCGACGGAGTTTGACGCGCCGGAAGAGGTTCCACGTGTCGGCCTCAAACTCGGAAGCGAGATACTGACCTGGGGGACGGAAGACGGACGGCGCACACTTACCCACCGAGGACGAGTGGTGATAGAAGAGCGTTACATCGCTCGCGTTTATCCCCCTTTTATGGTCAACGATCGCTGGAAGAGCGGCGAGACTGACGCCGTATTGATCCAAGAAGGTGGGGTCGCGTCCAGTGATTGCGCCTTCTTCGCCATTGTGGAGAGCAGAAGGCCTGGCGTGGTGACACGCCACGAGCTCGGGGAGGAGTGCGTCGGGACGCTAGATTCTCTGCCGATACGCGATGCGGACGGCTTTGCTTTCATCTCACCCGCGACCCCGCTCGGCGAAGGAACGATTCGCCGGTGGCGCGCCAATACGGGGCAAATTGTTGAGAGCAGCACTCAGTTTCGACCCGAGCCCGGCTCGACGATGAAGAGCCTCGCCACAGGCCAAAAACCGGAAATCATCGAGCCGCTGCGAAACGCCGAGTTTTTCTCAGCCGTCTCGCGCCTGAGCGCGCAGAACAAAATGCCGGTGATTGAAGCTTTATGGGATATCACGAACGGCTGCGGTGGCTGCAACCTCGAGCATCCGGAACTCTACGGCGTGGCGATTGATCAGAAGACGATCGCCTATTCCGGGTGCAGCTGGTTCTGGCGTGGAGGCCATTTTTTCTGCGGGCGAACCGACGCCCTAGCCGTATGGGATCGTGTGGGCGGCGGCTTCTACTTCGCGATGGACGAACATCGTGACGACGGTCGTCACGGCGACAAAACGCGGGTCGAGCCGCCGCTCGCCTCGTGGCCTGCGCCGGCTCACGCCCGCTACGAGAACTGGCGCAGGGGCGAGAGCTGGACGGCGGATGCGGCGCATTGAGGCTATACTGACAAACCTGCTTAATCTAAGGTGCTGCAAACGCTATCATTCCTGCCTATGCCGTAAAATTTCCGCGCCAGTCAAACCATGGCGACTCTTTGGATTTTTGGAACGGCCCAAGGAATTCACTGGCCTTCAGGGCCCAAGTTCTGGTAAAAGGCTCGCTGCGCGGGACTATATGGCATTCACGAGGCACATCATCGTCGTTTCCGAACGGGCGCGTTGTCGCGACGCGCGAACGGAAACGCCTGGGCGCACAAAGGTTGGCATAGCGGTCTTGCCGTTTTTGGCGGAGACGAGCAGGTAGACATGAGCAAAGGTAGAGATTTCCGGGGCCCCCGCAAGCGCGGATTTGATGACGACGCCCCGTTTGGCTATGACGCGCCGCGGCCAAGCCGGGCGCCGCGGTCACCGTTTGGCGGCGGATTCCCTGACGCGCCGCCGCCGATGTCGAACGAGCCCGCCATTGACGCCATCGTGAAGTGGTTCAAGCCCGATAAGGGCTTCGGCTTTGTTGAACTCGGCAATGGCACCGGCGACGCCTTCCTTCATATCGGAGCCGTTCAGGCGGCGGGATATGACTCATTGCCGCCGGGCGCGAAATTGCAGGTTCAGGTCACCAGCTCGGTGAAGGGCCAGCAGGTGGCGCGCATTCTCGAAGTCGATCTGGCGGGCGCCGCCGAGCGCGCGCCGCCGCCGCGCAGCGGCGGCGGCTTCGACAGTCCCCGTCCCCGTCGCCAGGCGCCCGATCCGTCGACCGCCGTTCCGGTCTCCGGCAAGGTCAAATGGTTCGATGAGACGAAGGGCTTCGGCTTCGTGCAGTCGAACGACGGCGGCAAGGACGTGTTCGTGCACATCTCCATTCTCGGTCCGTCCGGCGTGAACCGGCTCGCCGAAGGGCAGCCCGTCACCATGCAAGTCGTCGACACGGCGAAAGGCAGAGAAGCGCTGTCGATCAGCCTGGATTGATCTGCGCTCAGCTTCTTATCGACGCGCCGCGTTCCTCTTCAGAGGGCCGCGGCGTTTTCATTTGGAGAGATCCGATGTCCGGCCGAGCAGTTGGCGAGGTCGCCCGACTGATCGAAATCATGGCGGCGCTGCGCACGCCCGGCAGCGGCTGCCCCTGGGACCTTGAACAGGATTTCCGTTCGATCGCGCCTTACACGATCGAGGAGGCCTATGAAGTCGCCGACGCCATCGAGCGCGACGACCTCGCCGACCTCAAGGACGAATTGGGCGATCTCCTGCTCCAGGTCGTGTTCCATGCGCGCATGGCGCAGGAGCAGAAAGCATTCCAATTCAAGGATGTGGTCGACGCGATCTGCGACAAGCTGATCCGACGGCATCCGCATGTGTTCGGCGACGGACAGTCGCTCGACGCCGATGGCGTCACCGCCCAGTGGAGCGACATCAAAGCGCGCGAAAAGGCGGCGAAGCAGGGCGCGCTGCCCGCCAGCCTGCTTGAGGGGGTGCCGCTCGCCCTGCCCGCGCTGACGCGCGCCCTGAAGCTTCAACAGAAAGCGTCGAAGGTCGGATTTGACTGGGACGACGCGCAGCAGGTTCTCGACAAGATCCGCGAAGAAACTGAAGAGGTCGCCGCGGAACTCGCGGCGCCCGGCGCGCAGGCGTCGCCGGCGCTCGAAGAGGAAATCGGCGATCTCTTATTCGTCGTCGCCAATCTTGCGCGCCACGCCAAAGTCGATCCCGAACAGGCGCTGCGCGGCGCCAACGCCAAATTCGAGCGACGCTTCGGCCATATCGAGCAGCGTCTGGCCGAGACGGGGCGTTCGCCTGAAGCGGCGTCTCTCGACGAGATGGAGGCGCTCTGGGTCGAGGCGAAAGGCGCCGAGCGCAAGCCGCGCTGACGACAGCGCAGCCGCTTGAGCGCTACGACGCCCGTCTGCGCGACGCGTCGGCGTCGCGTATCATCTCGGCTTGCGGAAACCGTCGCGCAAAACCGTCCGATCGCTCGGGATCGATGCGAACGACGAGATGCACCCCGCCCTGCGGCAGCGCTTCGCGCTCGAGCACTTCTGTATGCGCGTGCAGCCAGGCGAGCCCTTCGCCGTCCGCGACGTCCAAATCCAGCGCGAAGCAGATGCGGCCGGCCGCGAGAGTCGCCTCAATTCGGGCCAGCAATTCGTCGAGGCCCTGCCCCGTCAAGGCCGATACAAGCATCGGCCGGCGCGGACTCGCGATCCCGTTCGCAGCGGCCTGAAGCGCCGACAGCCGCTCCGGATCAAGCGCGTCGATCTTGTTCCAGACCTCCAAAATCCGCCCCTCCGCATCGCCCTTGAGGCCGAGTTCGTCGAGGATCGACTCGACGTCCTTCGCCTGGGCTTCCCAATCTTCGTGCGAGACGTCGCGAATATGGAGAACGACGTCGGCGAGGGTCACCTCTTCGAGAGTCGCCCGGAAGGCTGAGACGAGCATCGTCGGCAGGTCGGAGATGAATCCCACCGTGTCGGAGAGCAGGACGCGCGCGCCATGCGGCAGTTTGATCTGGCGCAGCGTCGGATCGAGGGTCGCGAACAACATGTCCTGCGCCAGCACCTCCGCCCTGGTCAATCTGTTGAACAGCGTCGACTTTCCAGCGTTGGTGTAGCCCACGAGCGCGACGACCGGATAGGGAACGTCGCGCCGCGTCTTTCGGTGCAGCGCGCGGGTGCGCTTCACCTTGTCGAGATCATGCTCGATGCGCCGCATCCGCTCTTCGATCAGGCGCCGGTCGGTTTCGATCTGCGTCTCGCCAGGGCCGCCGAGAAAGCCGAAGCCGCCGCGCTGCCGCTCAAGATGGGTCCAGGAGCGCACGAGCCGCGACTTCTGATAGGCGAGATGCGCGAGCTCGACCTGCAGCGCGCCCTCCTTTGTGCGCGCGCGTTCGCCGAAAATCTCGAGAATGAGCCCGGTCCGGTCGATGACCTTGGCGTCCCAGGCCTTTTCAAGATTGCGCTGCTGCACGGGCGACAGCTGGCAATCCATGCTGACCAGCGCGACATCCTTCGCCTTGACGATTTCGGCGATCTCTTCCACCTTGCCCTTCCCGAGAAAAGTCGCCGGCCGGATATCGTTCAGCGACAGCGCCAGTTGCTCGACAACGTCGAGGTCGATCGCCTGGGCGAGCCCGACCGCCTCGGCAAGGCGCGCCGACGGGTCGCGCGCATGCGCCGCGCCGCCTTGGTGCGCCGCGCCGCTCTGGGCCGGATAGGGCCCAATCACCAACGCCCGCGCCCCGCCGCCGTTCGGCGTGGCCTCGTCCCTGGCTTCGCTGTCGAACCTCAATCGCCTACCGTTGCTTTTCGGCCTGCTGCCCCTCGTCGTCGCCCGGCTCAAACATTTGTATGGGGTGTCCGGGCATGATCGTCGAGATGGCGTGCTTGTAGACGAGCTGCGAATGCCCATCTCGCCGCAGCAACAGGCAAAAATTGTCGAACCAGGTGACGATTCCCTGGAGCTTGACGCCGTTGACGAGGAAGATGGTGAGTGGGACTTTATTCTTCCGGACAAAATTCAAAAATGTATCTTGCAGATTCTGCGAACGCTCTGACGACATCGGCTGTCCTGTTCTGTTTTTTGAGCCGAGCGGAATGACGCCGCCCCCAAGGGATCGTTCTTCTTTTTTCGCCGCCGTATTCATTAGAACCTTTCAAATCGCGAAGCGCAAGGTCAAGTCGCGCTATTGCCCCCGCCAGCCCGTCGGAGGCGCGGCCTTGACACAGCCACAGCGCGCGCAGCGAGATTAATCTACTGCTTGAGCTATTATCAATAAGCGTATGTTTTTAGGCCTCGACCGAGAGCGACTTCAGTTTTCGGTGTAAGGCTGAACGCTCCATGCCGATGAACTCCGCCGTCCTCGAAATATTCCCGGAGAAGCGGTTCAGCTGCGCGACGAGATATTCGCGCTCGAATACTTCGCGCGCCTCTCTGAGCGGCAGGCTCATCAGTTTTTCGCCGCGCACGCCCGCGGGCGTCGCCGGGACGAGTTCGCCGACGTCGGCGGGCAGCATTTCAGCGGTGATGGTCGCGCCGGAATCGCCCGATGTGAGAATCATCAGGCGCTCGACGTTATTTTTCAGCTGCCGGATGTTCCCCGGCCAGTCATGCAACTGGAGGACGGCAAGAGCGTCTTCCGAAATCCGGCGGCGCGGCATGCCGGAGGCCAGCGACATGTTTTCCATGAAATAGTTGATGAGCGCGGGGATGTCCTCCCGCCGTTCCGCAAGCGAGGGAACGCGGATCGGCACCACGGCGAGGCGGTGAAACAGATCCTCGCGCAGCATTCCCTCTTCGATCGCCGAGGCGAGATCGCGCGCCGAAGAGGAGATGACGCGCACGTCCACCTCGACCTTGTTCGATCCGCCGACCCGCTGGAAGGTCTGATCCACGAGAACGCGCAGGATTTTCGCCTGGGTGTCCTTCGGCATGTCGGCGATCTCGTCGAGGAACAGCGTGCCGCCATGCGCCTCCTCGAGCGCGCCGATCTTGCGCTCGCCGTCGGGGCCCTCGCGCCCGAAGAGCTCGATTTCCATGTTCTCCGGCGTAATCGTCGCCGAATTGATGACGACGAAGGGCCCTCCGGCCCGGCTCGACGCGTCATGGATGCAGCGGGCGGCGAGCTCCTTGCCGGTTCCCGGCGCGCCGGTGATCAGCACGCGCGAATTCACAGGCGCCACGCGGGCGATCAGCTGCTGCAGTTGATGCGCCGCTGGAGAATCTCCGACGATGCGGTCGAACGCGCCGGCGCGCTGGCGGAGCGCCGAAAGTTCGCGTCGCAACTGATAGGCTTCAAGCGCCCGTTCGGCGACGAGCACCAGCCGATCGGCCTTGAACGGCTTCTCGATGAAGTCATAGGCGCCGATCTTGATGGCGCTGACCGCGGTTTCGATGTTGCCGTGGCCGGAAATCATGACCACCGGCAGGCCTTTATGCTGCTTCTGCACGACTTCGAGCACCTGAAGCCCGTCGAGCCGCGATCCCTGCAGCCAGATATCGAGAAAAACCAGATGGGGACGCCGACTGGCGATGGCCGCAAGCGCGTCGTCGGCGTCTTTGGCGGTTCGGACGCCATGGCCTTCGTCGCTCAAAATTCCAGCGACGAGCTCTCTGATGTCCTCTTCATCGTCGACAATCAAAATATCGGTCGCCATTATTCCCCACTCTGCCCCGCCTCGCTTGCGTGCGCCGGCTGGTTGTCAGCCCGAACGCCCGCCGCGCGCGGCTCTTCCTTCGACGACGTCTCCGCGGCGAGCGGCACGATGAGCCTTACGCAGGCGCCTCGTCCCGACGGCGCGTCCAGCAACTCCAGCCGGCCTCCGTGATCCTCGATGATCTTGGCGACGATCGGCAGGCCCAGACCCGTGCCGTCCGATCGCGTCGTCATGTAAGGTTCGAGCAGGCGCTGCCGGTTCATCGCCGGGAAGCCTTTGCCATTGTCGATCACGTCGACTTCCGCCATGCGATCGCGCACATCCAATTTGATTTCGACTCGTCCTTTGTCCTGAACGTCCTTTTCTTCGCGTGCGGCGATGCCTTCGATGGCGTTCTTCACGATATTGGTGAGCGCCTGCGACAGCAAGCGGCGATCGAATTGGGCGATGACGGGAGTCTCCGGCAAATTTTCCACAATGTCGATATCGGCGTTGCCGACGCGCATGAGAAACGCCACCTGCCGGATGCATGCGTTGAGATCGTCGCGCTCCGGCCGCGCTTTCGGCATACGCGCAAAAGATGAAAACTCGTCGACCATCCGCTTGATGTCGTCGACCTGACGCACGATCGTGTCCGTGCATTGGTCGAAAATGTCGCGGTCTTCCTGGATGACCTTGCCATATTTGCGGCGCAGCCGTTCCGCCGAGAGCTGGATCGGCGTCAGCGGGTTCTTGATCTCATGCGCGATGCGCCGGGCGACGTCCGCCCAGGCGGACGTGCGCTGGGCCATCACGAGATCGGTGATGTCGTCGAGCGTCACCACGTAATTGTGATGTCCGGCGTCAGCGCGCGCCGACGTGACCCGCACATTGAGCGTACGCTCCGCGACGCCGCGCTTGATGGTGATCTGACTCTGCACGGCGCGCGGGAAGACCTCAGCCGCATCCTTCAGGATCGGAACGATTTCGGGCAGAACCGAAGCAATGGGGGCGCCGACGGTCGCCTGCCCCGATTCGTCGGTCAGCGACAGTTCCTCCGCCGAGCGGTTGAGGATCGTGACGACGGTCTCCGAATCCACGCCCATGACGGCCACCGGCACGCCGGATAGCACCGCTTCGGTGAATTCGCGGCGCTCGTCATTGATGCGATTGGCTTCGATCAGGCGACTCTGCTGGAGGTTGAGCTCCGTCGTCATATTGTTGAAGACGTCGCCCAGTCGCGCCAGATCGCCATGTTGCTTGTCGACGTTGACGCGAACGTCGAGATTGCCCGCCGACACTTCGTCCGTCGCGGCGATCAGATCGCGGATCGGCGTCACCAGCCGATCGGCGAAATCGAGGCCGAACCAGATCGACGACAGCAGCATGATCGTCGTCAAGAAGGCGTACATCAGCACAAAGGCGCGCTGCACGGCGGCGCGGTATGAGTCGAAGGTGTCGTAGCTGCTGATCAGGCTTTGCGCCTGTTTGGGAAACTCCACCGCGATCGGGTCGATCGGTCGGGTGACGTAGAGGAACGTGTCCTGAAAGGCGTTGAGGGCGCGCAGCGCCACGAAGCTCTTGCCCTCGTCGATGACGAGGCACAGAGGCTCGCCGCGCCGCGCGTCGTCAAACTCCGATTGGGGCGGCGCGATGATGATTGACGACGCGTTCTGCGCCACGTCGATGCGATCCAGAATCTCGCCGTTCGATTTCACAAGCGCTGCGACGGAGAAGCCGAGAAAATACGCCCGCGACTGGAAGATCTGATGGAAGTAAGGCCTGTCCGAGTTGAACAGGATGGCGGCGCGATCGAGGTCTGACGCGGTGAGCTGCGCCTCCTGCAGCAGCGCCCGGCACTGGCTCTCGCGGAAGACGGCCGCGGCTTCCGCCGTATTGTGGACGAAGACCTTGACGCTCGACATGAAGGCGGGATTGAGCACGCGCTCGAGAGTCAGAGAGCCCGCCACGGCCAGCAGAATGGCGGGAATCAAGGCGATGACCGCGAAAAAGCCAACCGTGCGCACATGCAGGCGCGCCGCGGCTTCGCCCCGCCGCCAGACGCGATAGAGGCGCCACGCCTTGACGAGCACCATCGCCAGCAGAATGGCGACGAGGACGCCGTTGACGATGAGCAACGGCAGCACGCGGTCGTCGGTCGGCGAGAGCGCGCCGAATTCCGCGATGACCAGAAACGTGGCCAAAGCGCAGCCTACGGCCCCGATCACGATGATCGGGCCGAACCAGCTGCGAAGCGGCGCTCTGCCTTTCGCTATTTTCGGAGAAGCCGAGTCTCCGGTCGGGGCCATGGCGCCTGTATAGGCTCGGCCCGCGCCGCTTGCAATTGAACGGTCGGGGCCCTCGTCATCTCGGCGAGCGCATCAGCCTTATGTCCAGATCGTTCACTTTCTTGCGGAGCGTGTTCCGGTTGAGGCCGAGCAGCTCCGCCGCCTTGATCTGATTGCCGCGCGTCGCCGCGAGAGCGGCCGAGACCAGCGGTATTTCGATCTCGCGGATGATGCGATGGTAAAGGCCTGGCGGCGGCAATTGATCGCCATAGTCGCGGAACAGCTTGGCGAGATGAAGCTCGACCGAGGTCGAGAGCGTTTGCCCGTCAAGCAGTTCCGGCGACGACCCAGCGGGGGCGGCGCTCTTCTCGCCGCCCGCCTCCACCTGCCGAATCTCATGTTCCAGCTCGGCCTCGACGAGCTGGTCGGAAATGACCTCCTGCGGGTGCAGGGCCGCGAGTCTGCGAATGAGGTTTTCGAGTTCGCGGATATTGCCCGGCCAGCGATATTTCTTCATCCGGTCGAGCGCGGCCTGATCGATATATTTCTGCGGCAGGCCCTCGCTCGCCGCCACCTTGAAGAAATGGTGGACGAGATCCGGAATGTCTTCGATGCGTTCGCGCAACGGCGGCAAGCGGAGCGGCACGACGTTGAGGCGGAAATACAGGTCCTCGCGGAACAGGCCCTGCTGGATGAGGATTCGTAGATCCTTGTTGGTGGCGGCGATGATCCGGACATTGGTCTTGATCGGGGTGCGGCCGCCCACCGTCGTATATTCGCCCTGCTGCAGCACGCGCAGCAGACGGGTTTGCGCCTCCATCGGCATGTCGCCGATTTCGTCGAGAAACAGCGTGCCGCCCTCAGCCTGTTCGAAACGGCCGGCCGATCGCTGATTGGCGCCGGTGAAGGCGCCCTTCTCATGGCCGAAGAGCTCGCTCTCGATCAAATCGCGCGGAATCGCCGCCATATTGACCGCGACGAAGGGGCCCTTCTTGCGCTTCCCGTAGTCGTGCAGGGCGCGGGCGACGAGCTCCTTGCCCGTCCCCGACTCGCCGTTGATCATCACCGTAAGGTCGGTCTGCATCAACCGCGCCAGCGAACGGTAGATCTCCTGCATCGCCGGGGAGCGGCCGACGAGCGGCATCCCCTCGATTTCCTCATGGCCATCTTCGTCGGGCTGCTTGCGCGGCTCAGCCATGGCGCGCCCGACGATGCCGACGAGCTCCTTCAGGTCGAAGGGTTTGGGCAGATAGTCGTAAGCGCCCCGCTCCGAGGCGCGGATGGCCGTCATGAAGGTGTTCTGCGCGCTCATGACGATGATCGGGAGCTCGGGACGAAGCTTCTTGATGCGCGGCAGGAGTTCGAAGGCGTTCTCGTCGGGCATCACGACGTCGGTGACGACGAGATCGCCCTCCCCCGATTGCACCCACCGCCACAGCGTCGCCGCCGCGCCGGTTGTGCGCACTTCATAGCCGGCGCGAGAGAGCGCCTGCGCCACGACGGTGCGTATGGAAGCGTCGTCGTCAGCGACCAGAATTTCTCCTCGCGTCATTGGTCAATTCTCCCGCTTTTGCGAGATTTCATGCACGCTGTTCCTCGCGTTGCTCGGGCCGTTTCGCCCGGTACATCGGCATCAGCACCCGAAATGTCGTGCGTCTAGGCAGGGATTCGCACTCCACGATGCCGCCGTGGTCGTTGACGATCTTCGCAACCAGTGCAAGTCCGAGGCCAGTTCCTGTCGACTTGGTCGTGACAAAGGGATCAAACAGATGCGCGACGATGTCGTCGGGAACGCCCGGGCCGTTGTCGCGCACGCAGAATTCGAGCGGCAGTCCGATCGGGCTCTTCTCGCCAAGCGCGCGCAGGCTGACGCCCGGCCGGAAGGCGGTGGAGAGCTCGATCTCCCCATCCACGGCCTCGCCGACGGCCTCCGCCGCGTTCTTCACCAGATTCAGGAAGGCCTGCACCAGCTGATCGCGGTTGGCGTAGACCGGCGGCAATGAGGGATCGTAGTTTTCGACGAAGCGAACGTTGCGCGCGAAACCGGTCTGGGCGACCCGCTTCACGTGATCGAGCACCGAATGGATATTGACCTGCTCACGCTGCAGCGGGCGCGCGTCGGAGAAAACCTCCATCCGGTCGACCAGGCGCACGATCCGATCGGTTTCGTCGCAAATGAGCCGCGTCAGCGCACGATCCTGGTCGCCCAGCGACGTTTCGAGCAGCTGCGCCGCGCCGCGAATGCCCGACAGCGGATTCTTGATTTCATGCGCCAACATTGAGGCCAGCCCAGAAACCGAGCGGACGGCGCCGCGATGAGTCAGCTGCCTGTCTATTTTGTCGGCAATTGTTCGCTCCTGCAGCATGACCAGCACAAGCCCTTCGCCCTCGGGAAGCGGCGCGCAATGCACGTCCACCCTCCGGTCGGCCTCCTGGCCGGGCCGGCCGAGATCGATCTTGTATTCATTGATGGTCGCGCCGCGCTCGCGGACCTGCTCGATCAGCGCGGTCAACGGCGATCCGAACGGCAGCAGACGCTCCAACGTCTGGCCGATGAGCAAAGGCTTGCCCAGTTCGAAGAAGGCCTCGGCGGCGGCGTTGGCGTCCTCGATGACGCCATCGCGCGCGACAGTCAGGATCGCATTGGGCAAAGCCTCGAGCATGCAGGATCGACCGACCTCATTGATGACCTTGAGCGGCTCATAACTGGTGCAATGCGCGCCGTTTCGGCGAGGCCTATCCGAAACGCTCATGCCGCTATCTCCGGCTCTGCGGACAGTCCGCGCAGGAAGATCAGATCAATCAGCCGCGCGGCGTCGTCGGGCGACGTCGTCGTGACAAGGGCGCGCCGACGGTTGGCGCCGGCGCCTCCCGCCCAACGATCGACATAGGCGGCGAGATGCTTGCGCGCGTGCCGCAGGCCAGCCGCAGCGCCCATTGAGCGAACCAATCCCTCGAGATGTTCGCGGGCGATTTCGGCGCGCTGCGCGGCGGTCGGCGCCGCGCGGCGTCCGCCGCTCTGGATAAAATGGGCGATATCGCCAACGATCCAGGGCCGCCCCAGCGCCGCCCGGCCGATCATCACGCCGTCGGCGCCGGAATGCGCCAGCATCTCAACGGCGTCTTCCTCGCCGGCGCAGTCGCCATTGGCGATCACTGGAACGCGCACCGCCGCCTTCACGTCGGCGATCGCCCGCCAATCGGCGCGGCCAGAATAAAACTGCTGCCGCGTGCGGCCATGCACGGTGATCATCTTCGCGCCTTCGGCTTCCGCGCGACGCGCCAGCTCCGCCGCGTTACGGCTCGAATCGTCCCATCCCAACCGCATCTTGACGCTCAGCGGCACGCATATTGCGTCGCGTGCTGCGGAAATCAGCCGCGCCGCGTGATCGAGATCGCGCATCAGCGCGGCGCCCGCGAGGCCTCCGGTGACACGCTTGCAAGGACAACCCATGTTGATGTCGATCCAGTCAGCCCCAGCGGCTTCGGCGCATCGCGCGGCGGCCGCCATTTCGTCCGGTTCGCGCGCGGCGATCTGAATGATCCGCGGACCTTCGCCGGCGCGCGCGAGGCGCAACGCCGTCTCCCGGTCGCCGCGGGCGACGCCTGCCGCCGTCACCATTTCGCTTATCGTCGCCGACGCGCCGAAGCGCGAAGCGATCCGGCGCATGGTCGGATCGGTCACGCCGGCCATCGGCGCCAGCAGCGCACGGCCTGTCAACTTGATCCCGCCAATGTTCAAAGGCGGAAGTTCAAAGCCGCCTAGATTTTCGGCAGCAGCCATCTTGCACACATCATAAGCAGTTCTCTTCGCACTTGCAACATTGCTTTTCGTCCGCCCCTTGGCATTTGACGCCGCGGGCGAAAACCCCGACAGAGAGCGGCATGGGCGCCGCTCACGACCAATCCTCAATCGCCATTCTCGTCGTCGCCGCGGGGCGCGGCTCGCGGGCCGGCGATGGCCTGCCAAAACAATACCGTGCGCTCGCCGGGCCGACTCTGCTCGCGCGAACCTTGCGCGGACTGCATATGGCCATGCCCCAGGCCTCTCTCAAGGTCGTCATCCATAAGGACGACCTTGAACACTATGCCGCAAGCGCAGCAGAGCTCGCGTCCTGGGAGCGGGAGCGGCTCATGACGCCGACGTTCGGCGGCGCAAGTCGGCAAGAAAGCGTCAGAAACGGCCTTGAGGCGCTCGCCGCCGAGGGCGCGCCGGACATCGTGCTGATCCATGACGCCGCACGTCCCTTCGCGGACGCCGCTCTGGTCGGGCGCGCGATCCAAGCCGCCGAAATTCATGGCGCCGCCGCCCCGGGCGTGCCGCTCGCGGATACGATCAAGGAGATCGACGCCGCGGGGATCGTGGTCGCCACCCCGGATCGGGCGAGACTCCGCGCCGTGCAGACCCCGCAATCATTCCGCTTCGATCTGATCCTGGAGGCGCATCGCGCGGCGGCGGCGGGCGGGCGCGAATATACCGACGACGCCATGATCGCCGAGGCGGCCGGCGTGAAGGTGCATATTTTTGAAGGCGACGCCGCCAATTTCAAACTCACCACGCAACAGGACTTCGCCCGCGCCATGGAGCTGCTCAAGCAACCCGGATTCGCCGATCTCCCCGACATTCGCATGGGTCAGGGCTATGACGTGCACGCCTTCGGGCCGGGAGACGCCGTGTGGCTCGGCGGGGTCTCGATTCCGCATACGCACGGCCTCGCCGGCCATTCCGACGCCGACGTGCTGTCGCATGCGATCACCGACGCCATCCTTGGCGCGATCGCCGAGGGCGACATCGGCGCGCACTTCCCGCCGTCCGATCCGCAGTGGAAGGGCGCGGCGTCCTCGATCTTCCTGGCGCGCGCCTGCGACCTCGTGCGCGCGCGCGGCGGCGCCATCGCCAATGTCGACGCCACGATCATTTGCGAAGCGCCGAAGATCGGCCCGCACCGCGAAGGGATTCGCGAAAGCCTCGCCGCCACGATGGGCGTCGACATTGGCCGCGTCGCGGTCAAGGCGACGACCACCGAGAGGCTGGGCTTCACCGGCCGTCAGGAAGGCATGGCGGCGCTGGCGATCGCCACGGTGCGGCTGCCGTGAGCGACTGACAAGAAGTCAGCGCCGTCATTCGTCAGGCCAAAGTGAAGCCATCCCCCGTTAGGCGGCGGAATTCTTCTTGCCGGCTTCGTCTCCCGCCGTCCAGTGCGCGGGGCGCGATAACCCGTCCGGGATAACCGTACGGTGGTCGCCATGCGCCCGGCCAAGATCATTGTCGTTCAAACCGACGGCATTGTGGAGCGCGGCGCCGTGAAGGTGCGCGCCATGCAGCCTCGCGCCCTCGAGGTCGGCCTCCACCAAATGCGCCCCCTCGAGATGAGAATCGCCGACGTGGGCGAAGCGCAAAGACGCGCCGGCAAGGCGCGCGCCCTGCAGATGCGAGTCGAACATCAGGACATCGTCGAG
The DNA here is from genome assembly GCF_050251305.1 of Methylocystis sp. Taxonomy (GTDB): domain Bacteria; phylum Pseudomonadota; class Alphaproteobacteria; order Rhizobiales; family Beijerinckiaceae; genus Methylocystis. The sequence goes on along the minus strand of NZ_JBFWNB010000016.1, from coordinate 10,942 downwards.
CAGGGCGGATTCGAGTTTCGCGCCTTGCAGATGCGCTTCGTCGAGCAACGTGTCCCTCAAACTGGCGCGGAAGAGAATGGCGCCTTCCAGGCAGGAGCCGGTGAAGACGGCGCCGTCGAAATCGAGCCGCGCCAGATCGGCGCCCGCGAGATGGCAGCGCGACAGATCGAGCCGCCGCGGCCGCGTCAGACGCCGGCTGCGATGCTCATGCGCCTTTTGCGCTTCGGAGCGCCGACCCACGACGGTGAGCGCCGCCTGCACGTCGACGGACGGCCCCAATTCAGCCGCGCGCATTTTCAGCGTCGCATGCTCGACCTCGCTTCGCTCGGCCGGACGCTTGGCGTAGATCGCCTGGATTTCCGGCGCACACGGATCGGGATCGCCGGCGTTCATCCTGACATAGGCGCAGAGCACCTCCATGATCTGCCAGTGCAGCGCCAAATAATCGGCCGCGAGCTTCTCAAGCGCGTAGATCGCGCCAAGGCGCACTTCCCGATTGGCCGCGGTCCGCACCCCACCATCGTCGACGGTTTCATCCCGCGTCGCGCCCAGCTGCTCGATCGCCTTGGTCAGCAGCCCCATGTAGAGCTGCTCCTGCGCCACATGCCTTTGCCGATCGGCGATCCAGGTCCGCCAAACGAGGAAATAGACGCCGAACACGCCGGCCGCCGTGAGCGTCAATTTATTGATGTCGTCGACGCCGCCCTGCTCGAGCGCCGTCCCCAGCCGCGGCAGAACCATCCAACCGATCCAGCCGACGAAACAGCTAAAGAGGATAAGAAATGCGACGATCCCAGTCTCGGCGGGATGCTGCGTTATCTTTCTCAAATGAAATGTCATAAATCGCCTCGAAGCGAATGGCTTACCGCATCAAATCCTAACGCGCAGCGGCGGGAAAGCGAACAGAGAAGCCAAAGCCAGGCGCGCCGACGGCGGGAGCGCGGCGGCGCTTTCATCAAAAACGACTTATAAGCTGCTATTTTTGTTGAATATTTTGAGCAATGACGCTTGGGGACCCTTCCGTTCGGACGCGATGCTTCGACCGCTCGTTGACCCTCATGCGAGGGCCGAGGTTCGTCTGGCGCCATGCGGGCGGCCCAGGACATTTGCCGCCGCGGCGGCGGCCCGTCGCGCGATCAAACCAAACAACCGCCCACGGCCTTCTGCTATAAGACCGCTCTGCAGAGCCGAGGCCCGTCATGATCCGCGTGACCGAAAGAATCGCGCTCCACGAGTGGGAAATCGTGGAAGAATTTGCGCGCGCCTCGGGGCCTGGCGGCCAGAACGTGCAGAAGGTCGAAACGGCGGTGCGGCTGCGCTTCGACGCGCGCAATTCGCCCAGTCTGCCGTATGAAGTGAAAGCGCGGCTCGCGCGCCTCGCCGGCCGGCGGCTGACCAAGGAAGGCGTCGTGTTGATCGACGCGCGCCGCCACCGCACGCAGGAGCGCAACCGGGCCGACGCGCTCGAACGGCTGCTGGCGCTGATCCGCGCCGCCGCTGCGCCGCCCCCGCCGCCGCGCAAGAAGACCCGACCGACGCTCGCGTCGAAACTCCGGCGGCTCGCCGGCAAGAAACAGCGCGGCGACGTCAAAGCCCTACGGGGAAAGCCCGCCAATGACTTATGAACAACGTAACTATGTTTTATGGGATACGTAATGAGCAAACATATGCCATACGTAAACGCTATCTCGCTGCTTGACGGCGCTCGCTGCAAAGGCCTGCGTCTGGCGACGGCCGAATCCTGCACCGGCGGCCTCGTCGCCGCGGCGCTCACCGAAATCGCCGGCGCTTCCGACGTCTTCGACCGGGGTTTCGTCACCTATTCCAACGCCGCGAAAAGCGACATGCTCGGCGTCGCGCAAGCGCTCATTGACGCGCATGGCGCCGTCAGCGCCGAAGTGGCGCGCGCAATGGCGCAAGGCGCGCTCGAACGATCCGCCGCCGACGTCGCAGTCGCGGTGACGGGGGTCGCCGGCCCCGGCGGCGGCACGGAAGAAAAGCCCGTGGGGCTCGTGCACTTCGCCTGCGCCAGTCGGAACGGCGGCGTCGACCATGTCGAGCGGCGCTTTGGCTCGCTCTCGCGCGCCGAGATCCGCGCCGCCTCCGTCGCGCAGGCGCTGGAGATGATGATCGCGACGGTCGCGGCGGCTCAGCGGCGGCCGTAAACCTCATCCGCACGCTTGGCGAAAGCGTCCGAATATTTGTGGAACGCCTTGTCGAACATCGCGCCCATCACCAGGCCGAGGGCCATGCTCTTGAATTCATAGGCGATGAAAAAATCCACCGTCGACCGGGGCGCGGCGGCGCTGGCTCCCGGCTCGTCGCGAAACGTCCACCGATTGTCGAGCTTGCGAAACGGACCCTCGGCGCATTCGACCCGGATATCCAGCTTGTTCGAGTCGCAGCTGACTCGGCTCACATAGCGTTCGCAGATCGCCTTGAAGCCGACCTGCATCTCGACAATGGAGACTTCCACCCCCGGCGCAACCTCGGACCGGCGGCGGACGCGAATGCCCTCGCAGAGCGGCACGAACTGCGGATAGGACGCGACGTCGCGCACCAATTCGAACATTTCTGCAGCGCTGTGCGGGACATGGCGCCGGTTGCGGAAACTCTTCATGAGCCAAAGCTTCTAATTCATTGGCGGGAGCGGCAAAAGCCGCCGCGCTCCGGCGGCTGGAACATTTGCGCCAGGGCGTAGTTCTATCGACGAGCTCCCGCTGCCTCTCAAGAGGCCGAGCGCTCGATGGAGGAAACAATGGCGGACAAAACAAATTTCACTGCGGATGAGTGGAAAAAAGTTCTCGAATCGCCGCTGCTGGCCGGCTTCGCCGTGAGCGCCGGCGATCCCAGCGGCTTCATCGGCACGCTGCAGGAGGGATTCGCGAGCGCGAAAGTTTTGGCCCAGGCAAAATCAGATCCCAATGTGGATGCGCTCGTGAAGGCGGTCGTCAATGACCTGTTGACCGCGGACGGACGCGCCGCCGCGCGCGAGGGCATCAAGGGCGTCGTCGACGGCGCAAAGCCCGCCGAATTCAAGGATCGCGCGCTCAGCGAACTGCGCCGCACCGCGTCGATTCTCGATTCAAAGGCGCCGAATGAGTCGAAGGCGTTCAAGAATTGGCTGAATCAAATGGCCAATCTGGTCGCGGAAGCGGGCGTCGAAGGCGGCTTCCTGGGCTTTGGCGGCGTGAAGGTCAGCGACGCCGAACGCGCCACTCTCGCGGAAATCTCCACTGCGCTGAGCGCTTAAGCGCCGGCGCAGCGAATCCGGCTGGCGGGGAGGCCGGCGGCCCAAGGCCGCCGCCGGCGAAACGCGTTTCAGCGCGCTGCGAAATGTCGTTCAGCCCGCCGCGGGTCGCGACCCCTCCTCCCTGCCAGGCGGCCGCTTCGCGCCGAAGGGGGCTTACCTTACGCTTGTTCCGCTTGGCTGACGGCGAGCCTCTGCAGCCGCGCCTCGCGCAGCTTGGCGAAATCTTCGCCGGCATGGTGCGATGACCGGGTCAGCGGCGACGCGGCGACATAGAGAAAGCCCTTGGCGTAGGCGAGCGTCTTATAGGATTCGAATTCCTCCGGCGTCACGAAACGCTCGATGGCGCGATGTTTCCGGGTCGGCTGCAGATATTGGCCGATGGTGATGAAGTCGACGTCGGCCGACCGCATATCGTCCATCACCTGCATCACTTCGAGGCGGCTCTCGCCGAGGCCGACCATGATGCCGGATTTGGTGAACAGCGACGGGTTCAGCTCCTTGGCCTGCTGAAGCAGCCGCAGCGAGTGGAAATAGCGGGCGCCCGGCCGCACCGTGACATAGAGCCCCGGCACGGTCTCCAGATTATGGTTGAAAACGTCGGGGCCCGCCGCGACGACCTGCTCCAGAGCGCCGGGCTTCCGCAGGAAGTCAGGCGTCAGGACTTCGATCGTCGTATCCGGACAGACTGAGCGGATCGCGCCGATGGTCTGCGCGAAGTGGCCGGCGCCGCCGTCCGCGAGATCATCGCGGTCGACCGAGGTGACGACGACATGCGACAGGCCGAGCGCGCGGGCAGCTTCCGCCACCCTGCCCGGCTCGCCGGGATCGAGCGGGTTCGGCAGACCGGTGGCGACATTGCAGAACGCGCAGGCGCGCGTGCAGATCTCGCCCAGGATCATGAATGTGGCGTGCTTCTTCTCCCAGCATTCGCCGATATTGGGACAGGCCGCCTCCTGACACACCGTCGACAGGCCCGCGTCCTTCAACAGGACGCTCGTCTCCGCCCAAGCCTTCGAACCTGGCGCCTTGACCCGTATCCATGGCGGCTTGCGCAGGATCGGTCCGTCGGGCCGGTTCGCTTTTTCGGGGTGGCGGAGATGCGACGCGTCCCGCTTTTTTCGCGGATCGTCGTTCAAGAGATCGAGCACGGTCAAAGGCGGAGAGACTCCTCTCTCGCCAAGCTAGGCGCATCAACGCCAGAGGGCAATGTCGTCAGCCGAGCCGTTAAACTGATGCAGCGCCCGGCACCCGGCGCAGAACAGCGCCGCCCCAAACGCCGCCGCGATCAGCACGGCGTCGGCGCCGCGCGGCCCGACTCCGGCGCGCACCGCGAATTCGGCCGACAGCCATGCGCCGGTGACCGCCGCAAGGAGCAAAGCTCCAGCGGTCACATGCGAATGCATCAAATGCGAAAGCTTCGTCGCGAACCAGCCGATCGCGCCGCCGATGAGCAACAAGGCGAGAAACTGCGCATTGGGCGCCCCGACAATTGCGGCTGTGGCGGAGAGCGTCGCGTCCATGGATGCCTCCCGGGCGAGCAAGGAAAGAGATCGTTAACGCTGACGCCGGGTTAACGATCATGCGGGGGTTTTGTTCCCGAGGACCGGACGGAATTTTCGGCGCGCCCGCGCCGGGATTTCTCAGCCAAAATCCCTGTGATGAATATTGGTATTAAATCAATAAATATCAGTATGTTATGACTTAAAGTTATAGTTTAAAATGAATTTTGCTAGAAATACTCGACCTCGAGCACGCCGGGGATCGCCCGCAGCGCGCCGGCCACGTCAGCATTGACCGGATAGGTCCCCGGCAGGCGGATTTCGATTTCCTCCCGGCTGGCGTCGCGCTTCAGAAGGATCGACACTTCCCCGTCGCCCCGGCCGCTCAGTCTGGTCTTAATCCCATCGAGAGGCTCCTCGTCGCCGACGACGACGCGCAGCCCCTTCTGCGCCCGCGCCGCCGCTGCGGCCAAAGGCTCGACGGTCACGATGCGAGCCCGGACGTCCTCGCCTTCCACCGCCGCCGAAAGCGTGACCAGCACCGCCGCGCCCTTCTCCAACAGGTCGCGGTATTGCGTCAGGCCCTCCTGGAACAGGATTGCCTCATATTGGCCGCTGACGTCGGAAAGCTGCACGATGCCCATTTTCGACCCGGACTTCGTCCGCCGCTCCGCACGGTCCAGGACCACGGCGGCGAGACGGCCGGCGGTCGCCCCCAACTTGACCGAGGCGGCGAATTCGCTCCACCGCGACACGCGGAGCTTGGGCAGGAGGCCGGCGTACGCGTCGAGCGGATGTCCCGAAAGAAAGAAACCCGCGGCTTCGAATTCGCGCCGCAACGTCTCGGCCGCCGTCCAGGGCGGCGTCTTGGGTACCGCGAGGTCCGCCGGCTCGGCTTCGCCAAACAACGCATTCTGCCCGGCTTTGCGGTCGTCGGCGTGCCGGTTCGCGGCGGCGAGCATTGGCTCGATCGCGGCGAACACCCGCGCCCGATTGGTTTCGATTTCGTCGAAGGCGCCGCAGGCCGCGAGGTTCTCGAGAGTCTTCTTGTTCACTTCGCGGGGGTTCAGCCGTCTCGCGACATCGGCCAGGCTCGCGTATCGGCGCCCGCCGCGCGCGCGCGCAAGCGACTCCGCTTGCCCCTCGCCGACGCCCTTGATCGCCGACAGCGCATAGCGGATCGCGAGCTTTCCGTCGCCGCCGGGCGCGACGTCGAAGTCGACGCCCGAATGATTGATCGACGGCGGCTCGACGGCGATGCCCATCCGCCGCGCCTCGTCGCGAAATTCGGCAAGCTTGTCGGTCTGGCTTTTGTCGAAGGTCATGGAGGCCGCGAGAAATTCCGCGGGATAATGCGTCTTGAACCAGGCGGTCTGATAGGCGATCAGCGCATAGGCCGCGGCATGGCTCTTGTTGAAGCCATAGTCGGCGAATTTCGCCAGCAGGTCGAAGATGAAATTGGCGAGGCCCGCCTTCACGTCACGTTCGATCGCGCCTTTGACGAAGCGCTCGCGCTGAGCGTCCATCTCGGCCTTGATCTTCTTGCCCATGGCCCGGCGGAGCATGTCGGCCTCGCCCAGCGTGTAGCCGGAAAGCACCTGGGCGATCTGCATCACCTGCTCCTGATAGATGATGACGCCGAAGGTCTCCTTCAGGATCGGCTCAATCTTGGGATGGTAGTAGTCCGCTTCCTCGTCGCCGAGCTTCACCGCGCAATAGGTGGGGATGTTGGCCATCGGGCCGGGCCGATAGAGCGCCACCAGCGCGATGATGTCCTCAAAGCGGTCGGCGTGCATCTCGACCAGCGCCTTGCGCATTCCGGCGCTTTCCAACTGGAAAACCCCGACCGTCTCGCCGCGGCCTAACAGCGCATAGGTCGCCGGATCGTCGAGCGGCACCTTCGCGAGATCGAAATCGGGATCCCGGCGGCGGGCCAGCGCGCTCGCCGTGGCGAGCACGGTGAGCGTCTTCAGGCCGAGGAAGTCGAATTTGATCAGCCCGGCCGGCTCGACCCACTTCATGTTGAACTGGGTCGCGGGCATGTCGGACTTCGGATCGCGGTAGAGCGGCGTCACCTCATGCAGCGGCCGGTCGCCGATGACCACGCCGGCGGCATGGGTCGAGGCGTTCGAGTAGAGCCCTTCGAGCGATCCGGCGATCTTGAACAGGCGGCGGACGCGCTCGTCCTCCTCCACCGCCTCGCGCAGTTTCAGTTCGCTCGCCAGCGCCTCGGCCAGCGTGACGGGCTTTGCCGGGTTCTGCGGCACGAGCTTGGCGAGCTTGTCGACCTGTCCGAGCGGCATTTCGAGAACGCGGCCGACGCTGCGCAGGACTCCCCGCGCCAGGAAGGAGCCAAACGTGATGATCTGCGCGACCCGGTCGGCGCCGTAGCGGCGCCTGACGTAGTCGATCACTTCGCCGCGCCGAGTCTGGCAGAAATCGATGTCGAAGTCGGGCATCGAGACGCGTTCGGGGTTCAGGAAGCGCTCGAAGAAGAGACCGAAGCGGAGCGGATCGAGATCGGTGATGGTCAAGGCGTAGGCGACGAGCGACCCCGCGCCGGAGCCGCGCCCCGGACCGACGGGAATGCCTTGCGACTTCGCGAATTTGATGAAATCCGACACGATCAGGAAGTAGCCGGGAAACCCCATCTTCTCGATCGTGCTCAATTCGAAATCGAGCCGCGCGGCATATTCCTCCCGGCTTCGGCCGTCCGCCGGACCATGCGCGGCCAGACGCTGCTCCAACCCTTCCAGCGCCTGACTCCGCAGTTCCTGCGTTTCGATCTCGTCGAGCGAACGCGCGTCGCGCGCCTCCTGCACGAAGCGCGGCATGATCGGTTTGCGGGTTTTCGGTCTGAAGCTGGCGCGGCGGGCGATCTCCAGCGTGTTCGCGGTCGCTTCCTGAAGATCGGCGAACAGCGCGCGCATTTGCGCCCGTGTCTTGAAATAATGCTCCGGCGAAACCCGTCGCCGATCATCGACGCCGGTCACGGCGCCTTCGGCGATGCAGAGCAGCGCGTCATGCGCCTCGAAATCAGCAGGTTGAGCGAAGTAAGGCTCATTCGTCGCCGCCAGCGGCAAGCCGCGGCGATAAGCGAGGTCAAGCAGTTGCGGCTCGACGTCCCGCTCATTCGGCAGATTGTGCCGCTGGATTTCGACATAGAGCCGGTCGCCATAGAGGCGCTCGAGCGCCGCGAGGCGCGTGCGCGCCAGCTCCGGCCTCCCATTGGCCAATGCGCGATCCAATGCGCCATCCGGGCCGCCGGTCAGCGCAATCAGCTCGTCCGCGTCGGCGGCCAGCGCGTCGAGCCTCACATGCGGCTCGTCGCCCTGTTCGGTTTCAAGAAAGGCGCGCGAGCCCAATCGCATCAGATTGCGATAGCCGGCCTCCGTCTTGGCGATGAGAACGATATTGGCGAAGCGATCGTCGCGCGCCGCGCCGGCCGAGTCCTTTCCGTCGCCGAAATCGACGCGAAGCTGGACGCCCGCGATCGGCTGGATCCCAGCTTTTGCGGCTTTCTCCGAAAACTCTAACGCGGCGAAGAGGTTGTTGGTGTCGGTGACGGCGAGCGCCGGCTGCTCGTCGCGCACCGCGAGGTCGATGAGCCTGCCGAGCGTCAGCGCGCCCTCGCGCAGCGAAAAAGCGGTGTGGACATGCAGATGGACAAAGCCGGCTTCGGCGGCTGGCATGATCTGGGGCCTCGATGGGGCGCGGCGGAATCAGGGCAGATTCTACAGCCGATCGCCCCGCATCGAAACTCTCCCGCCCCGACGCCTTCAGGTCCGGGCGGCAGGCGCGCGATCGCTCAATATGTGAAGCGGTGAACGTTCACGCCGTATTCGTTGAGCAGCCGGTTCATTGCGGGCGAGAGGCGGACCACGCGGAACGCGTTATGGTTCGACGAGCAATCGTTTTTCAGCCCGACATATTTGGCGTGAAGCGCATTCGCCTCGGTCTCGCCCACGTTGGAACGGACCTGGCTGAGAACGGCGTTGACCTCAGCCCCGCCATATTGCTGAACCAGGGAACAGCCGATGCGCACGTCCTGCGCAAAAGCGGGGGTCATTACGGCGTTCGAGAAAAAAACGCCAAGCAGGACTCCGGCGGCAATCGCCGGCTTTCCATGTCTCATGTAATGCTCCTTCGGTAACGCGGCCGTTCTGCCGTCGCTGCGCCAAAGGTCCAGCGAAAAAGCGTCACAGCGCTCGGCTCAAAGCCCGGCGGAGGCGAAACGCCTCCCCGGAGCGGTATGTCCTAGCCGCGTTTTGGACGAACGTGTTTAACGCATGTCACTCGGCAGGGCTATAGGCCTTCGCCGCCGATTCCATCGGCTTGAACGCTTCCTTCGCCATCGAGCTATAGATCTCTCCGAGCTTGGTCGCTTCGGCGATGAAATCCTCATAGGCGGTCTTGGCGAAATCGCTCTGGAGCTGGAAGGCTTCGTCGATCTTCTTGACCGCAATGAGCTTTTCAGCCAGTACGCGGCTCTTTTCGAAGGACTTCTTGGAATAATCCGTGGTCTCGGCGGCGATGCTCTGCCAGCCCTTCGTCACCGCGGCGGCGGCGGCGGACATGGCTTCGAACTGCTCCTTGCCGAGCATCTGAACGCTGTCAAAGTTATTTGCCATGGGTTCGTCCTCATGATTTTGGCGCAAAGGCGCCTTATGCGGCGCTATACGCCTGCGACGATTTATTTATATGCAATGCACAAAATAAAGTCAATAAAATTGTTGCGACGCAAAAATCGTCACGGGCGTCAGGCTAGCGCTTAACCCGCGGGTAACCGCAAGCGCTTAGTTTGCTGAATCGTCACTTTTGACGTGGCCGGACGGTCGCGCAACCAACAGTGAAGTCATGAGGCGCGTGAATGCTGAGATCGAGTTCGTCGGACCGTCTGTCACGGTCCCGCTCCCTCGCGGCAAGCTTTGCCACGGTTCTGACCCTGATCGCGATTTCAGTCGCGCCTGCGGAGGCGCGACGGGGACACCACCACCATCGCGGCGATTCCGCTAAGCGCGCCACGGCCGCGCGGTCGCAAGCGGCCAGCGATCCCATCGTTGGCGAGCATCGGGGTTTTTCGGCCATTGTCGTCGACGCCAATAGCGGACGCACGCTCTATTCCCGTTCGGAGCACGAGTTGCGTCACCCCGCCTCCGTGACGAAAGTGATGACGCTCTATCTCCTGTTCGAGCAGATCGAAAGGGGTCGGCTGCGCCTCGATTCGCCGCTGATGATCTCCCAGCACGCCGCGGCGCAGGCGCCGTCCAAGCTCGGTCTGCGCCCCGGCCAGACGATCAGCGTCGACAATGCGATCAAGGCGGTCGTCACCAAATCCGCGAATGACATCGCCTGCGCGATCGCCGAGAACGTCGCCGGCGATGAGCATACTTTCGCGCAGATGATGACGCGCAAGGCGCATTCGCTCGGCATGCGCAATACGAATTATGAAAACGCCTCGGGCCTGCCGGATCCAAACCAGGTGACGACAGCCTATGATCTCGCCATCCTCGGACGCGCCATCCAGGACCGCTTTCCCCGCTACTATCGCTATTTCTCAACGCCAAGCTTCGCCTACAATGGCGCGCTGCACCGAAACCACAATCATCTCCTCGGCCAGGTCGAGGGCATGGACGGCATCAAGACCGGCTACACCCGCGCGTCCGGCTTCAACCTCCTCACCTCGGTGCGCCGTCGCGGACGTCACATCGTCGCCGTGGTGATGGGCGGCAAGACCGGTTACGCGCGGGATCGCGCCATGGCCGGGCTGATCGAAGAACACATCGACGGCGGCTCTTCGGTGCGAACCGCGGAAGCGATCACTGAAGATCCCCGCGCCGCCCAGGCGCAGCAGCGGCTTGCCGAAGAGCGGGCGCAGCGCGCGGAGCGCGCCGCCGAACGCGCGCGGGCCGTCGCCGAGCGGATGGCTTATGCCGAGCCGCAGGAAAGCCTCGTCGACCAGACGCCGGAGCCCTTCGTTCGCCGGCAACCCCCTCCGGTTCCGTCAGCGGACATTCCGCAGCGTGAAAGCGTCGAAACTCCCGCCGTGCGTCCCGCCTATGTGTCGGGCGGACAGAACCGGCCAGCGAGTAAGTGCGCGTCCGGCAACGACAAGGGGCGGCGAGGCGCGACGCCTGTCTCGGCGCGCGACGGCTCGACGACCGTCGGCGCCCGCAAGCTCGACGGCACG
>NZ_JBFWNB010000015.1:0-67537 GCF_050251305.1 Methylocystis sp. | reverse complement strand
GCTTGGCGCCCTTGATCGTCACCTTGTTGAACAGGATCGTGTTGGGCTTGCACAGAAGGTTCGGCGCGACGACCGCGAGCAGCGTCGTGAAGCCGTCCTTGTTGTTGACCAGCGCATTGGCGAACGCGAGTTCGGCCGCCGAGCCGCGCGGACCCATGATCAGGTCGATATGCGCAACCTCGTTGCCGTCGCCGACCAGCGACTCGCCGACCAGCATCTTGTTGATCACTGCCATGTGTTCCTCCCAGAATTCCTCATGACGGCGCGCACGCTATTTTTAGCCGCGAACGCCTCTACCCCCTCTTCGGCGTCGAGCGAAAATTGCCCGATCGGACCGCTGGCCAGATAGCCGCGAGACCATCCCGCGCGCGCGGACTCAACCATTTTTGCGCGGCCTTGCCAAGATGGCCGCCAGATAATCAGCGAAAAGAACCGCCACCGTCAGATCGGCGCTCGTTCCCGGATTCAGCCCGCGCCGCTTAAGGGCGCGGTCGAAGCGCAACGCCAGTTCGAACGCCGCTTCGCGGCCCGCGGCGCTCTTCATATCCATTTCAAAAACGGCGGCCTCGCCGCGAAGGGTTTCGGCCGCCGCGCGCCCGTGCTTGCGCGCGACATGGCTGTCGGGGAAAGCCGCGAGAAAGGCCGCATAGACCGCAAGAGTCGCGCGCGCCGCATCGGCCCCGCGCGCGCGCGCCTCAGCTAACGTTTTGAGCCCAAGGCCGAAAACGTCGTTGAAGCCGTTGGCGTATTGCCAGGCGATCCGGTCGCGGTCGGCGGCGGCCTGCATCGCCGCGCGCAAGGTCGTTTCTGCCGGCGCGTTGACGTCGTGCTGCGGCGCGTCTCCAAGGCCCGCCGGCCGCGCTAGGGCGATGGCGCGAAACGCGGCCTCCGCGTCCGTCACGTCGAGCGCGCCCAGCACGCGCTCGGTTTCGCGGCGCAGATCGGCGCTCTGCGCCGTCGCCGCCGCCTGCGCGAGCGGCGCGCAGAGCAGGACGATGCCGAGATTGGTGTTCTGCCCGACGCGCGCCTGCGTGGCCTCGACGGCGCCGGCGATGCGCGCGCCGACCGTCGATCGCGCGGCGGCGATGAAGGGCGCGGCGGCCTCGGCGCTGGCGAGGAAATCCGCCGTGGTCATGCCGTGGCCGTCGGCGAAGACGTGCACATTGCCGGGCTTCGGCGCCTGCAGTTCGGCTTCGCAGGCGGTGACGAATCCGTCCGCGATCGCTTGCGGCGTCAGCGCGAAGGTCGCCACTCTAGGCGCGCCGGCGCGCCGCCGCGGCCCGCGCAAGGGCGTCGGCGGCGAGTCGGTCGGCGATCGAAAACGGCGTCACCCGCTGCAGTCCGCTCCAGCCGGCCATGCTGTTCACTTCAAGAATGAGCGGCGCGCCGCGATCGTCATTGATGACGTCGACGCCGGCGAAGTCGACGCCAAGCGCGCGCGCGGCGCCGATCGCGATCTCAGCCTCCCGCGCCGAGGGCGCGACGGCGAAGGGTTTCGCGCCTTGCCGCACATTGGTGATCCAATGGCTCGAACGCCGGCGCATGGTGGCGACGATTTGGCCGCAGGAAACGAGCACGCGCATGTCTTCGAAGGGCGGCCGCGTCGGCCCGACGAAGCGCTGCAGATAGAACACGCCGCGCGCCTCCTCGAGCGACGGCAGATCGCTTTCGCGCTCGATCAGCCGCAGACCCCAGCCCTGCGCGCCGAACAGCGGCTTCATGACCAGCGGGCCGTTGGCGCATTCGCGTCGCGCGATGCCGCGCGCCTGCGCGAGCGTTTGCGCGGCGAAGGTCTGCGGCGTCGGCAGTCCCGCCTGCGTCAGAAGAAAGCTCGCCATGGATTTGTCGGTGCAGCGTTCGATCGCGCCCGCGCCGTTGACGACCGTGACGCCCAGCGCCTCCAGCGCGTGCAGGACGCCAAGCCGCATGGTGATCGCTTCGAGCGAGCCGTCGCCAATGGCGCGGACGATGGCGAGGTCGGGAAGGTCGTGAAAGCCAGGGATGACGAGGCCGCGCGCGCGGCCCGTCTCGATCTTGCACGCGGAGAGCCGCACGGCGACCGGCGTCGCCCCCTGCGCGCGCAACGCGCGGAGCGTGCGGACGACGTGCCAGTCGAGCTTGTCGGTGAAGACCGCCACGCGCGGCGACAAACCGCTCTCCTCGCGCGCGGAGGCGAGCGGCCCCGATCTATCGAGCAGGTCGAACGCAGTCACTAGGCGCCCCGGCGATCACCCGCCAAACGACTTGTCCAACAGCGCCAGATTGATCTCTCCGGCGTGGAACGTCTCGCCCGTCTCGACCGCCGTCACCAGCGCTTCGGCCGGCGAGAACAGGCTGCCGTCGATTTTATAGAAGTCTCCCTTATACGCCTTGAAAATATCCGCGAACGGCCGGCCGTAGTCGCGCGACGTCCTGCTCGGCAGTTTTTCGGCGAGCTCCTTGGCGGCGGCCGACGAGCCCTTCACGAAAAGATGCGCCCGCCCGGCATAGATGATCGCATCGTTTGTGCGGCCCATCGCCTGCACGAAATCGGGATGCGGCGGCGAGAGCGGCGCCGTCGCCACGCCGTCGATGATGTCGTCGAGCGGAAAATGAAGTTCATGCGCCTTGTGCAGCGCAACTTCGAGCACCCGGCCCACCACCTGGACGCCGCCGGCGAGCGATTGGGTCGGCGCATAGATGAAGGCGACCTTGTCCGGCGATACGCCCGAGCGCGACGCGACTTTCTCGACGACCTCCTTCGGCGGGGGCGACCCGCTTTCGAGGACGATGGTGACGCGGTCGGCCAGATCGCGGTACGACAGCTCGTCGAACAGCTTCTCGGCGCGGGCCTGAGCGCGGCCGGGTCCCGAACCGAGAGCGAAGAATTTTTCGTGGCTCAGGCTCCAGCCGGCATATTGGCTGGCGAGGCAGGCGACCACGGGATCGGCGCTGGTCACGGTCAGCCAGAACGGCCATTTGGGCGCCGCCGGCGCGTGGGACAGCGTCACGCGGCCCAGCCCGCCCATGCAGATTTCGGTCAGCAGCAGTCCGGCCTCGATGCCGCCGGGGACTTTCGCGCCGGAGTCGATCAGCAGTTCGCCCAGGCTGCCCCGCTCGACCGACACGCGGTATTGCGCCGCGCCGGCGACGAGACGATCCACCAGCGCGCCTGCGAGGGCGTTGACGCTTTCAGTCGTGCGGCCAGTCGCTTTCAGGCTTTCGCTCATTGTGGGCCTCTCCCTTTTTCGCTCTGTGGCGCTTTCCGCCGTCTCCAGGCCGTTCTAGGCGGTGAGCCTGCGGCCAATTTGTGCGCGGAACTTATAGAGCTTTTCCGCGGAAACGAAAGACAGGCGGCGTCGCAGCTTCGCCGAGGCGCGGCGAAGGAAAGAGGCGCTGAACGCACAGGCAGGATTGGGAGAAGCAAACTTTCAATCTTTTTGGCCCAATCGAGGAAACCAATCCGCTGCTGAGACGTTGAGCATCGCATGTGTGGTTGCGCACATCGGACGGGCGCATTTCGAGTGAAGAGCAATACAGAGAGATTTCGCCGGAGGGGACGAACGATGGATTTGCAGCCGACAGACCGAGACGCCGTGCATCGCACGGTCGGCAATCTTGCATTGAACGACGTGATCTATGTCGCGCTCGCGATCGCCGTCATTCTTTTCGGCAATATGGCCCTTGTCCGCGCCATGGACGTCGCGCTCGACACCCTCGTGCGCTGATCCATCCGCTGCGCGACGCCGCGCGTGACGCCGAATGCGAAGCACGGACGCCGCGCGCGGCGTCTTTGCATATCGGCGCGGCCCATTTCATTGAAGAACTGGCGATTGAAGAATTGGCGTAAGCGCCCTTTCCTCATCACTGAGATTTGAGCGCGCCCTGTTCGGTGTCGAACTGCAGGGCGACGCCGGCGGCGACCGGCGACTGACCCTTTTCCTTGGCCTCGGCGAGACGGTCGAGCCGGACCAGCGCCAGACCTTCGTCTTCAAGCCGTGACCCGGTGACGCCGATTTCGACGTCGCCGAGGCGGATCGCCTCGCCGGGCGCCGGCGCCCCGCCCTGGGCGCGATAGGGCGCGACCCGCCGGCGCACCAAGCCTCGGTGCTTCATCCGCGACACCACTTCCTGCCCGACGAAGCAGCCCTTCTTGAAATCGACCCCCGCGAGGAGATCCATATTGGCCTCGTGGGGAAAGGTTCCGCCATAGTCGAAATCGACCCCGCCAAGCGGCACGCCGGCGTGGATGCGCCGCGCCTCGTAATCTTTCCGCCCATCCTCGGCGGGTATCCTGCCTTTTTCCGCGATGGCGCGGAATCCGAGCGGCCCCCGCGGGTCGGCGGCGAGGGCGACCGCCTCGATCTTCGGCGCCTCGGTCGTGTCCGGAAAGGCGATCGCTTCGAGTTCGTCGCTGCGGTTCGTCACCGTCAGTTTCGAACGCAGTTTGTAAATGTTCAGACGTTTTTGAAGATCGGCGGCGAGATCGAGCGGACAATCGAGCAAATATCGGTCGTCGTCCGCCGCAAAGATCAGAAAATCGAACAAAATCTTGCCCTGTGGCGTCAGCAGCGCGGCAAACCGGGCCTCGCCGGGCTTGAGCGAGGCCACGTCGTTCGTGACGAGATTATGCAGGAAATGGCGCGCCTCTTCGCCCGCAACGTCGATGATTCCGCGGTCATCAAGCCGGATCGCCATAGTCATATCGTTCACTCGCCTCCGCTGACGGCTGCTTGAGTCTCGCGCCTCTTTGGCGCATTAGCAACCAAACCCCATCCGACGACGGCATCGCAAGCGAGGCGCCACCCCATGCCGCAGGTCTTCGACGTCATTCTTTCCGGCGGCGCGCTCGTCAACCAGGACGGGGAGGGCGCGCGCGACGTCGGCGTCCGCGACGGCAAGATCGCCGAAATCGGCGACCTGTCCGGCGCCTCGGCGGGCGAGACGATCGACTGCCGCGGGCTGCACATTCTTCCCGGCGTCATCGATTCGCAGGTGCATTTCCGCGAGCCCGGCGCTCCGCACAAGGAAGATCTTGAATCGGGGTCGCGGGGCGCGGTTCTCGGCGGCGTCGTCGGCGTCTTCGACATGCCCAACACCAATCCGCTGACGACCGGCGAAGCGGAGCTTGCCGACAAGGTCGCGCGCGCGACCGGACGCATGCATTGCGATTTCGCCTTCTGGGTCGGCGGCACGCATGAGAACGCCGCTGAGCTGGGCGAGTTGGAGCGCCTGCCCGGCGCGGCCGGGGTCAAAGTGTTCATGGGCTCCTCGACCGGCTCGCTGCTCATCGCCGACGACGCCGGCATCGCGGAGGTGTTGTCGCATACGCGCCGGCGCGCCGCTTTTCACAGCGAAGACGACGACCGGCTGAACCTGCGCAAGTCGCTGCGCATCGACGGCGACCCGTCGTCCCATCCGGTCTGGCGCGACGTCGAGACGGCGGTGCGTTCGACGCGGCGACTGATGAACATCGCCCGCGACAAGGGCGCGCTCGTGCATGTGCTGCATGTGACGACCGAGGAAGAGATCGCGCTGCTCGCCGAGCATAAGGACATCGCCAGCGTCGAAGTGACCCCGCATCATCTGACGATGGACGACAGCGACTATGCGCGCATCGGCACGCTCGCGCAGATGAACCCGCCGGTGCGCGAGGCGCGTCATCGCGACGGGCTCTGGCGCGGCGTGGCGCAGGGCGTCGTCGACGTGCTGGGTTCGGACCATGCGCCCCATACGCTCGAAGAAAAGGCCAAGCCTTATCCCAACAGCCCGTCGGGGATGACCGGCGTGCAGACTCTCGTTCCGCTGCTGCTCGATCACGTCAACGCCGGCCGGTTGACCTTGCAGCGTTTCGTCGACCTGACGAGCGCGGGTCCGGCGCGGCTTTTCGGCATCGCCGGCAAGGGACGCGTCGCGGCGGGCTACGACGCCGATCTGACCATCGTCGACATGAAGCGGCGCGAGACGATCCGCAATTCATGGATCGCCTCGCGCGTCGGCTGGACCCCCTATGACGGCAAGGACGTGGTCGGCTGGCCGGTCGGGACGTTCGTTCGTGGCGCCAAGGTCATGTGGGAAGGCGAACTCGTAACGCCCTCGCAAGGCGCGCCGTTCCGCTTTTGGGGCGCGCTTTAGCTCTCGCTTCTTCAAAGTTTGCGCGACGCGGCGGAACATTGCGGCGGCGCCCCGGGTTAGTCGCTCATTCCGAAATTGCGCGCCCAATCGCGCGCGTCAGGAGATGAGCCATGCCGCAGGGAGACAAGTCGGCCTATACCGACAAGCAGAAACGCAAGGCCGAGCACATCGAGGAAAGTTACGAGAAGCGCGGCCTATCCGAGAAGGAAGCCGAGCGCCGCGCCTGGGCGACCGTCAATAAGGAAGACGGCGGCGGCAAGAAATCGGGGTCGGGTCGGGGCGCAAAGGCCGGCGATACGGCGGCAAGCAAGGACGGCAAAGGCGGCGAACGACGCGCCAGCTGATGCGTCGCCGCAAACCTCGAGGAGAACGCCATGACCGCGCAGAAGCATGTTCAGCCGAAGAACGAAGGCGAGGGCAGCCGCACCGCCGCCAGACAGTATAACGAGGCCGCCAAAAAATTCGCCCAAAGCGGCAAGGTCGACAAGGCGGCGAAAGACGCCGAGCGGGCGATCGAAGGCGACGAGGCGAAAGAGCTGAAACGCGCCGAAGACAAGGGTCGCGTACATGCGGCGCCGCATGAGCAGAAGCGCGAAATCTGATCTCTCAACGCGCAGCCGGCGGCGGGCTGCGCGCCGGGACCGGGCGCGGCGCGCGTGGTCCTTTCTGACGCGCCGATGAGCGTTGTCAGTCTTCGGTCCAGAAATAGTGCCACACGCCATCGGCGGCGATTCCGATGCGCGTCGCATGCGGCCTGCCTTCGGCGTTGGAGCGCGGCAGGTCGGCGAAACGCACGCAGCGCCACCTTGCCGAGGCCCACCTTGCCGACGCCCATCTTGCGGACGCCTCAGTTTCGTCTGCCGGGGTCTGCGGATGGCGCGCGAACGCCGGCCATTCATAGAGCGTCGTCGGTCCGCGGACGATCTTGACGAAGGGCTGCGAGAAAATGGCGCGGATCAGCGAAATCGTTTCGCGGCCCTTGCGGTCGAAGGAAAGCGCCTTCAAAATCTCGATCGGATCGGTTCCGGCCTTGAACGCGCCGCTCTTGGCGAACAGCGGGCGCGTCTCGTTCCAGTCGATCGGAATGCGCAGCGCCTCGACGTCGCCCGTCTCGCAAGCGGCGAGAATCTTGTCGCGGATCCTGGCGACGGGCGCCGGCAGAAGCGCGAGATCGACGATAGGGGGCGAAATGACGTCGCCGGCGACGCCGCCCTTAAGTTTGCGGTTCATTGCAGCATGTTACCGCGCTCCGCCCGCGATGCGCCAATGCGCTGAAAAGGACCGTTTTCTATGGCCAAGATTGTTTGGGGCCAGTGAAATCGCCATTGTAGGTCGGCGTGTCTTTCGGAGATTGAATGGACGAGCTTCAGCATCAGGGGTCGCCTTCAGGGAAGCAGCCGTCGCGGCGCCTGGAGTCGATGCTTCGCCAGTCGGCCCTCGCGATCCTTGCGGAGCGCGTCTGGCGCGCCGGTCTGGCGCTCGCCACGATCGTCTTGTTCTTCCTGACGCTTTCCTGGCTGGGGGTCTGGGAGTCGGCGCCGCTCGAAGCGCGTATCGGCGGGGTGGCGCTCTTCGGTTTCGCCGCGCTTTATGTCGTCGCCCGGGAAATTGCGCGCGGCTGGCCGCACCGTTCGGCCGCGTTGGCGCGGCTGGACCGCGGCGCCGACGCCGCCCTGCGTCCCGCGTCGTCGCTCGAGGACCGGCTCGCCAGTCCAAACGCCGACGACGGCGTCGAAGCGCTGTGGGCGCTGCATCGTCGGCGTCTGGAGGCCGCGCTGGCGAACACGCCCGTCGCGGCGCCGGATCCGCAGGCGCCGCGGCGCGACCCCTATGCGCTGCGGGCGCTTGCGCTCGTCGCGGCGGTCGCGGCGGGATTCGCCGCCGGCGACGATAAGGGGAGCCGCGTCGCCGCCGCCTTTGACTGGCGCGCCGCCGCCAATTTCGGGGCCGCTGCGCGCGTCGACGCCTGGCTCGAACCGCCGGCCTACACCGGCCGTCCGCCGATCGTGCTTGCGAAGGAAGGCGAGGCGCCGATCGAAGCGCCCGTCAACTCCACGCTGCGCATCCGCCCGCCGGACGCCGGGGTCTCCGTCTCCGGCGAACTTGTCGCCGCGCAGCAGACCGGCGACGGCGCCGAGAAGGACGCGCCGAAAGAACAGGCGTTCAAACTCACGGGCGCCGCGCAATTGTCGCTGTCGGACGGCCGCCGCTTCGATCTCGTTGCGATTCCCGACCGGCCCCCGACCATCGCGCTGACCGAAAAGCCGCGCAACAATGCGCGCGGCTCGATGACATTGGCGTTCCGCGCCACGGATGATTACGGAGTCGTCAGCGCCGAAGCCGTCTTCACCAGGCCGTCCGGCGGGCGGCGCGCGCTTTACGAGCCGCCGCGCCTTGCGCTCGCGCTGCCGCCAGGCGGCGGCGGACAGGGCGAGGCCAAGGCGACGATCGATCTTTCCGACAGTCCGTTCGGCGGCGCGAAGCTGGCGATGCGCCTCGTCGCCAAGGACGCCGCCGACAATGAAGGCGCGTCGGAGCCGGTCGTTGTGGTTCTGCCGCAGCGCCGCTTCCTCAAACCGTTCGCCCGCGCGCTTGCCGAACAGAGACGGAGTCTCGCGCTCGATCCCGAATCTCGCGCCAATGTGCGCGCCGCGCTGGAGGCGCTGTCGATCGCGCCCGAAGCCTTCGACACGCCGTCCGCCATCCACCTCGGTCTGCGCGAGGCGCGCCGCGGCCTCGAAGGGCCGCGCAGCGACGATGAGTTGCGCGGCGTCTCCGAAATGCTGTGGACGATGGCGCTGAGCCTGGAGGAAGGCGATATTTCGCAGGCGGAGCGCGACCTCCGCGCCGCGGAGCGCGAATTGAGAGACGCGATCGCGCGCGGCGACGGCGAGGAGGAGATCGCGCGCCGCGCCGAGGAGCTGCGCGCCGCGCTCGACAAATTCCTGCAACAGCTCGGCGCCCGTCTGCCGCCGCCGGGATCGCCGCTGCAGGAGTCGCAGAGCGGCCCCGACACCGTCACCCCGGACGAGTTGCAGTCGATGCTCGATGAGATGAACAGGGCCATGAAGGCGGGCGACATGGCGCAGGCGCAACGGCTCCTGGATGAACTCCAGGACATCCTCGAAAATGTGCAGACGGCGCAGGGCGCGGGTCAGCATCGGGGGCGCGGCCGCGAAATGGGGCGCGCGCTCAACGAACTCGACCAGCTGTCGCGCGAGGAGCAGCAATTGCGCGACGACACCTTCCAGGGGATGAACGCGCCCGAGGATATGGAGCCGCGCGCCGGGCGCGACCATCGGCAAAACGGTCAGAACGAGCAGTTCAGCGCCGAGCGTCGGCGTCAGCAGGCGCTGCGCGAAAGGCTCGAGCGCCAGCAGGACGCGCTGCGGGAGGGCGGCGTTGAAGGCGGCGAAGAGCTCGACGAGGCGCGTCGGGCGATGAAGGAGGCGGAAGCAGCGCTCGGCAAGTCCGGAGAAGGACGCGGCCGGGCCGTCGACGCGCAGGGCCGCGCCGTCCAGGCGTTGCGCAAAGGCGCCGACAGGCTGGCGCAGCAGATGCGCGGCGAAGGCGACGAAAGCGCCGAGGAAGAGGGGGGAAGCCCTGGTCGGCGGGGACGCCGCGGCCGCGGCCGCGACCCGCTCGGGCGCGCGTCGGGCGACGGCAATCGTCCCGATCTTTATGGAAAATACGATCCTCTCGGCCTTCCGCCGGCCCAGCGCGCGCATCGCCTGCAGGAAGAGCTGCGCCGCAGGCTCGGCCAGCCCGAGCGTCCGCAGGAAGAGCTCGATTATCTGCAGCGCCTGCTGCGGCGATAAACGCCTTGCCGCGAGGCGCGCGCTTCTCTACAGCGCACGAGAGGAGAAGCGCCGCTCATGCCAAGTTATTCAAATCTGTTGGTCATTGTCGCCGTTGCGGCGGTGGCGCTGGTCGTCGTCGCCGGCTTCATCAACATGTTTCGCGGCGGCCAGGGCGCGCCGGCCCGCTCGCAGATGCTCATGCGCTGGCGCGTCGGCCTGCAGTTGCTGGCGCTCCTCATCGTGCTCGGCGTGCTCTACGCGCGCGGCCGCTGATCGTCCCTCGTGACGGCGCGCGCGCTCACTTGCCGGCGCGTTCACTTGCCGGCGCGCTTCGCCAGCCATGCGACGATCAGCGGATCGTCGACCGCGCCCGTCACCGTCATGACGCCGCCGTCCGGCGCGACGAGCGCCGTGAAAGGCAGTTCTCCGCGCCACGCGCTGTCGGCTTCGAAATAGAGCTTCTCGACGAAATCGTCGGCGAAGCCGTAATGATCGGCGTTGGCGAGCCCGGCCTTTTCGATGCGGGCTTGCGCGCGGCTACGGTCCTCGTCGCCATCCGTGTTGACCAGGACGACGTCGACGCCCTTGTGCGCGTCGATGAGCTTCGCCCATTGCGGCAGCTCCACCAGGCAGGGCGGACAGGTCACCGACCAGAAATGCACGAGGAGCGGCCTGCCGGCGTGCGCCTTGGCCAATTGGGCGAAGGCGCCGCGGCCATAGGGTTTGAAGTCGAACGCGGCCGCGCCGCTCGCGGCGAGCGCGAGGACGACAAGAGCGGCGAGAGGCGTCAGCCGGCCGAAGCGATGAAGCAGATCCCGCATTACTGCGTCGCCGCCGCCCTTTTCTCGTCCCGAGGCAGAGGCGACAGCCGATAGCCTTCCTTATGGGTCAGCCACGACAGATAGGCCGCGCCCTTATGGGCGATCAGTTCGGGATGGTCGGAGGCGTCGGACGTTTCCGCGATCGCGCGCGGCGCGCTCCAGCTTTTGCCTTTGTCGCGCGACATCTGCATCGCGATCGTCGTCGTCGTTCCGTCGAACTCCTTCCAGACGCGATAGAGGCGGTCCTTCGCCGCGATCAAGGTCGGATGTCCCGGCGCATGCGCGTCGTCGCCGAATTTCTCCGGCTCGGAGAAGCTTTTGCCCCCGTCGAGGCTGCGGGCGTAGAACAGGCCCTGCCGTTTGTTGCCCTTGGTGAACCAGACGACGTGCCATGCGCCGGACGCATCGATGGCGAGCGATGGACCGTGGTGCGGGCAGCTGTTGATCGCCCAGTCGTCGTCCGACACGCGTGTCGCCGTCGCCTGACTGGCGTCGGCGTTGAGTTTCGCGACCATATGGTCGCGAATATTGCCGTCCAACACTTGGCGCCAGGCGAACACCGGCGTTCCGTCGGCATCGAGCGCGCCCGCCATGCGGCAGCATTCGCAGGCGTGATCGATCAGGATCGACTTGCCGTTGAACGTCCTGCCGCCGTCGTCCGAATAGGCGAAGGCGACGCCGCTCCCCAGGAACTCCTGGCCTTCGGCCTTGGCTTTGAGCGCGTGCGTCTTGTCGAGCCAGCCGGCGTAGATGCGGCCTTTGCGGTTGACGACGATGGCGTCGAAGCGCTGGCCGCCTTCGGTCAGAAGCGGCTGCGGCGTCGAAAAGGTCTTGCCGCCGTCGGTCGAGCGCGCCGTGAAGATCGTGCCGATCATCTGCTTGTCGGGCCGCGTCGTATAGGTCACGAGCAGGCTTCCGTCATTGAGCGGCGTGATCTTCGGGCGCGCGTCGCCATGCGCGTCGATGACGCCGTCGGCCGTCGTCGCGATCGCCGCGGGGGCGGAGAACGTTTTGCCGTTATCCGAGCTGGCGGCGGCGTAAACGGTCTTGCCGACGGAGAAGGCGACCCACAGCCGCCCATCCCTGGCGAAGGCGGGAACCGCGGTCGCCGCGCAGTCGACCTTCGCCTCGGCGCAAGCGGGGGCAGGGTGATGATGGGCCATCGCGGCATGCGACGCCGCCTGGGCCGCCGGCGCCGGGTCCGTTGTGGCGTTTGCGGGGGCCGGGCCTTGCTGCGCGCTTGCGGCGCCAGATCCAACCAACGCCAGCAGGGCAAGAGCGAGACGCTTCATTCTTCCTCCCCATTTCATCGCGGCGGCGTCATCATTGGAAGTTGAAATCCTGCCGGGCCGCAAAGCCGCCCTCGGGGGGCGGCGGCAGGCGCAAGCCGAATAAGATCTTTTCCGCCTTCAGCGCGTGCGCGTCGCTGCTTGCGTTGACCACTCTAACGTTTGTCACCTGTCCAGACGAGTCAATCATGAACAAGACGCGCGCATAGCCCGGTCCCATGCGTGGCGACTCCATCCGGAAAAAACGCGACGAGACCTCCAGGGAGACTCGACCGCGCAATATTTCCCCAACGTGCGCGGCATAGGCGGCGCGCGCCGGGGACATGTTGCGCGCCGCCGCAGCGCCCGTTGAGGCGACGCCGCTTCCGACGACGAGCAGCGCGAGCGTGCATGGCCAGAAGAGAGGGCGACGCATTCTTTCCGCCTTGCGCTTCATCCCTCTCTCCTATTCATCGCCTCAGCCGTGGAGGGACGCCACGCGTCTCTAGTGGAATCTGAAATTCTGCACGCCGTCGTAGGAGCCGCCTGGCGGCGGCGGCGCCCGCATGCCCGAGACGATGGAGCGCGCCAGCTGGCCATGCCGCGGCGTCGACGCCGAAACGACGGCGACGCTGTTGGGCGCGCCCGAGGCGCCGAGACGAAAGCGAACGACAGCGCTTCCCTCGCCGAGGTTCGTCGCGCCCGGCGAGCGCGCGCGGATGAGTTGGCCGAGCTTGCGCAAATAGGCGGCGTTGTCGGCGCGGTTCTTCTTCTTGTCCGTCGATTTCTCGGCTGATTTGTCGCCGCGCGCCGCCTTCGCCTTCTTTTCGTTCTTTGCGCCGGCCTTGTCTTCGCGCGTCTCGGCCTTGTCTTCGCGCTTGGAGTCCTTGCTTTCGTCGCGCTTTTGTTCTGCGCTTTCTTCGGTTTTCGGCTTTGTCGCCTCGTCGAGCGCGCGCGCCGGTCCGCTTGCGCCGAAGGCGAACGCCAGCGCCGAAAGACCGAGCGTCAGTCGAGAAATATGCCGCATCTCTCCCTCCTACAAAAAGCCTGTTTCCTGCGCAGACGCGCGGGGCGCGGCCGTGGTCACTTCGGCGTCGCGCGGAATTTGAAAGTTTGACCGACATCCATGGATCCGCCGGGCGGCGACGGCGCTTGCACGCCCGACAGGATCTTCTTCACTGTTTCGGCGAGCGCTGGGCTGGTCGTCTTGTCGATCGTCACCTTGTCGATCTTACCCTGGGCGTTCACGTGGAAACTGGCCGTCACCTCGCCGTCGCCGGCCGGACTTTCCGACGGCGTTCGCCTGGCGATCGCTGTGTAGAGCACGCCGAGGAACTTGCTCTCCGACATCGCCGGAGCGGCGGCAGGTGCGGTGGTTCCTTGCGGTGACGCGGGCGCGGCGGGTTTTGGCGCCGCGGGGCGCGCCGGCGTGACTGTCTTGGTCGGCGCGGTTGACTGCGCCGGGGTCGGCGTCGGTTTGGCGTCCTCGGCGCGCGCGGCGCATGCGGCAAGCGCCGCGGCGAGGGTGAGCAATCGCGCGAGCTTCATCATGCCCCCAAATGTTCTGGATGTTCGCAGGCGGCAGGCGCGTCGCGCCCGCCGCCGTTTGCGTCAGTGGAAGGCGAACGCCTGGCTGACATGCGCCGCGCCGCACATGCTTGGACCGCGGGACGACGACACGATCCGTCGCGCCAGCGCCGCATGTCCCGGCGTCGATCCCGACGCGGAAATGCCCGACAACCCGCCGCCCGGATTGACGTGGAAGGTCACATTCGCATGGCCAGGACCGAGGCTGGTGGAGCCCGGCGTATGCCGGCGCAGCGCTGCGGCGACGTGCGCAAGACAGGTGGCCTGGGACGCGCCCGAACTGGCGGCGTGTCCCTCAGGCGCGCCGTAGCGCCGGCGCGTCTGAGCCTGCTGACGCTGCTGCGCGCGCTGCACCTGCTGCTGCTCGACCTTCTTTTTGACCTTGTCGACGTCTTCCTTCTTGGCGGGCAAAGGCACCGCGTCGGGCGCCATCACCAGCGGCGGCGGAAGCGCGATCTCCGGCTCCTCGACAGCCTCTGGCGGAGGCGTGTCGTCGGCCTCCGCCACTTCCTCCTGCTCGAAGAAGTCGCCTTCCTGCACGAGGTCCATGCTGATCGAATCGAGCGACACGGTCTTCGGCTTCGGCGCATAGGCGAGAATCGCGAAGACGATCACATGGGCGGCGACGACGGCGGCGGTCGTCGCCGAGCGCAGCCATCCCGGCTTGACCGGCTCGGGTCCAGGCGGACGATCGCCCTCTCGCGCCATATCTTGCGGACTGAGCGCAAGATCCGTCATTTTGGCGCCTCCGCTGGCGCGGCCGCCGGAGCGGCGGCTGCGGCAGGCGCGGCGCGGCCGGGGCCGCCCTTGGTGGCGAGGCCGGTCTTGCTGCGCGAGTTGGTCATGATCGCGATATGGGTGATGCCATTGGTCGCGAGCCGATCCATCACTGCGACGACCTCGCCATAGACCGCCTCGGTGTCGCCGCGGATATGGACCACCCGCGTCTGGTCGTCGCCCATCATCACCTTGATGCCGTCGATGAGCGCCTCCGGCGTCGTTTCATCGGCGCCGAGCGCGATCTTGCCTTCCTTGCCGACCGTCACGACGATCGGATCCTTTTGATTGATCGGCGCTGCGGCGCTCGCCTGCGGCAGGTTCACCTTGACGCCCTTGGCGAGCAATGGCGCGGTCACCATGAAGATGATGAGCAGCACCAGCATGACGTCGACGAGCGGCGTCACGTTGATTTCGGCGAGCGGCTGATAGAGGCCGTCGGTTGCGCTCTGGCGCTGACGAGAGGGCATTCCCATTAGGCCGCCTCCCGCTCGCGACGCGAACGCGACTGATGGCCGCTGCACATAAGCAGCGACTCGTCCTCGATGTAATGGGCGACCTGCTGGCCGACGCGCGCGAAGGCGGCGCCGATGCGGTTGTAGCCGACCGAGGCCGGGATGGCGGCGGCAAGGCCGTAGGCCGTGGCCGCAAGCGCTTCAGCGATGCCGGGGGCGACGACCGCGAGGCTCGTGTCCTGCGACTGGGCGATGCCGGCAAAGCTCGTCATAATTCCCCAGACGGTGCCGAAGAGGCCGACGAAGGGCGCGACCGACGAGATCACCGCGAGGTTCGGCAGGCCGCCTTCCGCCTTGGTCAGGAACTCGCGCGCCGAGCGGCTCATATGGTCGGCGATGCGCGCGCGCTTGTCGCCGATCGTCTCGTCCGGGAGATCGAGCGCAAAAGCTTCGCGCCCGGCCTGCGCCACCGGCGCGAGAACGCCGACGTCTCCGCCCGCGCGGGCGGAGCGCGCCGATTTGGCGATGCGGGTGACGGCCACCACGCCTTCGACGATGAGCACCCATGTCCAGATCGACGCGAGCAGCAACAGCGCCATGACGGCCTTGCCGACGGGACCGGCGTTCAGGAACATGGCGAGAGGGGAAAGCGTGTTGTAATCCATTTCACTCACTCGTTTTCTTTAGGACGCGCTTGCGGCGACCGCGCAGGCCGAGCGTCAGTTTTGATTTTATTGTGTCGTCGCGAGATGAGCGCCGCTCAAGCGGCGAATGCCGCAATCGGACTCGGCGCTTTGCGCAAGCGAGTCCGACGCAAATCCGGGAATTTAGATCGAAGGCGGCGCGCGCGCGCCATTTGCGGCGCTCGAGGCGAAACTTTCTGGCGGCGGCGTCGCGACCACGCTGTGACGGATCTCAGCGGACCGCTCTGCGTCGGGCTGCGTCACCCAGGCGACGCGTTCGGGCAGCACGGCCGAGCCTGCATGAGCCGCCAGACAACAGTCGGGACATTTATGACCGGAGCGCGCCGGCGCGCCGTGGCGGCGCGCTTCGGTCGGCCTCTGCGCAACCGCTGAATCTTGTCCGTCGTGATACGCGGAATGATCGCAGGCGACGTCGATCCGCTCGACGAATGCGTAGGACGGTCGCGCGGCGCCAGACAAAAGAAGGGAAAAAATCAGCGCGCAAACGGCTGCGACGGCAGAAGCCGCGCGGTACCCCCGACGCATGGCGCGCAACTGTGACATAAATGTCTCTTAGTTGATTTTTTAATCTTTGACAACGCGCAGATGCTTGGAGAATCCCAGATTAGCGGTTCACATGCGCGAACGCAGCCGTTGCGGTTAACGGCGCGCGGTCTCGCCAATGCACTCTCGTCGACTCGCCGCTGTCCTCGCGCTCCTTGCGCTTATCGCGACGCTCGCCTCGCCCTGCGCGTCGCTGGCGTCGAGCGCTGTCGCGGCGTCTAACGGCCCGATTGCAAACTGCCATTTGCTGGCGGCCGCATCGCCCCTCGCGCCGGGCCAATCGGACCAGGCGCCCCCGGACGACATGGATCGAGAGGCGTGCTCTTGCGCCCTCTGCGAACTCGGCTGGACCACGCTGCCGCCGGCGGACGATCTTTTCGCGATCCGCAGCCTGGAATATCGCTTCTCGCCACGGGCGCCGCCGGCGCAGGCGCTCGTTACAATTCGCCTCAACCGCAGCGCCCCCGCGCGTGGCCCGCCCGCCTTCGCCTGATCGATCATAACGCATGGCGGCGAGAGCCGCTGGATTCAGGCGCGCCGTCTTGACCGGCGCCAGAAGGAACTACTCGACATGTCTCGCCATTCGCTCCTGCGCGGCGTCTCCGCCGGCGCTCTCGCTCTCTTTGCGTTTTCCGAACTCTGCGTCGCGCCCGCTGCTGCGCAGCAATCGCTGCCGACGATCGACGTCGGCGGCCAGCGCCGCGGCGCACGGCGCGGAGTCGAACGCGTCGCGGGCCCTGCGTCCACGACGAATGTGGCGCCGGCGCCCGGCCCGGCGCCTGCGGCGCCGTCGATCTGGGCGGCCACGCTTCCCGACGGCAAGCCCGCCTTCGTCCAAAAGTGGCAGTTGCCCAATACCGTCGCGAGCATCACGCGCAAGCAGATCGAGCGCCAGATCAACATCGTCGATACGGAAGACGCGGTCAGATACATGCCGAGCCTGTTCGTGCGCAAGCGCAACAGCGGCGACACCCAGGCGGTTTTGCAGACCCGCACCTGGGGCGTCTCGTCGTCGGCGCGCAGTCTCGTTTACGCCGACGATCTGCTGCTGACGGCGCTCATCGGCAATGACAATACGATCGGCGCGCCGCGCTGGGGCCTGGTCGCGCCGGAGGAAATCGACCGCGTCGATTTCCTCTACGGGCCTTTCTCGGCCCAATATCCCGGCAACTCGATGGGCGGCGTTCTGAAGATCACGACGCGCATGCCCGAAAAGCTCGAAGTCTCGGTCAAGAACACGACGACGGTGCAGGATTTCTCGCAGTGGGGCACGTCGAGAGGCTTCGTCAATAACGTCTCGAGCTTCTTCGTCGGCGACAGGGTCGGCGACTTTTCGTGGACGGTCTCCGGCAATTGGCAGCGCGGATCGCAGCAGCCGCTGACCTATGTCACGACGTCCAACTTCTACCCCGGCGGCTATATTGCGACAAACGTCTACGGCACCGCATTCGCCAACGTCATCGGCTCCACAGGCAATCTCGCCAACGATCAGGTCAATGCGAAACTCAAATTCGCCTATGACTTCACCAATACGATCCGCGGCACCTACACATTCGGATTTTGGTCGAACGACGGCCAGTCGTATCCGGAGAACTATCTTTACGCGGGCGCCGGCCCTTATTGGGGCGTGACGACGTCGGCGTCCAGCGTCAACAATGCGCCGTCGCCGGCGCTCAGCAACTCCGTTCTTCAGAACTTCGGAACGCAAGGCCGCTACCGGGTCCAGGAAAAGATCATGGTCAACGCGGCTGCGGTTCGTTCGAACAGCGGCGGTCCGTTCGACTTCGAGGTTTCGGCGTCCAATTTCACCTATCTGCAGTCCGATCAGATCTCGCCCTGGTCCGCCGCCGTGCCTTTCGGCGGCTATACCCAGACAGGGCGCGATACGTCCTTCACCGGCACCTATTGGACGCTTTTCGACGCGAAAGGAATCCTGCGGCCGCCAGAAGGAATATTGCAGGGCCACGATATCTCCTTCGGCGTGCACGGCGACCAATTCCATCTGAACAACCCGGTCTGGCTGACGACGAATTGGACCGCCGGGACGGACGCAAGCACCGGCGCCGCGGTCACCATCGCTCAGGGCACGACGCGCACGCAGGCGCTCTGGTTCCAGGACGCCTTCTATCTCGCTCCCGACCTGAAGTTCACCGCCGGTCTTCGCGGAGAGCACTGGACGGCGTCGGACGGTTATAATCAGGCGGCTGGCGTCAACAATTTTGGGACCGGGCTGACCGGCTCGACATTTTCCTGGCTGCCGATCTATCAGCCGAATCTCTACAGCACGCGTTTCTCCCCCAAGGGATCGCTCGAATATAAATACGACGACGATTGGCGTGCCGTCGGTTCGATCGGCATGGCGAACCGTTTTCCCACCGTGCGCGAGCTCTATAACCTCGCGACCGTGGGCGTGAACGGCGTCGCGACCAACCCCAATCCAAATCTGCGTCCGGAATCGGCGCTCAGCAAAGAGCTGATGATCGAGCGAAAGCTTGGACCCGACGGAGCCGCGCGCATTTCATTTTTCGATGAAGAGGTGCGCGACGCCATCATCAACCAGCTGGTGTCCGTGCCCGGCTCCGCCGCGCAGCTGGTGCAAACGCCGACCAATGTCGAACGCATTCGCAACAGCGGCGTCGAAGTGGCGTTCCAGAAGGACAATTTCTACCTCAGAGGGCTCGAGGTGCTCGGCAGCGCCACCTGGCTCAATGCGCGGGTCATCTCCGATCCGACCTGGGCGCCGAACAGGTCGAACTTTGAGTTCCCCTGGGCGACGTCCGTCGCCGGCAAGACTGTGCCGAACGTTCCGGAATGGCGCGGAACGCTCGCTTTCACCTATCGGCCCGACGACCATTGGGCGTTCACGCTCGCCGGCCGGTATCAGAGCAAGCTCTGGCGCACCCTGGCGAACAATGACCGCGCCTATGGAATCTATTTCGCCTTCGATCCGTTCTTCGTCGTCGACACGAAGATCCATTACAAATGGAACGATCGGTTCTCCTGCGACTTCGGCGTCGACAACATCGGCAATTATCGGTACTTCCTGTTCCATCCGTTTCCGCAGAGAACCTTCTATGTCGCCGGCCGCTATCAGTTCGGCGAGACCAAGGGCGAGCCAGGCCTGTTCTATACGGGGAACGAAGGCGGCTGGCCTGACGTCGGCTCCTGGTTCCAGCCCGTCGCCTGGAATTTCGAGTAGCGGCGCGCCCCTGCCTGGGGCGACTATCTTGGCCCTGTTCCATCGCGCAGCGACCACGCAAAAACGCCCGGGAGGATGCTCCCGGGCGTTTTGTTCGGCGATGATGAAGAGGCTTAGTGCGCCAGCGATTTGACGATCGACTCGACCGTTTTCTTGGCGTCGCCGAACAGCATCATCGTGTTGGGCCGGAAGAACAGCTCGTTCTCGACGCCGGCGTAGCCTGAGCCCATGCCGCGTTTTAGGAACAGAACCGTCTTCGCCTTTTCCACGTCGAGGATCGGCATGCCGTAGATCGCCGAGGTCTTGTCGGTCTTGGCCGCGGGATTGGTCACGTCGTTCGCGCCGATGACGAAGGCGACGTCAGCCTGTCCGAACTCCGAATTGATGTCTTCGAGTTCGAACACTTCGTCGTAAGGGACATTGGCCTCGGCGAGCAGCACGTTCATATGGCCTGGCATGCGGCCGGCGACCGGGTGGATGGCGTATTTGATCTCGACGCCTTCCCCCTTGAGGATGTCGGCCATTTCGCGCAGCGCATGCTGCGCCTGCGCGACCGCCATGCCGTAGCCCGGCACGATGATGATCTTGCCGGCGTTCTGCATGATATAGGCGGCGTCCTCCGCCGAGCCCTGCTTGACGTTGCGCGTCTCCTTGCCGCCTGCAGGGCCGGCCACCTCGCCGCCAAAGCCGCCGAGGATCACCGAGATGAAGCTGCGGTTCATCCCCTTGCACATGATGTAGGAGAGGATCGCGCCGGACGAACCGACGAGCGCGCCGGTGATGATCAGCGCCAGATTGCCGAGCGTGAAGCCGATGCCCGCCGCCGCCCAACCCGAATAGGAGTTGAGCATGGAGACGACCACGGGCATGTCGGCGCCGCCGATCGGAATGATCAGCGTCACGCCCAGCACCAGCGCGGCGAGGATCAGCAGGAACAGCCAGGCGCCGCTCTGCGTGCCGACGAAGAGCGCGGTCAGCGCCAGCATCGCGACGCCGAGCATGATGTTGATGGTGTGGCGCTCCGGCAGCAGGATCGGCTTGCCGGTCATGCGTTCGGACAGCTTCAGATAGGCGATGATCGATCCGGTGAAGGTGATCGCGCCGATCGCCGCGCCGAGCGACATTTCGACGAGACTGCCGGCGTGGATCTCATTCGCGTCGCCGATGCCGAAGGCGCGCGGGGCGAAGAAGGCGCCGCCCGCCACCAGCACAGCCGCCAAGCCGACGAGCGCGTGGAAGCCCGCGACGAGCTCCGGCATTTTCGTCATCGGGATGCGCTGGGCGATGAAGGCGCCGGCGCCGCCGCCGATGGCGACGCCGATCACGATCATCAGCAGGCCGCCGAAGGAGGGAAAATGCGTCAGCAGCGTGGTCGCCACGGCGATCGCCATGCCGATCATGCCGTAGCGATTGCCCTCGCGAGAGGTGGCGGGCGAAGAAAGGCCGCGCAGCGCAAGGATGAAGAGAACGCCGGCGACGAGATAGAGGAGGGCTGCGATATTGGCGCTCATGGCGTCAGCCCTTCTTCTTGTACATGGAGAGCATGCGTTCGGTGACGAGGAAGCCGCCGAAAATGTTCACGCTGGCGAGAATGACCGCGACGAAGCCGAACGCGTTGGCCCACCACGAACCGGACGCCTCTGCGGGGGTCGTGCCTTCGACGCCGGCGGCGAGCAGCGCGCCGACGATGATGACGGAGGAAATGGCGTTGGTGACCGACATCAGCGGCGTATGCAGCGCCGGGGTCACCGACCAGACGACGTAATAGCCGACGAACACGGCCATTGCGAAGATCGCCACGCGAAAGACGAAGGGATCGATCGCGCCGCCGGCGAGCCCATGCGCCGCGGCGGCGGCGGCCGTATGCGCGAGTTCGTCGGAATACTGTTGCGCCTGTTCGGCGAGATGGCGGGCGGCCTCGGCCGCCGCCTGCGCCTTCTCGAGCAATTGTTGCGTAGAGTCGGTCATCGCTTAACGCCCCTTTGTTTGATGTGCGCGCAGGCGGTTATTTGAAACGCTCGTCGGTGACGGCGCCGTCGCGCGTGAGCGCGGTCGCCTTCACCAGTTCGTCTTCCCAATTGATGGCGAGCTGCTTCGTCTCCTTCGAGACCAGCGTCTCGATGAAGGCCAGCAGGTTTTTGGCGTAGAGGCTCGACGCGGTCGACGCCATGCGCCCGGCGAGATTGAGCGCGCCGACGATCTTCACGCCGTCGACGACGCATGTTTCGCCGGGCTTCGTCAATTCGCAATTGCCGCCGCGCTCCGCCGCGAGATCGACGATCACCGAACCGGGACGCATCGAACGCACCATCTCCGCCGAAACCAGCTTGGGCGCGGGCCGGCCGGGGATCAGCGCGGTGGTGATGACGACGTCCTGCTTGGCGATGTGCGACGCGACGAGTTCGGCCTGCGCCTTTTGATATTCAGGCGACATTTCCTTGGCGTAGCCGCCGGAGGTTTCGGCCTGTTTGAACTCTTCGTTCTCGACGGCGATGAATTTCGCGCCGAGCGATTCGACCTGCTCCTTGGTCGCCGGCCGCACGTCGGTGGCGGTGACGATCGCGCCCATGCGCCGCGCCGTGGCGATCGCCTGCAGACCGGCGACGCCGACGCCCATGATAAAAACTTTCGCCGCCGGGACGGTGCCGGCGGCGGTCATCATCATCGGAAAGGAGCGGCCATATTCGGCCATTGCGTCGATGACCGCCCGGTAGCCGGCGAGATTGGCCTGTGACGACAGAACGTCCATGGACTGCGCGCGGGTGATGCGCGGCATGAACTCCATGGCGAAGGCGATCGCCCCGGTCCTGGCCAGTTCGGCGAGCTGAGCGCCGGCGCCGAAAGGATCCATGATCGCGATGATCGCGAGATTTTGTTTCGCGCCCGGCAACTCCGCCGCCGAGGGACGCCGCACGCGCAGCGCGATGTCGGCGCCTGCCAGCGCCGCCCCGGCGTCGTTGGCGATCGTCGCGCCGGCCGCGGCGTAGTCATTGTCCGAGAAGCCAGCGGCGGCGCCCGCCCCGGCCTCGACCGCGACATCGGCGCCGAGCCCGACGAATTTCTTGACGGTCTCGGGTGTGGCCGCGACGCGCGGCTCGGATTTATCCGTTTCAGCCAGTACGGCGATGCGCATGACGAACTCCGGTTGCGGGAAAACCGTCGCCGCCAGCGTCGCCGCCAGCGGTTAAGTTGGCGGAAGGCGACCTTAGCGCGCGACGAAGAAAAACAACCCGAGCAGCAGCGCCGCTGTGCTCGCCGCCGTGATCTTCAGCAGCAACAAAAAAGTCTTGTAAGTCCTTACGTGCTCGGCCCAATCGCCGTTCGATTCCATCGGCGTGCGGATGCTCGCCATTTCGCTCCTCCCGATTCTTGCTGACGCGCGCGTGACCCCGCGCGCGAAGCTGATGCTAAACGAGCGCGAGCCGCAGGGCAACGCCCGCCGCGCGCCGGCGCCTGCGGCGCCCCGACGCGCAGGAATGGCGGCGCGCCTTGCCCGAACCCCGAGCGTTCAGACCCAAGGCGCTTCTCGCCGCCGGGCGCGGAACATTCGCGCGGGCGGCGGCGTTCCAACGCACGTCTGCGGCGCAAGGGCTCCCCAAGACATCGTGAACCCGGAGCGGGAAGATGGGTCTCTTTTCCAAAGACATCAAAACAATCGACGACTTGTTCACGCATACGCTGCGCGACGTCTATGACGCCGAAAACCAGATCCTGAAGGCGCTGCCCGGGATGGCGGAGAAAGCTTCCGATCTGCGTCTGAAGGACGTTTTTGAGCAGCATCTCGGCGAAACCGAAGATCGGTTGCGCCGTCTCGAAAACGTTTTTCAGATCCTGGGCGTCACGCCGAAAGGGGTCAAATGCCCGGCGATCGACGGCATCCTGGAGGAGGCCGACGACGTCTCCGGCGAAACCGCCGACGAAGCCGTGCTTGACGCCGCGCTGATCGCGAGCGCTCAGGCCGTCGCGCATTATGCGATCGCGCGCTACGGCGCGCTGTTCGCCTGGGCGAAGGCGCTCGGCCGCGAGGAGTGTGCGCAGCTGCTGTCCGAAACGCTCGCCGAAGAGAAGAACGCCGACAGGAATCTGTCGTCTCTTGCCGAAGGCCGCATCAACCGCAAGGCCGCCTGACAGGACAATGCGCCGCGCCCGGCGCCCATTCGATCAGCCGGCGGCGCAATACAAAAAAGCCCCGGACGTTCGGTCCGGGGCTTCGTTCGATAGGGGCTCTGTCGAGCGGCTTAGAAGTCCATGCCGCCCATGCCGCCGCCCGGCATCGCCGGCGGGGCTTCCTTCTTCGGCGCTTCGGTGATCGTCGCCTCGGTGGTGATGATCAGGCCGGCGATCGAAGCGGCGTCCTGCAGCGCGGTGCGCACGACCTTGGTCGGGTCGATGATGCCGAGCTTCATCAGATCGCCGTATTCGCCCTTCTGCGCGTCGAAGCCGTAGCCGTATTCGGACGCTTCCAGCAGCTTGCCGACCACCACGGCGCCGTCGCCGCCGGCGTTGTCGACGATCTGGCGCGCCGGCGCCTGGATCGCCTTGCGGACGATGTCGACGCCGGTCTGCTGATCCGGATTGCCGACCTTGACGCCTTCGAGCGCCTTGATCGCGCGCAGCAGCGCCACGCCGCCGCCCGGCGACACGCCTTCCTCGACCGCCGCGCGGGTGGCGTTGAGGGCGTCGTCGACGCGATCCTTCTTCTCTTTGACTTCGACCTCGGTCGCGCCGCCGACGCGGATCACCGCGACGCCGCCCGCGAGCTTGGCGAGACGCTCCTGGAGCTTCTCGCGATCATAGTCGGAGGTCGTCTCTTCGATCTGGCCCTTGATCTGAGCGATGCGGGCCTCGATGTCCTTCTTCTCGCCGGCGCCGTCGATGATCGTCGTGTTCTCTTTCTCGATGCGCACGCGCTTGGCGCGGCCGAGCATGTTGAGCGTGACATTCTCGAGCTTGATGCCGAGATCCTCGGCGATCAACTGGCCGCCTGTGAGAATGGCGATGTCTTCGAGCATCGCCTTGCGACGATCGCCGAAGCCCGGCGCCTTGACGGCCGCGATCTTCAGGCCGCCGCGCAGCTTGTTGACGACCAGCGTCGCGAGCGCCTCGCCTTCGACGTCCTCGGCGACGATGAGCAGCGGCTTGCCGGTCTGCACAACGGCTTCGAGGATCGGCAGCAGCGGCTGCAGCGTCGAAAGCTTCTTCTCGTGGATGAGAATATAAGGATCGTCGAGTTCGGCGATCATCTTCTCGGCGTTCGTGATGAAGTAGGGCGACAGATAGCCGCGATCGAACTGCATGCCCTCGACGATGTCGGTCTCGGTCTCGAGGCTCTTGGCCTCCTCGACCGTGATCACGCCCTCATTGCCGACCTTCTGCATCGCCTTGGCGATCTCTTCGCCGATGAAGCTGTCGCCATTGGCCGAGATGGTGCCGACCTGGGCGATCTCGTCGTTCGACGTGACCTTCTTCGAATGCTGCTTGAGATCGGCGACGATGGCTTCGACGGCGAGATCGACGCCGCGCTTCAGATCCATCGGATTAAGGCCGGCGGCGACCGCCTTGGAGCCTTCGCGGGCGATCGAAGCGGCGAGAACCGTCGCCGTGGTCGTGCCGTCGCCGGCGATGTCGTTCTGCTTGGAGGCGACTTCGCGGACCAGCTGGGCGCCGAGATTCTCGAACTTGTCGGCAAGCTCGATCTCCTTGGCGACGGTGACCCCGTCCTTGCTGATGCGCGGGGCGCCGAAGGACTTCTCGATGACGACATTGCGGCCTTTCGGGCCGAGCGTCACTTTGACGGCGTTGTTGAGGATTTCGACGCCGCGCAGAATGCGGTCGCGGGCGTCAGTCGAGAAACGGACGTCTTTTGCAGCCATTTAGAATTCTCCTAAAGATTGGAAGCGAACGGCGGCGTCGAGTCAGTCGACGATGCCGAGAATGTCGCTTTCCTTCATGATGAGCAGGTCATCGCCGTCGATCTTGACTTCGGTGCCGGACCATTTGCCGAACAGCACGCGATCGCCGGACTTGACGTCGAGCGGGTTCAGCTTGCCGTTTTCGTCGCGGGCGCCCGGGCCGACGGAGACCACCTTGCCCTCTTGCGGCTTCTCTTTCGCGGAATCCGGAATGATGATGCCGCCTTTGGTCTTTTCCTCGCCTTCGAGTCGCTTGACCACGACGCGGTCGTGGAGGGGACGGAACGCCATTGTGAATCTTTCCTTTTCTGGCCTGACGGGGGTCTGCCCCGCCAAAAAGGGATATGCGAACGCTTGTTGGCACTCATAAAAGGCGAGTGCCAACAAGCGCCCTGCAAATAGGTGCGGCCTCCCCGCCTGTCAAGCCGCGGTTCGCGAGAGGAAAGTCTGCGGCGAACTTTTCTTTTTCCGCTGCGGGCCTTATTGCTGCCGGCGTCCGTCGGAGACGCCGTTTGCCGCCACGCTTCACAATGCGCGCCCTGTCGCCCCGGGCCTGGGGACTTGCCGCGGCGCTCGCCGCTCTGGCGCTCGACCAGGCGCATAAATTCTGGATGCTGCATATTTTTGACGTCGCGACGCGTCCGCCGATGACGCTTGCGCCGTTCCTCGACGTGGTGCTCTCCTGGAACTACGGCGTCTCCTATTCGCTGTTTCCGGCCCATGAGGCCATGGCCCGCCTTGCGCTGCTGATCGTCCAGGGCGCGATCATCGCCGGCCTGGCGGTCTGGATGACGCGCACCGAAAGCCGCGCCACGGCGCTGGCGCTCGGCCTCATTATCGGCGGCGCGCTCGGCAACGCCGCCGACCGCATCACGCGCGGCGCGGTCGCCGATTTCTTCTATCTGCACACCAGCCTGCCGGTCGGGCCGCTCGCCAACTATGTGTTCAACCTGGCCGACGTGTTTATCACCGCAGGGGTGGCGCTGCTGGTCATTGAAGGGTTTTTCCTGCCTCAGGAGCGGCGCGCCGAGACCTGAACCGGGTTCAGCGCGCCGAAACCGGGCCTTCGCCACTAAATCGCCAATAAGTCGCGGCCATGTAGCCGCATACCACCGGAGCCTGAACGGAGTCCGATAGATGAAGCTTGCCCAGTCGCGGCGTCGCGCCTTTCACGTTCTCGTCGGCATCGCCGCGATTCAGGCCGCGCCCGCGCTGGCCGGCGACGACAAATCCACGATCACGACGATGATGGAGATGGTCGGCGCCTCTTCGGACGAAGGCGTCGGGAAGATCGACTACAGCGAACGGCCCAAGCTTGTTTTGCCGCCAAGCATTGGCCAATTGCCGCAGCCCCGCGAGCGGGGGGAGCGGTCGAACGGCTGGCCTTCCGAAATCTCCGCAGAACGACGCCGGAACGTCAACCGCTACGCCCGTGTGCCCAATGCGCCGCCGGAAGCGCCCCGCCAGGGCATGTTTGCGCGCGTCATGTCGTTTGGATCCGGCGGCGAACCCGCCGGGCCTGCGATCGAGGAGCCGAATCGGATCATGCTGACGGAGCCGCCGCCCGGCTACCGCCGCCCGACGCAGGATCTGAACAATCTCCGCAGTACGGATCCGGCCAAGAAGAGCACCTGGTGGAACCCGCTGACCTGGGGCGGCGGCGCGAACAATTCCGCCGCCGGCGCGTCGGGAAATCCAGGCGCCACCGACATGCGCGGCGGTTCGGGGGCCTACAACGCGGCCGCTCCGGACACGCGCGGCGGCGGCGCGATCTCCAGCTTCAGTTCGATGATGCCGAGCTTCATGCGCGGAAGGTCGGACAACGACAACAACTAATTTCCGGCCTATATTAGGAGAAACTACTCTCCGATGCGCGGCCGCAGCCGCGGGAAAGGCCGATGAATGTCATTTGAGACGAAGGCGTCAGCCGTCGCTTCGCTCGCGCCCGGCGCCGCCGCGCCGGAGCCCGCGCGCGCGAGCATCACGAGCTTCACGCTCCACAACGGCATGGAAGTCGTCGTCATCCCGGACGCGCGGACGCCCGTCGTCACGCATATGGTCTGGTACAAGAACGGCGCCGCCGACGATCCGCTCGGCCAGTCGGGCATCGCCCATTTTCTTGAACATCTGATGTTCAAGGGCACGAAAGATCATCCGCAGGGCGAGTTCTCCAACCTCGTCGCCGAGCTCGGCGGCCAGGAGAACGCCTTCACCAGCTATGATTACACGGCTTACTTCCAGCGCATCGGCAAGGAGCATCTGGCC
The DNA here is from genome assembly GCF_050251305.1 of Methylocystis sp. Lineage (GTDB taxonomy): Bacteria > Pseudomonadota > Alphaproteobacteria > Rhizobiales > Beijerinckiaceae > Methylocystis. The sequence continues at coordinate 40,092 of NZ_JBFWNB010000015.1, read as the reverse complement.
ACGCTGATGGCCTTCGAGGCGGACCGCATGCGCAATCTGGTGTTGACCGACGAGGTCGTCGATCCGGAGCGCGACGTGGTGCTCGAAGAGCGCCGCATGCGCACCGACAGCGACCCGGCGGCGCAGCTCGACGAGGCCGTGCAGGCGGCGCTCTTCGCGCATCATCCCTATGGCACGCCGATTATCGGCTGGAATCACGAGATCGAAGGGCTCGATCGCGCGCATGCGCTCGCCTATTACGAGCGCTTCTATACGCCGGAGAACGCCATCCTGATCGTCGCCGGCGACGTCGACGCCGCCGCGGTCGAAAGTCTCGCCAAGGACACCTACGGCAAGATTCCGGCCCGCGCCGCGCCGCCGCGCCGCGCCCGCACGCAGGAGCCGCCGCATCGCGCCCATCGGCTGGTGACGCTGCGCGACGAGAAGGTCGAGCAGCCGGCGCATGAGCAGGTCTTCCTGGTGCCGTCCTACACGACCGCCGCGCCCGGCGAGGCCGAGGCGCTGGAGACGCTCGCCTATATGCTCGGCGGCGGGCCGACGAGCGCGCTCTATGAGACGCTCGTCGTCGAGGAGAAGGTCGCGGTCGGCGCCGGCGCCTATTACATGGGCTCCGCCGTCGACGACACGCGGTTGTGGGTCTACGCCACGCCTGCGCCGGACGTATCGCTCGAAGATCTCGACGACGCGATGGGTCGCGTGCTGCGGCGCTTCGCCGAAGATCCGATCGACGCCGCGCATCTGCAGCGCGCCAAGACGCGGCTGATCGCCGACGCCGTCTACGCCCAGGACAGCCAGGCCTCGCTCGCGCGCTGGTATGGCGAGGCGCTCGCCACCGGACTCGCCATCGAGGACGTCGTCGCCTGGCCCGACCGCATGGAGAAGGTGACGGCCAGGGACGTGCAGGACGCCGCGCGCAAATGGCTCGACAAGCGCAGGGCCGTGACCGGCTTCTTGCTTCCGGCCTGAGACGGCGCTCGCGTCGGGGCGTCGGCGGAGGCCGGCGCCCGATCCGACTGCCGAACATCGATCGCCGACCGCCGTTAGGAATTCATATGACCGCTCACGCGCCTACCGTCACCATCGCCTCCCGCGCCGAACATGTGCAGCGGATCACGACGCCCGGCGGGCTCGAGGCGTGGCTTGTGGAAAGCCACGCCGTGCCGCTCGTCGCGCTCGAATTCGCGATCCGCGGCGGCGCCGCGCAGGATCCTTCGGACAAGCCCGGACTCACGACGCTGCTCGCCGCGACGATCGACGAAGGCGCCGGCCCTTACGACGCGCGCGGCTTTCATCGCGCCATCGACGAACTCGCGATCCATCTCGGCTTTGGCGCCGATCGCGACGCGATCTCGGGCCATCTTCAGACTCTGTCGCGCAATGTCGACAAGGCTTTCGGCCTGTTGAAGCTGACGCTCAACGACGCGCATCTCGACGCCGGCGACGTCGCGCGCGTGCGCAGCCAGCTCGCCGCCGAATTGAAGCGCGACGCCAACGAACCCGATGCGGTGGCGGCGAAAGCGTTCCGGGAAGCGGCGTTCCCGAACCATCCCTATGGGCGCCCGGTGCGCGGCGACCTCGCCTCGATCGACACGCTTTCGCGCGAAGACCTCATCGCTTTGCGCGAGCGGCTGTTCGCGAAACGCGATCTCAAGATCGGCGTCGTCGGCGCGATCGACGCGACGCAGCTCTCGGAGCTGTTGGACGCGACCTTCGGCGGCCTGGCGCTGCAGAACGATCTCTCGCCCGTTCCGCAGATCGACGTCGCCAATGTCGGCCTGCGCAAAATCATCGAGCTCGACGTGCCGCAATCGACGATCCGCTTCGGGCGTCCGTCGATCACCAAGCACGATCCCGACTATTACGGCGTCGTCGTCGCCAATCACATTCTCGGCGGCGGCACCTTCACCTCGCGGCTGTTCCGCGAAGTGCGCGAGAAGCGCGGCATGGCCTATTCGGTCTATTCGCATCTCAACGAATATGACCATTGCCCGATGCTGATCGGGGCCGCCGCGACCAAGAACGAACGCGCGGGAGAGGCGATCGGCGTCATCGAGGAAGAATTCAGGCGCTTCGTCGCCGAGGGGCCGACCGAGGACGAATTGGACAAGGCCAAGAAATTCCTCATCGGCTCCTATGCGCTGCGTTTCGACACGTCGACCAAGATCGCGAGCCAGCTCGTCAATCTGCAGCTCGACGGATTCGAGCCGAGCTTCCTCGACGAACGAAACGGCCGCATCGCCGCCGTGACGATGGAGGCCTGCCGGCGCGGCGCCCAGCGTCTCCTGGGCGATGGCGGTCTGCTGGTGACGGTGGTGGGCAAGCCCGCCGGAGTGTGAGCGGCCGGTCACGGCGCCGCCGCTGGTCGGCATCTTGCTAAGAGACGGTCATGGATAACCCTCTCCTTACGGCCTGGAGCGGCCCGTTCCGCTTGCCGCCCTTCGACGCGATCCGGCCCGCGCATTTCAGGGAGGCGTTCGAAACGGCCTTCGCCGCGCATAAGGCCGAGATCGACGCCATCGCCGGCGACCCGACGCCGCCGACCTTCGATAATGTCGTCGGCGCGCTGGAGCGCAGCGGGTGCCTGCTGACCGATGTCGGCGCGGTCTTCTGGAATCTCGCCGCCGCCGACTCCAGTCCCGAATTGCAGGAGATCGAGCGCGACATCTCCGGCGCCTTTTCGCGCCACTCCAGCGACATCTCCATGAATCCCGCGCTGTTTCGCCGGATCGAGGCGCTTCATGAAACGCGCGGGGCGATGGAGCTGACGCCGGAGCGGCGCCGCGTTCTCGAGCTGACCTACAAGAACTTCGTGCGCGCCGGCGCGAAGCTGGCGGACGCCGACAAGGCCCGTCTCAAGACGATTCTCGAACGCCTCGCGACGCTCGCGACGCAGTTCGCGCAAAATGTGCTCGCCGATGAATCGTCATGGCTGCTGCTGCTCGACGAAAGCGATCTCGACGGCCTCTCGCCCGATTTTCGCGCCGCCGCGGCGCGCATTGCGGCGGAGCGCGGATCGCCCGGCAAATACGGCGTGACGCTGTCGCGCTCCAGCGCCGAAGTCTTTCTGCAAAGCTCGACGCGGCGCGATCTGCGCGAGACGGTGTTTCGCGCCTGGGCGAGCCGCGGCGAGAATGCGGGCGCGACCGACAACCGCCCGCTCATCCGTGAAATCCTGCAATTGCGCGAAGAGCGCGCGCAGCTGCTCGGCTTCGATAGTTTCGCGGCGTTCAAACTCGACGACACGATGGCGAAGACTCCGGCCGCCGTGCGCGACTTGATCGGTCGCGTCTGGGCGCCGGCGCTGACTCGCGCCGCCGAGGAGCGCGCGCAGATCCAGGCGATGGTCGAAGAAGAGGGCGCGAATTTCGCCGTCGCGGCGCATGACTGGCGCTATTACGCCGAGCGCGTGCGCGCGAAACGCTACGATCTCGATCAGGCGGCGCTGCGTCCCTACTTCCAGCTCGACAACATGATCGCCGCGGCCTTCGACGTTGCGCAAAAGCTCTTCGGCCTCCGCTTCGTCGAGCAGAAGGGCCTGCCGCTCTACCATCCGGACGTGCGCGCCTTCGACGTGCTAGACGGCGACGGCGAGCATGTCGCGCTGTTCCTCGCCGATTATTTCGCGCGGCCGTCGAAGCGCGGCGGCGCCTGGATGTCGGACTTCCGTTCCCAGCACAAGCTCTGGGGCGAGGTGCGGCCCGTCATCGTCAATGTCATGAATTTCACCAAAGGCGCCGACGGCGCGCCGACGCTGCTCAGCCTCGACGACGCCCGCACGCTGTTCCACGAATTCGGCCATGCGCTGCACGGCATGCTGTCGGACGTGACCTATCCTTCGGTCGCGGGCACCAATGTCGCGCGCGATTTCGTCGAACTGCCCTCGCAGCTTTACGAGCACTGGCTGATGGAGCCGGCGGTGCTGAAGGCGTTCGCGCTGCACGCCGAGACGGGCGCGCCCATTCCCGACGAACTCGTCGCGCGCATCACGGCGGCGCGGCACTTCAACCAGGGCTTCGCGACGGTCGAATTCTGCGCCTCCGCCCATGTCGATCTCGACATTCACGCGCAAAGCGTCGCGCCGGATTTCGACGCGGGCGCCTTCGAGACGGACAGCCTCGCGCGGATCTCGATGCCGCCGGAAATCGTCATGCGGCACCGCCTGCCGCATTTCGCGCATGTCTTTTCCGGCGACGGCTATTCGGCCGGCTATTACAGCTATCTCTGGGCCGAAACGCTCGACGCCGACGCGTTCGAGGCGTTCAAGGAGACGGGCGATCCCTTCTCGCCCGAGGTCGCGCGGCGCCTGCGCGATCATATCTACGCCGCCGGCGGAAAGCAGGACGCGGCGGACGCCTATGTGGCCTTCCGCGGGCGGATGCCGACGGTGGAGCCGCTGCTAAGGCAGAGGGGATTTGCGGGGCCGGTTGGGTAGAGTTTTAGTCGAATACGGCTCTTCAAGGAAAACAGTATGGATTCCGGCTGATCCGTTCGCGTGGGCCGTGTCATTCCCGGCGGGCCGAAGGCCTGACCGGGAATCCAGAGCCAATCCAAGAAAGCTGGGTTTGCTCTGGATTCCCGATCGCGCTTCGCGCGTCGGGAATGACATCCGGACGCCCGCGGCGCGCGCGGGCGTGATGCGGCGGCCTACTTCTCCTGCGGCAGCAGCGCCAGGAGGTCCGCCATTTTCGGCGCCGCGCTCGGGTTCATCATGCCGACGACATGATAGCCGGCGTCGACATGCAGCACTTCGCCGGAGACGCCGCGCGCCAGCGGCGACAGAAGATAGACCGCCGTCTCGCCGACTTCCTCGATCGTCACGACGCGGCGCAGCGGCGAATTATATTCATTCCAGCGCAGGATGTAGCGGAAGTCGCCGATGCCGGACGCCGCCATCGTCTTGATCGGCCCGGCCGAGATCGCATTGACGCGAATGTTCTTCACGCCGAGATCGGCGGCGAGATAGCGCACCGACGCTTCGAGCGCCGCTTTCGCCACGCCCATCACATTGTAATGCGGCATCCATTTCTCGGCGCCGTAATAGGTGAGCGTCAGGAGCGAGCCGCCGTCCGTCATCAGTTTCTCGGCGCGCTGCGCCAGCGCCGTGAACGAGTAGCAGGAGATATTGAGCGACATCTGGAAATTTTCCAGCGTCGTCTCGACATAGCGCCCGTCGAGCTGGTCCTTGTCGGAATAGGCGAGGCAGTGCACGACGAAATCGATTTTGCCCCAGAGCTTTTCAACCTCGGCGAAGACGGCGTCCATCGTCGCCGGTTCGGCGACGTCGCAGCGGCCGACGACCTGCGCGCCGATCTCCGCGGCGAGCGGACGCACGCGCTTTTCCAGCGCTTCGATCTGATAGGTGAGCGCCAGTTCGGCGCCGGCGTCGGCGCAGGCCTTGGCGATGCCCCAGGCGATCGAGCGATTGTTGGCGACGCCCAGAATGAGCCCCTTTTTTCCCTTGAGCAGTCCGGCGAAAAGGGCGGCGGGCGCAGCTTGATCGGTCATGCGTGTCTATTTCCTGGGCGTGAAAAGCGCTCGGCGAGCCCGCGCCCTTTAGCGTGGATTTGGCGCAAAGGGAACCTCAGATCGCCCCGCATTCGGCCGGCGGTCGCCCAAATGCGGGCGCAGGGATCGATCTTGAACGGCGAGACCGCGCTCGACGCGAAAAACAGGGCTGCGCCGTCGCCCGCGCCGAAGCGCACGGGCAGGCGAACGGGGGCGGGCCGGCCGCTGCGAGCGATAGCCAATCGCGCGGCTTTGTCCTATCATCCGATAGGAAACGTCATTGGCTTCGCAGACTAGGCGAGAAGACCGAGTGGAGCGGGCCGTATGGGCAGAAGAACCGACATGATTGCGGGTCTGGGCGGAGCGACTCCCGCCCTGCGACGCTTTGCGCGTGCGCTGTGCGCCGGCGCAGGGCCCGCGGTCGCCGACGATCTCGTGCAGAACGCGCTGCAGTCGGTCGGCGCGCGCATTCGCGCGCGCGAGCTGCGCCCGGCCGATCCGGCCGAGGCGCGAATCGAAACCTATGCGACGCTGGTCGCGCTCGCCCAGAAAAAGCTCGCGGACGCCCCCGGTCCGGCGTCGCGTCACCCGCCGATCGTGCATGGGCTCGCCAGCCTCGCCTTCGACGAACGCGCCATGCTGCTGCTCGTCTCGCTCGAGGGTTTCGGTTATGACGCCGCGGCGCGGATCATCGGCGCGAGTCGCGAAGCGGCGCTGGCGCGGCTGATGCGCGCCCGGGCGGCGCTCGGCGCCGAGGGCTTGCGGCCGGTCGCGTCGTCGGAAAGCGGCCGAAGGGCCGTCTCGCATCTGCGAGTCGTGAAATAGCGGCGATGACGCCCTCGGCCCTCATCGAAGAAGCTGACCTTCACGCGCTTGTCGACGGCGAGCTCGACCCCGAGCGGCGGCGCAAGGTCGAAGACCATCTCCTGCAGCATCCCGACGACGCCGCGCTCGTCGAAGGCTGGCGACGGCAGAACGCCGCGCTACGCGCCGCGTTCGAGCCGGTGGCGCTGGAGCCGCCGCCGCCGTCGCTGCGCGAAGCCGCCGCGCGCCCGGCTGCGCCGCCCGCCGGGCAAGGGCCGATCGAAACCGGTGCCATCCATTGGGGGCGACCCGGCGCGGCGCCGCGGCCCACGCGCAAGCTCGACGAGATTCGCGCCAGCCGGCGTCGCCAGGCGCTCGCTTCGACGCTGCTGACGCTCATCGCGGGGGCGGCGGTCGCCGCCGCGGCGCTGCTTTTCCTGGCGAGTCGTCCGCCGGCGCAGGACCCGACGACGCGCGCCATGGCCGCCACGAGCTACGCCACACGGGCCGCCTTGACCTACGCGACCTATGTCGTCGACGCGCGGCCGGTCGAAATCGACGCCGGCCGGCGCGGCGAGCTTCTCGCCTGGCTGCAGGAGCGCGTGGGATTTTCGCGGGCGCCGGATTTGAGCGGGCTCGGCTTGCGGCTTCTGGGCGGACGCGTGGCGCCCGGAGTCGCGTTGCCGGCCGCGTTTCTTGTCTATGAGCGCGACGACGGAGCCCGCGTCGGCCTTTATTTCGAGCGGGCGGAAGCCCAGGCGGCGCCCTCCGGGCAGCGCGCTCAGGCCGTTTCGGTGATCGAATGGCGCGCCGGCGGCTTCGCCTTCGCGCTCGTCGGCGCCCTGGAGCCGGAGGCCATGCAGGCCGCGGCGGAAGCCGCGGCGGCTGCGGTCGTGACGCCGCCGCCTACGCCTGCCGAACCGAAATAGAAGCGACGGTCACGACATTTTGGCGCGCGGATCGTAGGGATGCGCGTCCCGCCACTCGCGCATGCGCGCGTCGAGATCGCCGGACTCCGTCTCCGGCAGCATGATCTTCAAGGAGACGTACAGGTCTCCGGCGATCTTGCCCTCCGACGCCGGCAGGCCCTTGCCGCGCAGCCGCAGCACGCGTCCGCTGTTGGAGTGCGGCGGGATCGTCAGCTCCACCTTGCCGTCGAGCGTCGGCGTCGCGATTCGTCCGCCGAGCGCGGCCTCATAAACGGTCACCGGCAAATCCAGCCGCAGATCACGGCCGTCCAGTTTGAAATGGGGGTGCGGCGCGACTTTCACGGTGACGATGGCGTCGCCGGGTTCGCCGCCCATCGAGCCGGGCTGGCCCTGGCCGCGAAGGCGAATCTGCTGCCCGTCTTCGATTCCGGCCGGAATCTTGACTTCAAGCGTGCGGCCGCTCGGCAGAATGACGCGCGCCGCGCCGCCATGCCCGACCGTTTCGAGCGGCACGGTCGCCGTGGCGACGACGTCGTCGCCGCGGGTCGGCTGCGGCCCGGCGCGACGGCGTCCGCCGCCGGCGCCGAAGAGGTCGGCGAAAAGGTCGGACGGGTCGAATCCTCCCCGTCCGCCAGCCGCTTCATTGCCGAAATGGAATTCGTAATGCTGTTCGCCGCCGGGGGCGCCGCCGCTCGTGCGCCAGTTGCGGGTGAAGCCGCCAGGTCCGGCGCCTGCGTTGAAGCCTTCGAATCCGGTGAAGCGCGGCTTGCCGTCGGGACCGATCTCGCCCTTGTCGAACTGCGCCTTTTTCGTTGCGTCGCCGACGATTTCGTATGCCGAATTGATCTCGGCGAAGCGCTCCTTGGCCTTCGCGTCGTCCTTGTTGCGGTCGGGATGAAATTTTTTCGCGAGCTGGCGATACGCCTTTTTGATTTCGGCTGCGCTCGCCGATTTTTGCACGCCGAGTACTTCGTATGGATCGCGCATAATTCTCCAATAGCCCATGTAAGCGCCCGCCCTCTGCGGCGCAGGCGCATATGTCCGCCTTATTATTTGGGAGAAGCCCGGGCGCAACGCAAGCGGCCAAAGTCGCCCGCGTCGAAGCCTATTGCGGACGCTGGGCGAAAAAGGCGGCGAAGCGCTCCCGCGCCGCCGGCGACGCCAGCGCCTGGGCGAAAACCGCAGCTTCTGCGTCAATGCGCGCCAGGACGTCCTTCGGGTCGCCGCGCATCAGCCGTCGCGCCGCGAGAAGCGCCTCTCTCGGTTTCGCCGCCAGGCGCCGCGCCGCGTCCATGGCGCGTTCGACGACCTCTTCCTCGGTCGCGCCGAGCGCGTTGACGAGTCCGCGCCGGAGCGCCTCATCGCCGTCAAAACCGTCGCCGAGCAGCAGATATTCGGCGGCTTTGGACATGCCGAAGCGTTGCGGGACAAGCAGGCTCGCGCCGCCTTCCGGCGGCAGGGCGAGGTCGATGAACGGCATTTTGAAGCGCGTGTCCCGAGTGGCGTAGACGAGATCGCAATGGAAGAGCAGGGTGGTTCCGATGCCGACGGCGACGCCGGTGGCCGCGGCGATCAGCGGCTTCCCGAAGGCCGCGACGGCGCGCACGAATGCGAGCGCCGGGAAGGTCTCGGCGCCCGGCGCGAAGTCGCGGAAGTCGGCGAGGTCGTTGCCCGCCGTGAAATTTCCGCCTGCGCCGGCAAGAACGACGGCGCCCACCGCCGCGTCCCCGGACGCCGCTTCGAGGCTTGCGATCAGCGCGCAATACATTTCGCGGTCGAGGGCGTTCTTCTTTTCGGGACGATTCAGCATCAGGCGCAGCACGCCCTGGTCCTGGGAAACGACGATCTTCTCGGACATGAGGATCTCCAGCTCGGGCAAGGCGGCGGCTCGGCTATATCCGCGGTCCCGCCAAGCTTCGCCAAAGTTTTGAGGGATTCCACTGAGATAGCAGGAGCGCTGCGCGGCGCCGGCGAATCATCGGCGACTTGCAGCGACGCCGCAAGCGAGTAGATTTCAGCAGGATGAGGTTGTCGACGGCTGGGGCGCCGATTTCCGGCTCCGTAGCGGAAGGAGCGTGCGCGGCATGAATGTCGGCGAGTTGGCCAGTCGGCTGTTCGGGGGGGCGCCCGGGCGGGGCCAGAGCTTCCTCTACGGCGCGGAACAGCGCCTGGCGCAAAGGATGGCGCGCGCCGCGCCCGCGTGGATCATGCCGGCGCATTTGTCGATGATCGGCGCGGCGGGCGCCGTATTGGCGGCGGCGGCGCTGGTCGGCTGCCGCTCATGGCCCGAATTGGTCTGGCTGACGCCGCCGGCGATGCTCGTGAACTGGTATGGCCTGACGACGGATCTTCCGCTTGCGCGTCTGCGCGGCGGCGAATTGCCGGGCGCCGGCATGGCGCACCACGTCTCCGAACTCTTTTCGCACATCCTGCTTATCGTCGGCTATGGATTCTCGCCGTTTCTGACGCTGCGCGCCGCGGCGGCGATCCTCGTCTGCTATCTGCTGTTTTCATCCTACGCCTATATTCGCGCCGCGACGCGCCACGTTCAGCAGATGGCCTACATTGGTCTGGGCGTGACGGAGTTTCGCATCCTGCTGGCGTTCTGGCCTTTCGCCGCCATTGCGCTCGGCGTTCCCGAAAGTCAGCACGATCCGCTGCCGGCGATCGACGTCGCGGTGATCGGGCTGGCGCTGGTGGCGGTCCTCGGCCTCTTCGTCAAACTCTTCAAGGACGGGCGCAGGATCGCAGCTTCTTCCGCGGCTGCGACGCGGAGCAGAGAAGAATAGTCGGGACGAGGGACGCGGAACCTTCCTGAGGCGGACGCATTTTCTCTTTATGCGCGCCGCTTTTCTGACGACGGTCATCGCGATTCTGCTGGGAGCCTTTGGGGCGAGCGCCGCCGCGCGCTCCGGCGCCGCTTCGTCTCCGTCGAGCGAAGCGCGAGACGCATTGGCCGCCGCGCAGTCGGCCTGGCGTCAGAAGGTCGAAGGGGCGAAACAGCGTTACGAAGCCTTCGCCGCGCGCGCCGGATCCGAGCTTCGCATGCGCAGGTCGACGGAGCTTGGCGCGCCGTCCTCGTTAGAGCCGTTCTCCGCCGTGCTCGACGATCCGACGCTGCGCTACAATGATCTGGTCGTGACGCACGACGGCGTTTTCATGTTTCGCGGCGTGGAGGGATCGCGGCACAGCGCGGCGGAATTCGAACGGTTGCCCGATGCGCGCGTTCGTGCGCTGTCGTTGCGGCTCTTCGACGAAACGAATTGAAAAGAAACTGTTCTCGCAACCGAATTAACCATTCGCACACATTCGTAAAATTTTTAGCATCGTTCAGAAAACTGATGGTATTTCCGCCATATAGCCGGCATATTTCGTTTGCCCGCGCAGCTCCCGGCGTCTCCGGGAGGGCGGCTTCCGCCGTGTTCGAAAGTTCGCGCCGGGCGGGCGCATATTGGAGCGACTTTGAAAATTTCAATTCTCCTCCCGCTGCGACTTTGCCTCGCGTTTGCTCTCGCAGCGCTGCTGGCGGGCTGCTCGATCTTCCCCGCCGCAGGTCCGTCTCGTAAGGACATTGTGGAGAATGTGGCGCCGACCCTGACGAGCCCGGAGCCGAGCTTCGCGCTCGTCGAGATCGACGAAAATTCGCTCAATGTGCTCGGACGCCGCGCCCCGCCGACGTTGCGCGGCTACTTTGGCGATTACAGGCCGGCCGCCGCCCAGACGATCGGCGTCGGCGACTCGGTTCAAATCACGGTTTGGGAGGCCGCTTCGGGCGGTTTGTTTTCGGCGCCTGTCGCCGATCGCTTGAGTCCCGGATCCCGGTCGGCGGCGATCCCGGATCAGGTCGTCGGGCGTGACGGTTCCGTCACCGTGCCTTACGCCGGGCGCATCAAAGTCGCCGGGCGCTCCCAGCAGGAGGTCGAGTCCGCGATCATCGAGCAATTGCGCGGCAAGGCGATCGAACCGCAGGTTGTGGTCAACGTCACCCGGACCGTCACCAACACGGTCACCGTCACCGGCGAAGTCGCCAATGGCGCGCGCGTCCCGCTGAGCCTGCGCGGCGATCGCGTCATGGACGTCATCGCCACGGCCGGCGGCTATCGTTCGCCGGTCCACGAAACATTCGTGACCTTGACGCGCGGAAAACGCTCCGCGCGCGCGCCGATCCAGGCGCTGTTGGCCAATCCGAGCGAAGACATCTATCTGCGGCCGGGAGACATTCTGACGGTCGAGCGCACGCCGCAGACCTTTACCGTCATGGGCGCCACCGGCAGCAACGCCGTTGCGCCCTTTGATGCGCGCGGCATCACGCTCGAAGAGGCGATCGGTCGGTCGGGCGGTCTGACGGACAATCGCGCCGACCCCGACGGCGTGTTCGTGCTGCGTTACGAGCCGGCGAGTCTCGCGCGCGAATATCCCGCTGTCGCGCCAAATCTGCTTGCGCGTGGCCAGGTGCCCGTCGCCTATCACCTCAATCTGCGCGAGCCCGCCGCGCTGTTTGCGGCGCGACGCTTCCCCATGCGCGACAAAGACATTCTGTATGTCAGCAACGCGCCCTTCGCCGACGTCAGCAAGCTGATGCAGCTTGTCAATACGCTTGGACAACCTGCGGTTCAGGGCGCCGCCGTGAGCCGGTTCCTGAACTGAGCGCGTCAGGCGGGCGTCGCGGAAGAATCGAAAACCACCGTGAGTTGCAGCTTTCGGCTTAAGATTAATGCCGGTTAAGTTCTCAATATGTCATGGTTTTGCCCGTTTCATCGGTAACATGGAAAACCGTAAGAGCGATCGTCCGCTTCAGCGTCATCGAGGGTCGCGTCGACTCTGACATGTTGAACGCTTTTGAGGGTTTGTAGTGGCCAATCAGCGGATCAACGAAAGTTTTCTCGCGCTCAAGGAGCGCGCTGCGCTATTGGCCTTGGTGCGGCGTTTGCCGCATTGGATGACCCCGGACCATTTGACCGCGATCGGCCTGTGCGGCGCGGTTCTCACGCTCCTCGGCTTCATCGCCTGCCACTGGTCGAACTGGTTTCTCGCGGCCGTCGTTTTGGGCCTATTTCTCAACTGGTTTGGCGATTCTCTCGACGGCACGCTGGCGCGGTTTCGCGAAATCGAGCGGCCGCATTACGGCTATTTCATCGATCATTCGTCGGATCTCATCGCTCAGACTCTGATCGTCGTCGGCCTCGGCGTGTCCCCTTATTTTACAGTCGGCGCGTCGCTGCTGGTTCTCTCGCTCTACCTGCTGATGAGTTCATACACCTATCTGAGGGTCGTGACGGAGAGAGTGCATCGACTGTCGTACGGGGGCATGGGCGCGACGGAATTTCGCATGCTCGTCGCCGCCTGGGCGCTCTTCGCCGCCTGGCTCGGACCAGGCGTCGCCGAGACGCAGGCGTATGGCTTCGCAGTGCTCGATCTGGTGATCGGAGGCCTGTCCGCCTTGACCTTCCTCGGTTTCGTCGCCGTCATACGGAAGGACCTTGCGCGGATGCAGCGCGAGGAACGCGAATTCATCGAATCGCTCCAGCCGGCGGCGGCGGAGAGCGAGCCGTCGATGTTGGACGTCGACGAGCAGATTCTGATCGAGACCGTGGCCAATTGATCGCGCCGCCGACGAAACCCTTTCCGATCGTGACTCCACACTCCAGCGTCCGCCCTTTCGGGGCGTCGCGCGCTCTGTAGATTCGACGGAGCGATGGCGACAATTCGCGTTGCGAACGGCGACGCCAAGTCCGGAAAAGCCGGACGCACAGGGAGCGATTCCACCGCGCACGCGGCCGAATTCTTTCGGCGGCCATGACGTGAAGCGACCGCTTGCGGAAGGGAGTCGCTCTGCGCAAGTTTGTGCGTCGGTGGAGTCGGTGCGAGCGCTTGCCCATGAAACGGACCCGATATTTCTGCAGCGCGGGGCTTGCGGCTGCGGCTGTTCTCGCGCTTGCGCCGCCGCTCGCGGCGCAAGGCGTTCGCGGCTTCACCCATTGCGCGCCGCCCTTACGTCCGGCCTGCATCGAGACGTCCGCCGCCGCATTGGCGATGGCCGCCTGTGACGAAGAAGTGCAGCTATTTACAAGAATGGTTTTTCGATACCGGGAGTGTCTCGAAAGAGAGACGGAACGCGCGGTACGAGACGCCAATGACGCGATCGAGGCGTGGCGATGTCGTCTAGACGAGACGAAATGCCGCAACAGACTATGACGGCGGACGCGGCGAACAGACCCGTCATCTATGACGTTACGAGGATCGTCACGCGCGCCTTGAATGCAGCGCCGAACGGCATTGATCGCGTCGACTTCGCGCTCGCCAGGTTTTTCCTGACGCGCAATGCGCGCGCGCGCGGCGCGCTGATCTGCACGGCGATCGGCCCACGTCTCGCGGATCCCGACAGAGCGCTTGAGACAATCGAGGAGGTGGAGCGTCACTGGCGCGAGGAGGGCGATCCCGAGCGGGACGAGGTCTACCGCGCGCTGGTCGTGGCGCTTCGGTCGAACGGCTCCGCGCCATCGTTGGCGGCGCGCGTCAGAACGGCGTCAAATCTCGCGGCGCTTCAGCGCAACTGGCGAGCGATGCGGCGGTGGGCGCCGCATCTCGGACGCCCGATGCGCGACGCGCCCGACGGCGCGATCTATTTCAACGTCACGCAATTCCTGATCGATCGAAGCTGGTATGTGAGCTGGCTCAACGCGCGGCCGGATATAAAGCCGGTCTTCTTCGTCCATGACCTTCTGCCAATCGAGACGCCGGAGTTCTTTCGCGCGCGGGAGGCAATGCTGCATCCCCGGCGCATGACGAATATCTGCCGCTACGGCGCCGGCGCCGTCGTCGCATCGCATGCGGTCGCCAGACGGCTTCGTGAATTCGCCGAAGCCTGTGGAAGGCCGGAACTGCCGATCTGCGTCGCGCGCCTGCCGGTGTCGCCGGTCTTTTCATCGCCGGTCGAACCGCCGCCCCTCGACGGCGTCAACTATTTCGTCGTCTGCGGCACGATCGAACCGCGCAAGAATCATCTGACGCTGTTGAACGTGTGGCGTGAATTGGCGCGGGATCCCACGCCGCCGAAGCTGGTCATCGTCGGCAAGCGCGGCTGGCTCAATGGACCCGTGATCGAAATTCTGGAGCGAAGCGCCGCCTTGCGGCCTCATGTCATTGAGGCGGCCGGATTGTCCACGCCGGGATTGCGCAAGCTGCTGGCCGGCGCACAAGCGCTGCTCATGCCGTCCTTTGCGGAAGGCTTTGGCCTGCCTGTCGCCGAGGCGCTTGCGGCGGGGACGCCGGTGGTGGCCTCGGACATCGAGGCTTTCCGCGAAGTCGGCGGCGACGCGATCGACTATGTCGATCCACTCGACGGGCGGGGATGGCTGCAAGCCGTGCGCGAATATTCGACGCCGCAATCGCCGCGTCGTCACGCGGCGCTTGCCCGGCTTAACGAAAGAGATATATCCGACTCAGATCATTTTTTTTCGAAAATTGACGAGTTCATCGCGCGCGTTTAAAGCGCGCTCCCACGAATTGGTTGGCGCGCGCAACATTTGAACGCTCCGATCGAGTCGCCGAGCGCGAAAACGACTTGGAAAACAGGGGATTTCACTTGAGTCTCTGGGATCAGCAGCAAGCGTCCATCCGCAAAGCGCCGAGTGAAGAAGATCTGGCCGCGTTGGCGCGTTTTCGTCAGGCCTTGCGCAAGTTCGTGGCCTTCAGCGAACAGGTCGCCGCCGACCATGGCGTGACCGTGCAGTGGTATCAGGCGCTGCTCGTGGTGCGCACCTATCGCGGCGCGAAACATATCAGCGTCGGCGAACTCGCCGAGCAACTGATGATCCGCGATCATAGCGCGGCGGAGCTGGTGTCCAGATTGGCGCAGGCCAAGCTTGTCAGACGCAAGACCGATCCCACCGACCGCAGACGCTCGCTCGTCGTCATCACCCGCGCCGGCGAGCGACGCCTGTCGGAGCTCGCCGCCGTTCATTTGAGAAAGCTGCGAGAGGCGCGGAGCGTGTTTGCGACCTTCTTCGGAGCCGCGGCGGAGTCTCAATAGCCGGTCATTTCGAGATAGCCTTCGCCGGTGTGCGAACCGCTGAAACGGATCGGCCCTTCCCAATAGGCGGGATCGGTCCCCATCCAGCTCCTCGGGTTGAGCGGCCGGGTCTCGACGTTCAGGTCGCGAGATTTGATCCGGACGCGCCAGCGAATCGGCACGTCGCGATCGGCGATGCGTATCGTCTCCAAAGGCGCGATGGCGATGTCTTCGCGCGCGAGGGGCGCCGTTGCGCCGCCGGCGTCGATCCAGTTCCCGAAGAGAAACGGCGCCGCCGCGACGCTGCGCATGCGATAGAGCATCAGCTTCGCGCCGCCATCCAAATGGAGCGCAAACCAGTCCCAGCCTTTCTGGTCGGGACCGAGCGCCTGGCTCGACCATTCGCGGTCCATCCAGGCCCGTCCGGAGACGCGCGTTTCACGTCCGTGGATCGACAAGGAACCTTCCGCCGTGAAGAACGGCTGGCTGTAGTAGTAGGAAGCCTGTCCCTCGTCGGATTTGCGGCTGTAGCCGGCCTCGCTCTGCAACACGATCGGTCCCGTCGCGGCGAGATCGAGCGCATAGGCGAAATCTTTGCTCCCGGCGCGAACGCGCAGCCGCCCGATTCCGGCGCGCGCAGAGTCGTCGCGCGTTTCGAGACTCCAGTCGTCGATGTCGGCGCGAAAAGGCGCGGCCTCGACGCCCGCCTGTCCGACGCCGCCGCGGGCGAATTTCTGTGCGAACAGATGTTCCTCGGCGCTCGTCGCCGCCGCATGGCCCATCCAGACGTTGCGGTCCTCCCAGCCGGGGCGCGCCGCATTCGGCTCGAGCGCGAAGCGGAAGAGCGTCCATTGCGCGCCATATGAGGCGCCATCCGCGCCGGTCAGATTCGCGGTGACGTACCACCATTCGGTGCGGAAATCGAAATGCGGGCCATGGTCTCCCGGAAAAATCAGCGGCGTTCCCCGACGCGGCGTCGCGAAACCGGGTGCCGTCGCGCCAAGCCCGCCGAAGCCTTGCGCCAGCGCGCCGCTCGACGAGAGCGCGAGAAGCAGCGCGGATCGCCGCGATATGCCCGGGCGATAGCGTGCGCGCGAAACGTTCGGCCGCTTAGCGTTCATCGGAAAAGACTTTGAGCAGTTCGGCCGGCGCGGCGCGCGCGAGCCGCGCGACAGGAACGAGCGCCGCGAGGAACGCCGCGCCGAGCGCGATCGAGAAAACCGCAAGCCATTGCGCCGGAAACATTTGGAACGGCAGCCGCCATCCGAAGGCGGCGACATTGACGATCGCCACAAGGCACCAGGTCATGAACAGGCCGAGAGGCGTCGCGAAGACCGCGGCGCCGGCGGCGAACGCCATGACGCGGAGCATTTCCAGCGCCGCGAGTTCGCGGCGCGTCGTTCCCAGCGCCCAGACAGGCGCGACGCGCGCGCGCCGCATGTCGCTGAGCGTCAGCAGGCTGGCGAACAGCGCAACCCCCGACACGATCAGCGTCAGCGTGTTCAGCGCCGTGGTCACGGCGAAGGTGCGTTCGAAGACATCCGTCGACAGCGACTTGACCTCGGCTTGATCGACGATGCGCGCAATCTTTGCGCCGAAGCGCCGCTGCATGTTTTCGATGACGCGGGCCGTCGCGTCGGGCGCTGCGCGCAGGCCGTAATGGACTCCCGATGCGTCGGCGAAAGAGCGCTTCAGCGCTTCGTGATCGATGCGCAGCTGGCCCTTGGGATTGCCGTAATCGGGAAAGACGCCGACGATGCGCGCCCGCCAGTCCTGGCGTGACGTCGGAACGTCGAGAGTCGCGCCGACGCCGAGGCCGAGCCGGCGCGCCAATTGCTCGCTCACGAGAATCGTGTCCTGCGCGTGCAACGCCGTCCACACGTCGGGCGTCGCTTCGACCAGCGGAAAATGCGCCGCGTAGGTTTCGTGAGGCGTCATGCCGATGATATCCACGGGCCATCCGCCGATGCGCGTCTTCGCGCGCCAGATCGGCAGGACCGCGTCAATGTCGGGCTGCGCGCGCGCCCACGCCTCGATGTCGCGCGCATCAGCGGGCGTCGCCGCCTCGAAATAAATCTCGGCGACGAGGCGCTGGTCGAGCCAGCGGACGAAGGTCTGGCGGAAGCCCTCGACCATGCCGCCGACGCCGATATTCGTCGCAAGCGCGATGAGCAGCGCCATCAGCGCAAGCGACAGGCCGGAAATTTCGAGGCGTCCGTCAGCGAAAAACCAACGAGCGAGGGGGCCGCGCGCGAAATGTTCGCCGAGCGCCAGGGCCCCGGCGAGCCCGACCGGCAGGATGAGCGCCGCGGCGAGGAGAGAGAAGCCGATGACGGCGAAACCGGATGCGAGCCCCTGGCCAAAGGCGTAGGCGCAAGCCGCGGCGAGAAGGGCGAGGACCGCCAGCGCCGCTTGTCGTCGCAGATAGCGGTGATGCGCGGCGCGCCACGCGATGGGCCGCGCGACCGACAGCGCCGGCAGCCGCAACGCTTTCGTCAAGCCGCTCGCCGCCGCAAGAACCGCGCCGGCCCCGGCCATGGCGAGCCCGGACAGCCACCAGCGCGCATCCAGCGTCAGGCTTTCCGAAATTTGCGCGCCATAGAGGCTCTCGAGACTTTTTGCGACATCGGGCAGAAGCGCCTGCGCGATCGCATAGCCGCCGATGACGCCGGCGCCGCCGGCGACGAAGGTGAGAACGGCGATTTCGAACGCCATCGCCGCGATGAGATGAGGCGGCGCGACTCCCAGCGCGCGCAACGTGCGCAAGGTCGGCAGGCGTTGCTCGAAGGCGAGGCCGTAGGCGGCGTGGACGATGAACAGTCCGACGATGAACGCAAGGAAGCCGAAGGCGGTGAGATTGAGGTGAAAACTGTCGGTCAGCCGGTCGAGATCGCTGTCTTCGTCCGGCGCGACAAGCCGCAGCGCATCGCCTGCGACGCGTTTGAGCCGATCCTCGTCGAGCGCTTCATCGTCGGCGATGAGGAGGCGCGAGAGTTTGCCCGGCCGGTCGAGCAGACGCTGCGCGACGCCGATGTCCACGACAATGGCGCCCGGCGGCGCGCCGGCGAGCGCGGCGAGCGGCGGCAGGCGCCGGCCGCGCTCGGTTCGCGGCTGCGCGCCCTCGGAGAGCCCGAGCTCGCGCAAGGTCTCGGGCGCCGCAAAGCCGCGGCCGGGTCCCGAGAAGAAATCCTCGAGCACATCCGACCGCTTCCGCCTCTGGGCGAGCGTCGAACGGCTCGGAAGCGACACCGGATCGACGCCGACGATCCGCACATTCTTGTCGTTCATCCGGGCCGCGCCTTCCAGGACCGGAGAGACGTCGACGCCGGCGCGGTGCAGCGTCACGAAGACGTCCTGATCGAACAACCCTCCGCGCGCGGCGATGAGCGTCCTTGCGCCGCCGCCCGAAATGGCCGTCGCCGCGGCGTCGTAGCTGTTGCGCGCCTGAGCGTTCAGCGCCTGCACGCCGCTCCACAACGCGGCGGCGACGGCCAGGCCGATCACGAGCGTCGCGAGACTCCCGGGACGTCGGCGCCAGTGGCTTGCGAGCGCGGCGATGGTCCAGAAAATTTCTCTCATTGCGCCGCCAGCAGACCTGACTCGAGCCGCATGCGCCCCTGCAGCCGGGCGGCGAGCCGCTCGCTGTGCGTCGCCATCAGAAAGGCGCAGCCGGTCGCTGCGACGAGATCGAGCGCAAGCGCCATGACGCCGTCGCCGGTCGCTTCGTCGAGATTGCCGGTCGGCTCATCGGCCAGCAGAAGCTTTGGACGCACGGCGATGGCGCGGCCGATGGCGACGCGCTGCTGCTGTCCGCCGGAAAGCTCCTCCGGATAGCGGGCGGCGAGCGCCGCAAGGCCGAGACGCGCCGTCAGCTCCTCCTGCCAGACCGGATCGTAGCGCCCGGCGAGCCGCGCCTGAAAGCCCAGGTTTTCGGCCACCGTCAGGCTCGGGATCAAATTGAACTGCTGGAAGACGATCCCGATCGTCTCCCGCCGAATGGCGGCGCGCGCCGTTTCCGACAGGCGCGTCAGCGCGACGCCGTCGAGAACGACCTCGCCGGAATCCGCATGATCGAGCGCGCCGACAAGATGAAGCAGCGTGCTCTTGCCGCTGCCGGATTCGCCGGTCAGCGCCAGGCTGACGCCGGCGGCGAGCGTGAAGTCGACGCCGCGCAGCACCGGAATGCGGCCCTGTGGCGTGGGATAGGATTTTCGAAGATCCGCGACGCGCAGCAAGGGCGCGCCGGTGCCGGCCGCTGCAAGATGTTCCGGCGTCGCATGAATCGACAAGCATTGCGCCCTGATCGGGCCGGCGAAGGCGGCCGGCGCGCCAGTCTTTATATATGGGCGCTCCGCCGATCGCCCAAACGCCGGCATGAGGCGAGATGAAATTCGGCGCCGCGCTTCACGACGTCGATTGCGCGAAAAGATTTCGGGCGACGGCCTCGGGCGGGGCAAGGGACATATTTTCTCGCGCCGTCGTTCGCGCGCCGGCAACAGTGCGGCAATCAGGGAAGCGGCTTGTGATGCGGATCGATCGGCGAATGGCCGCCGTCCGCGTCGACGGCGGCCATGCCGTCAAATCGGGAGAAACGCTCGACCACGTCGGGAGAAAGTCGCGTCTCCGCGGCCGCCAGCCGCTTCGACAGCGCCTCGGCGTTGGCTTTCGAAACGCCGAGCCTTTCGAGCGCGCCGCTGTCTTTCAGGGCGTCGCCGGCGCAAAGCGCGATGCTCCAGGCGTCGCCCTTGCGGGTGAGAAACGCCCGGCCGCCGAGTTCGCCCTGGCGCCAGTCGGCGACGGCGGCGTCGCCTTCGACGACGATCGCGTCAACGAAGAGTCGCGCTTCGGGCTTGTCGAATGTCTCGAACAGCAGGCGGCGCGCCGCCTCAGAGCCGTCGTCGGCCCAGGCGCACGCGCACATCGCCGCACTGATCGTCGCCAGCAAGAAACATCTCATCCATCCGCTCCAGCATCGTCCGCGACTACGCGTATTGGTATAATACCAATACGCCGCCGCGCAAGAGCGCCGGAGACGTTTCCGCCGCGCGCTTTTTTTGATACGACGCTGGCGCGGCGAAAGTTGAATGAGTTCAAATGGCGACGGTGGAAAAAAGCGCGCGCCAGCGCATTCTGGACGCAGCGCTCAAAATTCTGAGGAAGGAAGGCGTGTCTGCGCTGACCCAACCGCGCGTCGCGGCTGCGGCCGGATTGCGGCAGTCGCATTTGACCTATTACTTTCCGCGCAAGACCGATTTGCTCGCCGCCACGCTGGAAGCGTCTCATGCCCAGGCGCAAAAACCGAAGCGCGGCGCGACGGGAGGGGAGGCCGATCCTGTCGAAGCCGTGCGCGCGCTGATGTTCGATCGCAACCGAATGCGCTTCTTCCTGAGCGTCGTGGCGCAGGCAAGCGATCGTTCGGACATTCGCGCGACGCTCGCCGCGCATGCGCATGGCGTCGCTGAGCAGCTTGCGCCGCTCTTCGGGCGGACAGCCGACGACCCCGACATCATCGCCTACGTCGACATGCTGCGCGGGTTGGGGCTGCGGCTGCTGCTCGAGACGGATGAAAAGCGTCCCTTGCCAGTCGATCTCGACGCGCTCGCCGCGCGCTTTGGCCTCAGGCGCGCGCCTGGAGCGCGGCTTTAAGCCATGCCCCGAAACCGCTAGAACCATAGGCATGCAAAGAATCGGCAAAAGCGCGGGCGGCCTGGAGGGCCAGCCCTATGCCCTGGCGGCGGCGTTTTTCCTCGTCTGCGCGCTGGCGCTCGCCTTTCCCTGGCTTTCCGGACGGGTCACCATCCCCTGGGACGCGAAGGCGCATGTCTTTCCGCAATTCGCCTTTCTCGCCCACGCCTTGCACAGCGGCCAGTCGCCGTTCTGGACGCCGAATGTGTTTGCGGGAATGCCGCAGATCGCCGATCCGCAATCGCTGATTTTTTCGCCGTTCTTTCTTCTGGCGGCGGCGCTCGTTCCCGAACCTTCCTTCGCCCTGGCCGACTCGATCATCTTCGCGATGCTGGCGATGGGCGGCCTGGCGTTGATCGCCTATTTCCGGGATCGCGGCTGGACCGCCGCGGGCGGATTGCTCACCGCGCTCGCATTTGCGTTCGGCGGCTCGGCGGCGTGGCGAATCCAGCATGTCGGCCAAATCATGAGCCTCGCATGGCTTCCGGTGACGCTGTGGTTGTTGGCGCGCGCGCTCGATCGCCGGTCGGCGCTCTATGGCGCCATGGCGGGCGCCGTCGCGGCGCTGCTGGTGCTCGGGCGAGACCAGGTCGCTTTCCTGAGCGTGCTGATGCTGTCCGCCTATGCGCTCTACCGCGTCGCGACGGATGATTCGCCAAAACTCGACGCGGTCGCGCCGCTTGCCTGGGGCGCCCTCGTCGGCATGACGATCATCGCCGTTCCGCTGGCTTTGACGCTGGACCTCGCCGCGCATTCGAACCGTCCCGAGATCGATCTCGACGGCGCCTTCAAAGGCTCGCTGCCGCCCGGCTCATTTTTCACGCTCATCTCCGCCAATATGTTCGGAACCGACGGTCCGCTGAAAGCTTTCTGGGGTCCGCCGGTTGGCGAGCGCGACCTGTTTCTCGCGCGCAACATGACGGATCTTTACATGGGCGAACTGACCCTCGTCGTATTGGTCGCCGCGATGGGCAGGCGGTTCTTCGCGAGCAAGGAAATTCGCTTCTTCGCCGTCGCCGCCGTGCTGTTCGGCCTCTATGCGGTCGGCCGCCACACGCCGGCCTACGCCCTTTTCCATCGCCTGCCTGGCGTTGATCTTTGGCGCCGGCCGGCCGACGCGACCTTCCTGCTCGGCGCGACGCTGGCGATTCTTTCGGGCTATGGCTTCAATCTGATCGAGCGCGGCGACGTCGCGCCGCGCGCGTCTTGGGCGATCGGCGCCGTCGCAGCGCTTTTCGCCGCGGCGACGCTCGTCGCGGCGGTGAAAGGCCACCTCGTCCAGGCGTCCTGGCGGCTTGCGATCAGCGCGGCGTTCGCCGCGCTCGCCGTGGCGCTCGTTCTTGCGACCCGCGACCGGCTGTTGCGCGGCCCCTATCTGCTTGCCGCGGTCGCGGCGCTGATGAGCGCCGATCTCGCGATCGGCAATGAGCCCAATGAGTCGACGGCCTCGCCGCCCGAGCAGTTCGACGCGCTGCGGATCGACGGCAAGGATCCGGTGATCGCTTATCTGCGCGGAAAGCTCAAAGAGACCGCCGCGCCCGATCGCCGCGATCGCGTCGAACTCGCGGCGATCGACGTCCATTGGCCGAACGCCTCGCTCGTCCACGGCCTCGATCACGATCTCGGCGATAATCCCATTCGGCTGCGGCTCTTCGAAGACGTCACGGGCGCCGGCGATCACCTCGCTCTGCCCGAGCAGCGCGAGTTCTCGAAGCTCTATCCTGCCTATCGCTCCGTCCTGTCGGACATGCTCGGCCTGCGATTCATTGCGACCGGCGTGCCGATCGAAGAGATCGACGAAAATTACAAGACCGGCGACTTCGTCGAACTGACGCGCATCGGCAAGGTTCGCATCTACGAAAATCCGCGCGCCATGCCGCGCGTCCTTCTCGTGACCTGCGCCATGCATGTCGATTTCGCGGCGATGATCAAGAGCGGCGAGTGGCCGGAGGCCGACTATCGCGAGACGGTGCTTTTGGAAACGCCGCCGATCTGCCATACGCGCAAGGATGCGCCGCCGGCGACCGCGAAGATCATCTCCTATGAAAACGATCGCGTCCGTGTCGAGGTCAGCGCGCCTCCCGGCGGCGGCTGGCTTGTCCTGAACGACGTCTGGCATCCATGGTGGGGCGCGCGCGTCGATGGCGAGGACGCGCCGATCCTGCGCGCGAATGTGCTGTTCCGCGCCGTCGCGGTTCCCGAAGGACGCCATGAGGTGCGCTTCGACTTTCAGCCGCTGCGCGGACTGCTGGCGAAACTTCCGCAGAGATAGCGCAGCGAACTGCCGCAATTCGCGCGGTATACGAAATCCCCTAGAGGCTTGTGGTCGTCTGCTGGAGACGTCGTGGGGCCGACGACTGAACGAATGATTCCGCCGATCACGACAAGGATCTAATCGCTGCGCAGGGTTGCCGTGTAGGCGCGCCAATCGCCGAATTCGGAAATGTCTTTGTAGCGGCCTTCGGCGATGGCGCGCGGAAACAGGATGCCGTCGACGACGCCGCCGTCCGCAAGTTTGACGGGACCGCGGTAGAGGTTGGGCGGCTCGCCGGCCTCAACACGTGCGCATAGCTCATCGCTCATGCGGTAGATTTCTCCTGCGACCGCGACGCCGCCGGTCTCGACCTCGAACATGCCGGGATGGACATCGTCGATCGAGTAGAGCCGATAGATCGGCGCGGTGCGGACGGCGCCGATGAACTCGGCGCCATCCAAGTTATGATGCAATGCAAGTCCACGCATCAACGTGCCGTTTACGAATAAGTCCATGGTCGTAACCTTCGCTCAGCGCGTGGAACCTCGCATCGCTTGGCGTTTGAGCGCCCGCCAGCGCGGGCGCGACGTCGCTGCTAGATCGCCTCCAGCAACGCCTTCGAGTTGGCGACGGCGCCAAAGACGCCGCCTTGCATCTTGACCATCTTGAGCGCTGCGAGATGGTTGCCAGGATCGGTGGCGGCGCAGCAGTCCTCGAGCAACAGGCACTCGAAGCCGCGGTCGTTGCCTTCGCGCATCGTTGTATGGACGCATACGTCGGTGGTGACGCCGGAGAGAATGATATTGGCGATGCCGCGCTGGCGCAGCATCAGTTCGAAGTCGGTGGCGCAGAATGTTCCCTTGCCGGGCTTGTCGATGATCGACTCGCCATCCCTCGGGGTGAGCTCCGGGATGATGTTCCAGCCAGGCTCGCCGCGCACCAGAATACGACCCATGGGGCCCTTGTCGCCGATGCCGCCGCCGATGCGTTCGGAGCGCCATTTCTTGTTGGCGGGAAGATCGTTGAGATCGGGCCTGTGCCCCTCGCGGGTGTGGAAGATATGATAGCCCTTGTCGCGCATCGCGGTGAGGACGTTTCGAATGGGCTCGATCGGCGCGCGCGTGAGCGTCAGATCATAGCCCATGCTGTCGACGTAGCCGCCCTTGGAGCAGAAATCCATCTGCATGTCGATGATGACGAACGCGGTATTCTGCGGCCGTAAGTCGCCGTTGTAAGGCCACGGATATGGCTCTGATACAATCGTGGTCATGGCAAGCTTCCTCCAGCGTTTATCTTCACTCGACGTTTGTCAGGCGTCGCGTCCCGATAGCTGACTTTCACCGAATGAACCTTTGAAACGGTGCGAAAGCTAACATTCTGACCGGCTCCAGGAAACTCCAGCTTGAGGCGGCGGTGGAAATCGAGCCGCAGCGCATCGGATTCGGTCTCGCCTACTGGTTGCGCCATCATCGTCTCGAACCAATGAGATGAAATATCCTAATCCTACAACTCAACACGGATCAGCGCGGACAAGTTCAATCGCTAGGAAATACGGGCTAGATCCAACCCGCGAGTTCGCGTCTCGCCAGAGTCTCGATGAGCGCCATGCCTTCGTCGCTGTCATTGAGACAGGGCAGACGCGCGTATTTCGCGCCGCCCTTCTTTAAGAAGAGATCGCGGATCTCGACGCCGAGCTCTTCGATCGTTTCCAGACAGTCCGCGGCGAATCCCGGCGCCGCGACGGCGATGCGCTTGACGCCCGCGCCCGCAAGTTCGCTCACGACATCGGATGTGTAGGGGCCGATCCACTGCGCCCGCCCGAAGCGCGATTGAAAGGCGAGACGCAGGCGGTCCTGGCGCATCCCGAGCTTTTCGCAGAGCAGCCGCCAGGTCGTCTCGCAGTGATCGCGATAGGGATCGCCGCGATCGATCTGCGCCTGCGGCAGGCCGTGAAACGACGCGATGACGACCTCCGGCTCGAAATCGAGCGCGGCGAGCGCGCGCGTCATATGCGCCGCGAGCGCCTCGATATAGGCGGGGTCGTCGTAATAGGGCGCGCCGATGCGCAATGCCGGCTGCTTGCGCATATCGCGCAGCGCGTCGAAGGCGGCGTCGGCGGCGGAGCCCGTGGTCGACGACGCATATTGCGGATAGAGCGGCAGCAGCGCGATCCGCTCGCAGCCTTTTGCCGTCAGCGTTTCGATCTGCTCCGCGATCGACGGCGCGCCGTAACGGAGCGCATAGTCGACGATGAGGCGGGATGCGCCCATCTGCGCCTGCAGTTTCTCGGCTTGCAGGCGCGTGAACGTCTTCAGCGGCCCTTCGCCGGAGTCGTTGTTCCAAATGGACTCGTAGAGCTTCGCCGAGCGGGCCGGACGCGTCGTAAGCACGACGCCATAGAGGATCGGAAGCCACAGCGCGCGCGGGAGATCGACGACTCTGCGGTCGGAAAGAAATTGCGCGAGATAGCGCCGCACCGCCGCGACGTCGGGCGCGTCCGGCGTGCCGAGATTGACGAGGAGCAGGCCGACGGGGGAATCGGAACTCACGGCCGCAGGCTTTCAAAGGCGGCGCGTTCCTCGTCCGCCATATGGAAACCGTGCGCCTCCTCCGGAAAGCGGCCGGCGCGCACGTCGCGCGCATAGGCCGCGACGGCGTCGCGCAACGCCGCGCCGAGGGCGCCGTAACGGCGGTTATGCTTGAATTCGCGCGCGGTGACGCCGGCGAGATCGTTGACGACGAGGACCTGTCCATCCGTCGCCGCGCCGGCGCCGATGCCGATCGTCGGCGCCTTGATCGCGCGCGTCACCCGTGCGGCGAGTTCATGCGGCACGAGCTCCAGCACCAGAAACGCCTGTCCGGCGGCGTCGAGCGCCAGCGCGTCGTCATAGAGCTTGGCGGCGGCCTGCGCCGTCTTGCCCTGGCGCCGCTTGACCTCGTGATGCTGCGACTCCAGTCCCAGATGACAGCACACGTCGAAGCCGGCCGCGGTCAGGGCGCGCACGATGTCCGGCTGAGCGCCTTCGAATTTCACGCAGTCGGCGCCGGCGTCGCGCAGGATGCGCGCATTCCCGATCGCCTGTTCGGGCGCGTCATAGGTCGCATAGGGCAGGTCGCCGATGATATAGACGCCGGGCGCGCCGCGCCGCACAGCCGCGATATGATGCGCCATATCGGCGAGCGTCACCTCGCGCTCATGCGCATAGCCCAGAATATTCACGCCGACGCTGTCGCCGACGAGAATGATGTCGACCCCCGCCTCGACCTCGATGCGCGCTGTGGGCGCGTCATAGGCGGTGACGACCACGATCTTCTCTCCCCGGCGCTTCATGTCGGGGAAGGTGCTAGCGTTCGACAAACGGGGACTCCGGCGCGCCTACGTCAGGGCGGCAATCTATCTCAAAACGGCAGGCGCTTCCGGGAAATCAGGCTCAATGCGGGGCGCCGTCCCTGCAGGCGTGAGGCTGGCCAGGCAGGCGCAGTTCCTGGAAGCCGCCGCATTTGTCGCAGGCGGAGAGCAGCGCGGCGAGGCCGGCCAGCAGCGCGAAAAGCGTCAATTTGCGCATCATCTCGTCTTTCCAGGGGCGGGATCGCCAGGAGCAGGATCGTTTTAGAGGGAATCGCATGTAATCCCGTCTAAAACATGAACCTTGCCGGCCCTCCCGCCAAAAACGATCTTCCATGTTCGGCGGGGCGACGCGACCGTAATTCGCTCCCGCCGTTCCGGCAAGCGGCATGCCCCGACGCGCGGCCCGCCGACCGCAGCCGCCGGGCCGTCGCCGAAACTCGCGTTTCCGGTCCGCGCCGCCGGCTTGCATCTTGCCGAGACCTCGGTATAAAGCGCGGCTATCGCGAGGTTCCCGGCCGGGGGCTGAACGGAAGCGCTCGACGCGCATCTTCCCGAAAAGTGTAAAGCGGTTTTCGGACAAGAATATGCGAGAAAACGAGCGAGGGAGCGATTCCCGTCTTCCCGTGTCTCCGCCTTCGAACTTTCCATTCGAGCCTTTCCGGGGCGCGTCCCCAAGAAACGCTCGAAGGGCTTGGCGCCGGAACGGCTCGCGGCAACGGAAAGGCGAAAATCCATGCCTCTTTACGAGCATGTCTATCTCGCCCGTCAGGACATTTCTCCCCAGCAGGTGGAGGCTCTGACCGGGCAGTTCAAAAACGTCATCGCGTCGCTCGGCGGCACGGTCGGCAAGACCGAATATTGGGGCGTCAAATCGCTCGCCTATCGGATCAAGAAGAACCGCAAGGCGCATTTCACCCTGATGAACATCGACGCGCCGCCGGCGGCGATCGCCGAGATGGAGCGCCAGCAGGGCATCAGCGAGGACATTCTGCGCGTGCTGACGCTGCGCGTCGACGAGCTGGAGGACGGCCCGTCCGCCCAGCTGCGCAAGCGCGAAGACGATGACCGCGGCGAGCGCCGCGGCCCGCGCGGCGACAGAGGCGATCGTGGCGAACGTCGCCCGCGCCGCGAAGAAAGCAAGCCTGAGGGAGGAGAGGAAGAATGAGCTCCGCGCCCCGTCGTCCCTTCTTCCGCCGCCGCAAGTCCTGCCCGTTCTCCGGCGCCAACGCGCCGAAGATCGACTACAAGGACACGCGTCTGTTGTCCCGTTACATCAGCGAGCGCGGCAAGATCGTGCCCTCGCGCATCACCGCCGTTTCGGCCAAGAAGCAGCGCGAACTCGCCCAGGCGATCAAGCGCGCCCGTTTTCTCGGCCTGCTGCCTTACGTGATCCGCTAAGAAGATCGCTTCATGAAGCCTACGGCCGCGCTCCGAAAGGGGCGCGGCTTTTTCTATGCGCGCCAGTCAGGAGCGCGCGCTTGCGGCGTTGCTTGCGGCGCTATTTGGCGGCGGGCTTTTGCGGCGCGGCGGCGGCGCCCTTGCCCGTCGGCTCGATCAGATTGACGGTTTCGACCGTCAGCCCATCCTCCACCGCCTTCAACGCCAGATTCGCTTCATAATATTTATGCTCTCCGAGGAGCTGGACCGCCTGGTCGACATGTTTTTTCGTCGCCTCGATCGGCATCAGGATGCGCGTGTAGTTCAAGGCGACTTCGGCGAGGCGAAGCTCTTCCATGGCCGCCTTCTGCTCGCCCTTCTTGAGATGCTCGTTCGCCTTGGCGATATGCGCCTTCTTGTCGTCCGTCGGAACATAGTCGTCGGCCAGCGCGAGCGTCGCGTCGATCGGAATGAGATCGATCTTCTGGCTCTGCGTCGAGGTTTCCTCGCTCTTGCCGTTGATCGTCTCGCTGACTTTCACGGTGAAGGAGGGCGCTTCCTTCTCGGCCGCCCGAAGCGATGCTTCGGCGCTGTCGAGCAGCTGCGAGACGAATTCGGGCTTGCCGTTGAACAGCGCGATCCTCGCCGCCCGGACCGCCCGGACCGCCGAGAACCCATCCTGCGACAAACGCATCATCGCGCGTTCGGCGGCGTCGTCTTTCGGCGCTTCTGTCGCGACAGCCGTGTCCTTCACCTTGGCGCGGACCGCAGCGGCCGAACGCTCGGCGCGGGCGAACGCGGGAAGCGAAGCCGAAATCGCGAGACAGGATGCGACGACGATCAATCCGTTTAGTTTTTTCAATCTCATGTCTCCTCCTCCGCGGAACGGGTCCGGGCGCGGACGCAGCCGGACGAGAGGAGCCTATTGAGCTTGATTTGCTGCGGTCTTTCCCGTTTGTTTCTGCGGCAAGCCTCGGATTGCGGCGACTTGACGCGGCGCGCCCGTCAGTTCGCGCCATCGCGAAGCGTCAGGCGGCCCGCGGTGCCAGAGCAGGATGCTATGCGTTGTGCGGACGGATGAGACCGAGCCGCATCACTCCGCCGCCGCTTCCGCCGTGGCAGCTTCGTAAAGCCCGTCGAGATGCGTCGCGGAAACCGTCGGTTCGGTCATGAATTGCGCCGCCGCGAGAGTCGCGAAACGGCCGCCCTTCGCCACCAGCTCATCGAACTCGCCGCTTTCGACGATCTCGCCCTGATCGAAGACAAGAATGCGGTCGGCGTTGCGCACGGTGGCCAGCCGGTGGGCGATGACGAAGGTCGTGCGCCCCTGCGTCGCCGCCTCCAACGCCTTCTGGATCAGCCGTTCGGTCGTCGCGTCGAGCGCCGAGGTCGCCTCGTCGAACACCATGATCGGCGGGTTTTTCAACAGCGCCCGCGCGATCGAGAGCCGCTGGCGTTCGCCGCCGGAGAGCGAGCGGCCGCGTTCGCCGACGCGAGTCTGGCGACCGTCGCTCTGATGCGACACGAATTCCGTCGCCTGCGCCAGTTCGAGCGCATGGACGATCTCCTCCTCGGTCGCGTCGGGATTGCCGATGCGCAGATTTTCGTCGATCGAGCGCGCAAACAGCATCGGCTCCTGAAAGACGACGCCGATGTTGCGGCGAAGCGAACTCAAGGTGAATTCGCGGATGTCGACGCCGTCGATTTTGACGACGCCGCTGTCCGGATCGAAGACCCGATGCAGGAGCCCGAGCGTCGTCGATTTTCCGGACCCGGTCGAGCCGACGAGCGCGATCGTTTCGCTGGGCTTCGCCACGAAGGAGACGTCGCGCACCGCCGCCCGGCGCCCGTCATAGGAGAAGGTGACGTTCTCGAATTCGACGGCGCCGGTCAGACGTTCCGCGTCGCGCGCATGCGGCCGGTCGGCGACGGTCGGCTGCGTGTCGAGAACGGCGAAGAACTCCCCGATCTTCGCCGACTGCTGGAAGAGGACGTTGATGAAGCCGACGACCTGCTCCAGCCGCGCGATCAGCATGGTCGCAAAGCTCATGAAAGCGACGATCTCGCCGATCGTGGCGAGGCCGCGCAAATGCAGCCAGACGCCGAGCAGAAAAATCGCGAGAAGCGTCAGTGTGGCCGAGGCGCGGCTGGCGACGACGACGAGCGCCCACCAGGAGAGGACGGGCAGTTGCGCCGCCAGCACGTCGTCGATGATGCGGTTGAGCGCATGCGACTCGCTCTCCATCCGCGTGAAGCTCTGCACCACGGGAATATTGCCGAGCGCGTCGGAGGCGTGTTCGGCGAGCGTCGAATTGTAGCGCTCGACCTGGCCCTGCAGATCCTCGGTGCGGCGGAGCACGAAGCTCGTCGCGAAATAGAAGATCACGACCAGCCCCATCAGCAGGGAGCCGAGCCGCCAGTTGACGAAAAGCGACGCCGGCAGCAGAACGAACAGCGCGACGAACGACGCGCAATTCTCACGGAAGAAGGACAGCCACAGCCCCGACATGGCGTTCGCCCCGTCGAGCATGATTTTCAGCAGACGCCCGGAATGGACCTTGGTGTGAAAACTCAGCGGCAGGCTCAGGACATGGTCGAAATAATCCGACATGACCGCGAGCCGCCGGCGATGCGCGAGCCGGTCGGCGTTCAGGCCGACGAGAATGGCGCCGCCGATCGAGAAGAGGCCGAAAGCCGCCCAGGCGGCGACGAGCGGCAGCAGATCGTTCCAGGTCAGCGTTACATCCGGCGCTTGCGCCCGGGTCATGCGGTCGATGATGCGCCCGAAGAGCATCGGCTCGGCGAAGGCGGCGACGGCGAGCGCCAGATTGGCGGCGACGAGAATGAATGCGAGCCGCGCCTGAGGGCGCAATCGCCCCAGCACCCGCACATAGACGCGAAAGACGGACATGTGACTCGCCTGCAGAAAGGAAGAGTTCGGCAATCGGCGCGCGGCCGCAACTTCCGCGCTGGCCTGAATGGTCAAAGAGCGAGAGGGCTATTGCGCGCGCGTCCTACAGACATGGCCGCTTCCGCGTAAGGTTTCAACGCGCCAAAGCTTGCGCGGGCTCCGGCGGGTTCGGCGCGAACTACTCGTCCTCGCCGAAGCGATTGGCGACGAGCGTTTCAAGCGCGTCGAGCGCCGCCTTGGCTTGCGGCCCCGTCGCGGTGACGGTGATCGTCGATCCCTGGCCTGCGCCCAGCGTCAGAATGCCCATGATCGAGCTGCCGCCGACGGTTTCATCGCCGCGCGAAACCGTGATGACCGCATCGAATTTCTCGCAGCACTGCACGAATTTGGCGGTCGCGCGCGCGTGCAGCCCCTTCTTGTTGACGATCGGTAGATCTCGCGAGAAGGACTCTTCGGCGGCATCCTGATGCATGTCGGTCACGAGATCATTCATTTTGCGTTGAGCACTTTGCTGGCGATGTAAACATATTTGCGTCCCGCGTCCTGCGCCTGCGTGACCGCCTGCTCCAGGGACTGCGTGTCGCGGACTGAAGCGAGTTTGATCAGCATCGGCAGATTGACGCCCGCGAGCACCTCCACCTTGCCGCCGTCCATCACCGAGATCGCCAGATTGGACGGCGTGCCGCCGAACATATCGGTCAGCAGCACGACGCCGTCGCCGCTGTCGGCGTCGCGGATCGCCTCGATAATGTCCGCGCGCCGCCGCTCCATGTCGTCCTCGGGACCAATCGAGATCGCCGCGATCTGCTTCTGAGGCCCCACGACGTGCTCGAGCGCCGCGCGAAACTCAGTGGCAAGGTGGCCATGGGTCACCAAGACCATTCCGATCATTCGACCCTACCACTCATGAAGGCGTCTCTTGCGCGCCGATATCTGAAAACGCGTCGGCCGCGTGGGGCGAACGGCGCCAATTATACCGGAGTCTTGCGTCCGCCGTAATCGCCTCGCTCAACAGGGGCGACATTTTGTGCAATGCGGTGAAATAGGCAAGCAAAAACAGCACGGCCCCGTCAATTTGTCGCAACCGTCTGAATGTAGGCTGCAATCCGCGAGACCGCGCCGAGGCTTGCGGCGTTTTCGAACATGCGCGGCAAGGTCACGCCGCTCAACTCTGTCGTCGTTTCGTCGGCGTCCGGATAGCGGTTCGGCGCTTGCGCGCCGGCGCGCAGATCGACGACGGCGCGCAAGACGCAGGCGGGCTCATAGGCGACGCGCAATATGCCGAGGCCGCGCGCTTCGATCATGCCGCGGATCGCCGGATGGGGCCGGGCGATCAGCCGGCCGTGGCGCGCCTCGATCGCGACCCGGTCGTCTCCGACAAGCGCCGCGAAAACGCCCCGCGTCCGCCAGTCGGCGATGAGCTGCAAGGCGAGCGCGCTCTTGCCGGCGCCGGACGGCCCGCGCAGCAGCAGTCCAAAATCGCCGAGAACGAGCGCATTCGCGTGGATATAGTCAGGCGCGTGCGGCGGCGCCGTCATCGGGCCGCTGGCAGCCAAACCACGAAACGCGCGCCCAGTACCGTATCGCCTTCGCGCGGCGTATCCGTGCCATGCGGGTGCGCGCGGGTGCGGTTGAGGGCGCGGATGCGCCCGCCATGCGCTTCGATGATCTGGCGGGAGATCGAGAGTCCCAGACCGGAATTCTGCCCGAACCCCTGTTCGGGACGGTCGGTGTAGAAACGTTCAAAAATCCGGTCGAAGGCCCCGTCGGGGATTCCGGGCCCATCGTCGTCGATGATGATCTCGTAGCCATCAAGCTGCTGACCGCCAGGCCCCTTGGCCTGTTCGGGCCACAGGAGCACGCGCACGACGCCGCCGCGCTTCGAGAAGGACTTGGCGTTGTCGATCAGATTGTTGAACACCTGGCCGAGACGGGAGTCATGGCCAATGACGCGCCACCGGCTCCGCGGCGAGTCATAGGGCGAGGGGCGCAGGTCCAGTTGAATCGTGACGCCGTCGCCGCAATCCACGGCGCGCGACACGCTGACGACGGCCGACAGGGCGGCCGAGAGGTCGACCAGGTCCATGTCGGCGCGCGCGAGTTCGGCGTCGAGACGAGAGGCGTCGGAAATGTCGCTGATCAAGCGATCCAGCCGGCCGACGTCGTGTTTGATGATGGCGAGCAGCTTGTCGCGCGCAGCGTCGGTCTTGGCGATCGGCAGAGTCTCGACGGCGCTGCGCAGCGAGGTCAGCGGATTCTTGAGTTCATGCGCCACGTCTGCGGCGAAATGCTCGATCGCGTCGATACGGTTGTAGAGCGCCTTGGTCATGTCGCGCAGCGCGCCGGACAGATGGCCGATTTCGTCGGGCCGGTCGGAAAAATCGGGAATTTCCTGACGGGACTTCACGCCGCGCCGCACCCGCTCGGCGGCCTCTGCGAGGCGGCGCATGGGCTCGGTGATGGTGTTGGTGAAGAACAGCGAAATCAGCAGCATCACGCCGGCCGAGACCAGAAAGATGCGGATGATGCCCCAGCGCTCCATGGCGATGACGGCGTCGATGTCGCCGCCCATCGTCGAGAGGAGCAGCGCGCCGCGAACCGACCGGAAGCGCTGAACGGGAACGGCGACGGAGATGATGGTTTCGCCCTTGGCGTTGGCGCGCACCACCGAGTGGATCCGACCGTCGAGCGCGCTGCCGACCTCGGGATAGCCCTTGCCGTTGCCCATGCCGATATCTTCATAAAGCGGCAGTTCCGGCCGATGCGCCAATCGCTGGACGAAGTCCAGGGTCCTTTCAAGGAAGGAGGAGGCGTCGAGCGTCGCGGGTTGCGCCTCGGCCGGCGGCAGTTCGAAGCGCAGAATGTTGGATCGCCCGGAAACGGAGCGCGAGTCGAGCAGCAGAAAGCCGTCCCGGTCGTAGATGCGCGCGCGCAGCCGCGTCGGCGACACGAGCCGCCGCAGCAGCGGCCCGACCCGTTCGGGATTGAGCGAAAACTCCAGCGGCGAGCCGCCCTCGGCGCCGCTGGCGCTCTCGCCCGGCGCGAGCTTCAACAGCTTTTCGGGATCGATCGAGATGGCGTCGGTGTCGACCGTCGCCGAGGCGGCGACCGCCGCCGCGATGATCGCGCCCTGCGTCTGCAGACTCTGCACGCGAGCGTCGATCAGTCCCTCGCGAAACTGATTGAGGTAGAGGAATCCGCCGAGCAGCGCGACAAGGCCGCCGAGATTGAGAACGACGATCCGGCGGGTGAGCGAAGATGAAAGATGCGATTGAATGGCGCGCATCGTGCGCGTGAATCGGAAGGAGAGCGTGCGCCACAGGCGCGCCCTTGCCGCAGCGGATTCGCGCGTAGGCGCCTGACTCGGACTGGCGACGGGCTGATGCGAAGCTTCCGCAGCCGCTTCTTCGGCGGCGTTCACCTCGGCGTTCCCTTCGAGTTTAGCGTCCATCTCGCGTTCCCTCCGCGAGAGTTCAGGCTTCCTTGAATCGATAGCCGACGCCATAGAGCGTTTCGATCATTTCGAAATCATTGTCCACCACCTTGAATTTCTTGCGTAAACGCTTGATGTGGCTGTCGATCGTGCGGTCGTCGACATAGACCTGGTCGTCATAGGCCGCGTCCATCAGCGCATTGCGGCTCTTCACGACGCCAGGGCGCTGCGCCAGCGACTGCAAGATCAGGAATTCGGTCACCGTCAGGACGACCGGATCGCCGCGCCAGGTGCAGGTGTGGCGCTCGGGGTCCATCACGAGCGCGCCGCGTTCCAGGACTTTCGCCTCCGATTCCTTTTGGGCCGCGGCCTCCTTGGGGTTCGCGCGGCGCAGGATCGCCTTGACGCGTTCGACGAGCAGCCGTTGCGAAAAGGGCTTATGGATGAAATCGTCCGCGCCCATTTTCAGGCCGAAGAGTTCGTCGATTTCCTCGTCCTTCGAGGTGAGAAAAATCACCGGGAGGTCCGACTTCTGCCGCAGTCGGCGCAGAAGCTCCATGCCGTCCATCCGCGGCATCTTGATATCGAAGATCGCGAGATCTGGCGGATTCGCCCGCAACCCGTCAAGCGCCTGGGCGCCGTCGGTATAAGTCTGAACGCGATAGCCCTCGCCCTCCAGAGCTATGGAGACAGAGGTCAGAATGTTGCGATCGTCGTCGACGAGAGCGATGGTCGGCATCTTCAACCTTTGCTACTTGCGGCCGCAATTTAATGTCGGGGCCGGCGCGACATGACTGCGCTTTCCGCGCGAAACGGCCGCGCCGATGTTCAGGGGCGCGACGTCGACGCTCAACAGTCGACACTCTTAATCGACTCGATGGCGGGCCCTCCGGAAGGCGCGCCGTCAACGCCAACACAAAGTCCGAGGCCAAGGCGGCTGAAATGTGGCCGACGTTCGTCGCAGGCGCCGCCGTCCCGATGCCGTCTGAATACTTTATACACAGGGTCGCCGAAAAAATCACCTGATCCCTTGGTTTGGCCAGCCCATCGGACCGGCGAACGCGGGACAGGCGGTCGGGAAGCGTCCGGGGTTGGCAAACGCCGGCCCCACGCCAATCTGCTAGAGGGCCTTTCAGCCCGGAGCGCCGGTCAAGCATAAAAGAACCAACGGCGTCAGTTCCAAGGAGCGGATCGATGAGCGAAGACTGGGCATATCAAGTTCGGGTCAATCTTGCCGAGAACGCGGCCAGGCTCGCTCGAAAAAATCCAGAAAGTCAAGAACTTAAGCCGTTGAGCGATATTCTCGCCAAGCACAACGCCAGGCTTCGCAACCAGCTCGACGCCTTTGCGGACTATGTCGCGGCGGCCGAACGGAGCGGGCAGGAAAATTTTCCGCTCTACAAATGGACCAAGGCGGTGATCGAGGATCCCGAGAAGATCGAGAAGCACAGCAAGGCCTTCTCGATCCATGTCGCCGGCGAGGAAGTCTATGGAAAGGACGCCGCCGATGCGCTGGAGGCGGAACTTCGGCCGCTGGTCGGGGGGCCCCTGGTCACCCGCCTGACCAAGCACGACAGCAATCCCGCGAACAATCCGCAGCCGCCTGCGCAATACCGCTAGCGGCGGAACGCCCCGGCGCGCGCCGGGGCGTCTGGTCGCCGTTACGAGCGGATCAGGTCGTCACGAGGAAACCGGCGATCTCGTCCTTGAGGGCGAGCCGCTTCTTCTTGAGGTCTTCGATCGTCGCGTCGTCCGCCGGCTCGACATTCGTCTCCATGCGGTGAATGGCGCGATTGAGCATGTGATATTCTTCGGCGATGCGCGCGAAGTGGGCGTTCTTGGCCTTCAGGGCGTGGATCGCCTCGGCCTGTTCCGGAAATTCTTCATGCAGTTCGTGCGCAACGTGGCTCATTCGACCTTCCTTCCTTGACGATTCTGGCGTCGCCGCCGTCCGCGCGATGATGTGGCCGGCTTAAGCCGAGCGCAATGTCGGCGGCATGCGACGAAACTGCGCAGATGATCTTGCAAGAAATCAGCGGCGCGCTTGATCCCCCCGGCAATCAAGCCGTTACGCTGAATCTTCGCCATTTCGTTGAGATGTTGGCGTCGGCGCTTGCCGGGCGTAATGGGACGACAGTCGCCGTTCAGCTGCTGTGGCGATTTTGATCCGTTTGACGCGATCTGCGAATGCTCATCGCAGGATGTTGTCGATCGTTCGATTGCGCGCTGTCAATGAAAAAGCGCCGGCGCAGGGGCGATGCGCAGGGCGAAAGAGGACGCGCGGCGCGGCGCGCGACGATATTCGAAAAATCGCGCAATCTGCGCTTGACGCGACGCAGCGCCGCCATTAGGTTCCGCGCACTTTCGACAGGCCGTAAGTTCACGCCGTCGCGGGCGCCTCGCTCTCGATCCTTCGAACTTAAACGCTGTCGCCTTGCCTGTGACCGCCAAACGAAATTGGTAATCATACCGGCGCTTCGGACGCGTTCCGAAAGAGTTGTAAGACTTTTTCGATCAGAACGCGCCCAACGATGTGTCGGACAGGAAGGCACGATCCCGGCTTCCGGGATCCTCTGCGTTAGAAGCGCCTTGGCCCTTACGGCCATCGGCGCTTCGCTCGTTTGCGCATGCCTTTCCAGGCGGTGCGCGCCGGGTTCACCACGAAATCCGCCATTCGCAATCACGCGAAGGACTTTATTGAATGCCGACGATCAGCCAATTGATCCGCAAGCCGCGCCAGGCGCCCACATATCGCGAAAAGGCGCGCCATCTGCAGTCTTGCCCGCAGAAGCGCGGCGTGTGCACGCGCGTCTATACGACGACGCCGAAGAAGCCGAACTCGGCGCTTCGCAAGGTCGCCAAGGTGCGTCTGACCAACGGGTTCGAGGTCATCGGCTACATTCCGGGCGAGGGCCACAACCTTCAGGAACACTCGGTCGTGATGATCCGCGGCGGCCGCGTGAAGGACCTTCCCGGCGTTCGCTATCACATTCTGCGCGGCGTTCTGGACACCCAGGGCGTCAAGGACCGCAAGCAGCGCCGTTCGAAATACGGCGCCAAGCGGCCGAAGTAAGGAGATACGGCGATGTCGAGACGTCACCGGGCGGAAAAGCGCGAAGTTATCGAGGACGCCAAATATGGCGACGTCGTTCTCGCGAAATTCATGAACTCGATCATGTACGACGGCAAGAAGTCGGTCGCCGAGGCGATCGTCTATGGCGCGCTCGACCAGGTCGAGAGCAAGGCGAAGAGCGACCCGCTCGCCGTGTTCAAGCAGGCGCTCGACAATGTCGCTCCGGCGATCGAAGTGCGCTCGCGCCGCGTCGGCGGCGCCACCTATCAGGTGCCGGTCGAAGTGCGCAATGAACGCCGTCAGGCGCTTGCGATCCGCTGGATCATCACCGCCGCGCGCGCCCGCAACGACAAGACCATGGTCGACCGGTTGTCGGCCGAACTCCTCGACGCCTCCAACAACCGCGGCGCCGCGGTGAAGAAGCGCGAGGACACGCATCGCATGGCGGAGGCCAACCGCGCCTTCTCGCACTACCGCTGGTAAGGCGCACGAGCTTTCACGAGGACAACCGTTATGGCCCGCTCTCATCCGATCGAGGACTACCGTAACTTCGGCATCATGGCCCACATTGATGCGGGCAAGACGACGACGACGGAGCGTATCCTCTATTATTCCGGCAAGAGCCATAAGATCGGCGAGGTGCATGAAGGCGCCGCGACGATGGACTGGATGGAGCAGGAGCAGGAGCGCGGCATCACCATCACCTCCGCCGCGACGACGACCTTCTGGAACGGCAAGCGCCTCAACATCATCGACACGCCCGGCCACGTCGATTTCACCATCGAGGTCGAGCGCTCGCTGCGCGTGCTCGATGGCGCGATCTGCGTTCTCGACGGCAACCAGGGCGTCGAGCCGCAGACCGAGACGGTCTGGCGTCAGGCCGACAAATACAATGTGCCGCGCATCGTCTTCGTCAACAAGATGGACAAGATCGGCGCCGACTTCGACCGCTGCGTCGAGGAAATCAAGACCCGGGTCGGCGGGCGCCCGATCTGCGCGCAATTGCCGATCGGCGCCGAGAACGCCTTCAAGGGCGTCATCGATCTCGTGCGCATGAAGGCCGTCGTCTGGGAGGACGAAGGTCTCGGCGCGAAATATCACGACGAAGAGATTCCGGCCGATCTTCTCGACCGGGCGAAGGACTATCGCACCGCGCTCGTCGAGGCCGCGGTCGAGATGGACGACGACGCCATGGCGGCCTATCTCGACGGCCAGGAGCCGGACGAGGAGACGCTGCACAGGCTCATCCGCATCGCCGTGCGCAAGATCGCCTTCATTCCGGTGTTCTGCGGCTCGGCCTTCAAGAACAAGGGCGTGCAGCCGCTGCTCGACGCGGTCGTCTATTATCTGCCGTCGCCGGTCGATCGCGAGGCGATCAAGGGCGTCGACGTGAACACCGGCGAAGAGATCGTGCGCAAGCCGCTCGACTCCGAGCCCTTCTCTATGCTCGCCTTCAAGATCATGGACGACCCCTTCGTCGGCACGATCACCTTCGCCCG
The DNA here is from genome assembly GCF_050251305.1 of Methylocystis sp. GTDB lineage: Bacteria > Pseudomonadota > Alphaproteobacteria > Rhizobiales > Beijerinckiaceae > Methylocystis. The sequence continues at coordinate 1,262 of NZ_JBFWNB010000015.1, read as the reverse complement.
CGTTTATTCGGGCAAGATCGAATCTGGCACCACCGTGGTCAATTCGACGAAGGAAAAGAAAGAGCGCATCGGCCGCATGCTGCTGATGCACGCCAACAACCGCGAGGACATCAAGGAAGCCTATGCGGGCGACATCGTCGCGCTCGCCGGCCTCAAGGACACCCGCACCGGCGACACGCTCTGCGACCAGCAGAAGCCGGTCATCCTGGAGCGTATGGAGTTCCCGGATCCGGTCATCGAGATCGCCATCGAGCCGAAGTCAAAGGCCGACCAGGAGAAACTCGGCATCGCGCTGCAGAAGCTCGCCGCCGAGGATCCCTCGTTCCGCGTCTCGACCGATCAGGAAAGCGGCCAGACCATCCTCAAGGGCATGGGCGAACTGCATCTCGACATCAAGGTCGACATCCTGAAGCGCACCTACAAGGTCGACGCCAACATCGGCGCGCCGCAGGTCGCCTATCGCGAGCGTCTCGGCCGCAAGCAGGAAATCGACTACACGCACAAGAAGCAGACCGGCGGCACCGGCCAGTTCGCGCGCGTGAAGATCATTTTCGAGCCCAATGAAGCCGGCAAGGGCAATGAGTTCGAAAGCAAGATCGTCGGCGGCGCGGTGCCGAAGGAATATATCCCCGGCGTCGACAAGGGCATTCAGTCGGTGACGACCTCCGGCATTCTCGCCGGCTTCCCGGTCGTCGATCTGAAGGCGACGCTCATCGACGGCGCCTTCCACGACGTCGACTCGTCGGTCCTCGCCTTCGAGATCGCGTCGCGCGCGGCGACGCGCGAAGCGTTGCAGAAGGGCGGCTCGGTGCTGCTCGAGCCGATCATGAAGGTCGAGGTGGTGACGCCGGAGGAATACACCGGCTCGGTCATCGGCGATCTGAACTCGCGCCGCGGACAGATTCAGGGGCAGGACATGCGCGCCAACGCCGTGGTGATCAACGCCATGGTGCCGCTCGCCAATATGTTCGGCTACGTCAATCAGCTGCGCTCCTTCACGCAGGGACGCGCGAGCTACACGATGCAATTCGATCACTACGAACAAGTGCCCGAAGCGGAGTCGAAGAAGGTTCAGGCGAAATACGCCTGATCTCGAACGCTCGGGTCGACAGGAACTCTTTAAAGGAGCACGGCGATGGCCAAGGAAAAGTTTTCACGCACGAAGCCGCACTGCAACATTGGGACGATTGGACACGTCGACCATGGCAAGACGTCTTTGACGGCGGCGATCACGAAGGTTCTGGCGGAGACGGGCGGCGCGA
>NZ_JBFWNB010000014.1:0-73010 GCF_050251305.1 Methylocystis sp. | reverse complement strand
GTGCGTTTCGAGTTCGCGCGTGACAGACTTGGCGGCTAGCGCCTTCCTTGAGGGCGAAGCCGCCACATTTTTGGTGCGCCGCGCCTTTGCTCTCCCGCGCGGGCGCGTCTGATAACTCTAATGGAATTTGATCCGCCGGCGCGTGGGCGTTTCGCTTTGCTAAAGCGGAACGGAGGAATATGAGTATGGATTTGAGAGGATTGCGGTCTTGGGCGGAACTGTTTCGCGTCCGTTCCGTTAGTCCTCGCAACCGGGCCTTCGTTCATGGCTCGGCTTTGAACGTGGGAGGATAGAAATGAAAAAAATTATCGGATTTGCGGCGGCCGCCGCCGTGCTGTTCGGCGCTTCGGCCTTCGCCAGCCCGCTGACCAGCGCCGCGAACGTGCGCTCCGGCCCCAGCCCGAAATGGCCCGTGATCGGCCAGCTGCCGGCTGGCACCGACGTTACGGTGCTTGATTGCGGCGGCGGCTGGAAGCGCGACTGGTGCCAGATTCAGGCGGGCGACATGAAAGGCTTCGTCGCCGCGGGCGTGCTCGGCACGCAAGGCAGAAACGTCGTCATCGCGCCGGTGACCACCAATAATGACGTCGCGATCTACAAAGGCCCGGGCGTCAATTACAAGATCATCGGCAGCATCCCCGAGAACACCACGGTCAACATCGGCGCCTGCGTTCCGGGCTGGGGCGAAACGACCTGGTGCCGGGTGAATTTTGGCGGGAAGAAAGGCTACGCTCTGCAATCCGAACTGCAGCGCGACGACTCTCTCTTCCCGATGTGATCTGCGAGGCGCGGCGCTGGACCATTCCGCCGCCGCGCCTCTCTTTTCGAGCGCGCCAGCGATCCCTTATGATGCGCTTGCGGCCGCTGGGCCGAAGCGAGGGCGCCGCCATTTCAGCCGAACCACCCGGAGTCGTTGCTGCGCGCGTCTCGCCGCTCACCCGGCGTGCGATCGCGCCCAATTCAGGCCCCTTCACCTATACGGGAACCTGCAGCTACGTGGTCGGCGCGGGCGACGTGGCGATCATCGATCCTGGACCTGACGACCCTCGTCATGTCGAAGCGCTGCTGGCGAGCGTCAGCGGCGAACGAGTGCGCTATGTGCTCGTCACCCACACCCATCGAGATCATTCGCCGGCCGCGCGAACGCTCAAGGAGGCGACCGGCGCCACGATCGCCGGATGCGCGTCCTATGCGCCTGCCGATTCGCATCCGCCAGGCGGCTTGAATCTCGACGCGGCGCATGACCGGAGCTACGCGCCGGATATCGCGCTGAACGACGGCGACGCGCTGCAAATTGGCGGCGCTACGCTCGTGGCGCTGGCGACCCCGGGCCATACGGCGAACCATCTTTGCTTTGCGCTCGCCGAAGAGCAGTCGCTCTTCACCGGCGACCATGTGATGGCCTGGGCGACGACCGTGATCGCGCCGCCGGACGGATCGATGACCGACTATCTGGCGTCGCTTGAACGGCTGCGCGCGCGTCGCGACCGCATCTATTGGCCGGGACATGGCGAGCCGGTGCAAGAGCCGCAACGCTATCTGCGCGCGCTGATCCATCACCGCCGCGCGCGCGAGACGGCGATTGTCCAGCGCCTCGACGCGGGCGACGAGACGATCGCTGAGATCGTGGCGCAGATTTACGAGAGCGTCGACAAGCGGCTCCATCCGGCCGCCGCCATGACGACGCTCGCCCACCTCACGGATCTGATCGCGCGCGGTCTGGTCGATTGTTCGGAAGCGCCCGGCCTGCAGGCGCGGTTCTGGCCGCGCCGGAGCTAGCGGCCGGCGCCGGACGCCGGCAACAAGATCACGACGTCGTTTTTGTGGTACCGGCCAAGCCGTTTGCGGGCTTCTTCATCAAGGATGTCGGCGTCGACCGTCGGACCTTTGATGAGCGCAAGACGGCTTTCCCAATGCATGCGTTGAAGCTTGAGAAGATTGCGCTCGAGACGCAATTGATCGAGCCTCTGTTCGTATTCCTCGCCGGTTTTCAAGCCGCGCTCGCCGTTCACGGCGTGCCAGATGAAATACGCAGCCGTGGAGCCCGCCACCGCATAGAGGCAGAGCGGGAGGATGAGCGCGCGCACGAGAACTCGAAGGCGATGCATGACGCCACCGTAGCCTGCACGCGTTTAAGCGCCGTTAAGGCTGAGGAGATTTTTGCGCCGAAGCGGACGGGTCGCCGCCCGCGGCCGTGATCCGCTCGATTTCGGCGCGCACCAGCCGCTTCACGACCGAAGACAGATTCTCGTCGAGCCACTGTCGCACCATCGGCCGCAGCGCTTCTTGCGCGTGCAGGTCGAGCATGTCGCTGAACGCTGAGTCGCCGAGCATCGCCTGAACCTGCGATTCGGAAGCCGGCGGCGGCTCTTCGCCCGGCGACGCGTCGTCAATGTCCAGATACTGAACGTCGCGTTCAGCCACGCCTTCAATCTCCGACGCCTCTGGCGCTTGCGCCTCGTCCTGCGTCTCAAGTTCAGTCGAGTCGGCGCCATACAGCAGCCGGACCTCGCGGAAGTCTTCGGTCTCGTCCGGCTCGGCGCGGGAGAGCGGCGGCTCGTCCTTGCGTCGCTCCAGCACCGGCGCCGAATAGGCGCTGCGCGCGAGCGCCGCCCCGATTTCGACGCGCCCGCGGCGGCGATCCTCGCGCCGCAGGCCCGGAGGCGCGTCATCATCGGCGATGATGCGCCGGATGGAGGCCAGAATTTCCTCCATCGACGGCTCGTTCGCGCGCGCTTCGTCCGCTAAGGGACGCGACGGGACGGTGGCGTTCGCTGCGCTCATGGAATTTCTGCCGCTTCGCGCGGAAAGCGCCGCGCATGAGGGTCGGACCGGATCTCTGACCGCGCCAAACCCGCGAATCAACTCGGTCCGAGAGAATTCCACACTTTTCGCGCTATGATGTCATCCGCATTCGCGGAATTCTTACCGCCCGTCAGGCGTGTCGAGGCCGAACCACTGATCATGCACCTGGTAGAGGTGGAGGCTGGGATCATAGATCGCGACGTTGAGATTGAGTTCGTGCGCAGAGAGGCGACCGATGGAGCCCAGCGCCGCGTACGACGCGACGACGCGATCGCGCTGCGACGTCACCAGATTGACCCGGGCGTTGAGCAGCGCCTGCTGCGCATTCAACACGTCTAAAGTCGTGCGCTGACCGACTTTCGCTTCTTCGCGCACGCCGGCGAGCGCCGTCTCGGCGGCCTTCACCGCGGCCTGCCCGGACACGATCGACGCCCTCGCCGTCTCGAGGAGGCCATAGCTCGACACGACGCTGGCGCGCACACTGTCGCGCTGCAGATCTGCATTCAGCCGCGCCTGCCCGAGCTGCTCCTTGGCCTGGCGGATCGAGGCGTATTCGGCGCCGCCCTGGTAGAGCGGCACGTTCAGGCGCCCCATCGCTGCGGCCGTGAATTGTCTCGACCCCGGAAGCCCGAGGAACGAATCGTATTGATTTGAAACCTCGCCGGTCACGGACAGCGACGGCAGCAGCGCGCCCTCGGCGACTTTGACCGCGAGCGCCGCCGCGTCCACCTGATGAAACGCCGCGGTGACGCCGGGATGCTCGACCAGCGCGATGGCGATCGCCTTCTCCATCGACTTCGGCAGCAGCGGCTCAAGACTGCGTCCCGGCTGCAGATGTTTCGGCTCGGCGCCGATGATCTGGCGATAATTCGCCATGCTCGTTTTGAGCTGCGCCTGTGCGGCGTAATATTCGGATCGGGCCAACGCGACCGAAGCTTCGGCCTGCGAGACGTCGGTTCGGGTCACCTCGCCGACTTGAAACCGGTCGCGCGTCTGCTTGAGCTGTTCATCGAGCACCGAGATGTTGTTTTTGCGCAGCGACACCACCGCCGTGTCGCGCAGCACATTCATGTAGGCGGTCGCGCCGTTCTGAAGAATCGCCTGTTCGGTCAGGCGCATGGTCGAGCGCGCGGCGAAGACGCCGGACTCGGCCTGACGCACCGAATTTTCCGTGCGGAACCCATCGAACAGCGTCTGCGACAGGTTCAGGGTCGTCCCGCGCGGATAGCCGACGTAGGTGTCCTGAAAATCGCCGCTGGAGCCCGACGCGGCGCCGGCTTGCTGGCTGGCGCTGCCGCCGAACGGAATCTTGATCGCCGCATATTGGGAGCCGGCCTGCGCGGCGATGCTGGCTTTCGGCCGGAGGCCGGCCTTTGCTTTCGGCGCGTCCTCGTCCCGCACGCGAACATTGGCGCGGCTCTGGTTGAGGTCAGGGTTTCCGTAATAGGCGCGCGCCAGAGCCGACAGCAGGCTCTCCGCGCTCGCCGGCGCTGGCGCGACGGCGACGAGCGCAAGCGCCGCTGAGGCCGATCCGAATGACAGGAATCTCGTCGACCGCCGCCGCCTGAGCCCACACCTGTCCGTTGTCATTGTCCTCAACCTATCTCGCGCGCCAACCCGCGCGCCACTCTCCAGCTGCGATGAGTCTCAACGATGACGCGCAGAACGCAACGCTAGGAACGCGATTGAGGCGAAATGGCGGCGCTACAGGCTGAAACACTCCGCCTTCTGAAAGCCTTCGAGAACCGGCGCGCTGACGGAGAACAGCGGCCGTTCGCCCGCCGCCCGGCCGTCCTGACGTTCGAAGCGAACCACCTGCTGGCCGGCGCCCGCCTCGGGGGTGACGATCGCCAGCAGGCGCCCGTCAGGCGCGAGCTGCTCAAAAAGCGTTTCGAGACCGGCCTGCGCACGGCCTTGAACAATGATCAGGTCGTAGGGCGCGCCGCCGGGAAAGCCCTTCTCCATCGGCCCCGTTTCAAACTGGACGTTGTCGCAGCCAAGCGCCTGCAGTCCCGCCTTGGCGCGCGCGGCGAGTTGGGGATCGCATTCGAGCGCGACGACTTTTTCGGCGAGACCCGACAGCAGCGCCGCGGAATAGCCGACCCCGCCGATGTCCAACACCCTGTCCTGCGCGCGAATGTCGGCGCCCTGGAGCATCCGCGCCAGAACGAGCGGCGGCAGCAGATGACGCTTGCGTCCGTCCGCGCCCGGCACGGTCGCCGCCATGTCCGAATAGGCGAGCGGCGCTTGCGACTCGGGCAGGAAAAGCTCTCGCGGCACGTTGAGGAAACGCTCGAGAAGGGGCACGTCGGTGACGTCGAACGGGCGGAGCTGGCGCTCGACCATGGTGTGGCGCAAAGTCGCTGTCGCCTCGGCCGCCTTCGTCACTTGCGCCACCTTGTCCAACATTAGATTTCCGGCCCGCGCCGGCCCCTTGAAGAAATGCTGCAGCGCAGGAATCCGCGCCGGCGTTTTATAGGAGCCGGGTCACGCCATGTCCATGGCTTGGCTTGCCGGCCCCTCGCCGACGAGCAGCCGAACGCCCTCGCCGCCTTGGCCCAATTGTCGCATTTGCTCAAGCGACGTGTTGTCGAGAACTTCGGCGATCGCCTCACGCGCCTGCAACATGACGAGGCGAACCGCACAGCGCGTTTCATCCGTACAGTCGTCGCATCGACGGTAAACGGTTTTGCTCGCGCATTGGATCGGGGCGAGTGGCCCGTCCAGAGCGCGCACGATGTTGCCGACGCCAATCTCCTCCGGCGGGCGCGCCAGCATGTAGCCGCCGCCCTTGCCCTTCTTCGAATGGACGAAGCCGGCGTTTCGCAGCTCGCCCAAGATGGCGTCGAGAAACTTTTTCGGAATCTGGTTCGCAGAGGCGATGTCGGCGATCAGCGCCGTTTCGCCTGGCCGCACCCCTGCGAGGTGAACCATGGCCTTCAAACCATATTTGGCTTTTTTTGTCAGCATTCCTCAACCTTGGGACTCAGGCGGCCGGGCGCGCGATTCCCTGCTGGCGAGCATTCTACCGCATCTCGGACGGCATTTTTCACCTTTTCAAAATTCATGGAGGCGACGGGTTTGCGCTCCAGATTTGACATAATCGACCAGTTTTATAGACTAATGTCGTTCTTGCCGAAGTGACAAGGGAATGACCGCATGTTGGACGCATTGAACGCGGTGAATCCGCTTTATTCCTTTTCCGGCTTCGTTGTCGGCGCCCTTGTCGGGTTTACCGGCGTCGGCGGCGGCGCGTTGATGACGCCGATTTTGATGCTGGTGTTCGGCGTCGCGCCGACGACCGCCGTCGGCACCGACCTGCTCTACGCCGCCATCACCAAGACCAATGGGACGCTGGTCCATGCGTTCCACGGGACCGTCGACTGGCGCATCACGCGCCGGTTGGCGTACGGCAGCGTGCCTGCGAGCCTGGCCAGCCTGCTCATCCTTTCCTGGCTCGGCAAATCGGGCGGCCACGCCGCCAATGGCGTGATCACTTCCGCACTGGGCATTGCGCTGCTGCTCACCGCCGGATCGATTCTGTTTCGCCGATGGCTCCTCGACCATATTGCGAGACACACCAACGATATGAGCGACAGGCGCCTGCTGTGGTTGACCGCGATCCTTGGCGCTTTTCTCGGCGTGCTGGTGTCGATCACCTCGGTCGGCGCCGGGGCGATCGGCATGACCGTGCTGCTGGCGCTTTATTCGCACACGCCGACCGCGCGCCTCGTCGGCTCCGACATCGCGCACGCCGTGCCGCTGACGCTCATCGCCGGCCTGGGACATTGGCTGATGGGCGGCGTCGACTGGCTGCTCCTGCTGTCGCTCCTCATCGGGTCCATTCCCGGCATCGCCATTGGCGCCCATTTTGCCGCGCGCGTTCCCGACCGTTACTTGCGGCCGGCTTTGGCGAGCGTCATGGCTCTGGTCGGAATCAAACTGTCGATATAGACCTAAACAACTTCCCTGGGGGGCGAGACATGTCGCAGGCATCACCGAGCTTCACGCCGCCGGCCAAACCCGGCCGAGGACGCATCTATGACTCGATCACGCAGACGATTGGCGATACGCCGCTTGTCCGGCTCGATCGGCTGACGCAGGCGCGCGGCGCAAAGGCGAATCTGCTCGCCAAGCTCGAATTCTTCAACCCGATCGCGAGCGTCAAGGACCGCATCGGCGTCAGCATGATCGAGTCGCTCGAAAAGAGCGGCAAGATCACGCCGGGCAAATCGGTGCTGATCGAACCGACCTCCGGAAACACCGGCATCGCCCTCGCCTTCGTCGCCGCGGCGCGCGGCTATCGACTCATTCTTGTCATGCCGGAGTCGATGTCGCTCGAGCGACGGAAGATGCTGGCGCTGCTCGGCGCCGAACTGGTGCTCACGCCGGCGTCGCAGGGCATGAAGGGCGCGCTAGCCAAGGCCAGTGAACTCGCCGCCGAAAATCCCGACGCCGTCATTCCCCAGCAATTCGAGAATCCGGCCAATCCCGACATTCACCGCGCGACGACCGCGGAAGAGATCTGGAACGACACCAACGGCGAAGTGGACTATTTCGTTTCGGGCGTCGGCACCGGCGGCACGATCACCGGCGTCGGACAGGCGCTCAAGGCGCGCCGGCCCGGATTGCGCGTCGTCGCCGTGGAGCCGGAAGATTCCGCGGTGCTGTCCGGACGTCCTCCGGGTCCGCACAAGATTCAGGGCATCGGCGCAGGCTTCGTGCCGCCCATTCTCGATCGCGGCGTCATCGACGAGATCATCACCATCGGCAATCAGACGGCCTTCGAGACGGCGCGTCTGCTCGCGCGCGTGGAGGGAATCCCTGTCGGCATCTCGTCAGGGGCCGCCGTCGCCGCCGCGCTGGAGATCGCCGGCCGCCCGGAAGCCGCCGGCAAGAATATCGTGTTGATCATCCCCTCCTTCGCCGAACGCTATCTTTCGACGGCGCTGTTCGAGGGGCTTTAACCGTCACGGCGCGGGCGGGCATTGATAGGCGAAGCCCGCCTTCGCCATGCCGGCCTTGCATGAGTCGGACAGATAAAGCTTGATCGCGTTGGCGCAGTCGTCCTCGAGTTTGTTCGAGCCGTCGAGCGAGGCGAGCTTTCGCGCAAATTCAAGATCAAGGATGAAATTTGAGACCATACGCCGGCGGTCACGCTCGCGTTTTGCCGGCGGGTCGCTGATGACGATCACGTTGGAGCGCGGCTCTTCGTGACGGCATTGGATAGACACATTTTCGAGCCGTAGCTTTTCGATCGAGGTCTCGGTGTCATCTCCTTCTTTCCGGCTACTATCCGACACCTCTAACCTGACGTTGCGCACCGTCGCGCCATCGAGGCGCCCGCCTGTGCGCGAGAGATAAACGTTTCGTTCGCGAGCGCCAGCCTTTCCGAAAATCGAGACATTCGATGCATCGGAGTTGAAAATCGAAAGCTCCCCGGCGAAATCCTCGAACTTTGCGCCGCGCGCGGAAACGCCCGATAGGCGCAAACGTGAACCTTCTTCAAGGTTTACGAGCGTCGCTCGATCGAGAACTGTTTCGTGGAACGCTGGAGGATGTTTTACCCAAGCGAAGTCGATTCTCGCATCGGCGAAATTAGCGTCAGAAACCTGCCTACCAAGAGTGCCAGCTCTAAGGACGAGCGGCTTTTCATTCGGGCATGCCTGCTTGGGAATGAGCGCAAATGTCGAGGCGTCGAAGCGCTCGGGAAGACGCGTTGCGCAATCGACAGAAGCGTTTTTCAAATCCGCGCTGGACAGGTCCGCGCGCGACAGATCGGCGCCGCGCAAATCGGCGCTATGGAGATTGGCGCCGCGAAGCGACGTTCCGTCGAACGTCGCCTCCCGCAAATTCGCGTCGGAAAGATTGGCTCGGTCGAGCTTCGTCCCGACCAGCCTCGCGGCGCGCAGGTCGGCGTGTCGCAGATCCGCGTCTTCCAAGTTGGCGCGGGAAAGATCGGCGCGTGTCAGCCGGGCGTCGAAGAGGGACGCCTGCGGCGCCTCGAAGCCGCGAAGATCGGCGCCGGCGAAGGCGCAAGAGTAGCAAGTGAACTCTCGGGCCTCGACGCCCGACAGATCGGCAGCGTTGAATTCGACCGAATAAAAAAACGCCTTATTCAATCGGGCGCCGACGAAATCGCCGCCCTCGAAGCCGACATTGGCGAAGCGCGCGCCGGTGAAATCCGAGCCGTGCCCATTGAAATTAGAGCGGAAGAGGACTTGGCTCAAAATACTGTTTGAGAGGTCGGAGCGGCTGAAATCGTTGCGGCCGTCGGAAGATAAGTAGCCGGTTCTGCCGCTTTCAGGTGTCTTCTTACTCGCCTGTCCCATCTTTATTTCAAGCAATTCTATACGCGCTCTCAGCGTGCGCGACTCCCATGCCTGGTGTTTCGCGGCGTTCGCTTGCTTGGGCTTTCCAGCCGCCGTGAGCGCTTCCGCGAGACGCAGCTGCGCCAACGGATTATCGGGCCAGCGGCGCGCGACCTCCTTCGCGAGCGGAAGAGCGAGCGCAGGTTCCTTCCAGTAGAGAAAATGAGCGAGGAGCGCGAGCTGCGCGTCGGCGTCGTCCGGCGCGGCGCGCGCTTTCGCGTCCAGAGCTTCGCGCTCGGCGGCGAATTTCTCGACCACCGACGCCGACACGCCGTCGAAACAGATGGGCCATGAATAGAGGGCCGCACGCGCGCGCTTGAGCAGATTCAAAGGCGCCTTTTGCTCTGTCGCGCCGATTTCGGGAATGGACGTCGCGCAGGTGCTGTCGCCGCCGAATTCGACATCGAGACGCGCGCCGGTGTTCGCGCCTTTCCAGCCCCGGGTGACCCTGACGGTCGCGATTTTGTAGGAACGGTCGGACCCCGGCCGCAGCTTCTCGACGACGAAATCGGCGACGACATCCGCTTGGCGCAGATTTCCCGCCCCGTCCTTCACGATCGGCGAGGGGCAGGAGCAGGCGCGCGCCGATGGCGCAGCCAGCAACAGGAGGAGAAACGCGATAGCTCTATAAAAATACGTCATGGCGCCGCTCAAAACGACGGCAGCCTACAGGGCAAAGCTCCAACGCCGCAAGCATCGCGGCGGACCGCCGATAGGCGATCCCCGCTCACCCGCGGCGCGCGCATTCCTCAGGCTTTAGAGGAGCGGTTTCTGTTGCGCTTCTGCGGCGGCTTCGCCGCAGGGCTCGGCTTTGCCGCGGGGCTCGGCGTCGCCTGGGCGATCTTGCGGCGATTCATCGCCTGACGCGCATAGGCGCCCGTGACATAGCCGACGGCGACGATGATGACATAGACGATCACCAGGAAGCCGCCCCGCTGATTGGCGGACGCCGCCCGCTCCAGAAGACTGACGACTTCCGATTGATCGATGAATTTGTCGGCGACGACGCCGCAGATCACGCCGACGATCGGCACGAGCCAGGATGGCAGCCGGAAATATCCGAGCGCCGCCGCCAAGAGAAACGCGACCAGCCCGAAAAAGTGCAGAAACTCGATCAAGATCGACTGCATGATCAGTCCAACGAAGCGGACGAGCTTGAGCATTTTACTCCCCTGAGATCATTGATTTTCGAGAAGCTTACACATTCGGCAGATGCTGCGCGAGCGCTTCCAGCACCGCCATGCGCACCGCGACGCCCATCTCGACCTGTTCGCGAATGAGCGAGCGCGCGCTGTCGGCGACGGCGGTGTCGATCTCGACGCCGCGGTTCATCGGCCCCGGATGCATCACCAGGGCGTCCGGCGCGGCGCAGGCGAGCTTCTCCTCGTCGAGCCCGAAGAAGTGGAAATATTCGCGCGCGCTCGGCGTCAGCGCGCCCGCCATGCGCTCGCGCTGGATGCGCAGCATCATGACGATGTCGGCGTCCTCCAGTCCGCGCTTCATGTCGTGAAACACCTCGACCCCCAGCCGCGACAGGCTGTCCGGCGCGAGCGTCGACGGCCCGACGACGCGCACCCGCGCGCCCAGCGCGCCGAGCAGCAGGATGTTGGACCGGGCGACGCGCGAATGGAGAACGTCGCCGCAGATCGCCACCGTCAGCCCCTCGATGCGGCCCTTGTTGCGCCGGATCGTCAGCGCGTCGAGCAGCGCCTGGGTGGGATGTTCATGCGCGCCATCGCCGGCGTTGACGACGGAACAGTCGACCTTGCGCGCCAGAAGATGCGCCGCGCCCGCATGCGCATGGCGGACGACGATGATGTCCGGACGCATCGCATTGAGCGTCACGGCCGTGTCGATCAGCGTCTCGCCCTTCGATTCCGAAGAACGCGCGACGGACATGTTCATGACGTCCGCGCCCAGACGCTTGCCGGCGATTTCGAAGGACGCCTGCGTGCGCGTCGACGGTTCGTAAAACAAGTTGATTTGGGTGCGACCGCGCAGATTTGAGCGCTTCTTGTCGATTCGCCGGGACACTTCGACCGCCTCCTCGGCCATGTCGAGAAGCGCCTCGATATCGGGACGCTTGAGCCCCTCGATGCCGAGCAGATGCCGGTGCGGGAAAGTAGCCTGCGACGCCCCTGTTTGCATGCGCCGTCTATAGCAGCTTTGTCCGGAGCGAACAGCGGCATGTCGGCCAAAGGCCGAAGAGCGCTGTTTCCCTTGACATAACCTCGTGACGAGCACATGTCATGCGTGACGAAGCTTGCGGGTTCTTGAACGGCGGCTTAGTCTTGGCGGCTTGAGCGCTCCGAGCGGGGATCCGTCTCGGAGATTTTATGGGGCCTACTTATACTCATCTTGAGTATAATCCCCTGGGGTGGACGATGACTCACTTGATCGCCGATGTGCGCAACCGACCGAGCGCGACGCGCGAGCGTCCTGCAACCGTTCGTGCTGCAAATGCGCGTCCTGCAGCCGCTCTTGGCGTCGGCCCCGACGGCCGCTTCCCGGCGCTTGCCCGGCCTGCGCTGGAATGGACGCCCGAAGTTCAGGCGGCGACCGCACATCTGTATGAGCGGGTGGCGAGAGTGATTCCGCCCGTCGAATGGCCGTTCCATGCGCCTTACGTCAAGGCGATCAATGATCTCAAACATGTGCGCAACGCCACCATCCTCGCGCACAACTACATGACGCCGGAAATCTATCATTGCGTCGCCGACCATATCGGCGACAGCCTGCAGCTCGCAAAGCTCGCCGCGCAATCAGACGCCGAGATCATCGTTCAGGGCGGCGTGCATTTCATGGCGGAAACGTCGAAGCTGCTCAATCCGGACAAGGTGGTGCTCATGCCCGACCTGAAGGCCGGCTGCTCGCTCGCCGAGTCGATCACGGGCGCCGACGTGCGCGCGCTGCGCAAGCAATATCCCGGCGTTCCCATCGTCGCCTATGTCAACACGTCAGCCGACGTGAAGGCTGAGGTCGACATCTGCTGCACTTCGTCGAACGCCGTGAAAGTCGTCGAAAGCCTTGGCGCCGAACGCGTGATCATGGTTCCCGATCGCTATCTGGCGCAGAATGTCGCCGCGCAGACAAAAGTGAAGATCATCGCCTGGCGCGGCGCCTGCGAAGTGCATGAGCGCTTCACCGCCGAAGAGATCGAGAGCTATCGCGCCGATCACCCCGGCGTGCAGGTGCTTGCGCATCCGGAATGTCCGCGCGAAGTGGTGGAAGTCGCCGATTTCGCCGGCTCGACCGCGGCGATGATCGACTTCGTGCGCAGCCGGAAGCCGGCCCGCGTGCTGCTCGTCACCGAATGTTCGATGGCCGACAATGTCGCAGCCGAAACGCCGGACGTCGAATTCGTGCGGCCTTGCAACTTCTGCCCGCACATGAAGCGGATCACGCTGCCGAAAATCCTCGACAGCCTGCTTTACGTCCGCGAGGAAGTCACCGTCGACCCTGCGTTGGCCGAGCGCGCGCGCCGCAGCGTGCAACGTATGATCGATCTGGGTTAAACTGCGCCTTCCCTCGGCCTTGAACAGGGCGGATACATGCCGGCGCTCGATGCGACGATTGCGGCCATCGACGCCGCCAATGCCGACGACCCCCGCCGGAACGACGGCCGGGCCTTTGAGCTGGTCTACGCCGAGCGCATGAGCGCGCGTCTGGCCGAGCTCTATCCGGACGCCTCCGATCTCCTCAAGATCGCGACGCGGGCGCAACACCTGCGCCGCTGGGAGATCGAGCGCGCGACATATGAGGACGGACGTCGCGGCTACAACGACTGGCGGCGCGCCTGCCGCATCCATCACGCCGATCTCGCCGCTGAGATCATGCGCGCGAATGGCTATGACGCGCCGGCGGTCGCGCATGTCGGCGCGCTGATCCGCAAGGAGCAGCTCAAGAAAGACCCTGAGTCGCAGGCGCTGGAAAATATCGCGGCCATCGTCTTCCTCGAACATTACTTCGACGATTTCCTCGAAAAGCACCGGGACTACGCCGACGGCAAGCTCGTCGACATTCTCGGCAAGACGCTGTGCAAAATGTCGCCCAAGGGCCATGCGGCGGCGCTCGCCCTGCCCTTGCCGCCGCGCGCGCGCAGCCTGGTCGAAGCGGCGATCGCCCGCGAAGCCCAAGCGCTTGCCCGGCTCGCCGCGGTCGCTGTCGACTAGTCGTCGATGCCGGAAGATCCGTCTCCCATCATCATCGTCGGCGCCGGCCTCGCCGGCGTGTTCTGCGCGCTCAAACTGGCGCCGACGCCGGTCGCGATCTTCGCGCCGACTCCGATCGGATATAGCGGCGCGTCGTTTTGGGCGCAGGGCGGCATCGCCGCCGCCGTCGAAGAAGGCGACACGCCGGAAAACCACGCGAATGACACGGTGAACGCGGGCGGCGGAATCGTCGAACGCGACATCGCGCTCGACATGGCGCGCGAAGCCCGCGCGCGCGTCGAAGATCTCGCGGCGATGGGAACGCCGTTCGATCGATCGGCGCTCGGCGGCTTTCTGCCGTCGCAGGAGGCGGCGCATTCGCGTCGTCGCATCGTGCGCGTTCAAGGCGACGTCGCCGGGCGCGCGATCATGGACACCTTGGCGAAGGAAGTCGCCAGAACCCCGTCGATCCGCGTCCTTGATGGCTATTCGGCGCAGGAGATCATGATGGCCGGCGGCCGCGCGGTCGGCGTCCGCGCCCGCGACAACGCCGGCGTGATCCACGAGACTCCGTGCGCGGCGCTGATCCTCGCGACGGGCGGGATCGGCCATCTCTACCGGGTCACCACCAATCCGCTGGAGGCGCGTGGAATAGGCGTGGCGATGGCGGCGCGCGCCGGCGCCTTGATCGCCGATGCGGAATTCGTTCAGTTTCATCCGACCGCGATCGACATCGACGCCGATCCGGCGCCGCTCGCGACCGAAGCGCTGCGCGGCGAAGGCGCGACGATCATTGATCGCGACGGTCGACGCTTTCTGCTTGATATTGATCCGAACGGCGAGCTTGCGCCGCGCGATACGGTCGCGCGCGGAGTCTTCGCCAGCATACAGGCCGGAAAGGGCGCGTTTCTCGATGCGCGTTCCGCCATCGGCGGGGAATTCCCGACGCGCTTTCCGACGGTGTACGGAAGCTGCTTGAGCGCCGGAATCGATCCCTCGCGCGAACTCATTCCGATCGCGCCGGCGGCGCACTACCATATGGGCGGCGTCTTGACCGACGCGCGCGGCCGCACCAGCGTCGATGGCCTGTGGGCGATCGGCGAAGTCGCTTCGACAGGCGTGCACGGCGCGAACAGGCTGGCGTCCAATTCCCTGCTGGAAGCGATCGTTTTCGGCGCCCGGGTCGCTGCGGACATTCAGTCGACGCCGCTCTCTCCCGTGGAACGGCGGCCGAAGGCGGTCGGGATCGAGCCGATACCTCGCAATCAGGATTTTGCGATGATCGAGGAGCTGCGCGATCTGATGTCGGCGAATGTCGGGGTCGTCCGCGACGGCGCCGGGCTCGCCGTCGCTGTAAGGTCGATCCGGCGCATGCTTTCGCGGACGACGGACATCGAGGCGCGCAACATGTTAACGACAGGTCTCATCGTCGCGGCGACGGCGCTTGAGAGGCGCGAAAGTCGCGGCGCGCATTTTCGTTCGGATTTTCCGCAGTCCGACCCAGCCTTCGCGCGCCGCTCGCGCGCCACGCTCGAGTCCGTGCTGCGCGTCGCCAATGAGGTTGAGGCGTGAGATCAGATTTGCCGCCGATACTGATCGAGGAGACGGTCCGCGCGGCGCTCGCCGAAGATCTGGGCCGCGCCGGCGACATCACGACTCAGGCGACGATCCCCCGGAGCGCCCGCGCGCGGGCGGCGATGATCGCGCGCGACCCGGGCGTCGTCGCCGGACTTGCTGTGGCGCGCGCCGCCTTCACGCTGATGAACCGGGAGATCATGTTCGAGGCCGAGGCCGTCGACGGCGCCCACATTGCGCCGGGCGAGGTGGCGGCCATCGTTTCCGGCCCCGCCCGCTCGATTCTTACTGCTGAGCGCGTCGCGCTAAATTTTCTCGGCCAACTGTCGGGAATCGCGTCGCTCACGGCGCGTTATGTCAGCGCGGTGGCCGAAACGTCGGCGCGCATCTGCGACACGCGCAAGACCACGCCTTTGCTGCGCGCCATGGAGAAATACGCCGTGCGCTGCGGCGGCGGCGTCAACCACCGCTTCGGCCTGGACGACGCCGTGCTCATCAAGGACAATCACATCACCGTCGCCGGCGGCGTCGTCCCAGCGCTCAGAGCGGCCAAAGCGCGCGTCGGCCATCTCGTCAAGATCGAGATCGAGGTCGATACGCTCGACCAGTTGCGCGAGGTCCTCGACGAGGGGGCGGACGCCGTGCTCCTCGACAATATGACGCTCGACGAGCTGCGCGGCGCCGTGGCGCTGATCGGCGGCCGCATGATCTGCGAAGCCTCGGGCGGCGTGACGCTCGCGACCGTCGCCGAGATCGCAAAGACCGGCGTCGATCTGATTTCCGTCGGCGCGCTGACGCACTCCCCGCCGGTCTTCGATTTCGGCTTGGACATGGAAATCAAATGATTTTCGCTTACCGCCAAGCTTGATCGCCGCGCCGCGCCCAGCCGCTTTCATGGCGTCGCTGGCGCTGATATAAACCGGCGACATTTCGCCAGTTGAGAGCTGTCAGGACCATGCCTTCGTCTTTCGTGCAGAAGCTGATCAATCGAGCGCGGCGAAGGCTTTGGAGCTCGCCCATCGCGTCAATGCCGTCGGCGCTGCGGGCCGAGGCCGTGCGCGACAAGAGTCTCGCCGCCGAAATCGGCGATTATGAGCGCTCCGTGGGCTTCGCCCACAGCGCGGGATCGATGCCGCTGCGCACCCTGTTGCGCATCGAACGGCTGCTGACCGGAACGGAAATCTTTTCGGCCGAGACGGGCTGCGGCAAGTCCACGATCTTTCTTTCGCGCATCGCCGAACGACACAAGGCGTTCTGCTACGACGACCGCGGGCAGCAAGCGTCGAGCGTCGACTATTTCATGAATTGTCCGGCGACTCGGCAGGATCGGCTCGATCTTGTTTTCGGCCCGACTCAGCTCACGCTGCCGTTCTATGAAGATCACCTTCCCTATGACTTAATTCTGATCGATGGCCCGCATGGCTTTCCGTTTCCGGAACTCGAATATTACTATTTCTACCCGCATCTGAAGACGGACGGGCTGCTCGTCGTCGACGACATTCACATTCCGACCATCAGCCGGCTCGCCGATTTCATCAGCGAGGACCGCATGTTCGAGAAGGTGGAATTCGTCGGCTCGACCGCGATCTTCCGCAGAACCGACGCGCCGGTCTTCGATCCGCTGGGCGACGGCTGGTGGCTTCAGGACTTCAACCGCCGCCGCGCGTCCTTCCTGAAGGACATCTATTTGAAGGATGGCAAGAAACGAACGCCGATCTCCTTCGAAGGGATCTACTGAGCGGCCGCTGGCGCGGCGGCGAACTTCCGATACGCCTGCGACAGTCGGCTCAATCGCAGGCCGCGTTTCTCCAGCATCTCCGGCATCCGGGGCGACAGCAGAAAGGCGAGCTCCTGCTCGCGCGTGATCGTCACCGGATCGAGTTTGCGCAGGTCTTCGTCGACGTGGCCCGGATGGCACATGATGAGATGCCGGCGGCCCGGCGCGCGAAGATAGCTTTGAAAGATTCTCGCGTAATCGAAGCTCGGATGAAAGTTCGAAAATCCGGCGAAGCCATCGTTGACGGCGAAGCCGCGATAGCGCGCCTCCCGCCGGAAACCGCTGGCCAGCGAAAGCACGGAGAGCGCCTTTCGGGCGTTGGCGCCGCGTACGAGAATGCGGTGCATGCCGTCTCCAGCGTCGCGAATCCATGTCCGGCCCGCGAGCCGGCGCGCGGACATGGCGTCAAGCAACGCCGTCCTGATTCCGGGAAGGACGTGGACATGCTGGTGGCCGTCGACATGATCCGGGGGACGATCCATCACCGCTTCGAACCGGTCGAACTGCCGATCGAGCTCCGCGCGGATTTCGTCCAACGGCAGGCGCCCGCCATAGGCCATTCGGATCACCTGAGACAGCGGCGGGAACTCCCCATTCGGCGCGAACTTCGGCATCGATGAGAGAGGCCGTCCGAGGGTGAGGTTGAAATGCAGGCCGATATCGGCGTCTCCGCCGCGGCGAAACAGCTCCAGACCCAAAGCGGGCCAGCGGGGACCATTGACCAGGGCCGAAACCGCCGTAAGCCGCCCCGCGTCGAGCGCTTCCAGAATGCCGGCGCTGACCCCGTAAGACAGGCCGTAATCGTCTGCGCAGAGCGCTACAATCTGGTTCTCAGCCATCCGCCCGCTCCCGCTCCTCCGCGCCGTCCGCGATTTGAGCCTATGCTACGCCTGTCGATCCCATGCTGCGCAAATAAATATTGGTTGAAATCGCGCCATGAACAGTCCCGACATGAACAGTCCCGACATGGCGGTCGTGATCCCGGCGTTCAACGAAGCGCCGAATCTTTGGGAATTAGACTCGCCATTTCAGCCTTCACGCGCGCCATGGCGGCCTATTGTGGCGCCCGCACCACGCTGTTTGGCGTCGATACGCCGGGCTGATTTCGCTCGGTGCGCTCGAGGAGTATGTCGCGCGCATCTTGAATGAGGTAAAGGGAGGCCGCTCGATCTTATCGCCGAGCGGCTGGACGGCGACGAGACTGAGAACGATGCGGCTGTTGGCCCTCGACGCGTTCACGCCGAACGAGCCGCCAACGGCCCGTCATCGTCCCGACTATGCATTGATGAGACGAGACCTGACTTCATGAGCACCTCCGCCGAACGTTCGCCATTACGCGGCCGAAACCTCATCATCGCGGCGGCGCTCATCGCGCTGTTCGCCGCCTTTGGCGCGCGCATATGGCGCTTCGCGGCGTCCCCCGGCGTGCCGGCCCTTATCGAGGGACTGCCGGAGTCCAAAACCGAAGCCGACCAGAAGCTCTTCCAGGCCCGGCTGACGCAGCGCTACCATCCGGGCTCGACGGAAGTCGAGGATCTGATCAATGAATTGCGGAGCGATGGTTTCACCGTCGACGCCGATAAGGACGTCGCGACCTACGAACGCCAGGCGGATATTTCCGACAAGTGCCGGCGCAGCGCCAATATTCAGTGGTCCCGCGGAGAGGGCGATGAACTCGCCACGATTACAGGCGGCTATTACCTGCACTGCCCGCAACACTGATAAGAGCGCAGGCTTGACCGAAACCTGCTAGGACGATTGCGATGATTCGCAATCTGCTCTCGGTCGGCGGCTTCACCCTGCTCTCGCGCGTGACGGGCTTTCTGTCGCTCGCGATGCAGTCGGCGATCATGGGCGCCGGCGCCGTGTCCGACGCGTTTTTCATTGCGCAGCGCCTGCCCAACAGTTTTCGTTCGATCTTCGGCGAAGGCGCGTTCAACGCCGCCTTCGTCCCCTCCTATTCGATGGCGATCGAGCAGGAAGGCGACGCGGCGGCGGAGGAATTCGCCGGAGAAGTCTATACGCTGCTCCTCGCCTCGCAGATCATCCTGCTCGTGATCGTCTGGACGCTTACGCCGCAATTCGTCTCGCTGCTCGCGCCAGGTCTCGACGACCGCCCGGAAAAATTCGCGCTGGCGGTCAATCTGACGCGCATCACCTTTCCCTATCTGCTGTTCATCACGCTGTTCGTCCTGCACATGGGCGCGCTCAACGCGCACGGACGTTTCGCGCTTCCGGCCTTCGCGCCCAATCTGATGAATCTTACCGTGATGGCGGCGCTCGCCGTCGCCTTTCTCTTCCCCAACGCCGGCTATGCGGCGAGTTGGGGCATTACGGTCTCCGGCGTCCTGGAGCTCGGATTGCTGATGTGGCAGGCGCGCCGCATCGGCGTTCTGAAACGCTTGCGCATGCCGCACTGGCCGCGCGTGCGCGACTTCTTCATTCGCCTGGGTCCGGCGATCATCGGCTCCGCCAGCCCGCAGATCGCCGTGCTCGCCGATACGATTCTCTCCTCGATGCTGCCGGACGGCGGCGTATCGTCGATTTCCTACGCGGAACGCCTCTACCAGCTTCCTGTCGGCGTCATCGGCATCGCCGCCGGCACCGTGCTGTTGCCGGAAATGAGCCGCCGGCTTGCCGCTGGCGACGAGGCGGGCGCGCATCATGCGCAAAGCCGAACCATGGCGCTCACCGTCGCGCTCGCGGCGCCGTTCTTCATCGCCTTCGACACGATCCCGGAGCTGATCGTCGCCGGGCTCTTTCAGCGCGGCAGATTCTCGGCGGGCGACGCCTATGCGGCGGGCGACGTGCTCGCCGCCTATGGCGCAGGTCTGATGGCGCTCGTGCTGATCGCTTCGGCGCGCGCGAGTTTCCAGGCGCGCGGCGACACACGGACGCCGATGCTCATTGCGCTTGCGGCGCTCGCCGCGAATGTCGCCCTGAAGATCGTGCTGTTTGGACCGCTCGGCGCCGTCGGACTCGCGACGGCCACGTCGGTCGGACTGTGGATCAATCTTGCCGCGCTTGTCGGACTCGCGCTCTCGCAAGACTGGATGCGCTTCGACGCCATTTTCGTGAAGACGCTCGGCGCAACATTTGTCGCCTGCGCCTTTCTGACGGCCGTCGCCATGTTCGGCCGGTCCGCGGCGCTGGCGCTCGGCGCGCATTTCGGCGTCCTCGCCAATCTCGTCGCGCTGGCGGCGCTCGGCGTCGCCGGCGCGCTCGTCTACGCCGGCGCGCTCTTGGGCGCGTTGCGCGCCTGCGGCGTGACGATCGCCAGCCTCAGGCGATGAACGTCAGACGAATTGCGCCAGACCCGGGATCGAATCGACGATCTCACGCAGCTTTTCGGGGCCGATTTTAGCTTCGGCATAGCCGAATATCTCGTGACCCAAGGCGGGAATCTGGCCCATTTCGACGCCGGCGCCGCTGAGCTTGGCGCCGAGCCCCATCAGTCCGCCCATGCCGCCCATCAACCCGCCGAGCCCGCCGCCGGTCCCTGCCGATTCGGCGGATTCGATGGCCTCGCGTGCGCCGGGGAGCTCGTCGAGCAGTTCAGCGACCGCGCCGTCGGGCGATTCCTTTTGCAGAAAACCCAGGACGAGGCCCACCGCGGTCCTGGCGACCTCCGCGTCAACGCCAAGCGCCGCCGAGACGCGCGCCACCAGTTCATCCATGAGGGCCTCCCCTTCGCCAAGCTAAAAGCGCCAGACTGTCGCCGCGACCGGGAGGAAAATCAAGCGCGCCGATACGCTTTGGCGGCTACGCCAAATCACGCTGTTTGCGGCCGCGCAAAGGCGGCTGACGCGCGCTTGGCGCGCGCCAGCGGACCCCCTACGCCTGTTTGCGCAGATCGGTCGCCGTGTCGGTGCGCTCCCGAAGCGACTGCATGATGTTCATGATCTTCTCCGCGCCTTCGGGGCCGAGAAGTTTCTCCGCGCGTTTCACGACGTGCTGCACCAAAACGTCGGTTTGCGCTTCGCTCACGCCAAGCTTTTCGAGCTGTCCGGCGAGAATGTTCACATCGGCGCGGCCGCGGCCGACCAAGCTCGTAAAGCCTTCGATGACCTGTGTGACGCCGCCATCGCCGACCGACTGGGCGGCCTCGATGTCTCGCTCAGAGCCCGGCAGTTTGCCGATCATTGTCGCCACATTGCCGGTCTTGTCCTCGTCGCGCAAAAAAAGCAGCACCAGGCCGATCGCCGCTCTGGCGACCGTCGGATCGAGCTTGGTCTCGTCGATGATGTTCTTGGTGAGTTCTTCCATCGGACATCCTCCCTGCAACCGGTTGCGGTTGCGGTAAAGATGTCGCGGCAATGCCCCGCTTCAAGCGTAGCTGTAACCGAACTAGGCGGCGTCCAGGCCGTAGAGCGAATGTAGCGTCCGGACGGCGAGTTCCGTATAGGCCTCGTCGATCAGCACGGAAAATTTGATCTCCGACGTCGTGATGGCGCGAATATTGACCCCCTTTTGCGACAGGGCGCGAAACGCCTGGGCGGCGACGCCGGCGTGGCTGCGCATGCCGATGCCGATCGCGGAAATCTTGGCGACGTCCTTCTGGCCGGTCATGGTCGCGAAGCCGACCTGGTCCTTGACCTTTTCTATGATCGCGAAGGCGCGTTCATAGTCGGCCGCGCCGACGGTAAAGGTCATATCGGTCATCCCGTCTTCGGAGACGACCTGCACGATCATGTCGACATTGATCCCGGCCTCGGCCAGCGGCATGAACACCGCGGCGGCGACGCCCGGCTTGTCGGCGACGCCGCGGAGCGTGATCTGCGCTTCGTCGCGCGAGAAGGCGATGCCTGTGACGACCTGGGCTTCCACGATGTCCTCCTCGTTGCAGATCAGCGTTCCCGGCCCCGGATTTTCCGGATCGTCGAACGAAGAGCGCACATAGGTCGGCACGCCATGCACCATGGCGACCTCGACGGAGCGCACCTGCAGCACCTTGGCGCCGAGCGACGCCATTTCCAGCATTTCTTCAAAGGCGATCTTGTCCATGCGCCGGGCCTTCGGCACGACGCGCGGATCGGTCGTGTAAACGCCATCGACGTCCGTATAGATGTCGCAGCGATTGGCTCTGACCGCCGCCGCGATCGCGACGGCGCTCGTGTCCGAGCCGCCGCGTCCGAGCGTCGTGATCCGTCCCGATTCCCGGTGCACGCCCTGAAACCCCGCGACGACGGCGACTTCGCCGCGGCAGAAGCCTTCGACGATGCCCGAACCGTCGATGGCTTCGATACGCGCCGCGCCATGCGTCGCATTGGTGTGAATGGGCGCCTGCCAGCCGAGCCAGGAACGCGCCGGGATGCCAGCCTTCTGCAGCGCAATCGCGAGCAGTCCCGCCGTGACCTGTTCTCCGGAGGCGACGACGACGTCATATTCGCGCTGGTCGTAAAGCGGCGCGGCCTCCCTGCACCAGCCGACAAGCTCGTTGGTCTTGCCGGCCATCGCCGAGACCACCACGGCGACCTCATGCCCCGCATCCACCTCGCGCTTTACATGACGCGCGACATTGTGAATGCGTTCGACAGTGGCGACCGACGTGCCGCCGAATTTCATGACCAGGCGTGACATTAAGACCGGGAAATAGGCGAGACGCTCGCGTCTCGCAGGAAGCGGCGCTATATGTGTCCGCGTCGGCGGGCCTGTCAACGGCGGCTCCGTCAACGCTATTGTGCGCAAGCTCCTCGACTGTCGAGACGCGCGCTTCCGGCGCGCCTCAGGGCGAGGCGTTTTCGCATGATTCCGCTGACCTCACTCGATTTCTCCGCATCTTCGCGAGGCTCCTTCTTGCCCGAACATTCCACTCCCCACTCCGCCAGCGTCGACCCCGAGGACGTTGCGCGCTTCAACCGCCTGGCCGAGCTGTGGTGGGACAAGAACGGCAAAATGGGGATTCTCCATGAGATCAATCCCGTTCGAGTCGCCTATGTCCGCGATCACGTGCGCCGCTTCATCCGGCATGACGCGAGGGCGTTGAACGCCCCCGGAGACCGGCCGCTGGAGGGCGTGCGCATCGCCGATATCGGCTGCGGCGGCGGTATCTTGAGCGAGTCGCTGGCGCAGCTTGGCGCGCGCGTCACCGGCGTCGACCCGGCGCCCAATAATATCGCGATCGCCAGGAGCCACGCCGAAACGGCCGGACTGGACATCGACTACCGCAACATCACCGCCGAGGATCTCGCCGCCGCCGGCGAGCAATTCGACGCGGTGACGGCGCTCGAAGTCATCGAGCATGTTGAAGGGCCTCGGGAGTTCGTCGCCATGCTCGGGCGGCTGCTGAAGCCCGGCGGGCTCCTCTTTCTGGCGACCATAGACCGGACGACGAAGAGCTATCTCCTGGCGATCGTCGCGGCCGAATATGTTCTCGGCTGGGTGCCGAAGGGCACGCATAACCACGATAAATTCATCCGCCCCGACGAACTCTCGTCCTGGGTGCGTCAGGCCGGCATGCGGGAGATCGATCGCGCCGGAATGAGTCTGCAGCCGTTGACCAGAAGCTGGCGCAAAAGCCACGACACTGATGTTAATTATTTGATGGCGGCCAGGAAAGACGACTAGCGATCGGGGCGCGTAAAGACCGCGAACAGGCGTGAAGGTCTTGTTCGCGCCCGCCGCCGCCGGTAAAATCTGAGCCTATGCTCAGAGAATCCCGCACGCGCTTCGCGTTTTCCACCGCTCTCGCCGTCGCCGGTCTGGCCGCGGCCTTCGCTTTGACCCCCGCTGAAGCCAAGCCGAAGTCCGGCGAAGAGAAGCCGGCGGAGGATGCAGGCGGCAAGGCCAACAAGCGAAAATCGACAAAAAACGAGAAAGCCGAGAAACCGTCCGACAAAGGCGCGAGCAGCAAGCCGGAGCAGCTCGGCAGCTACGGAGAATGGGGCGCATACGCCGCTCAGAATGGGCGCACCCGGACCTGTTACGCGCTCGGACAACCGAAGGAGCGGGCGCCGAAGGCGAAGCTCAAGGACTCCGTCGCCTATATTTTTATCTCCAGCCGTCCGGCCGAGAATGTTCACAACGAGGTGGCGATCAATCTAGGCTATCCGACCAAGGACGGATCGGCCGCGACCGCCGATATCGACGGCAACAGCTATGAGCTGATCACCAAGGGGACGAACGCCTGGGTGAAGGATCAGTCGCGGGAGCGCGAATTCGTGGGCGCGATGCGGGGCGGCGCCAAGCTCGTCGTGAAGGCGTCCTCATCGAGGGGAACGAATACGACCGACAGCTATTCGCTCAAGGGATTGTCCGACGCGCTCGCCCGCGCCGTTCAGGAGTGCAAATAGCTATCGTGGGCCGCGCGCGGCGGGCGGAACGTCTCTGATCGACGCCTCGATCGACCGAATCTCCGCCGCCGCGTCAGGAAATTTTATCGCCAGTCGATCGAGATCGCCGATCTCGACGTCCTGCGGCGTGACCCCGGGCCATTCGGTGCTGGCGCCGAAAAACCAGCGCCCGCCGTCCACAAGCCGCGCCGTGTGAAACGTGTCGCCGGGAATGAACAGCTGAACGCGCTGGCCCGCGCGCAGATCCGGCCCGACCACGACGCGCTCGGTCGCGCCGTCGCCGTGAAGCATGAACAGCTCCAGCGGATCGCCGAGATAATAATGATACAGCTGGTCGTTGCGGATCCGGTGCAGTCGGACCGGCGCATGCGGCGTCACCAGGAAATAAAGCGCCGAACCGACCGGCCCGCTGCGCGCGAAAGGCGCCGGCAGGGCGTCGGCCCCGAAGGACAGTTTGCTCGTATAGGCGACGCGTACGAAGCCGCATGTCGCGTTGGGTTCGAGCGCAAGCAGATCAATGATCTCTTCATAGCTGAGCGCGGCCGTCATTGCTGGCTCCTGGATCCAAAAAGAATAAACATCATGATACCAAGTATTTGACCAAATGAAATACTGTCTGTGGTCCTTGTTCCTCAAGCTTTCTCCCGCAAACTACGCCTAGCCATGGCAGTCCCCCTGTAGCTGTCCTGGTGGACGGCGGCGGATTCATCGCTGCATCACCCCGCCGCCGTCCCGATCCTTCCGGCGCAGGCCGGACAACATGAAAACGGGAGAGGCAAATGGCCGTAAACGTTCACGATGGCGAGGTCGGCAAGATCCTCGTGTATCTGGTCGGATTCACCGCATTCGTCGTCGTCGCTCTGACTTGGGTGCCGCATTGGATTTCGCCTGACACCGCGAATATTACGGGAAACACCGGCAGCACGGCGCGCATGATCCAATGACCGGACGACGCTCCGGGAGCCGTTCCCTTCCGGGGCGTCGATCAGGGCGATTAGGCCAGTTGCAAAGCAAATTTGTTTCCGGCATAACGACGCCCGCGACGGTTCGGCGACAATGCTCTGCCGGCGCGACGGATGCGGGTGTAGCTCAGGGGTAGAGCACAACCTTGCCAAGGTTGGGGTCGAGGGTTCGAATCCCTTCGCCCGCTCCAGATCAAAGGGCTCCGCTCATTCGCCCCCACGTGCGGAGACCGGGGTTAGATGCTGACGACGCGCGCCCCCGCGAAAATCAATCTTACGCTTCATGTCCTTGGCCGTCGGCAAGACGGCTACCACGAACTCGAAAGCCTCGTGGCCTTTTCCGGCGCCGGCGACACCTTGTCCTTAACGCCGGACGAGACGCTGTCGCTCGATGTCGCCGGACCGACCGCATCGGCCGCGGGCGCCGGCGCCGACAATCTCGTGCTGCGCGCCGCCCAACGGCTGGCGGAAGACGTCAAAGGCCTGCGACTGGGACGCTTCCGGCTCGAAAAGCGCCTGCCCGTGGCTGCGGGCATCGGCGGCGGATCATCGGACGCCGCCGCCGCGCTGCGCCTGCTAGCCAGGGCGAATGGCCTCGCCGCCGACGATCCTCGCCTGACCGCGGTCGCGCGCGCCGTCGGTTCCGACGTGCCGGTCTGTCTCGATCCGCGCGCGCGCATGATGCGAGGCGCAGGCGAAAGCCTCGGCGCGCCGATTCGCCTTCCGCTGCTGCCGTCCGTGCTGATCAACCCCGGCGTTCCCGTCGCCACGGCGCCGGTGTTCGCCGCGCTCGGACTGCAGCCGGGCGCGTCGCGCAAGGGCGCCGGACATTGCGACATCGACGCCCGACCGGGCGCAGAGGAGCTTCTTGCGGCGCTCAGGAAAGGCCGCAACGACCTCGAGGACGCCGCCTGTCTGCAGGCGCCTGTCATCGTCGACGCGCTCGCCATTCTGCGCGCGGCGCGCGGCTGTCGACTGGCGCGCATGTCCGGCTCTGGCGCAACCTGCTTCGCCGTGTTTGCGACCCGGCGCGACGCAGTCCGCGCCGCCCGCGTCATCCGCGCCCAGCATCCCGAATGGTGGGTCAATACGGCCGTGCTGAGATGAGCCGCCGGCCGCCGAAAGACCGCAGCGCGCAGGAGAAGGGTCGCCGCGCCCCAGTCGCGTCGGAGGCGCGCGGGCCGTTCCGTCCCGCCTCGCCCGACCTCGTAATTCTCTACGGCGCACATGCCGTGCGCGCCGCGCTGACGGGACGCAAACGCAAGCTGCTGACGCTGTACGCGACCGAAACCGCGTTGCCGAGAATCAACGACCTTGCGCAGGCGGCGGGTCTCGCGCAGCGTCTCGTCGACGCCCGCGACCTTGAGCGGCGGCTCGGTCCGGACGCCGTGCATCAGGGTCTGATGCTCGAGGCGCGTCCGCTGCCGCACGCCGAGATCTCCGACATCGTCGCCGTCAGCGGCGTGGTGCTCGCGCTCGACCAGATCACCGATCCGCACAATGTCGGCGCGATCCTGCGCACCGCCTGCGCGTTCAACGTCGACGCGGTGATCGTCACCGAACGTCACAGTCCGGAATTTTCCGGCGCGCTCGCCAAAGCGGCGTCGGGCGCGCTCGAGTACGTGACGATCGTTTCCGTCGTCAATCTCGCGCGCGCCCTCGATGACCTCGCCGCACGCGGCTATGCGCGCGTCGGCCTCGATTCGGAAGGCGCCGAGTCGCTCTCGACGATTGCGCTGTCAAAGCCGCTGGTGCTGGCGCTCGGCGCAGAGGGCAAGGGACTGCGGCGACTGACGCGCGAGCGCTGCGACGCCGTCGCGCGGCTCGAACTTCCGGGGCCGATCAAGAGCCTGAATGTGTCGAACGCCTGCGCCGCCGCCTTGAGCGTGGTGACGATGCGGCTCGCGTGAGGCGTCAGGCGCGCTGGCGTCAGGGGCGTGGCCTGGGATTGACCTCTCCATCGGCTTCGACGCATAGAAGGTCGCGCGACGCGCCCGAGTGACGCTATGGGCCGGTTTAGCTCAGCTGGTAGAGCAACTGATTTGTAATCAGTAGGTCGCGGGTTCGAATCCTGCAACCGGCACCAGAAAAATCAGCACGTTCTGAAAAAAGTCCGCCGGCTGAGACGGGTGTCGTGCCCACCAACGCTGGGGACAACAAACGTTGAGTAGTTCGTTGTCAGGCCATCCCCGCGCGAAAAAGCCCGGTCGTCGTCGGCAAAGGCATTGGCTCGGCCGCGGCTGCGAACTATTGATGAGGGCCTTTTCACAACAGGAAATAGGGAGGTTCGCATGGCGTGCGTTAAAAAGGCTGGGTTGGTAATCGGTCTGGTGCTCGGCTCTGCTCTCATTGCTCAAGCAGCGAGAGCCCAAGATCCTATTTCCGAGCTTGCCTCTGGAGTGAATCGTGCAGGCGCCGAGGCGGGCGAAGCAGTTACGAATGTGCTGAACAAAGTGACGGGGAAGACGACGGCCAGGCCTGTCGCGCCTTCCCCAGCGCCCGCACTGGCGAGGTCGGCTCGCATAGTCCATCACCACCATCATCACCACCACCACCACCATCATTCGTGAATCGGGCGGCGGAGTTCTCGGCTCCGCCAGTTCGATGCGGAAAATCCGCCCCGCCGATTAGGCGCGGCGTGAAGCGAAGGCGTCCCCGCCCTACGCCCGACCTATCCGCAGGGCGGCTGCATCCTACGTTGGCGAAGATGCCAGCGACGTCGCGGCTGGCCTATGTCTATTTCGAGGACGGTCCGGGCCGCCAGAGGCTCGTCAATCGCCTATCCGGCGCCGACGCGAAGGCCGCCGCGCAGACGATCGCGTAAGCGCCGAGCGCAAAGGCCAAGGGGCTGCGCAAAGTTTCACCGCAATAGCGTTTATGTACGCCTTCGCCACTTCTTCCCTTTGCATTCCCGGAGCGGGGTCCGCTATCCTTGCTCTCGCAGCTTCCGTAATGAAATTGACATTGCCCTATGGAGCAGAAATGACAATCCGCAGAAGGCTTTTTGCAGCCGTGTCGATCGTTGCGATCGGACTTGCGTCCGGCGCGGTTCTGGCTGACCCGCTCGACGATATTCTCTATCCGGCCGACTCCAACGGCGTGCTTCCCGTCGAGCGGATTCTCGATCAGGCTCGGAACGCGGTCGCCGGAACCGTTCTCGAAATCGAGCTGGAGCGCGAACACGGCAGGCTCGTCTACGAGGTTCTGATCCTGACCGCCGACAACAGAAAGATCGAGATCGAATACGATGCCAGAACCGGCGCGGAGCTCTCTCGCGAGGTCAAGAAAGCCAGGTCGAGAAGAGGCTAGCAGTCTTCTTTCGCCGCATATGGAACGCCCCGCGCGTCAATGTAACGCGCGGGGCGTTTTGCGTTTCAACCAAGCTTTGCCGTAAGTATATCTGCTTGTCCCTTAATTATTATTCTTAAAAATACAAGAGCGGCAAAATGCCGCCTAAGAATTCGCAATCCCTAAATTACATCCGCGATCATGTCTCGCCACAAGCGCTGGCGGGAGGACTTGACACGTAGAGGGGATAAAGATGAGTTTCTGTACGCTCAAACGCGCGTTCGTGGGCGTTGCTCTCGCCGCCGCCAGCTTCTTCCCGGCGACCGGCGCCGAAGCCCATGGCGGCGTCAAGCTCGAGCAGGACGAATGCGTTCTCAGAATCGGTCCGAACACCATGCACTTCATCGGCTATCAGCGCACCGGCGAAGAGCAGGAATTCTGCGAGGACATCGCCCAGACCGGACCGACGGTGATTGCGCTCACGGCTGTTTCGCCCGATCTGCGCGACATGGCCATTGGCATTCGCGTCGTTAAAGACGTGGGCGAAGAGAAAGAGAAAGCCGACATCGACGCCGCAACCGTCGCTTACTATCCGCCGAAAGTTTATCGCAACGGCACGATGACCTTCGAACACGACTTCAAGGAGGCGGGTCGTTACGTCGGCATCGTTACGGTGAGCGACGATCTCGGCAATCAATGGGTGTCGCGCTTTCCGTTCACCGTCGGCGTCTTCACCTTCATGGGCTACATTGAATATATCCTCTATGGCGTGGGCTTTACCGCGCTGTGCGCCGGGCTCTGGTTCTATCTGGGACGCAGCGGCCGCAGGGCGCCTGTCGCGGCGGCAAGAAGCGTCTGACCCGCAACGCCAATCTTCGAAACGCTTGTTCGCAAATCTGCCGGTCCGGCGCACGCCGGATCGGCGCCTCATCTGAACGACCGCAGGAGTTGTCCATGCGCGCGTTATTGCCTGCTCTGATTTCGGCGCTCTGTGTGATTTCCGTTTCGACGGCCGCGCCCGCCGCGGCGTCTCAGGACGCCGACGAGGCCGAGTTGCTGAAACATTACGAGAAGGTCGACGTCTGGCATTTTCCCGTCGACTACACGGTCGCCTACAATGATCGCGACGTGGTCGTCACGCGCGAGATGGTGGCGCAGCCGGCGCCGGCCGGAAAGCTCTGCTACATCCGCTTCGATCTGCTGCGCGGCGAAGGCGATTACGCCTATGGCTTCAAACCGCCGCGGCTCGGCGAGGCGCGGCCGGACGCCTGGGGCGTCTTCGTTCACAAGCGCGGCACGGTGCTCAACCAGGCGCGCTCGGCGCTCAAGATGAATGTCGTCTATTTTTACGTCGACGGCCCCAAGGACGACGCGCATGCAAAGCCCGACATTTGCGCGCAAATGCAGGCGGCGCAGACTCCGCAGGCCGGCCATGGCTACACGGCCGACGAATGGTCCGATCTCATCGTGCGCGCCCGCCTCATCCACGGCTGGCCCGCGCCAGCGCATTAGGCGCGCGCCAGACGTCCGGCGTTGCGGTCTGGAGCAAGGACAATCGCGGCAGGATTATTTGCCGAACTTCCAACATTTCTTGAGAGGCTTGACGAAACTCTTGCCGTCTTCCGGCGATTGCGGCGTCTCTGTGCAGGATTCGTCGGTCTGTGGTTGCAGCCCGCCTTCTCGCAGGCATCGTTCGACATATTCTCCAATCGCCACGTGCTTTTTTTCGTCCGTGAGAGTCGAATCCGTCATGGCGTAGTGCGCTGACATCTGGCAGTCGGTAATTAAACGTCCAAGCGCTTCATCTTGTTTGTCACCGCTGCCGCAGGCGGAGAGCGAAAGCGCGCTCGATATGAGAATAAAGCCATATATTCGGACTGGCTTAGGATACATGCCACCCTCCCGGATTTTTTTCTGGTCCCCAATTTTCAGGGGCAACGGCGGAATTTACTTTAGAATGTTGCAACTCCGCCGCAAGAACTTTGCGCCGCGCCCTGGTCCCCGTAGCGTCTGTTGGCAGGCCGACGCGTGCGCGCGCCCCTTCGACAGGCTTGCGCAAAGGAATGCCCTGGCGTCGTCGGCGCCCAGCCTGACGAAGCTTCACATCCTGTCCAAAGGCTCAAAAGCTCTGCTTGATGGAGGGATCGTTTTTCAGGGGCGCGAGCGCGCCCGAAGGCGATGCGTCCCGCGCCGCCCTGCAGGGCCGATCGCTCGACCTGAACGACGCGCCGCTGGTCCGTTCAGCCGGTCATTGCTTGCTCGGGTTTTGCTCATCCGCGGCGCCGGTCGTATCTGAGACCGCCTTCGACTCCGCGCCTGGTTCCGTTTCTGACGCTCGGACGTCTTCATAGGGGACGAATTCTTCAGCGCCGCCGCTTTCGATCTTCTGCGGATATTGTCCGCGAAGAAACGCGAGAAAATCCATCAGCGCGGTGAATTTGAGATCGATCATCTACGGAGCCCCGCACAATCCAGCAATGGTTCGAATTTTTCCGTGACGTTCCGATGTCAGCTTTCCAAAACCTTTTGCGGCATTCGCCGCAAGTTCATTTCAAGGCTGATCGTCCGGCCCGAAATGAAAGAAGGCGATCTCGGCGACGGCAGTCGCAAGAGCAGGCGCAGGAGCGATCCTGAGAGCCCTCCCTGCCCGGCCACGGCAACGCAGCCTTCCCCGAGAGTTTTTCTCCCCGACGCAATCAATGATATCACGGGCGGCCACGCCGGCCGTGTAATATGAGCAAGGCTGGCGATGATGAGAGCACGGCGGCCTCCGGCCCGACTGGCGCGCAATGTCGAAAGGAACGTCATGAGGATTTCGCTGAACAGCGCGCGTCCCGCGGTTTCAGCAGCGCGCCGGCGCGGACATGGCGGCGCGCTCGCCATAGCCATCTTCGCCGCCGCCCTCTCCAGCGCCGCCGATGCGCGAGACAGGCGCCCGATTCCTCAGCCTTCTCCAGCTGACGCCGCTTCCGCGCCGCCCGTCGATCGATGCGGGCACCCCATCGTCACCGACAATATCGGAAAACCATATATCGACCCTGTTTGCATCGCGCTCTCCGATCACCTGCAACCGCCGCTCTACATTCCCGCACCGGAGTGCAACAGAGGCGTTGCGCCCTATGATTCGAGCTGTTTCTTCGAAAGGCTCTTTACCGTCATGACGGCATCGCCCGGCCCTCGGCCGCTTGCCGGGCCGCCGGCCCCCTATCCGGTTAAATAATCGTAATCATTTTCCGTCTCGTGCCGACTAACACGCGAGCGCCAAAGCGTTTTCAGCAGCGCGCGCGTCGTCGGGAGAGCGTCGCCGTTTGCGGTCCATTGACGATATTTCGCCGCGATTCAGGCGCATGCGTTTAAGCTTCCGCCATCAGAAAGGTGGGATTCTTACGCATGAACGACCTCATCATTCCGCCGGAACCGCCGCAGCCGAAAAAGATCGACGCGCCGTCGAAAGTGCCGGTGGAAATCGTCATCGATCGCCGCGGACGCCGGCCGCTCCGCTATGGTCTGATCGCCGCCTTCATTGGCCTTGCCGGAGTCGCCGCCACGCATTTTTATCCGGCTGACAGTTCCAAAGGAACGGCGCCCCGAAAAGCTGAGGCGCAGGCGCCTCAGCAGGTCGCGGCGCCGGCGCTGGACGAAGCAACGAAGCGACGAGTCGCAGCGCTTCAAGACCAAGTCCAGGAGCTGCGCACAAAACTCGACGCCGTTGAGAAACGCCAACAGGCCGAACGCGCCAGCGCCCCGCCGCCTGCGGCTGTACCCAAAACGCCGGCTGAGAGCCCGGCGGCGGAAGCGTCCGTGACGCAACATGCGTCCGAGAAGCCGGATGCGAAGCCTGCGCGCGCCGCCAAGAGCAACGCCGCCAAGACTGACGTCGCCAAGACTGACGCCGCCAAGAACGAAAACGCCAAGAACGAGAGCGTCAAGAGCGCGAGCGCCAAGAACGAAGCCGCCTCGGTGCAGGCCGTGCCGCCCGCCCCGAGGGTCGTGAGCGGTTACAGGGTGCGCGACGTTTATCACGGCGCTGCGCTGATCGAATCCGCCAGGGGCATGATCGGCGTCGAACCCGGCGAGTTCGTGCCGGGCGTCGGACGCGTCATCGCCATTCAGGAGCGCGGCGGCCGCTGGGTCGTGATCACGGAAAGCGGTGAAATTTCAGGGAACGCGCGCGGGCCATCACACGCGCAGGCGCCGCGCAGGCGCCAGTTCGCGCGCGAACTCGACGGCTTCATGCCGGGCCCCTTCGCGCCGCCGCTGTTCCCTCCCTACTGATCGATTCATCGGCGCACAGTCCGGGACGAAGGCGTGGCGCCGCCCTCAGGGCGGCGCCGGTTGAATTTGCCGAACGCGCGCGCCCCCGGCGCGGAAACGCGCGGGGCGCTTCAGAG
The DNA here is from genome assembly GCF_050251305.1 of Methylocystis sp. Lineage (GTDB taxonomy): Bacteria > Pseudomonadota > Alphaproteobacteria > Rhizobiales > Beijerinckiaceae > Methylocystis. The sequence continues at coordinate 40,398 of NZ_JBFWNB010000014.1, read as the reverse complement.
GCGAAGCGCCGCGAACGCTCTCCAGGCGAATCTGCGATTGTCGTAGGCTCGGACGCGCGCGAGGCGCGCCACGCTCTATATTGGCGTTGACGCGCAAAGATCGGAGAGATCTGCGCCGGACGCTTGCGCGCTTGATTGCAGCAACGCCTTGCCATGCCATTCAAGTCGGCGCACGATCGCCGCAAGCGACGTCGAAGGCGATTTCGAACGCCCGCGCGCCGCAGGAGAATCACAATGAAAAAGGCCACTTTGACGCTAGCGAAGAAAGCCGCCATGACGCTGGCTTCAATTAGCGCAGCCTTGAGTTTGACGTCGCAGAGCGTCGTTGCAGGAGGGATGAGCGCCAACAATCTCATGCTGCCGACAAAAGACGTCGCGCTCAGATGCACGCCGCTGCGCTACGCCATACATTGTTCGATTTCATTGAGGGCAAATCCTGAATACAGCTCCTTTTGCTTCTATGTTGCGAATGGTCGCTCCTATCCGATGAAGACCGATTACAGATTTGGTTTTTATAACGGCATCGTGAGCATCCATCTCAATAACACATTGCGCGTGACGGCTGACCTGAAGGACTTGAGAACGGGCGCCCGTGCGCGCTGTTTCGAGGTTGGATGACCCGGCGCTCTGCAGAAGGCGACAGGCTGTAGGAGCCTATCTCCGCAAGATTCGCATTGCCGCGCGCGAAGGCTCAGACGCACGCGTAACGATGCCCTCGCAAAGCGGCGGCGCGACGCGCCCATGCCTATTGGGGAAGGTCGCGGCAATAGTCGAGACACACTGTAGTAAATTGCTCCAGCCCCAGTTCTGCTAGGCAAGGCGCGCACTTTGATCGTGCATAGAGCGGCAGGCGCTGCTTCCAAGCGGCATGCGTCTGCCGCCACCTTAGGGCGGGTTCTCCGCCCGCCCCTTTTTTCCTGGCGAAGGCCCGCTCGACAGCGCGCCGGTCAAGGCTGAGGAAAGCCAATGCTCGAACTGCAGGATTTTATATTCGGCGAGGACGATGTGCAGGCCAGGCATTATCACGACGGCCGCTCTTACTATTTTTGGGAAGCGCGCCATCACTGGGCGCCGATCAATGTTTATGTCAGTCGCATGGCGATGCATGAAAAATTGGGACTGTCCGCGATGGAGGATCGCGAATGTCTGCTGAGATCACGCCAAAAAATTCAGGAGGCCGCCAACAGAAAATGGCGGCCTGGAGACGATCGGGTTTTTCTCGAGGCCAATGATTTTTGATCGCTTGCGCGAAGCGCATAAAAGTCGGTCAAACGCAAAACGCCCCGCCTTTACATCCGAGGTCGGGGCGTTCGCTTGAGACGGCGAACCGTCAACTATTTGTTCTTACAGGCGGGATATGGCGCGGTCATGACGTCGGCCGCATTCTGCGCGCGCGTTGCGCGACGCGCGCGTCCCCCGGACAACAATATGCCACCCGCGCCGATTGAGAGCCGCCGCGCGCGCTCACAGAGCTGTAGTCTGCTATTGTCCCTCCGAGTTGACGATCCGGCTGGACGATGGAGGCGACGATGCGGATGTTTGGGTTCGCCATTCTGCTCTTTGCGCTTGGAATGTTTTCTTCCGCCGCGGCGCAAGGGTCGGTCGCGGAGATCGTCGCCGCGCATATCCGAACTCAGGGATACGCCTGCGACTCGCCGCTCAGCGCCAAACGCGATGGGCGCGCGTCCCGGCCCGACGAGCAGGTCTGGCTGCTGACCTGTGCGAAAGCCCGCTATCGCGTGCGGCTCGTGCCGGACATGGCGGCGTTCGTTGAGCAGATGAAATGAGCCGCCGCAAGCTGACGCCCGCCCGCTCAGCCGCCGTCCCGACATATCCGGGGATGGCCACGATCGCGCGCAAGGCGTTCTCTTGCCATTGCCCTGGTGCTTTGGCATATGTCTTTGGCTGACCGCGGCCATACGCGGGCGCGTGGAGACGTGGCCGAGAGGCTGAAGGCGACGGTTTGCTAAATCGTTATAGGGGAAACCCTATCGTGGGTTCGAATCCCACCGTCTCCGCCACAGAATAATCCTATCCGACAATCGGTCAGAGCCCGCCGCTGGAATCGGCATTGACGACGTGCTGGCGGTCCTGAAGCCGATTTGCGCGACAAAGGCCGAAACAGCCCGGCATTGAATGCGGATATCCCTCTTGGAGCAGGTCTTGTCGTTATTTAATAAGAAGTAATTCATACTACCAACCTTTCTTGCACAAAAATCCAGTCGCCTTCAGATCTTAACCGAAACCAGGAAGAGTATTATGGTCCGTTTTTCACCGTGGATTGCAAGGGTGGGTATCGCATTCCTTACCAATTTGACCTTCGTTGCAGTTGGAACGCCAAAAGAAATCTCTTCGCTTGATGCGGTGAAGCAGAGTAGGATCGATACCTGTGCGGCCGAACGCAGTAAAACATTCAGCGACAGTTACGCAGAAATACTATGGGGAAACGCCTGCATTCTAGCCTTTGGATCACACTACGAAGAGTTTACCGGCGATCCTGGGAGAGCCTATATACTTGCGTTGGCGGCAAAAGCCGACGCTAGCCATCTTTGCAAAGAATGTGATGAATTGTCGGAAAATGCATCTGCGTTGAAAGATCGTCTTCAACGCGAACTACCACCGAAACGGATAATAGAGTTAACGAAAGAGTCCAAACGTCTTATTTGCGATGTATTCCCCGACGAATGCATAGTTGAAGCATTAACATTCATGCTTGGATTTCTATTTTGGCTCGGCATCGGAACACTGATGGTCCTCATTATGCCGCGGGTCATCAGGCTCCGGAAAAGCCGCCGATCATGACACGACGCCTGATCGTCGTTGTTCCGCGCCTGTCGCGCTACGCACGATTTGGATGGCCGGGACCCTTGCCGAATGGGACCCTCGCCAAGAGGGCCAACATTGAAGCGTTAAGTTATCCATGGAAATGGCCCCACGAATGCAAGCGGGGCCTTCGTTGCATTGAGTTGTATTGCCGTGCAATGCGCCGCGAGGCGGAGCGGCGCAGATGCGAACTCGCCGAGCCCGCTATGCGGTGCGTTGTCTCATTATCCTTATGACGTCGCCCTCAGAGCTCCATGAAGCGATTGCTCTGGTCCGGATTTCTTCCGCTGCTTCGCTGACACATTTTTCAAAATGCGCGCTCGCGACGCCTTCGTAATTCCTGTTGAGCAAATCATATACGCACCTCTCGCAGCCAGTCAGATAGGCCAGCGCCAGCGGCGGCATTCCCTCAATACTCTGCATACCGGCGACGTCTTGCCATTCCTGTTCGAACAACCGACGGGCAAAACCCGGCAAAGCTTCCGAAACGGCCGACCTGAAGCGCTCCCGCAGATTTCGCGCCGCGTCCTCAAAATGCTCGACGGCTTCGAGGTGGGACGGAAGTGGAATCGGACGTGGACCCATAATGCCCTCCCATATGTGGGGGCGCGATGCAAAGTCGAGACTTGAAACAATTTTCCTGAAAGAATTTGTAGCTTATCTGAGACGGCGACACAAGCTTATGTAAAAAAGCCTCGCCTGTGAGGGCGAGGCCATTGCCAGGTGAAAATTGGTATCGCTCAACGACGCAATATTGCTCTGCCGAAGCCGGTCAGTCAACGGTGCGGTTCTAAACTCATAATATTTTTCCACAACTTATCCAACACATAGGGCGTGCGCATGCGCTCTCCCTGGTCACAGCCCGGATGCTTTGCGCAGATGTTTTAGCTGCGAAGCTCAAGCCGAATTCGCTTCCGACCGGTCGCCTCAGCGCGCGTTCATGTCGACTTGCGGGTCTGGCCGGAACGACGAAGCTCCTTGGCGATGAAGCCGTCATCCGCAAAACTCGGCGACGAGAGCGTTAAACTTCTCCGGGTTCTCCATGAACAGGAAGTGCTTTCCGCCTTCCTCCTCCTCGAAGATCTCGAGCCGCGATCCCGGAACCTGCTCATGCATCCAAACCAAGGATCGCCATGGAATCTGGCTCGCGCGCGCCCCGATGAAAAAGGTCGGCAGATCGATGCGTTTGACGACGTCAAACCAGTCTCGCGTCGCGTGATCGTAGATCAGGCGGGCCGCGTAGCGCCGCGGCAGCTTGAGGACATTATCGATGATCCAAAGCTTTTCGTCGTCGGAGATCCGGCGGGTGAACATGCCGCCGATGAACTGCCGGGTCAGCGCCGCTCCATCCGGCCCGGCAAGGCCGGTTACGCCCGCGACGAGATGCTCCATACGATAGAGAGACATCGGGTCGTCGCGGCGTTCTACGGGATCGAGAGCGAATTCGGCGGCGTTCCGCTCCCCATCGGACCAGGCCGGATTGGCGGTCAGGAACGGCGACTGATCGACGAAGACCAGCTTGGACAGCCGTTCGGATCCGAACATGTCCAAGTAGCACCAGACCACGCTGCAGCCCATCGAATGGCTGAGCAGATTCACATTGGCCAAATCTAACGCAATCAATGCGTCGCGAAGATCTTCCGCAAACCGCGATATGCGATAGCCGTGACAAGGCTTGTCGGATTCGCCGTGGCCACGAAGATCCAGCGCAATGACGCGATAGCGACCGCCGAGGCCCGACAGCTGATATTTGAACTGGGCGGCGGTCTGCGACCACCCCGGAATCAAGAGGAGCGGCGGTCCTGATCCTGCCTCCACATATCGCAGGACGACGCCATCGCTTGTTGTTATTTCCCCCATAAGATATCCGGCCTGACCAGCGTGCTGAGGCGAACTTGCCGCCAAAGCGCCTGACGCGCAAGCTCGCCTCTTCTCCTGCGCAAGGTCGAAGACGCCGCTTGCGCGCAAACGGCCGGCGACCGAGAGTCTATCCAGCGACTCCCCTCGACGGCTCTCCCGGGTCAGGCGCCGCTTTTGCGAATCCGATGGCCGCGACGTAATTCCTTGTTCATTTCTGCAGCGTCATCTAGAGAGCGAAACTGGCGGCTCCGCTTCGACAAGGAGGTCGAGTGATGTGGCGCTCCAACGGGATAATCGATCAGCCGACGCGGCCGAACTCGAAGGCGACCGCTCGGTTGGCGCGCGCCGCGGCGCTTTTTTCCGCGTTCGCCTTCTGTTGCGCACCGGGCGCCCAGGCGCAGGAGTTGAAGCGCGATCTGCGGGGCTTTTCGCTTGGCATGTCCAAGGATGAAGCGGCGAGGCTCGCCCGCTCCCAATGCAGCAATTTCGGCAAGGTCTCCTTCCATGGCGGCATGCGCGCGGAGGAATTCTTCGCGTCCTCGTCCGAACACGGCAAGCAATTCTCCTGCAGATTTGCCGACGGTTCGATCGTCAATTACGCTCTGACGCCGCGCACCAGCAAGGTCTACAAGCTGAATGGCGTCTTCCTCTCGCAGATGACCTGCCCCGAACTGCTCGATTTCATCATCGAAGAATTCAAAGTCGGCGAGAAATATTCAAAATACCATCCAAAGCCCAAGGCCGACCGCGCATGTCAGGGCTGGTCGTGGCAGGCCGGACCCGCTTACGACTTGAAGGTCTGGCTCAACGAGCCCGATACGAGCCGGTTCAATGTGAGCCTCATGGACAACGAGATCGTCAGAGAGAACGAAGCCTCGGCGGCGGAGCCCGAACCGCCGACTGGCGCCAGGCCCCGCCTATAGGCCTGTCCCTTGATCCGCTGCGCCTGAGAGTTCAAAGCGGCGCGCCTTCGTCAATCCGGCGTGTCGATCCCAAACCATTTGTCTTTGACCTGCTCGAAATGCACGACCGGGTTGTAGGGAACGACCTTGAGATCGAGCGTTTCCGCTGTCAGCCTGCCGATCGCCGCAAGCGCCGTATAAGACGCGACCACTCGATCTCTCTGCGAAATGATGAGATTGGCGCGCGCATTGAGCAACGACTGCTGCGCGTTGAGCACATCGAGCGTCGTGCGCTGACCGACCTGCGCCTCTTCGCGAACGCCTTTCAAAGCAAGTTCGGCCGCCTTCACGGTCGCCTGATCCGATCGGATCTGCGATCGCGCCGTATCGAGCAGACCATAGCTTGCGACGACGTTCGCTCTTACACGATCACGCTGCGCGTCCGCGTTCAGGCGCGCCTTTTCGCGCACCTCCTTCGCCTTGCGGATCGACGAATATTCGCCGCCGCCTTGATAAAGCGGGACATTCAGCGCGCCATTGACGCCGGCGGAGAATTGCCGCGAACCGGGCAGACCCAGGAAAGAATCATACTGCTGCCCGACTTGCGCATTGACCGACAGAGTCGGCAGGAGCGCGCCCTCGGCGACTTTCACCGCCGACTCCGCGGCGTCCACGCGGTGCAAGGCTGCGACCACGGCGGGATGTTCGACAAGCGCGGCGGCGATCGCGTCCTTCACCGTTCTGGGCAACATCCGTTCGAGCGAGGAGGCCGGCTCAAGGCGTTTCGGCTCCACGCCGATGATCTGCCGGTAGACGGCGGCGCTGCTCTTCAACTGCGCCTGGGCGGCGAAATATTCCGAGCGCGCATGGGAGACCGAGGCTTCGCTCTGCGACACGTCGGTATTCGTGACGTCGCCGGACTGATAGCGCTTCTGTGTATCGCGATACTGCAGATCGAGCACGGCGATGTTGCTCTTGCGCAGCGACAGGATCGCCGCGTCGCGCAACACGTCCATGAAGGCGGTCGCGCCGCCGCGTAACGTCTCCTGCTCGGACAGCCGCATCAGGGCCCGCGACTCGAACACGCTCGACTCGGCGCGGCGCACGGAATTTTCGGTGCGTCCGCCGTCAAACACCGTCTGCGAGACATTCAGCGTCGCCCCTCGCGGATAGCCCGTATATTCATCCGTGAGCGGGATGCGCTGATTGATCACCGGCAATCGAACCGGAATTCTCAGGTTCGAGCGCAGCGCGCCGACATTCGCCTGAATATTGGCGCTGGGACGCAGTCCGGACCAGGCGCCCGAGACGTCCTCGTCGCGCACGCGCACGTCGGCGCGCTGCTCGTTGAGATCTGGATTGCCAGAATAGGCGCGCGCCAGCGCCGAAGAAATTGTCTCGGCGGAGACATCCCGCGCGCCTGTCAACGCGAGGCCTGCTCCTGCCGCAATGATTGCGAATGCGCCAAACGATTTCATCGAACCCCACTCGCTCGCTCAGCGCCACGCGCACCGCTCGACGCTGAAGCGAGTCTTCCGGGCTCTTACGCCGCCTTGGAGGGTTTCGTCCGTATTGCGATATCGATGTCGAACAATTCCATCCAAAGCGAAGGAGACACGTGAGTCGGACGCGACGTCGCAATCCCGTTGCACATGCCGCCGATCAGGAGCTTTCAACTATGAATGTCATCATGACAGCAGCAGTCCATGACGTAAAAGCTAAACAAAGCTGATCAATTTCTGTTTGTCCAAACTCGTGTCAAAATTGCCACACCGACTGCCGGTTTACTCAGCGCGTGTTGCTTGCGAGCCTAGCATGTCGTTGATTTACGCGCCATCGATGCGCCTGACGTCTGCGGCGCAGAAATACTTCCGCGACCGGCCTCTCGACGCCTGCGCGCGGTCCTTTGCGCATGTGGCCCGGAATTTCTTTTATGCAGACAAATAGATCCAGCACGCAGCCAAGTCGCGCGCGCATCCGCGCGCGTCACTGATTTACCATTTGTTCACCTCGTCGAGAGCGCGAAGAGGACCGCGCCGCCTCGTCGGCGATCACTCACGCGCGCCGGCCTGAGCCGAGACCGGGTGACTGAGAAAATATGCGTCGACCCGCAAGCCGACGGGCAGCTTTACGCCGGGATCAAGATCGACGAGCACCTGCAGCGCCTTGGAGTCGACGCGATCAGTCGGACGGCCTGTCTGAACCGCCTTCGCGCCCATGCGCGACGAGACGCGGTACACTCTCCCGCCGAATTTCTTATTGGGGAAAGCGTCAGCGGTGACTTCGACGCGCTGATCGGCGACGACTTTACCGACATCGGTTTCATCGACGTCGGCGCGCACGCGCAGCCCGCGAACATTGCCGACGACCGCGATGGGCGTCGGCGGCATATGCGTCACGGCTTCGCCGGCGACGCGAGAGCGGCGCAGGACCGTTCCTGCGATCGGCGATCGCACCAGCGTCTTTTCGACAAGCGCTTGCGCCAAAGCGACATCGGCCTCCGCCAAGCGGACGCGGGCGCGGGCCGCCGCAAGATCTTCGGGGCGCGGCGGCGCCTCGAGCAAGGCGAGCCGTTCCGCCATCGCCGCTCGTCGCGCCTTGCTGGCGTTCCAGTTCGACGTGGCTTGATCCAGCGCCGCCTGCGGCGAAACTCCGCTCTTCGTCAGCGGCAGCCTTCGATCATGTTCGCGTCGCGCCAGATCGAGCGACGCGTCGGCCTCCATCAGCGCCGCCTTGGCCTCGCGCCGCTCTTCGCCTCGCGCGCCATTGGTGAGCCGCTCGAGCTCCGCCTGTCGCAACGCCAGCGCGGCGCGCGCGGAATCGAGCCGAGCGACCTGTTCGGTATTGTCGAGCACCGCAATGACCTGCCCGGCGGTCACCTCGTCATTCTCCTCGACGCGCATTTCTCGAACGACGCCTGTCGCCTGCGCAGAGATTTCCCTCTCCTCGCCTTCGGGCTCGACCATGCCCGGCGCCGCCGCGACATGCTGTCTGTCGCCGACGAAAGAGGTCGTCGCGCGCGCGGTGGAGTGCGCGCTCTCGACCGACTGCAGAACGAAAAGTCCGACCCCCGCGAGGCCAACCAGGCTCAGTAGAGCAATGACGCGTGACGAGATTTTCATCACAGAACTCCCATAGCGTGGGAAGAAGAACCCTGCGCCCTACCGGAGCGCTCGGCGATCTGTCCATCTTCCAGATGAATGACTCGATCCGCGAAATGAAGAATGCGCGGATCATGCGTGACGATGACCACTGCCCGCTCCTGCTGGTGTGCGAGAAGCTGCAAGAGCTCCATGGCGCGCAGCCCGCTCTCCGAGTCCAGCGCGGCGGTCGGCTCGTCGGCCATCAGGATTTTCGGATCGCCGGCGAGCGCCCGCGCGATGGCGACGCGCTGTCGTTGACCGCTGCTCAACTGCGACGGATAGGAATCGAGACGCTGCCCAAGTCCGACCGATTTGAGCAGCTCACGCGCCCGATCGCGCGCGATCTGCCGCGGCGTTCCGAGAAGATCGAGCATCACCATGACGTTTTCCGTGGCGGTGAGCACGGGAAAAAGATTGTAGGACTGAAAGACGAATCCGAAATATTTTAGTCGCAGCGCCGCGAGCTCCTCTTCGGCGAGCGATTGCGTGTCGGCGCCATAAAGCGTCACGACTCCGCTCGTCGGACTGAGCAGCCGGCCGAGGATATGCAGCAGCGTCGTCTTGCCGCTGCCCGACGGGCCCACCAGCATCAGCAGTTCGCCGGCGTTGACCTCGAGGTCGATGTCCCGCAGCACCGTGACGGGCGTCGGTCCGGTGTCGAACGAATGGCTGACGCCTGAGGCGCTGATGACGGCGCGACTCATCGAAACACCTTCACCGGATCGATCGAGGTGATCTTGCTGATCGACACGAGGGACGCGCCCACGCACATCACCACCGTGACGGCCCCGATTCCAAGCGCAAGCCACATCGGCACGAGCGGCGGCGAACTCATGTTGCGGCCGGCGTAAACGAGCGCCATTACGACGGCGATTCCGACGACGCTGCCGATCAATCCGCCGATCACGGCCTGCTCGATGACAATCTTATAGAGATACCACCGCGGACCACCCATCGCGCGGATCACGGCGTATTCGGGAAGGCGATCCATCGTGCTCGCATAAAGCGTCTGCGCGACGATCACGACGCCGACGAACAGCGCCAATAGCGAAGAACAGATGATCGTTACGCCGGCGCCTGTGGTCAGAAGCCAGTATTTCTGGCTTCGCGCCGCGAATTCCCGAGACGTCATGACGTCGACGTCGGTCAAGCGAGAAGACAATTTATCGATGACCGCAGCGGGATCCTGCCCCGGCGAAAGCCGGATGAGCACATAGGTGATGACGTCATCGGTTCGATTGAGCAGCCACCGCGCATTGCGCAGCGAGGTGAAAACATAGGGCGACTGCGTGAATGTCCTGATGCCTTCCGTGAACCCGACGACGCGCGCGCGGCGGTCATTGATTTCGACCAGCTGATTGAGTCCCGTCACTCCGAGCTTTTCGGCGTACAGCCGATCGATGATGATGCCGTCCGGACTCGAGAGCGCTTCGCGGAAGCTTTGTCCCTCAGGTAGGGTCAGCGGCAATCCCATTTCGGCGCCCGGCTCGACGCCGATGAGGATGACGATCTGTCTGATGCCGTCGGCGCGCTTCCAAAAGCCGAAATGCAGTAGATAGGGCTCGGCGACGGCAACGCCGTCGACCGCGAGCGATTGGAACCGCCGCCTGCCGTCGATCGGCGTCGCCAGATCGACGCTCGGAACGCCATGCGCCGCGACCCAGAGATCGGCGCCGGCCTGATCGACCACCGTCGAGGTCGTATGAAGAAAATTCAACAGCATCCCGAGTTGAATGCCGACGAGGATGGTCGAAAAGGCGATGCCGACGAGCGTGACCCCGAAACGCACACGGTCGTGAACGAGATTGCGCCAGGCGATGAGCAGCGTGAGACTGGGGCGCCGCCAGGCGACGCCGCTGCCCTCCCCGAATTGTCTCGCCGCGAGGCCGATCTCTTTTCCTAACGACATCTCGAAGGGCTCCCGCCTTCTGGCGCCTTAGCGTGGCTTATCCACCGACGACTCACGACTGAACTTTGCGCGCGCGTCCGGCCGGCTCGCTCGTCTCCTGAGCCTCGGCGCCATCCTTCGCGAATCTGATCGGATCGCGATTGACGTCGATCTTCCGTCGCCCGAAGCCAAACCGCCATGTCGGCGCCATCGACGCCAGTCGCATCCATGTCGATTTCGCGCTGGCGCTGTCGCTCTCATCCCACGCGCTTTGGCCAGCGCGCATGATGAAACGTCCGATGAATTGCATCTCTTCGGATCGATGGCTGACCTCGCCATTCATGAGGCGCTCGAATTCCCAGTCGGACTCCGAGTTCGGCCCGGCTTTCAATTCGCTCGCCTTTCGACGGGCGAGTTCGTTGACTAGCGTTTCGCCGGTCATTGAATAGAGCACATACACCGCACAGTCGTCGGTCGGCGCGTCGCGCTCGCTTTGATCGATCTCGAAGTAGCAGTACCGACTTCCGTACCAGGTGTGCCCTTCGCGCGGACAATTTTCGTCCTTGCGCACCCATTCGATTTTCAGGTCTTGATCAGGAAGGAAATACATCGCAGTCCCTCCGCTAGAGGATTAACAACAATCGCCGAAAAGCGTTCCTTCGATTCCAGCGAATTCACGCTCAACGCGCTTCATCCCTTCGGACGAGCCCGCCGACGATTTGAGCAATATGAACGCGGCTCAGAACCCTTTCTGTGCGGTCGAACATCGTTGCTCCTTTCACACATTGCTAACGCCCTAGATCGAACGCGGATCGGGAAGATCGCGTTTCCAGATGACAGTCTGATTGGGGCCGAGAAGCTCATAGCCGATGCCGCGCCACACGATCCGCCGAGAGACGCACGACACGATCACGTTCCAGAGCGCCAACGGCGCCACCAGCGGCAAGATTCCGAGGTATGCCCATCGCAGACGCCTCAATTCGTCACGATGTTGCGGAAGAATGCGCATCGCAAACGTCGTCTGTAGCCAGCACTGCAGGACCATTGCAAAGCCCATGCCCGGCAGCAGCAGATTGACGACGCCTTCGGGAAGCTCCTGTTGCGCGAACGCCCGGTAGAGCAGAACGCCGACCAGCACGAAGAGCGCGCAGAAATACAGCGTAAACGCCACAATCTCGCGCCACGCCCGCGGCATATAGACTCGCGTCAGGATGAGCTGGCGGTTTGTGAATTCCAGCACGTCTCGCAAGCTCGCGTCGCCCCGCGAGGCCACAAGACAGCGTGGCACGAATTGAATCCGCCGACCATGCGAACGGACCGCCGTCGTCACGCTGCCGTCGTCGCTTACGCCGCCCCGCCAGCGCCGGCGAATCTCCATGTTCTCGAAATCGACGCGGCGCATCGCCATGGTTCCTCCCCAGGCGAAACTCGACTGATCGCCGAACAAGAATAAAGATTGCGCGTTCCAGGCGCTGAGCAGCAGGGACCCGAGCCCGGACCCCGCGGGCAGATACCAACGATAACCGGTCGCAACGCCGACTTCGGGGTCAGCGAGCCCGGCGACCAGATTGGTCAACCAGTCGGTTTGCGGCTGAGCATCGGAATCACAGAAGGCGATGATCTCCGTATCAGGAAAGAACTCGTCGAGCGCGTTGACGGCGGTCGTGAGATTATGGACCTTCTGCCCGCAAGCGGTCGCCGGTCCGGCGACGATCAATCGCGCCGGACAGGGCGCATCCGCAATCAACCCCTTGATCACCGCATGCGCCGGATCCTGCTCGCTCTCGGTTACGAACAGCAGCGCGTAATCACGGTAGTCCTGCTGCAGCAGCCGGCGAATGGTCTCGACCAGCGCATTGTCGACGCCCTTGCACGGCATGATCACGACGGATGTCTGCTGCTCTGCAGACGCAGGCGTCTCGCGCCGAAAGCACTTCGCGAAACGCAGCATCGGCGCCAGAATCACAAGAAGCTGCAGCGCCAGGAATGCGACAATCAGCGCGTAAACCATGTCGTGCTCCTCGGCTAACCGTGAGTCAGCCGGATATCGGCGGAAATACGCGCGGGCGGCAGTTTTTCCAGCATGATCCCTCCTCGGCGAATTCGCCGGATTTGGCCTTGACTACCCATGAGCCTTCTCGGGCCCTGCATAGGCGATGATGAATCCGTCATCTTCGATGGTCGTTACGCAGGCGCACATGTTCTCGGCTTGATGCGAAATGACGATTTTTCCGTCTTCGGTCATTTCCGTCGCCAGCAACGCCAACGGCTTTCCCTCAAGGCCGACGCCCAGCAGCTTGCCGACGGCCTCTTTGGCGCACCAGAGCCGGGTGATCCACGTGTCGCGCTCAGATGATGGAAAATTCGCAATCATCTCGCGCTCCTGCGGCGACGCGAACGCCTCGACGACGCGCGCCTCGCGCGCAACAATGCGCTCGATGTCGACTCCGACGTCCAATTCATGCGCGACGGCGATGGCGCGATCCTCACAATGCGCGATGCTGAGCGAGGGCGCGGTTGGGATGTGTTGTGACGCCTCGACGAACGGACATCCGCGTTCATCGGCACAAATGTCGAAAGCCGCCGGATGAGACATCCCGTCCTGCCGCCCCCGCGCGGCCCAGAGCCGCACCGCGTCCTTGGCGGCGACGCGCCCATGGAGCCACTGGCGCTGGCGTTGCGGAAATCGCTCCAGATTCTTGTAGGCGGACATCTCGTCTACGCTCAGGAAATAACGCGCGAGCAAGGCGGGATCGAACTGCTGGAGATCGCCGCCGGACAGCATTAACGCAATCGATCCATCGCCCTCTGCGCCTGGCGCCTGCGACGCCAACAGATATTTGTCCGGCAGACGACGGAAATCGACGAGGCGCTTTTCCCAGCGAAACTTCCAGTTTCGCCAGCCGGAGATTCGCATCCATACGCCGCCCGCGCCGTCCTGCACTTCGATATCGGCGAGGAGCGTCTTGCCTTCCGACTGCATGATTTCGACACGAACCGGCGCGCGCGTTCCGACCGGCGGCGTCGGCAGGTAAATCTCCAGCTTTGAGAGACCGATCGGGAAGACGTAGCGCTCCTGCTCCATCGCCCAGAGACCGACGATCTGCCCGACGGCGTCGAGCAGGCAGGGATCCGTCAGCAGTTGCGGAGACTGCGTCGACGCAAACAGCGCCTCCGGCGAGCGCACGCACAACTCGCCAATAATGCCTTCGTCGCCCAGAACATATTCGCCGGACAGGCATTGAAAGCTCGGTCCGTGAAACATGCGCCGTTCGGCATAGATTTCTTCGCCCGTCAGCGGATGCGCGTGTGGAGTATTGAACTCTGTGAAGGAGGGCGACAGCTCGACGAGGTAGCGATTTCCGAAGAGCACGATTGCGGTGATCGCCGGCGAGTTTTTGCCCTCGACCTGAATGGTTGTGGAGATAAAGAACGCCCCGCGCTCCGGATCCTGACGAAGGAGCCGCGCGGTGACGGTCAATGTGAGTTCTTCGACGTCAGCGAGATCGATCCAGCTCACCGAACGCACGTCCTCGAACCCGATCAGGCCATAGCCGGGCGCGAGACACGCCGCCGCCTCCGCCATGATCTCGAGGCTCATCGTCATCGGCACGACTGGCAGGCACGCCGATGCGGGCTTTATGCCCGGCGCGTGAACGAACGCGTGATCGGCGAGATAGAGATCTTCATAGACGCTGAGTTTCCGCTCGATCGTGACGCCTTCGCCGGGAAAATATTCGAGCACCGACCCGATGAAGGGCATGCGCGGCGGCTCGCCCGCATCCGCGCCATTCATGTCAGCGACATTCCTCACGGCGTCAGTGGCGCTTGGGCCCGACGGTCCGGAATGGGGCGCCCCCTCCCCTCCGGAGTCTTCCGCGGCGCGCGCCAGCTCCTGGGCGTCCTGGACCTCATACATGCGCGCAATGAGAGGCGCGCCTGTCGCCCCGGCATTGGGCCAGGCCGCGGCGTCGCCGCCATTCGCTCTCTTCGCGCGCTCGAAGCTCATATCTTTTCCGCCACCAGTCCGGTGATCGTCAGACCGGGTCCGAACGCCAGCGACACCACGCGGGCGCCCGCAGGAATCGAGGGCTCCTCGACGATCTGCTTCAATATGTGCGGGACCGTCGCCGAGGACATGTTGCCGTTTTCGGTGAAGACCGAATTGCTGATCGCCACCTGATCCGGCTCGAGGCCGAGCGCTTCCTGAATGTGTTCGACGATCCTCGGACCGCCCGGATGAATGGCGAAAATCAGCCGACGCTTGTCGCGCTCGAAATCGACGCCGACGCGCTGGAGCAATTCTTCGACGAACGGCCGCACGGATTGTTTGATGACCACGGGCACCATGACGGAAAGCGTCATGTGGAAGCGCGTTGAGCCCGGAACCCAGGTCATGTCGTTGGCCGAGTCGGGCAGCAGATGCTCGTTGAACGCCAGCACCCTGAGGCCGCGAAGCCCGCGTTCTCGTAAATGATCTTCCGTGACCATAGAATATTTGATGAAACCGTCTGCGAACAGCGTCATCGTGATGATGTTTTCGGCTTTGAGTTCTTCAATGTCGCGGTGGACGGAAAGAACTTCCGTGTGGACGATGTCCACCCGGTCCTTCGGCTTGGTCACGGCGAATTGCGACGACGACAGAAAGCCATGCGCCATCTTGATCGCCGGAAACGCGCCATAGCAGCCCATGTGATAGCTGTGCGTGACGGTCGTGTTGAACCATTCCTTTCCGGCCACCATCCGCTCCACGGGACTGGGCGCCAGATAGCCGGAGCACGTCACATGAATGAGATCGTCGGGCGCCTGCTCGACGTCGCTATACATCTCGCCAAGGCAGTCGTCGGCGATTTTCGCGTAACTCGAATGACGCGTCTTGATGTCCTTGGCCTTCAGAGTCTCATAGCTATCGAACAGCTGCATGTAGTCGTGTTCGGGCTCGGAGACCGTGAATTCGCCATTGCTGAAGCTGATGTCGCTGAGACGCGGAAAGAACACCAGCTGCCGTCGCTTGATCACTGACGGCGACAGGGCGAATTTCTCGAACTTTTGCCGCGTTTCGTGAATGATCGTGCCAAAGCTTTCCGCATCATTGATTCCGTGATTGCGGCAATAGGCCTTGGCGAAACCATAGGCTGAAAGTTCGAGGGTCAGCGCCTGCGGGACAGGCTCCGACATTCGAACGGGGACAAAGTCGGTCAGGCAAAATGACATCGCCCACTCCTTAATATGTTCGGCTTCCAGGCCGTCCGCTCGAAATGAGCGAACGTCCGCTATTGGTTCTGGCGCATGCCCTGACGGGCAATCTGTTCAAGACTCGCGGCGACGACGATTTCCGGCGCGCCGGTGTTTCCGCGCTCGAGTTCCTCAAGGCAGCGACGCTGTCCTTGATCGACGGCGATCGGATAGATCTGCTTCGACGCGTAGAGCTTGCGCAGATCGTCGTTGACCATGCCGCCGTCCCACGGTCCCCAGTTGATCGCGACCGCATGAACATGCGGCCATTTGTGGCTGAGGCCGTCGGCGAGCTTGTTGACCACCTCGTTCGCCGCGCTGTAGTCGCTCTGACCAGCGTTGCCGAAACGACCGGCGATCGACGAGAAGAACACCAGAAATTTGAGCGTTTCCGGCCGCAACTTTTCGGCCAGCACGATCGCGGGAATGACCTTGGTCTCGAACACCATGTCGAAAGACTGCGGCGTCTTCTCCCGCATCATTCTGTCATCGATGACTCCCGCGCCATGCAGCACGCCGTCGATGCGGCCATAGCGGTCGTAGATCGAGTCGATGAAACGGCTGAAGGCTTCGCCGTCGCGTATGTCGAGCGCGCGATATTCGACCTGCGCGCCCGCGGCTTGCATCGCCGCGATATTGTCGCGGATCTGGCGATCCTTGAAGATGCGCTTGATGGCGTTCTCGATGTCCGCCGGCTTGACCTTTTCGTTGCGCGCGCGCGCCTCCCCGATGAGGAACTGTCTCAGTTCAGCGCGGTCGATCAGTCCGCGCGTCGCTTCCGGTTCGTCGCCGGGCATCGGACTCCGTCCGACGAGAATGAGCCGCGAGCGGAACTTCTCGGCCATCGCGCGCGTGACGTCGGCGGTGATGCCGTAAGCGCCGCCCGTGACGAGCAGCACGCCATCCTGCTCCAGGCGCAGCGCCGACAGATCGGCGGTGGCCATGCTCTGTTCCGCGAGATCGAGCTTGAAGCGTTCGCTCGGGGTGAACCCCACTTCGATCGCGGGATCGCTGTCGCAAAACTCCATCAAGGTTTCGTCGACAAGGCGCTGCATGTCGATTTCGGGATCGACGTCGATACATTTGACTCGCAGTTCCAGCCATTCGCGCGCCGCCGACTTGGCGACCCCGAGCGTGCCGGCGGGAGCCGCCGAAAACGGACGCGCCCGCCGCAGTCCGAATTGCCCGTCGAAATCGGTGAGATTGACGAGAACGCCACCGCCCGTCTTGGCGCTCTCCCTCAGATCCTTCTCGAAGGTCTTCAACAGCAGGAAAAGCTGCCGTCCGTGATCGAAGCGTCCGTCGGGTTCGACTCCGCCGATCGTCTGCACGCCTGAGAGATTGAAGATTGCGCCGACTTTGGCGCCCTGCGCTGCGAGCACGTCGCGAAGCGCATTTGCCGCGTCGAGCGACGACAAATCCGCCTCGATGCGATCGCCGTCGATGGCGCGCGTCGCGTCGCCGGGCGTGACGCAGCGGATCTGATATCCCTTGGCTTTCAGAGCGTCGCCGACGGCGGCGCTCAGTTCGGCCGCGCCGCCGACCACCAGGATCAGCCGGTCGGCGGGAAAGTCATGAACTTGCCTTGAAGCGTCCCGCGGCGCGGCCACAGGGGTGACCGCATAACGCTGCACATCCGCGGAACTTGCCTTCGGGGCGTCAGACTCCGCTGTCTCAGGCAAGGAGAGCGACAGCGGAGTCGGGGATTTTTTTCTTGAGTCAGAGCCTCCTGGCTCGGTCTGAGACTTCCGAAGTTGATCGTACCAGTCGACGATCTGGGCCAGGGTTTTGAGGCCCGAAAGCTCCTCGAAGACCTTTTCCTCGTCCTGGTTCTCCATGAAGGAGTGGTTGTCCTTGAGCTTGCTCAGGATTTCGATCCGCTTGATGGAGTCGATTCCGAGATCCGCCTCCATATGCGCGTCGAGATCGAGCATGTCTTCCGTGTAGCCGGTGCGCTCGACGACCGCCTGCAACAGATCGGCCTTGAAGTCCTCGGTCGACGCCAGTTGCTTCGGCCCCTTCTGGGCAGCCGTCTTCGCTGCGCCCGCGCCATTCGCGGACGGCTTGGCGGCGACCGGCGCGGCGGCGACCGGAGTCGCAATCGCTGGGCGCGGCGCAGGCTGCAGCCCTTTCCCGTTCGGCGTCGCGGTCAGCTTCGGCAGGACCGGCGCCGGGGGAACGAAAGCGCCGGCCGCCGCGGGAGCGGCCGTCGGCTGTTCGGAGATCAAGAACGGGATCGGCTCAGCGGCGAAGCCCGGCTTTTCAGCCGCGCCATTGCCATTGGCGCCCAACAACTGTCCTTGAAACTCGAAGAAGCGGCGCAATACGTCCTGCTGTTCGCGCTGCAGGTCGATGAGTTGCGCCAAACTGTTCTGCACTTGGGCGAACCGCGATTCAGCGCTCAACGCGCTGACCGCGCCAAGCGCTGGCGATGGTACATGCGTAGACAAGACTCTGCTCCTCTCGCGTTCGGCGAAAATTGATTGCGCCGTTGGTGAATGGTCTGTCGCAATTCCATTGGGTCTCGTTTGCTGGGGCGTTGCAGGCGCCTTCGCAGGCGCCGGCTGCGCAGCGGCGCTGGCGACGGCTTTTGGCGGTTTTGCTTCGCCGCGCCAGGGCTCTGCGCGTCCGCCATTCACCCGCCAGGCCATCGGCCCGGGATTGGCCTTGGCGCGCGCCTCTTCGAACACCTGCGCCAGGCTCATTTCTGCGAGTCTGCGCCTTTCGAACCACGGCGCCAGATCGACCGGCAAGCCGAGTGCGAACGCGCGCGCGAGCAGTTGCGCCAGTTGCAGCCAGCCTGGACGCTCGGGCGCATCGATGGCCAGAGTCGTGTGCGGCCGGTCGCCGAGAATGCGGCCGACAAGTCCGCTCAGCACCTGCCCCGGACCCGCCTCGATGAAGACTCGCGCGCCGGCCGCGTAGAGGCGCTCAATCTCGTCGACGAAGCGCAGGGGCTCGACGATATGTCGCGCCAGCAACGCGCGAATCTCCGATGGATCCTCGGGATAGCGCTCGCCGGTGGTGTTGCTGAACACTTTGACCTGCGGAGGCCGGAACGCGACCGAGCCGAGTTCGGCCGCCAGCGCCGCTTGCGCCCCCGCCATCGCGTTACAGTGGAATGCAGCGGTGACGGGCAGCCGCTTGACGCGCACGTCTTCGCCGCTGAGCGCCTTCACCGCGGCGTCGATCGCCGGGATCGTCCCTGCGATGATCGTCTGGTCGGGGGCGTTGAGATTGGCGACGCTCACCGCCAGTTCGAGACGCTCGATCGCTTCGAGCGTCCAAGCCTCGTTGGCGTTGACCGCGGCCATCGTCGCCGGCTGCGCGACCGATATCTCTTTGGCGATGCGGCCACGCGCGTCGGAAATGCGGATCAGCTCCTCGCGCGAGATCACGCCCGCGGCGCAGAGCGCGACATATTCGCCATAGCTGTGGCCGGCGACGAAGTTCGGCCTGACGCCGAATGTCGAGAGAACGTCATAGGCCGTGAGGTCCGCAAGGCCCAGCGCCGGCTGCGCGATGCGCGTGTCGTTCAACTCCGCCTGCTGGCGCTCCTGTTCCTCCGTGCTGAAGACGGGCGCCGGATAGACATATTGCGACAGCGGCTTCGGCAGCGCGCTCTTGAGCATCGCGTCGGCCTTTTCGAACAAGGCGTAGGCGGACGGATGCGAGAGCGCGAGATCGCGAAGCATATTGATCTGCTGCGACCCCTGCCCAGGGAACAGGAAACAAACCGCGCCGCTGTCGGCGCGGTTTTGCAGGTTCCGATAGTAGATGCCGCTTGGCGCGTTGAGCGACGCCTTGCCCTGATGGCTGCGCAGGAAGAATTCGAGCTTGCCCTTCAGATCGGCGACCGACGTCGCGACGATCGAGAGCTGCACGATCTGGCCGCCGTTCTTCGGACGCAGCCTGCCGTCGTCAAGCGACGCCGAATAGGCAAGCTGCGCGAGATCAAGCTCCTGCGTTTGTTCAATGCCCTGCAGCAGCGTCCGCGCCGCCTCTTCAAGCGCCTCGACGCTCGACCGGCTGAAGGCGAAAATCTCCGCGGCGCGCGGATTGAGGTCCTGCGCGTCGGAGGCCCGGAAGTCGCCACGATATTCTTCGAGCACGGTATGGAAGTTGGTGCCGCCAAACCCGAAGGCGCTGACGCCGGCGCGCCGCGGCGCGCTGTCGCCGGCGCCGAGCCACGGCCGCACTTCGGTGTTGAGGTAGAAAGGCGATGTCGCGAAGTCGACGCCGGACACCGGCTTTTCGACGCCGATCGTCGGCGGCAGAACGCGTTGCTTGAGCGCAAGGCTCGCCTTGATCAGGGCGGCGAGGCCGGCTGCGACTTTTGTATGGCCGATCATCGACTTGACGGAGCCGACGGCGCAGCGCTGCGGCGCTCCCGCGGCGGGACCGAAGACCATGTTCAGGGCCCCGATTTCGGATTTGTCGCCGACCGAAGTTCCGGTGCCATGCGCTTCGATGAGGGTGACGCTCGAGGGATCGACGCCGGCGTCGGCGTAAGCGCGCTTGAGCGCCAGCACCTGCCCTTCGGGATGCGGCGCCGTAAGGCTGCGGTTGTGGCCGTCGCTCGAACTGCCGATGCCCTTGATGATCGAATAGATCCTGTCGCCGTCTCGTTCCGCGTCGGCCAGCCGCTTCAACACGACGGCGCAGACGCCCTCGCCGATCGCGATTCCGTCGGCGCTGTCATCGAAAGGGCGACAACGCCCGCGCGGCGACAGCGCATGAGTCTGTGCGAACGACATGAAGCTGACGGGACCGTTCGTGCCGTCAACCGCGCCGACGAGCGCGATGTCGGCGTCGCCGCTGCGCAACTGCTTGATGCCGACATCGAGCGCGGCGAGAGAGGACGCGCAGGCGGCGTCGACGGTGAAATTCGCGCCGCGTAGATCAAGTCGATTGGCGACGCGCCCGGCGACGACATTGCCGAGGAAGCCGGGAAAAGAGTCTTCCGTCCACTTCGGCAACTCATCCTGGTAGAGCGAATCCAGGATCTGCTTGCGCGCTTCGTCTGAGACTCCTGCCGCCTTCGGCAGATAATGGGCGAGCAGCGTTCGGAAGATGTAGATCGTTCCGAGATCATTCATGCCGCCCGAAGCGAAGATCGTCGCGGTGCGCTCCCGCGAGAACGGCCGACGGTCGAACCCGGCGTCCTCCAGCGCCATGCTCGACACCAGCAGCGCGAGAAGCTGCACAGGCTCGATCGAACGCAGACTGGCGGGCGGAATGCCGTAACGCGTCGGCTCGAAAACGACGTCGTCGAGGAAGCCGCCCCACTTCGAATAGACCTTGTCCTGCACGCCGCGCTTGGGCTCGAAATAGTCCTCCGGGCGCCAGCGGTCCTCGGTCACCTCTCGGACCGAGTCGACCGCCAGCATGATGTTGCGCCAGTAACTGCGCACGTCCTTCGCGCCCGGCAACAGACACGCCATGCCGACGACGGCGATTTCCTCGCGCGGTTCGCGCGCCGCGACGTCGCGACGTTTGTCGGCCCGGGCGAGCGCCGCCTGGGCGCCCGAGGAAACGGCCTGATGCAATTCGGCCATACTGATCCGCGAGTCGCGCAGACGCGCAACCTCGCCCATCATATACATGCCCTCGCGCCGCTGCGCCTCGGCGTCGAGGCTGACGAATTTCTCGCCATTGTCCTTCGCGGCCGGATTCTCATTGCGCGTCACGCCTTTCGAAGCGATGCGCAGCCGCCCGATGTTGAGCATCTCGAGCGCCATGAGAATTTCTTCTTCCGACTTGCCCTGCAAAATCAGATCGCTTCGGGTCTTGTCGAACTCGTCGCAAAAGCTCGTGTTGGCGCAACGCGTGAAGGAGCCGACTCCCGATTGCAGCAGAGCGGTCTCGCGGCAATCGATCGCCTGATCTTGGAACTCGCTGACGATGGCGCCGGTTCGAACCGCCTCTTGAGTGAACAGATAGGCGGTGCCCATCAGCACGCCGATCTTCATTCCTTTCGCGGCGAGCGGCGCGGCCAGCACCGAGACGATCGCCGCGGAGGGGCCGTCATGAACGCCGCCGGCGAAGAGGATCTGCAGTGTTTCGGGATCATCGATCTTCGCGCCGAGCAGCGTGTCGATGGCCGACTCCCAGAGAACGAAACTCGTGCGCGGCCCGGTGTGGCCGCCGCATTCGCTTCCCTCGAAGATGAACTTGCGCGCGCCTTCCTTGATGAAGCCCTGCAGCAGGCCGGGCGACGGCACATGCAGATAGGTGGAAACACCGAGCGCCTCGAGCTCCTTGGCCTGGCTCGGCCTGCCGCCGGCGACGATCGCGAATGGCGGCTTGTTCTCGCGAATGGCCTCCATCTGCTCCTGCCGCAATTCAAGCGGCATGAAGCCCAATATGCCCACGCCCCAGGGCCGCGCGCCCATCAGCTCTTTGGTCTTGGCGAGCAGCGCGCGCACTTCCGGTCCGCGCATCACGGCAAGCGCCAGGAACGGCAGGCCGCCCGCGCGCGACACGGCGTCGGCGAAGGGCGCCACGTCGCTGACGCGCGTCATCGGACCCTGCACGATCGGAAAACGCGCGCCGTGAAGCTTGGCCAGCGCAGAATCCGGCCGCAGCACGCTCTGCGCGCGGGCGTCCCTGATCGCCGGCTCGACGCCCTCGCGCAGCGCGGCGATCACCCGGCCGGTCGTGCCATAGCGGCGTCCCAGCGACATCGCGAAGGCGATGTCCTGTCCGAGCGGAATGAGCGCATCTCCCTGATCGCCCAACAGCCGCCGCAAGAGGCCGCGCAGATCGTCGTTCTTGGCCACGCCGATCTCGATGTCGCGGAGCTTCGCGCGTCCGTGTCGCGCGGAAAGACGAAACAGATCGGCGCCGCGGCCGGCGACAATCGTTTCGCTGCCGTCGAATTGACTCCAGAGCCGTCTTTGCTCGGCGGCGGCGCTCGGCCCCTCCTCCGTCAGCCAAAGCTGTTCCACGAGAACGACTCCGCGCGCGCCGGATAGAACGGCCGCGGCGGCGCTGCGCATATTGACGCCGCCTTGTATCCAATAGGGAATTCGAATCTTCCCGCTCAGCTCCTGCAGCAGTATGAACGACGTCGCGGAGCCGACCCATCCGCCCGCCTCATGGCCTTTGACGATGAGTCCGTCGAAGCCTTCCGCTTCCGCGACCAGCGCCGAGCCGAGATCATGGACTTCGAGAATGACTCGGCGCGCCAACGCCTTCGCAGATTTGAGTAAATCCGCCGTCTCCCGCGGCGTGACGCCTGCGAGAACCAGCAGCGGAAGTTCACCCGGCGCAACCTTCGACAGTTCGTTGAGATCGCCGAAGGGGCTCGTGACCGCGTCCCATCTGACGCCCCACGCGCCGCGTCCGCCCACTGATGTGCGCAGCGCCTCGATTGCGGCGCTCACGGCTGCGCCGTCCGCGTTCCATCCCAGATCAAGAACGCCGGTCTCGCCCGCTTTACAGGCGGCGATCGCGATCTGCGGATCGAGGCAATGACTCGGAGTGATCGCAATCACTGTTTCCATCAATCTCTCCTCGAATTCCAATGTGCGTCCGTCGATGGCGCATTCGCGCCGCCAGTGGAAAAAATCCCTCTTGCAATCAACTCACGAACCCGATTCTGCATCGAACGTCGCTTCGCAATTCATGCCGAGTTGCTGCAAATAGGATGCCCATTGCGCGGTGGCTTCGAAGCAATGCGCGCTTCCGCCCACCACGGCGTTCTTCGGCGGCGCCCTGAGCAGTTGCGCCGTCGCGCTGCTCATCGGCAGGAAGCCGCCGGCGTGCCGAAGAGCGCCGTAACCGAGAAGCAGACGCCGCAGCCGCGCCGCCTGATTTTCAGCGCGCGCCAATTCGGCGGCGATCGGCTCCATCTCTGTCGCCGCCACGGCGATCGCCGCTCTCTCGACGTCGTCTTCAGCTTTCCTCAGACTGCTTTCGGCCGTTGCGAGGTCCTGGCCAAGACAATCCAGCGCGCGTCGAAAAGCGGCCAATTGATTTTCGAGGGCGAATTTCTTCTCCGCCAACCGTTTCATTTTCGGCGAGAGTTCGAACGCGGCGGCGGTGTCTTGTTCGAACGAGCGAAGCAGCGACTCTGCGCATTCTATGGCGATGCGCTTGTCGAGATTGACGAGTTTCGCGAGCTTCCTCTCGATCGTCGCCGAAAGCGCGTTCGCACGCGCGACGGCGTCCTGGATGCGATCCCTCGTCGCCTTATGCGCATCGCGTTCACGCTGCGCCAGACGCAGTTCGGCACGCGCTTTGACGCGCAGCAGCGTCGCGTCGCGATCGAGCGATTGCTCTTCTGAATTCGTCTCTGCGTTCTTCGATGGAGGATCGAGAGCGATCACGCCGATCGCTTCCGATCTGCGCGCAGTAATCGATGCGTTTGCATCAAAGCATTGATTGAACGTCACTGCATTGATGGTTTCCATCAATGTCCCTCCAAACGAAGGCGCCAACCGTGCCATGGCCAATTTATGTGCATCACGCCCAAAACTTAGGTGCGCTGCAGCAAGCGCTCACTGTCAACGTTTTACTTGAAACTTCGTTGCATCCCGGCTGCACTTTTTCCTGATTTTTTGCGCCGCCAAAACACGCGAAAGGGCTAACTCATTTGCGTGTTTCACTTTTTTTCTTGATGTCAGAAATACGACAGCGCGCTTCACGACTTCTGTGCGTTTGCTGCTCACGCGGCATAAGAAATGCAATTCATTGCGCCGCTGAACTCCGCGCTCGCGTAATCATATCCGTTAATGCTCTTGCACACCTCATCCATATTGAGGAGTTCGATCGAAATAGAGGATTGTCATAGAAAATTGTAATAGAGCGCATCTTCGAAAAGGTGCGACGCCGCTTATCGTCGCGTGATTGAGAACTCACGGAAACGTTCGTCCGCACAACGCAGCTTCGCGCGCTGCGGCGCTCGCTTCGAGCATTTGCGACGCGCCTGCGCATGAGGAGTTGCCAATGCAAGCTCAGGCAAACGTCGCGTCTTCAGCCACGCGATCGAACGCGCCTGTTACGCCGGGCCGAGCGACGCCATCGAAGCGACGTGGTTCGCCGCAACCGGGATCGTTCTGCCTGACGATGACTCTTTCAGCATGTTCAACGCGGCTGATCTGTGCGCCGACGCATTGACGCGCGCGCCGGGCGCGCATGCGTCAATTCAGACGACGTTGGTTGGCGGATGAACGCCGCAATCGAATGGCGCGCTTGCGTCGCGCGACATCGCGTTGAATTCACGCGATCACGACATAAGCGCTGAATACGGCGACGGCGATCAACAGCGCGGACAGGAAATAGAGGCTGACGTTTGTCGCGCGCGCCGTATAGGGCTCGTCGCGCGAAAGCAGCCGCGCCGTGTGAATGAAGCGGATGGTTGAAATTACGATCAGCGTGACGCCTGCGCCGACGAGCGCGGCGCCGCCGTAGCGACTCGCTGGATTTTGGAGACGGTGAAGATGTAACCGTTCCGCGTCAGCCACGACCGCGCCGGCGATCGTCACCAGAAACAGATTGAATCGTTCGATGACGAAGCCGAGAGCGATCACCGCGACGCCGGTTCGAACCCATGCGAGAAAGGTTCGCTCATTGGCCGCGACATTGGTGTAATCGCGAATCATTTCGGTCTCCTCCGCATTCGGGTCTACGGTGGCGCATCATTGCCGCAGCGGCTGCGAGTGCCTATAACATTGCCACACGCGGCGTGAGCGCCGCCCATTTCTCAAAATGCGAGACGAAATGCCCTGGAGCGATCAAGGCGGGCCGCGCAATCAGAATAACAATCCATGGGGTCAGCCCGGTGGGCCATGGGGCCAGGGCTCAGGAGGCCAGCCGCCGGACCTCGAAGAAATGCTGCGCCGCAGCCAGGAAGGTCTCAAACAGATTCTGCCGGGCGGAGTCGGCGGGCGCGGCCTCGCGATCCTCATCCTCCTCGCCGTGCTCGCTTGGCTGCTCTCTGGACTCTATACGGTCGGCCCCAATGAGATCGGCCTCAATCTGATCTTCGGCAAATATATGGGAAAGACCCAGGCCGGCCTTAACTATAACCTTCCTGGACCGATTGGGTCGGTCATCAAGCTCGCCGTCACTGATCGCAACATCACCGACGTCGGATTCCGCGAGGAGCCGGCGGTCGTCGCCGAACCTCGCCGCCGCGGGCCGGCTTCCGCCCCGCGAGGCCCTGAAGCGCCTGAAGAGAGCCTGATGCTGACTGGCGATGAAAATATCGCCGACGTCAAGTTTCGGGTGATCTGGCAGATTGATCCAGCGAAGCCCGAGGAATACGCCTTCAACGTCGCCAATCCGCCGCTAACGGTTAAGGCGGTGGCCGAGAGCGCGATGCGCGAGATCGTCGGACAATCGCAGATCCAGAAAATTTTGACCGCCGACCGTAAATTGATCGAGCCCGCCAGTCAGCAACTGATGCAAAAGGTGCTCGACGACTATCACGCAGGCGTGCTGGTGCTGCAGGTGCTGCTGCTCTCCGTCGATCCGCCGCAGCAGGTCATCGCCGCCTTCCGCGACGTGACCGCCGCGCAGCAGGATTTGCAGCGCCTCGGGAACGAGGCCGAAGCCTACGCCAACCGCGTCGTGCCGGAAGCCCGCGGCGCCGCCGCCCGCATTCTGCAGGAAGCGGAAGCCTATCGAGAACAGACCGTCGCCGAAGCCCGCGGCCAGGCGGCGCGCTTCGAAAAGGTCTATGACCAGTACAAGAACGCGCCGGAGCTCACCCGTCAGCGGCTGTATATTGAAACGATGGAGCGTGTGCTGGGCGGCGCCGACAAAGTCATTCTCGACGATCCGTCGAAAGGCGGCGCGAGCGTCGCGCCATTCGTTCCCCTGCCCGCCTTCGCGCCCTTCCAGGGAGGCCGCAAATGAAATCCGGCCTCCTCTTTACGCTTGCGGTCGCCGCGCTCCTCGCCGTCGTCGCCCTGTCCGGCGCTCTCTTTACCGTATCGCAAACCGAGCAGGCGCTCGTCCTGCGTTTCGGCGAACCGGTGGCCGGTCGCGGTCTGATCACCGACCCGGGCCTGCATTTCAAGATTCCGGTCGTCGAGAATGTCGTCCTGTTCGACAACCGCATTCTGGACGTCGAGAGTCCAAATCTCGAAGTGCTCGCCGCCGACAATCAGCGGCTTGAGGTCGACAGTTTCATCCGCTACCGCATCGTTGACGCGCTGCGCTTCTATCAGACGGTCAACAGCGTCAGAGGCGCGAACAATCAGCTCGGCTCCGTGCTGAACTCCGCCGTCCGTCGCGTGCTCAGCGAAGCCAACCAGCAGCAGATCGTTCGCGACGAACGCGCCGCGCTGATGGTGAAGATCAAGGAGCAGGCGGACGGCGAAGCGCGCAAGTTCGGCGTGCAGGTCGTCGATGCGCGCATCCGCCGCGTCGATCTCCCGCAGCAAATTTCGGAGAAGGTGTTCGGACGGATGCAGACCGAGCGTCAGCGCGAAGCCGCCGAATATCGCGCGCAGGGCTCGGAGCAGGCGCAAAAGATCACCGCCAAGGCCGATCGCGACGTCATCGTGCTGAAAGCCGAGGCGCAGCGTCAGGCCGATCAGTTGAAAGGCGAAGGAGACGCCGAGCGCAATCGCATCTTCGCCGAAGCTTTCGGCCGCGACCCGGATTTCTTCGCGTTCTATCGATCGATGCAAGCCTATGACAGCGCTTTCAAACCTGGCGAAACACGTTTTCTGATCAGCCCGCGTTCGGAGTTCTTCCGTTTTTTCTCGGCTCCGGAGGCGAGCGCCGCGACCAGCGCAGAGCGGTCCGAACGACCGGAGCCAACAAACCAAAAAAAGTGACCCGGCGGCGCGCGCGTTGAGCCGCGCCCGGGCCAATCTGTCCCTCGAGGAGACAAACGCATGACGTCCGCACTTCGTCGCGCCGCGAGAGCGATCCTCGCGACCGCGCCCGTACTCTGCTTCCTTTTCTTCCCGGCCGCGGCGAAGGGTCCCGATTCGCTGTCCGAGCTCTCCAATCAGGTCTCTGACGCCGTGGTCAACATTTCGGCGACCACGGTCGACGCGAAACGCAGCGCCCGGAACGACGGACCGAATCTGCCCCCGGGCGTCGGCCCTGGCGCGCCCTTCGACGATCTCTTCGAAGAATTCTTTCGCCGGCGCGGCCAAGGCATGCCGGAGCTGCCGCGTCAGCGCAGGTCCAGCTCGCTCGGCTCCGGCTTCGTGATCGATCCTTCCGGCATTGTGATCACCAACAACCACGTCATTGCCGACGCCAATGAAGTGACGGTGATTTTCAACGACGGCCAGAAGCTCAAGGCGGAAGTTTTGGGCAAGGACCAGAAAGTGGACGTCGCGGTCCTGAAAGTGAAGCCCGAGAAGCCATTGAAGGCGGTGAAGTTCGGGGACAGCGACAAGGCGAAGGTCGGGGATTGGGTGCTCGCCGTCGGCAACCCCTTCGGCCTTGGCGGATCGGTGACGGCCGGCATTGTTTCGGCGCGCAACCGCAATATCGACAGCGGTCCTTACGACAACTACATCCAGACCGACGCCTCGATCAACAAGGGCAATTCGGGCGGACCGCTGTTCAATATGGACGGCGAAGTCATCGGCATCAACACGGCCATCCTGTCGCCATCGGGCGGATCGGTCGGCATCGGCTTCGCGACGCCGGCGAATACGGTTCAGCCCGTCATCGAGCAGCTGCAGCAGTTCGGCGAAACGCGCCGCGGCTGGCTCGGCGTCCGCATCCAGAACATCGACGACGCCATCGCCGAAACGCTCAGCCTGGGCGCGACCCGCGGCGCGCTCGTCGCCGGGGTTGACGACAAGGGGCCGTCGAAACCGGCCGGCCTCAAGGTCGGCGACGTCATCATCAAATTCGACGGCAAGCCGATCAAGGAATCGCGAGACCTGCCGAAGCTCGTCGCGGCGACTCCGGTCGGCAAGGACGTCGAACTCGTCATCGTGCGCAGCGGCAAGGAGCAGACCAAGATCGTCAAGCTCGGCCGGCTCGAGGATGGCGAGAAGGTCGCGTCGAAGGGCGGCGACAGGGAGAAGTCCGACAGCGGCGCCACGTCATCGCAGAACGTGCTGGGGCTTGAGCTGTCGCGACTCTCCGACGATCTGAGAGCGCGTTTCCAGATCAAGGACACCGTCAAGGGCGGCGTCGTCATCACCGCGGTGGATCCGCGCTCGGAGGCGGCCGAGAAACGCCTCCAGGCCGGCGAAGTGCTGCTCGAGGTCAATCAAGAGGCGGTCAGCGATCCGGCCGATGTGGTGAAAAAGGTAAAGGCGCTGAAGAGCGACGGCAAGAAAACTGCGTTGCTGATCGTCGCCAATGGCCAGGGCGACGCGCATTTCGTCGCCCTGCCGGTGGAGTGATCCGATCCCTTCTCCCGCTTGCGGGAGAAGGGTCCGTCATTCGGCGAACTCTTCCCGCCGATAGCCCTGCGCATAAAGCAGCGCCGTCAAATCGGCGTGATCGACGCGCGCCGCCGCCGCCTGCGCCACTCTTGGCTTGGCGCGAAAGGCGACGCCCAACCCGGCTTCGCGCAGCATGTCGAGATCATTGGCGCCGTCGCCAATCGCCAGCGTCGCGTCCTGCGACAGCGCGCGCGCCTCGCGCAGTTCGACGAGCGCGCGACGCTTGGCTTCGCTGCCCAGGACCGGCGCGACGACGACGCCGGTCAGCGCGTCGTCGACGACTTCGAGACGATTGGCGCGCGTCTCATGAAAGCCGATACGCGCCGCGACGGGCTCCGTGAATAAGGTGAAGCCGCCCGATACGAGCGCCGTATACGCGCCATGCGCGCGCATAGTGCGCACGAGCCGCCGGGCGCCAGGCGTCAACGTAATGCGCGTCAGCAGAGTCTCGATCTGCGCGAGCGTCACGCCGGCGAGCAGCGCGACGCGTTCCTTCAAGGCGCCCTCAAACGCCACCTCGCCGCGCATCGCGCGCTCGGTGATCGCCGCGACATGTTCGCGCAAACCGACGAGGTCGGCGAGTTCGTCGACGCATTCCTGTTCGATCATCGTCGAATCCATATCGGCGACGAGCAGCCGCTTCCGGCGCTCCGACGTCGGCTGCAGGATCACGTCCAGGGGATCGTCGGCCACGGCCGTCTGCAGGCGCGCGCGCAGATCGCCGAAGTCATGCCCCGCCCCGGGCAAAAACACGTCGACGGCGAGATCCGGCGCGAGCCAGTCGCGGCCGGCGTCGACGAGCGCCGCGTCGTACAGCACGCTCGCGATTGTGCGGTCATTCAGCGTCGCGCCGCGTCCGGCGACGAAGGTCGCGACATAATCAACGGGCTTTGACATCATCGACGGGCTTTGACATCTCAACCGTTTCAGCGGCAATAGGGCCATGGGCGCGCGCGCCATTCTCATTGCAGGTCCAACCGCATCGGGCAAGTCCGCGCTGGCGCTGGCGCTCGCCCGCCGCCTGCCCGGCGCGGTCGTCAACGCCGACTCGATGCAGGTCTATCGCGACCTGCGGATCATCACCGCGCGCCCGACCGTCGAGGAAGAAGCCGCCGCGCCGCATCTGCTCTTTGGCCATGTCGATGCGGCGACGAACTATTCGGTCGGGCGCTGGCTTGACGACCTTTCGCGCACGCTGCGCGAGGTCGAGGCGCGGCGACTGACGCCTATTCTTGTCGGCGGCACCGGAATGTATTTCAAGGCCGCGCTCTATGGTCTGTCGGATATCCCCGCCGTGCCTGACGACGTGCGCGTGGCGATGCGCGCCTGGGCGCAGGACAAGACTCCGCAACAGCTTCACGCCGAACTCGCCGCCCGCGATGCGGACACGGCGGCGCTTCTGCGCGACACCGATCCGCAGCGGGTGCTGCGCGCGCTCGAAGTGCTGAAAGCGACCGGCAAGCCCCTCGTCTCCTTTCAAGGCCCGCGCAGTCCGCCGCTTCTGAATGCGTCGGACTGTCCGGCCTTTTTCCTCGCGCCTGAACGCCAGACGCTTTACGCGCGCATCGACGCAAGATTCGAGCAAATGGCGCAAATCGGCGCGATCGACGAGGTGGCGGCGCTGAAGACGCGCGCGCTCGATCCAGCGCTGCCGGCGATGCGCGCGCACGGCGTCCCGCATCTCATCGCCTATTTGGACGGAAAGCTGACGTTGGAAGAGGCGATCTTGCGCAGCCAGCTCGACACGCGCCGCTACGCCAAGCGACAGTTCACCTTCGCGCGCCACCAGCTTCCGAGCTTCGAATGGATCGCCGGCGACACGCCGCTGCGCGACGTCGAAGTGGCGCTCAGCTCCTGTGCGCGACCCACATCTGGAACAGGGTGAGAACGATCTCCATGGCGATCAGGATGATGATCGTCCACTCGAGCCGGACCGAGCGCGCCGCGTCGATGAGATCGGTCAGCGCCCGGGCGGTCTCGCCGATCACGTCGATCTTGGCGCTCAGCGTGCGCGCCCGCGGCGCGAGGTCATATTCGTCCTCGAGACGCGCATAGAGCCGTTCGAGGTCAGGCCGATCCCAAAGGACGTCCGGCTTGTCGTCGACGGCGACCCGGCCGGAAACCCGATGACGCACGAGCAGCGTCTGGCCGATCAGCTCCAGCATGGATTTGCGCTTCCATGGCGGGCTGCCCCGCGCCGCAAGCTCGGCGGCGAAAGGCTCGATCGTGTCGAAGACGGCGTTCACGCGGCCCTCGTCGCGCGCCAGGGCGACGCTCTTCGACAAAACGTCGGCGATCACCAGCAACCGCGCTTCCGAAAAGTCCTTCACCGCGAGGCGTCCGTCCGGCAGCGCCTTTTCCTCGCTTTCCGGCGAGGCTTCGATGAGCAAGGTTTCATCGTCGCCGCGGGACGCGCCCGACACGCGCATTCCGATCTTCTTGACAATCTCATCCTCCTCCAGCGGCGACAGCCCGAAGAGAACGGCGACCCCGAAGCGATAAAGCACGGCGAATCCGCTCTGCCCGGCGTGAAAGGCGAGAGGCGCCGTGGACACGAGATCCTGCCGTTCGAGACCGTCAGTGTCGATCCGCTCGCCGAGCAGCAGCGCGCGCGCCGTCAGCGCCTGCCGGCCCATGGCGGCCGTCGCTGGCGAATTGAGGGTTTCGACCATGTCTGACCTTGCGGGTTGGAGTCGCAATCATATCTACGACGCTCGCTTCTGCTCGCCTTGCGTGACGCAGGCAAAAAAGCTAGCAAACGGCGAGGTCGCGGAGAGATCACCCTTATGACTTACGTCGTCACGGAAAACTGCATCAAGTGCAAGTATATGGACTGCGTTGAAGTATGTCCGGTGGACTGTTTCTACGAAGGCGAAAATATGCTGGTGATCCATCCGGACGAATGCATCGACTGCGGCGTCTGCGAACCCGAGTGCCCAGCGAACGCCATCAAGCCCGACACCGAAGAAAATCTCGAGCAGTGGCTGCAGCTTAACGCCGAAATGGCGCAGAATTGGCCCAATATCACGATCAAGCGCGACCCGCCCCCCGACGCCAAGGAATGGGATGGGAAGCCGGGCAAGTTCGAGCAGTTCTTTTCCGCCGAGGCTGGACAGGGAGACTGAACAGTGTTCAGAAGGCGACGCTGGCGCAGCGGGCGCGCGCCGAGCGTTTCCATATCGTTAATTTATTTGAAACACTATAATCTATCGTAGCTTAGCGGCGTTTTCCACATCTGCTCAGGCGCCGTTCGGGGCCATGCGCCTTTGATTTTCGTTGTTTCTTGTGTTATAAATCACACACTAAATACACGCCTTGTCGAAGGGCGATCCGGCGCCACACAGTCACCATCTCGAGATTTATTCGAAAGCCTCTCTTTTCCGAGGGTCGGCCTAATGGTTCGGCTGTTGGATATGCGGCGCTAGCACACAAGGTTTCCACTAGCCGCCTTCGCGGTGTCGCGGCGTTGTCGCCGTCGGCAATCAGCGATTCGTCAGGCGGTCATGGTCCCGTCTCCACAGCGGGACGGAAGAGGAGTAGCCCGCGTATGCCCTCCAGCAAGAAAGCCGAGAAAAAGTCGCCCGCGAGTGCCTCCACCGCAGCGGCGCGCGGCAAGGGCTCGTCCGCTCGATCCAAATCGCTCGCCAAGCGCGCGGCGAAGAGCGGGGCAACCAAGACAAGCGCTGCTGCGCGGCCTTCGACATCCAAAAAGTCGGCCAGTCGCTCCGCCTCGGCGAGCAAGCCGGCGCGCGCCGCCGCTTCGAGCCGTAAGACAAGCACAAAAACATCCGCGAAAACAACGAGAGCGATGACCTCAAAACCAACAACGACGAAGTCGAAATCGGCCAAGACTCAGACCGCCGCAAAGACCACGGCGCGCGCCACGGCGACTCGCCGCGCGGCTGCGGCGGCGAGCCCTCGCGCCTCTACCCGCGCCGCCGCCAACAAGCCTGCGGCCAAATCGAGCGCCAAGCGTTCGGTGGCGGCCAAGACGGCCGTCACGACCAAGAACGTGACGAAACGGGCGGTGGCCGCCAAGGCGGCCAAGTCCGCGGCGGAAAAGGTGAGCGCCAGCGCGAAGCCTGAGACCAAGACGGTCAAATCAGCGGCGCCGAGCAAAGCGCCCGAGACGAAACCCGTCAAGACGGCGGCGCCCGTCGCTCCCGCCCAGAATCAGGCAGTCAAGGCGACTGAACAACCGAAGCCGGCGCATGTCGCGGCTGCGGCGCCAAAGCCGCGCCCGGCGGCGGAGGCTGCGCCGAAGCCGGCCGAACCGACGCCTGCGGCGGCGCCCGCCGCCGCATCGGTCGAACGGACGCCAGTCGCCGGCGCGCGCCCTGCGCCGCCGGTCAAGGCGAAGCCGGCCGCAACGGCCAAGCCGGGCTTCAAGCTCAACGAATTCATCGTCTACCCGGCGCATGGCGTCGGCCAGATCGTCGGCATCGAGATGCAGGAGGTCGCGGGCTTCAGCCTTGAGCTCTTCGTCGTGAGCTTCATCAAGGACAAGATGACGCTCAAGGTGCCGACGAGCAAAGTCGCCAATGTCGGCATGCGCAAGCTCGCCGATGCGACGGTCGTCGACAAGGCGCTGCAAACGCTGAGCGGCCGGGCGCGCATCAAGCGGACGATGTGGTCGCGTCGCGCTCAAGAATATGAGGCGAAGATCAATTCAGGCGATCTCATCACCATCGCCGAAGTGGTTCGCGACCTCTACCGGTCCGACACGCAGCCGGAGCAATCCTATTCCGAACGCCAACTTTACGAGGCGGCGCTGGATCGCATGGCGCGGGAAATCGCCGCCGTGCGCAAGCTCATCGATCCGGAATCGCTGAAGCTGATCGAGTCCTTCCTGCTCAAAGGCCCGCGTCGCGGATCGAAGGCGGAAGGCGACGCCGCCGACGAAGACGGCGGCGATGAAACTGACGTAGAACGCGCCGCCTGAGCCGACGCCGACAAAAAACCCCGGAAGCGAACTTCCGGGGTTTTTATTTACGCTCTTGCCTCTTCGGCCGCTTCAGCCGCGCTTTCCTGCATTCGGGACAACGCGCGCCTGAGCTTGACCAGCGCGCGACTTTCAATCTGCCGGACGCGCTCTTTGGAGATGCCGAGGCGATCGCCCAAGGTCTCGAGAGTCACAAGATTTTCCGCAAGTCGGCGTTCGCGCACGATGCGCAGCTCGCGTTCGGACAGGATCGCGAGCGCGTCTTTGAGCCAGCGCGCGCGGCGGTCTGAGTCGAGCGTTTCCTCGACGACCTCGTCGGGCAGCGGCTTTTCGTCGACCAGAAAATCCATCCGCTGCGCGGAGCCGGACGAGTCGTCGTCGACCAGCTGCGCATTCAGCGACACGTCGGAGCCCGACAGACGCGAATCCATCATCTCGACATCGGCGCGCGACACGCCAATCGCATTGGCGATCGTCTGATAGGCGTCGGCCGAACTGCCGCCACGGTTTTCGCGGGCGAGCCTGGCGCGCAATCGGCGCAGATTGAAGAACAGGGCTTTTTGCGACGAGCTCGTGCCGCCGCGCACGATCGACCAGTTGCGCAGGACATAGTCCTGAATTGACGCCCTGATCCACCAGGTCGCATAGGTGGAGAAACGCACGTCCCGTTCCGGCGCGAAGCGGGCCGCCGCCTCCAGCAGGCCGACATGGCCCTCCTGGACGAGATCGGAAAGCGGCAATCCATAATGTCTGAACTTCGCCGACAGCGCGATGACGAGGCGCATATGCGCCGCCGTCAGCTTGTGCAGCGCCTTCGGATCGCCGCGATCGCGCCAAGCGATCGCCAGCAGCTTCTCTTCTTCGCGTTCCAGGAATGGGGCTTCAGCTGCAGCCTTGATCAGCTCGCGTCCGAGTCCAGGCATATACGCCATGACGCCCTCCATACGCGGCTGTGCCCCTGAAATGGACGGGCGGCCCGCGCGTCAAGATTTTGCCTTCCTGCTGATAACCGTCAGGCGGGACAGTTGTTCCCAAAACGAGCAAAAAGGTCCCGCGTCACTCGGTTACGATTTTGTAATGTTCGCCGGGAGTGAGGGCGTCGCCTGCCGACAGCCCGTTGAGCAGCATGAAATATTCGACCGGCCGGTTGGGCACCACCATGCGCCTGGCCATGGCGTCGATGTTGTCGCCCGGCGCGGCGACGGCGACCGCGATCCGCAACGGACGGGCGTCAGTGGTCTCGTAAGGCGCGAGGCGACGGAAGGATTTGATGGACTCCATAAAGCGGGCGTCAGCCTGGTCGTTCAGCGCGCGCGCCGCAAAAATCAGACGGTAAAGAAACTCTCCAGAGCGGATCACCGCCAGTCGGAAGTTCCACTCGCCCGCCCGCGCGACGGCGACGACGGCGGGAAGCCCGTTGACGTCCAGCTTGCGCACCGAGGAGGTCAGCAGACCGTCGACCCAGCCGGAGCCGACATAGGCTTCGAGACTCTCATCCGCGGGCAGCCGCACGCTGTCGAGCCGCAAGGCTTCGTTATCGGCTTCGCGCACGCCAAACACCGCTTCGTTCGAGTTTTCCAGAAGGAAGCCTTCGGGCGCGGTGAAGGTGAAGCGCAGTCGCGGATGGATGAATATGCGGTCGCGAACATAGCCTTCCGTGGGATCGTCGCCGAACGCGACGCCCTTGATGGCGTCGAGATAGCCGTTGCGGTCCGCGACGCCGATTCCCGGCGCGCCGATCTCGCGCGCGGCGGCGATCGCCTTGGTAATGCGATCGGGGGTCGAGGGATGGGTCGACATGATGTCGAAGTCGAGCGACTTCTTCTTCCCATAGAGAGCCGCGCGCAATTCCGTCGATCTGCCCAGCGCCGTCAGGAAGCGCGACGCGCCATAGGGATCGAAACCGGCGCGGGCGATGACCCGGACGCCGGCGGCGTCGGCGTCGAGCTCCTGCTGCCGCGAAAAGCTCGCGACCGAGAGTCGCTGGCTCGAGCGCACCTCCTCGCCTTTCTGGCGGTTCTGAATGACCGTCGCCGCTTGCGAAATGACCGCCGCCTCGCGCTCGCGCTCGGCGCGCAGCGCGCTGTGGCGCAGCGAGACATGGGCGATCTCATGCGCCATGACCGCGGCGGCCTCGGAGGCGTCGCCTGCGAGCGCCAACAGTCCCCGGGTGACGTAAAGATTGCCGGACGGCAGCGCGAACGCGTTGACGACGGGCGTATTGAGAATCGTCACCTTATAGGTCGGCTGACCGGGCGTATCGCTGACCGTCGCCAGCTTGGCCAGAATCGCATTGAGGTAACGCTCGGCCGCCGGAGCGTCATATTCGCCGCCGAACTGGGCGACCAGCTCCCGATGCTGGACCGTGCTGCGATTGTCCGTTCGCGGCGCGGCCGGCCGGGTCGGCGGCAATGGCGCGGTAAAGATCCGTCCTTGACGCTCAAGCTCGGCGCAGCCGACCAGCGTCAATCCGGCGAGACCGACAAGCAGCGAGAGCGCGACCCGCCTAGCGAGGAGCGTCGCGGTCAATAAATTCAATCTCGGCTGGCGTCGCGATTTCGATGCGAGACCCGGTCTCAATCAGTCCTCGTACGCGGGCCCGCCGCCCGACAAGCGCGCGGGGCTCGATTTGCCCGAAGTTAGCCAAATTGCGCCGCGAAATCACGACGGTAAAGCTATCGCGCCATTTGTCGCCAAAATTAAGGTAGAAAACGTGCAGCGACACGCCAACCGAATGGACGTCGCCGACGACGACCACCATTCCCTTGCGCTCCTTCAGATCCGCTGCGGAGGCCGCCGAGACGTCGATGGGGCGAAATTCTGGCTGCGACCAAAGTCCGACGCCCGATTCGCGCGCCGGAGCCTCGGCGGCGAGATAGGCTTTGGCGCAGTCGGCGGCGACCGGATCGGGGCGAAAGCGCGCGTCGCCGGCTGACAGCAGAGCCTCCGCCACAGCCGTCAGCGGGGCTGAGGAACCACCCTCGGCGGGACTCGCGTAAACGCGCGCCGGCGTCCTGCCCCAGCGATCGATCTTCGTGGCGAAGGACCCGAGAAATACGTCTCGGCCGACGACCCAGGCCGACAGACGCTTGCGGGCGGCGCCGCGGAGCGCCGTCATCTCCGGCGGCGGAAAGTCGAGCCCAGCGAGAGAGGCGCGGCGACCGTCGTCGAGCAGGAGTTCAAAGTCGTCGTCGACGGCGGCGACGGTCGCCGGCTCCGCACCTTCGAGCGA
The DNA here is from genome assembly GCF_050251305.1 of Methylocystis sp. Taxonomy (GTDB): domain Bacteria; phylum Pseudomonadota; class Alphaproteobacteria; order Rhizobiales; family Beijerinckiaceae; genus Methylocystis. Next base: position 2,994 of record NZ_JBFWNB010000014.1, on the reverse strand, counting down.
GCACGCGCCGGTTTCGGCCGCAGGCGGAAGCGCCGCGCAAAACGCCGGCCCCGCGGCCGCCACGCCAAAGGCGAGCGCCGCTCCCCGCAGCCGCAAGAGATCAAAAAAGGGCATCGCCTAACTTTAGCCGAATGGGCGCCTATGCTACGGCGTCGTCAAGGCGTTGCCAAACCGGACACGCCCCTCAGCGAAAGTCACGGCCTTCGCGACCATGCTCTGACCAATGTTCTCACGCAACGCGCTCATTTTTGCCCTCTTCCTCTTCGCGGCGGGAGCCGCCCAGGCATTCGATCTCTATGGCGATTCCAGGCCGGAGACCGAATACCATCGCGCCCAGACCTACAATGTCCCGCCGAGCGACATTTATGACGGGCCCGACGCCGGACCGGGGTCGGACGGGGCGACGTCGATGCGAATCGATCGGCTCGAGCGCGAGCTGCGCCGATTGACCGGACAGAACGAAGAGCTGCAGCATCGGGTGCAGCTCCTGGAAGAACAACTGCGCGCGACAAAGTCGGAGCCGCCGCACACCGACGCCGGGCCGCGGAGCCCTGCCCCTTCGCCAACCGTTGCGCAGACGGCGCCGGCGCTCCCGACGGAGACCAACGCGAGCCGACGCGGCGACGCGTTCGATCCGGCGACTCAGCCCTCTGCGCCCGGCGCGCCGCGGCCGCTGGGGACCACGGCCCCCTCGACGCCGCTCGACAGCGCCGCGCGGCCGACAGGATCGGTGACCGCTGCGCCGGTGCGCGAAGTCGGCCAGCCGCTCGATATCGCTCATGGCCGCCTCGTCGGCGATCCGTTGTCGCCCGCGGAAATTGCGGCGGCGCCGCCCGTCCCGGGATCCAAGGAGCAATATGACCAGGCCGTGAGCGCGCTGCGCGCCGGCAAATATGAGCAAGCCGAGAAGTCGCTCTCCGCCTTCCTCGCGAAGAACGGCAAGAGCAAGCTCGCCGCCGCCGCGACCTTCAACCTCGGCGAGACCTACTTTCTGCGCGGGCGCCATCGCGAGGCGGCGGAGAAATATCTCGAAATCTCGACGAAATACGGCGGTTCGGCGCAGGCGCCGGAAGCGCTGTTGCGCCTCGGCCAGTCGCTGAGCGCGATGGGCGCGAAGGAGCAGGCCTGCGCGTCCTATTCCGAGATCAACGTCAAATTTCCGAAGGTGGCGACGCGGATTCGCGAAGCGGCGCAACGCGAAAGCAAAAAGATCCAATGCTAGCCGTCCGCGCGGCGATCGGCGCCCGTCGGGCGTAGGCATGTCACGCGCGGAGACGGAAGACCTCGCCGCCGTTACGGACTCATTCGAGCCGCGTTGCGAAGAGGCGCTCGACCTCCTTGCGCCCTATCCTTCCGCGCTTCTCGCGGTTTCCGGAGGGCCCGATTCCGTCGCGTTGATGCTCTTGTGCGCGCAATGGTCCTTGCGCGCGTCGCGCGACATCGCCGTGGCGACGGTCGATCATCGGCTGCGCAAGGAGTCGCGCGCCGAAGCCGAAGAGGTCGGCCGCTGGGCGCGCGCGCTCGGCTTTGCGCATCATCTGTTGACTTGGGAGGACGAGAAACCCGCAACGCGTTTGCAGGAACGCGCGCGTCAAGCGCGCTATGCGCTGCTTGCGGACTGCGCGCGCCGCATCGACGCATCCGCCATCGTGCTTGCGCATCATGCCGACGATCAAGCCGAAACTATTCTATTTCGTCTCACGCGCGGCTCCGGCGTGGCGGGACTCGCCGGCATGGCGCCTATCGCGCGCAGCGAAGGCATGACGCTTCTGCGGCCCCTGCTCGACTTCGGCAAAGAAGAGCTCGTCGCAATCTGCGCGCGCGCGGAACATGTTTTTTTCCGCGATCCGTCGAACGACGACGAAAGCTTCGCGCGCGCAAGGCTTCGGAAACTGGCGCCGACGCTCGCCGCGCAAGGGCTTGGGCGCGATGCGCTGTTGCGGCTCGGCGTACGCGCGGCGCGCGCCAATGCGGCGCTGTCGCATTGCGCGGCCGAGACGCTGGAGCGCGCGCTGCGTCGCAACGACGCATTTTGCATCGAACTCGACGCCGCAATCTTGAATGAGGCGCCGCTGGACATTCTTCAGCGCGTTCTCGCAAGCGCGATGCATCGTCTCGCGCCGACGCCCGCCGTTCGTCTCGATCGGCTGGAGCGCGCCAGCGCGCGCATCGCCGCCGCGCTGATCGCGCGCCATTCGCTACGAATGACGCTCGCCGACGTCTTGATCGAAACCGATGGCGCGCGCGTTCGATTGCGTCCGTCGCCGCCGCGCCGTTCGACCTAGATCTGCGTCAATTCGCGATGCAAGAGGCCGACTTACGTCGAAACGGCTCAGCTTTGTGAGCGTAACGCTTGGATTCGGGGGATTTTCCAAGCCTTGGCAACGCGTTCCAGTGCGCTTAAATTAGGCGGATGACCGGAGCGCTTCGGGGGATAAGCCCGACCGAGCGGCTCCCGACAGGCTCCCCACATGAACCCACACTTCAGAAACCTCGCGCTCTGGGCAATCATCGGGTTGCTCGTGGTCGCTCTCGTCATGCTGTTCCAGCAGCCGGGCCAGCGCACGCCAATCCGCGACATTTCATATAGCGAACTGCTGACGCAGATCGATCAAGGCCGCGTCCACGACGTGACGATCGCTGGTAACGAAATCGTCGGTCATTTCAATGACAATCGGCCATTCACGACTTATGCGCCGGACGACGCCAATCTCGTGCCGCGCCTGCAGGCGAAGAACGTTTCAATCAGCGCCAAGCCGAATAATGAAGGCGGCGGCTTCATGATGACGCTGCTGCTCAATGCGCTGCCGCTCGTCGCCTTTCTTGCGGTGTGGATCTTCCTGTCCCGCCAGATGCAGGGCGGCGCAGGCCGCGCGATGGGCTTCGGCAAGTCGAAGGCGAAGCTGCTGACGGAGACGCAGGGGCGCGTCACCTTCGAGGACGTCGCCGGCGTCGACGAGGCCAAGGAGGATCTGCAGGAGATCGTCGAATTCC
>NZ_JBFWNB010000013.1:0-73206 GCF_050251305.1 Methylocystis sp. | reverse complement strand
GAGCGCCGCATGAAGATGAGGCGCTCAAATCAGCCCTAGACAAAGCATTGATTAGAGGCTTGACTGTGTGCGTTTATGACGAAGCCTCTCGCGAAGTGGGTTGGCTCGATCAATTCCGAAAGACCCTTAGGAGTATATCAGGATATGACGCGGAGATGAATCCTCGCTCATTGATATAGTGTTGCCTCGACGCCGATAACAAGAGATTGTCGCGATCACCGAGACCGACAACAAGCGGCGCGGCTTCTAGCGTCGCAATGCCGATATTTAACCATTTCCAGCGCTATAATTCTCACAGGCCACCATCCCTTTTCGGATCGTGGCCGGAAACGAGCCGACAGTGAGCGGGGGGCTCGGCAGTCGCTTCATTACGCACAATGAACTGCGACGCCACGTAGCCCCGGCGCGCCTTCAGGGAAGAAGGCGCTGCCCGCATCACTTCCCTACCGCGATGCGCACGGCACGCCGGCTCTCTTCCGGCTATGGATACGCAATCATATTCACGCATGCTTGGCGCTCGCGCATCGGGCGAATTCGTCACGCTCGACGAGGACGAACGCCGGCGGCACCTCTACCTCATCGGCCAGACCGGCACGGGTAAGAGCACATTACTGCTCAACCTGTTGCGCCAGGACTTCGAGAACGGCGCGGGCGTCGCGCTTCTCGACCCGCACGGCGATCTTGCGCGCGCCGCGCTCGACCATATTCCGCGCCGACGCACGAATGATCTCGTCTATATCGACCCAGCCGACATCGAGCGGCCGATCGGCTTCAATCCCCTCTCGCGCGTGCCGCCCGATCTTGCGCCGATCGTCGCCGACGGAGTCGTCTCGGCCTTCCGGCACGTGTGGCCAGAGAGCTGGGGACCGCGCCTCGATTACATTCTTACCAACGCCGTGCGCGCGCTACTCGACGTTCCGGGCGCAACCCTGCTCATGCTCCCCCGCCTGTTGATTGATACGCCCTATCGCGTGCAGTTGGTGCATCGCCATGTGCGCGACCCCGTCGTGCGGGCCTACTGGCAGAATGAATACGCCGGCTACACGGAGAGTTTTCGCCGGGAGGCCATCGCACCCATTCAGAACAAGATCGGCAAGGTGCTAATGACGCCCTCATTGCGCAACATGCTGGCGCAACCTAGGAGCGCAATCACGCCGCGCCGGTTGATGGACGAGGGGGCGATCGTCATCTGCAATCTATCGAAGGGCGCGCTCGGAGAGAGCACGGCGCATCTTCTTGGCGCATTGCTTGTCACTGCGCTCGCGCAGGCCGCGCTCTCTCGCGCCGACACGCCGGCGGCCGAGCGGCGCGTCTTCCATCTCTATGCCGACGAATTTCAATCATTCGCCACGGAGAGTTTCTCGCTCATTCTGAGCGAAGCGAGAAAATATGCGCTGACCCTCACCCTTGCGCATCAATATCTCGACCAGCTTCCACCGCCGCTGCGCGCGGCGATCTTCGGCAACGCCGGCTCGATCATCGCGTGTCGCACCGGCGCATCGGACGCGCCGATCCTCGCCGAACAAATCGGACTTGGTGGCGACGACGCGCTTCTCGACCTCCGCAACTTCACCGCCTGGGCGCGGCTCCTACGGGGCGGACAGCCGTCCTCCCCTATCTTCTTCGATCTCTACTCCGCGCCCCGGCCGCTGCAGCCGTCCGCGCAACGATTGATCGACACAAGCCGAATGCGTTTCGGGCGGGATCGAAAGAAGGTGGAGGAAAAAATAGGCAGGTTTCTTGCAGCGTGATGGACTGTCGTGGTCACGATACCCGGTCACCGAGAAGCGAATATCTGGAGGCCAAAGCTGAAGCTGTAGGCCAACACTAGGAACTGGTCGATCAGAGAGCCTATCTCTCGGTAACGGAGCGGGTCGTAATCGGTATGCGCTTAGTGTAAAATACCTCCTGACCTGCCGCTCTGTGTCGGGATGCTTTCGTGTCCGCACTCAGCATCCCAATCGACTAAGATGATGGGCGAGAGAATTTCATAGCTTTATTCTGCGACGGACTGCGTATGTCGGACGATGCCAACTTCATAGCGAACTACAAGAACAACCATCTTTACGTGCACCCCGGCAAGACCGGAGCTTACGCCGCCATTGCGGGCGAAAGCGAACAGGTCATCGGTGAGATCGATGTAACGCAAAGATGCAAGCTGGCCGTTTCAGCTTTTTACGTGAACGACCACAAAGACTTCGGCACGTTCAAGATCACAAAACTTCAATTTCATGCAAGATATGGCTGGCGCGAGAGCGGCCACATCCAAGTCAACAAATTTCAGTTGGCGCAAATAAGAGAGTTTCTGTCGATCATCTCCAGCCTCGATCTCAGCGATGCCCAGAAGACACGGGTCTCGCTCGACAATATCCATGTAGGAGCTTTGGGGGCCCTGCTGAGCAGCACAAAGGGCGCTGACCTCATCGGCCAGCTGGCGTCTACCCCAGAACTACACCAGGACATTTACGCCGTCGCAGCAAAACGCGCGGCACTGGACGAATTCAAGGAGAACTTGGACAGAGAGAGCACGTCCGAGCCCGATTGGCAGGCCTTCTTCGAGCGCAACCCATGGATCTTCGGACATGGGCTGAATTACGTTTTTCTCGACAAAGTGAGCAAAAAACTGGAAGCCCGCACGACGGGAAGCAGCTTCGACCGGCCGGGCAAGCGTGCCGACGGGCTTATGCTTACGCGCGCGGAGGTGAGCCAATACGTTCTGGTCGAGATCAAGAAGAACAGCACTGAATTGCTTCAGAAGACAATCTACCGTCCCGGATGCTGGAGCGTGTCTGACGAGGTATCTGGCGCCGTAACGCAAACGCAAAAGACCGTTTTCGAGTTTTCGCGGCAGCGATTCCGAGACGATCTGAAGGACGAAATTGGCAATAGCACGGGCACCATTGTCTATACAATTGAACCGAGGAGCTTTCTCGTTGTTGGGAGTTTGGCGCAGCTCGAAGGAAATGACGATAAGATCGCTTGCTTCGAACTCTATCGGAAAAACATCCGATCACCAGAAATTCTGACGTTCGATGAGCTGTTCTACCGGGCTAACTGCATTGTGGAGAATATCAGCCGAGTGGTGAGTCGTCCCGACAAAGGAAGCGCTTGATACGCCGGGCTCTTGGTGTGTTGCTAACGCCAGTCAGAAGCCGTGCTCGCGTCGGGCGACATCGCGACGAGGTAGAATGAAGAACGCGCAGTTTCGCGCGGCGTAAGAGTGCCAGTAGAGGCAGCGCAAGCGTTGAAATCGATCACCGCGCCTCTCAAAGAGTCGTATTTCCACAACACGAGCCGCCGCTTTCTTTTCCGGCTAACGCTTCCTGAATCGGCGGACAAGGAATCGAGCCATAGGAGCAGAACACGCAGCAATCACCTGCGCGCGGTTTGAGCAGCACGCCACAACCTTTGCACTCATAGAAATACTGGCAGGCGTCCGTCGGCATTGTCTCAGTCGTTTGATGACGGCACTGTGGGCATGTGATGGTGGATTGAAGCTGCATCAGCGTTGCCGCATGAACTGGAGCAGGATTGGCTCTACGTAGGGTTGCCAAATGGCGGCCGCGCCGATGAGAGCTGTTCCGACCGCGAGGAACGCAGCCGTGCGTTTGGGCGAGCCTGGCGCGACACAGACGTCAGCGTTATCACATGCGGCTACGCGACGGCGGAAGAACAAGAACCACCCGATGGCGATAGCGAGCGCCGCCCCGCCAAGCAGGAAGGGGCGGAGGCTGGCCAGGAGTTCGAGGCCGCCAAGCGCCGCCCCGGTGACGCCGACGCTGGCGAGCGCAAGCGGCAGCGCGCAACAAGACGACGCGGCCAGCGCCCAAAATCCGACTGCGGTTCCTACCCAGGCGAACCATCCCGTCGCCGGCGCAAGCGGCCCGGCCTTACCATTTGGTTTCGTTGCATCGCTGACTGCCATGGCTGGTGCTCCTGATTTTCCTGTGGCAGCCTACTTTCCGTAGTCGCTACAGGGTCAAGAGAAAAAATGGCCGCGAACACGCGAGGCGTTACGATCGGACAGCTCGCCAAGGCGACGGGCGTGAATCTGGAGACGGTGCGCTATTACGAGCGCATCCGACTCATGCCGCCGCCCGACCGCACCGAGGGAGGCCATCGCGCATATGACAGCGATCATGTCCGAAGATTGGCGTTCATTCGTCGCGCGCGTGAATTGGGATTTGGAATAGAGAGCATCCGCGCATTGCTGGTGGCGGCCGAACCGGGCCACAGCTCATGTTCAGAAGTCATGGAGATTGCGGACGCTCACCTTTCCGAGGTGCGAACCAAACTTGCAGACCTCGCACGGCTCGAAAAAATCCTCGCCGACACGATTAGCCAATGCGCGGGCGATCAAACGCCGGCCTGCCCTGTTCTCGACATGCTCGACGCCGCGCGCGCAACCCCGCCAGACCCCGTCACACCTCGGCGCAGCCCGACAAAGCGCGTCCGAACGCGCCGCCGCGCGACATAGCCCGACAGAGCCACAGGCCTTGCGATGTGCGGCCAAAGGGGGCATTTCCAGTTGCTAGAATGAACCCATGGATTCTAGCGCGACAGCCGAAGGCGGCACTCGCCGGCCCCGATTCCGCCGGGCCTTTAATGGGCTAGCCTTCCGCGTAACCCACGACGACATCGAGATTATCCGACACATTGGCCGACACAGGTTTTTGCGGTCGACGCATGTTGCCGATCTTGTGGGGCGATCGGTCGACCGGACAAATGATCGGCTGTGCCACCTCTATCATGCGGGATACATCGACCGGCCCCGCGCGCAACTCGACTTCTATCCGACCAAAGGCTCCGCCCCGATGGTCTATGCGCTCGCCGATCGGGGAGCGCGGTTGTTGCGGAACCATGGCATGCTTGGCCTGTCACGGGTTGAATGGGGCCGCAGGAACCTGGAGGCGCGCCGGCCGTTCATCGAGCACCAATTGGAGATCGCCCACTTCGAAGTCGCGGCGCAACTTTCGGCCGAGCGTTGCGGCCATCGCTACGTCACGGCCGAGGAGATAGTTTCTCGATTGCCGGGAAGTTTTGCCCTCGATCTTGGCGGCAACCCCTTCGCGCTTCGGGTCACGGTTTCGCACCAGGGGACGCGCCAGGAGATCGGGCTTGTCCCGGACATCGCCTTCACCATCGACTTGAAGAACGGCGCGTCCAGAAACTTTCTCGCCGAAATTGACCGGGCCACTATGCCGATCACCCGGGCGGACTTTTCTCAGACCAGCATCGAGCGCAAACTTCGCTCCTATCTTTCGGCGTACGCCTCCCGTCTCTTCGAACGAAAGTTCGGCTGGAAGTTCTTTCGCGTGCTGTTCGTCACCAGCAACGACAATCGCGTCCGCTCGATGATCGAGGCGCTGCGATCCATCCAGCCGCCGGGCGCGGCGGGATCATCTCTCTTCCTTTTCGCCTCGCGCGATGCGCTTCGCGCCGCTGATCCACTGACCGCAGCTTGGCGCGGCGTCGACGGTTCGCTGCGGCGCTTGCTGCCCCAATAAGAGGCGAAAAGCCTATAGGGTCGGGCGCGGGCCTGCGCATGACCTCCCAAGAAATCAGGTTGTTGTCATCGCCAAGTGAGGGAAACGGTTTCCCCTACTATTTCCCCATTTATTTCCCCAGGCCCTCCAAGGGTGCCTCGCCGGCCGCCCGGCTCGAATGGGGGGAAACACCTAATGGGTCGGGCTGAATTGTCCGACGGCGGGCTTCCGTAAGAATCTGAAATCACGAAGAAAACTATTTCGAAGACATTAATCGGGTCATTAATTCGGAATATATGAGCTGATTAATGAGCCGATATAGGTCGGTCAGCCTTCTCCCGGCATTCTTCTCTCGCCAAAGCACGGGGGCGAAACCGGGCTAAATGCATGGGTGCTCGTGGCCGAATTCGAAGTGATGCGCCGCCAGCAAGTGACGCAAGGCGCTGACGTTGCGCCTATTTCGTCGCATCCAAAAATCGTTTCGCCGGTCGGTTCAGAAAGCTCCGCCGAACCGACAAAATCCGCGCGCCCTTGACGGGTCTTTCTCGCGGCGTACCCTGAAAGTCAGTCTCCGGAAACTTCCTCAACTTTGCGATCCGCGCGGGCGGGCGGCGGGGCGGTGCGTCCCTCGCCGCCTGCCTACGCAGGACATCGCAACCTCGCCGGAAGGAGTTTCCAATGGCGGAGAAAGAGCAACCCAAGCAGCCGACGCATCGCGCCTATTCAGTCATTCGCCGCGAAGGCCAGGACGACTTTTGGCTAAACGTCGGATTGGTCTTTCCGCACAAGGACGGCGGCGGCTTCAACATCATGTTGCAAGCCTTCCCGCTCGACGGAAAGATTGTGTGCCGCGAGATCGCCGACGAGGATCACGACGATGCCCCGGCGCAACGACGACAATCGAACGGCGGTCGCTCATCGCATGACACACGTCGCCGATAAGAGTCCCGTCGACACGATGCAATGAAAGGGCCGCTTGCGTGCGGCTCTTTTTCATTCAAGAGTGGTTGAGGAAGCGCGCGTTGGGGGTATAAAAATCCCTAAAGAGGAAACGAACCTCCGACCAAATCGGGCGTGGGGGTATGAGCGGGGTGTCAGATTTTTATCTCTGCAAAAATATTCTTATTTTTCAGTGGATTAAAAACACAAATTGAATCCCTCTTGCGCACCATTTGACTAAGTTAAAGACAAAAATTTCAGATAGTTGCGCATAGCGTTGCTAGTCAGTCCCATAACTAGTCCCACGCTTCGCATGATTTCGGCGTGGCGTCCGGCTTCGGTCGCGACACTCTGGTGGCATCTTAATCTTGATCCGGCGAACACCGCAAAAAATCGCCGCGGCCGGCGCCTCATTTTCCGGGCCGCGCCACGACGAAAAAGTTGTCGCCAGAGCTTACCTGACGGCTTCAAGATGCAACAACGCCTTGTCCGCATGCGCTGTCGCCTTTTCAACGCGGTGCACGGAGCTGGTCCGCGAGGCTAGTTTGAGCCCTTTTTTCAGATGAGCGATCGCTTTCTTAAGATGTTCTCGCGAACGCTGAGTATGGGGCTGCGCCTGCGCGGCGTGCGCATGATGAACTGCCTCAACTGAATGTTCGACGAAGGATGTGGCTTGGCCCTGGTTGCCGGCGGCGATCGCTTCCTTGGTTTCCCAGATTGCCTGCTTTAGATGGTCGCTCGCCCAGCCCACTTGTGGGGCGGCGGCCAGCGCGAGCGCAAAACCCAGGGCTGCGACTGTGAGACGGCGAGATATCATGTGGGTCCCCTCCCAATCGTTCAACGAAATGAACCGGGATTCGCCGGACATTTCCGGCTAAGTGCGCGGATCATTCGCAAGAGTATGCGCCGCAGGGATCGAATTTCAATTAGGCGCGTCGACGCAGTTCAGTTAAGGCTTACCTTCTCGGGGAAGCTCTTGTGCGACAGCCGCAGGAAGTACGCCCATGCCGCTCCAGCAGCGCGCGCAGCCGCAGCCGCCTTCCGGATCGCGTCCGGAGGCTACACGATGGGATTGTCGTGCAGGATGGCTTCGTTGAAGTCGAGAAGCGCGCGGTTCGCCGCAAAGGCCGGTTGGCAAGCTTGGCGAAACGCTTGGCCGTCGCGGAATGGTGGCAAAACCAATCCAGGAACCTCTTTCCGCGATCTTTTTCGATTAAGCCAGCTTGATGTGCGTCATTCAACACGTGCTCAATCATGTTCTTAGCATTTGAAAATTGCTCTTCGACAAATCCAGTGGTTGCCGAAGGTTCATCGACATTATTAGGCATCGCGCTGCATCTCGCGCGCATCAAAATTGAGCGCAGGGAAACCGAGCGATGCTTTCTCGGCTTGTCGGCTGGCCGGCCTATCCCTGTCCGGTGTCATGTGGGAAGGCGCGAGGAACGGCACAAGCGGCGAGGCTACTTGTAGGTGGCGCTGTTTCCCATAGCGCGCCCGCCCCGCACTCTATAGCGCACTCCGGCTACTTCTTTCTGCGTTTCAATTTTAGGCCATGCCGGTCTCGTGGGATCATGTAATAAACCACGCGGACCTTGGCGTCGGGATGACTCCGGCAGAACGCTGCTACCGGCGGCGCGGTGCGGGCGCCTTCAAGCTGCATATCGACCGGCAGACCGAGCAGATAGGCACACGTCAGCACTGTGGCGAACATCCTCGGAGCCTCCCGTTTATTGTGGGCGCCAACCCTAAAGTTTTGCAGTTAATACATTGCGTCTAAACTCAATGAAACAGCGAACCGGCGACGGTTAGCTCAAAGCCTTTGCCGCAAATCCTCGGGTGTCAGCGCCTCGCCGAGATCGGCGAATAATCGGGCGAGGCGCAGCGCCGGCACGCCTAGGCTCGGCTCATCGTCGCCAGATTGTCTTAGGCCGCCCAAATCGTTTCCTGTGTAAAAGAAAGACAAGGCCCAAGCATAGTGCCGCCTCCCAATGCTCTCGTGGCGACACGAGAAATGCTATGCTCCCCCATGTGCGGTCGCTTCACACAGGATCTCTCTTGGAAAGAAATCCAGCGCCTCGCTGACCTCATCGGCCAGCGACGCAGCCTTCAGATCGAAGTCATTCGGCCCGCGGTGGGCGGCGGTGAGCTTGCGCCGTTACTGTGCCGCTCTGGTGGAAAATGCCGCTCAGCGAGCTACCCTCAAGGTTCACCGCTGTAGCCCAGAGGGTTTCCGCTGTGCGTCGTCTCCCGGATTTCGGCCCAGCGAAATGTCAGCTGTCGCGGTTGATTCTCGCTCGCAAAGCACCCGACGGCTTAAAGTGGACGACGAGGCGCGCCGAAACCACAGCGTGCGCGCCTGTTTTCGGATTGCGTGCCTGCCGCTCCTTTTTGGCGCGCACCAAAAAAGCGCCAAAACCTGAGAGCTTGACGTCCTCACCCTCGACAATGCGCTCAAAAATCTCACTAAGCACCATGTCCACGTATTTCGCGGATTCAGTCTTCGGCGCTCGAAGTTTTTGATGAATCGCATCGGCAAGGTCCGAACGAGTCACTGCGCACTTCGTCTTAACGCCGTTACGCGCGACTTCAGTTCGAAAGGGAGTGACCGCCGAATTAGTCTCCATCAAGCACAGTCCATATGAGATTCGCCGCAGTGGATCGAAGTAGCCCGCTTCGCGTTGCCCAAATAGGAGCACTCCGAACGAGACAGTCTGAACAGAATTCATTTTCCGCTGACGGCAAGCTCCCGCCAAGCTCGTAGATATACAGAGAAATTAGAATTTTCATGCGATCAGAGTGGGGCCTATCTCTTTTGCGGATGCCTACGCCTATGTCGCTGCGGTCCCAAACCCCTTCAGTCTTTCAAGTTTGCCAGCATAACTTACGTCAACTTTCGATGTGCCAACCTGAGCGGACCTAATCTGAATTCTCGGGCGTGCAGTGCCCACTCGGTCGGACCGTTCTGTTGCGCCGAAGACGAAATCCGGCGCACGGCGTCAATGCGGTGCTTCAAATCATTCGGTGTCGCTGTCTGCTTTCCGAGATTTCAGCCGTTCGAGTTCTTTCCGTCTGTTGGCGAGCGTTAGAGCACGGCGGCTGAAGTTGGTGACGACTAAGACAACAATCACAAGAAATGCTCACGCGGCGAGGGTGAAAAGCAGCCGCTGGACAGTCATGTCAGTGACCGCGCCTCCTGCTTGCCCGCGAGCCAATGTTCGGCGTCGAACGCTTCGGACAATCTCTCAATTCCCATGACGACATCTTCAACGAGCTGCAATGTGCCCATGAGTCCGGCGTCGTCTTGATCATCGAGAATGTCGGCGAGCGCCTTATGCAGAGCCCAAGCGCGGCGCTTAGGCGCCCTCTTGCGGCACCACCCCCTTTCGGCACGGTTCGAGACGCTTTCGGCGATGCTCAAGATTGGCGCGCATCGCGGGCCTTTTCGCCCGCGCGCTGACGCCGCCGTCTCCGCGCGCACGCCGGCGCGGGCGTCTGTCGCAATCGATGACCCCTCAGTTTGGAACCCCTTGTTTTTGCCGGCTGCGTTCCCTTCCGGAACGCGCAGCAATTGCAAAGATCTAGTTTGCGATCATCGCTATTGCGTCCCGCAGAACGGCATTGCTGCGATGTCTTGTCCGTATTGATCCGTATTGCTGCGACATTCTGTCATGCACACGCCTGTCAATACTGCGACAACCTGTCCACACGAAACCAGATTACATGGCAAGACTTCTGCGTTGGCGCAGTTGCGGCGACGTCAAAAGCTTAGATGCCGCCCCGAAAAGCGCTGATAATCATATGCTTAACTCGGATCGCCTTTCGGTTGCGGGACAATGTCGAAAAGAGAACATTCGGAGGGGAAAACGTGGCTAATGTGACATTCTCATCACCCGTCCTTGGGCGCGACGTCACGGTCTATGCGATCGCCGGCGACCGCGGCACGATCCTGGCCGTGGCCAAGGCGCACAAGATTCCGATTCCTTTCGATTGCCAGGACGGCGAGTGCGGCTCGTGCCTCGTCGAAGTGACGCATCTCAGTCGAAACCAGAAATACGGGATCGCGCTGACCGAAAAAGAAAAGGAAATGCTGCGACAGCTCGGCAAGATCACCAAAGCCGAGATCGAGGACGCCGAAGTCAACGATATGCCGCCGCGCTATCGCCTGGCGTGCCAATGTTTCGTGCGCAACGAGGACATCCTCGTCAAGTTCGAAGGCGATCAAACCCTGCCGGCGCAAGGCCCGCACATCACGCATGCGGCAAAGCGGTTCACGGGCGGCATCGATATCGGCACGGTCGATGAATTCCTGGGATATGCGGTGAAGGTCGAAGAGGACGCCGCCATACATTTCGACGAACTCGCGTCGATGATGGAGGCCTGCGACAATAAGGAAGTGTCGAGACTGTTTCGGCAGCTCGCCGGCTTTTCGCGCCTGCACCTCGCCGAGGCCAAGAAGCGCGCCGGGTCGATTGACCTCGCGACGGTCATCCCGCCCGACTATGTTTGGCCCAATCACGCCACGCCGGAACGCACTGAAATTTGGGCCGCCGATCCATCCTTGTCGCGATTGGACGGCCTAAAGGCCGCCCTGCAGGGCGAACGCCGGGGCTATGAGTTCTACCGGTCCGTCGTCGCCAAAACGAAGTCGCCCGAGATCGAGGCGATGGCCAAGGAATTCGTCAAGGAAGAGGCTGAGCACGTAAAAATTCTCGAAGCCTGGATCACGCGCGAAGAGTGGGCCATAAAGAACCCGCCGAGCGAAAACGCCTGAGGAAGGCGCATTCGTCCAAGGCTGGCGAGCGCGGCGCCACGTCGCGCTCGTTTGAATTTTGAAATCAGCAAGCGGGGATTGTCTATGAAATCAGTCGAGGAATTTCTCGCTTACGCGATCAACCTCGAATTGGAAGCGGCAACCCGTTATGGGCAATTGGCCGACGCCATGGAATCGTGCGGCAACCATGAAGTGTCAGAGCTGTTTCGTCGACTGGCGGATTATTCGAGGCTGCATCTCGCCGAGGCGCGCGCCCGCGGCGGTTTTCGCGACATCCCCAAAATGAGCCCGGGCGATTTTGTTTGGCCCGGCCTTGAAAGCCCTGAGACGGCGGCCATTTGGGCCGCCGATCCGGTGATTGGACGAGAACAGGCGTTGGAAATCGCGCTCGACGCCGAAACTGCGGGGCTCGATTATTACAAGCAGGTGCTCGACGCCACGACCGACCCCGAAGTGAAAATCCTCGCCAAGGAGTTTGTCGCTGAAGAGCGTGCGCATGTCGCTGAACTCAAGAAGTGGATCGCCGCAAATAAAGCCGGACAAACGCCGACGGTCGACCCGTAAGCGTCCCGCGTGCGGCGTTGAGAGCGCTCACGATCGCTGGTGCGCACGTCGTCACAATCGCTGAGTGGCGGCTGCGCATCCAAACATGCGCGGCGAAAAGGCCCAGCCTGTAAGGCTGGGCCAAGGGTTCTGGCCAAGGATCTGCGCCGGATCTCGGCGGACTTGGCGAGGTTGCATCGAGAAGCACAGGCTGCTCAGGCTCTGCGGATCATTCCGGCCACCGCGGAGATGACGAAGAACACCAACGCCACCCAGAATAGAATGCGCGCGCCTTCCATCGCCGTGCCCGCGACGCCGCCGAAGCCGAGAAAGGCTGCAACGAGCGCGACGACCAAGAGCATAGTGCAGCAGGCTACCCATTCGAGCCTCCGTTGTGATCAGTTGCACTCACCAGCTGCGCATCGACGAGGTCGATCGATCCATGTCGAATTTCGCAGCGTCTCCTCGCGACGCGCAGCAAGAAAATCGTTCATTCCGTTGCGCGATGAATTGCGTCCTTGGCGTCTTTGGCGAGCTCTTTCGCCTTGTTCGCCGCCGAGTCCATTGCATCGGAAACGGCGTCCTTCGCGTCGCCGAGCGCCGTCTGGGTCTTTCCCTTCAATTCCTGGAGCACGCCTTCGCCTTCCAGTTCAGGAGAGTCCACGACTTTCCCCGCGGCTTGCTTCGCGGAGCCGACGGCTTCATTCACTGCGCCTTTGAGTTTATCGCTCGTCGAACCCATCTGTTCCTCCATCTGGTGCTGAGACTAAGTTTTCAACTCCTCAGCTGAAGGCGTGTTCCCATCTTGCGCGCAAGAATTTTGATTTCGGCGAGCGGGCATGACCCGCATGCGGGTCGTTGAGTCAACCCGCGGACGTTCACAAACTTCTGCGCCTGTAGCGGGCGCTGCGAGACGCATTCGACGAACTGCGCATCGCCCGGCGATGCATGAATTTGCCTTCATCGACCGTCCTCCTATTGATCGTTGGTCGTCGCCTCGGCAAAATCCGGCGCGATTCAGCGAAAGCAAGATGGGGGACGTCATGGAAGAGCAAAAAGCCGTATCGAGAAAATCGCTCTGCTGGTGGGATAGCAATTTCCAGACTGATCCAGATCGCCTGTTCGCGCCGGGCTATATCAACCGCCAGGAGCCGATCGCCGCAACTGACGGCGAAAGGGATGTGACGCTCGACGAGTTGAAGACGATCGTGGCCGAACACCACCGCGCCTTCCCGGGCACGAAGGTCCAGATCGTCATGCAGCTCGAGGAGAATAACCGCGTCGCGACGCACTGGACCTTCAGCGTCGTGCATCAAGGCGTTTATGAGGGCGTTCCTCCGACCGGGAAAGCCATCGCCTGGGCCGGAATCTCGATCGACGAATTCGGCGCGGACGGAAAGATCGCGCAAAGCTGGGTCGTGTGGGACAAATTCACGCTGTTCCGCGCTCTCGGCCTCGCCGGATAGCTTCGACGCCTGTCAGCGTCGCCCAGGCGCCATGCGCAAACCAATTCCGGCCGCGTCTTTCAAAACAGTCGATGAACGCAGAAAGCTTCAAGATGGCGCTGACAGGTCTCCGGTCGCATCCGCCTATCTGCGGCGCGATCCTTTATGCGGTCGTGGCGCTCGTCGTCTCGCGACCGGCGGTCGCTTCAACCGACGAAGTTCGGAACGCGCATGCGAAACAGAACTGCGTGCGCGGCGCATTCAAGGATTACTATCGACAAGGCGCGGGGGGCGATCCGCCCGCCGACTATCGCGGCCGCGTTTTCAAGCTCTCGCAAAATTTTCCTGATCAATTGCCTCCAAAGGAGAATTATCCGTGGCTGGCGATTGAATTCAAAGACGGCGCGCCGGTCGATCCGAAGGCCTATCTCGACGCGATGCTGAAATATGGCCTGGAAGGAAATATTGAGGCCGATTTCTACGTCGAAGATAACCGGACCCGTCGGTGGTACGGAATGCCGTGGATGGACTGGAACACGGAAGTCTCGGCGGATTGGCCGGGAACCGACGGTCGTGAATTCGTCCACGGCCTGACGCATGAGTTCGATTCGGCGCCCGGAATCCTCTCGACGCTCCAGAAGGATTATGTCGAGACATGGTCCGGCGCTTATTTCAACGATCGCGCCGGCTTTGGCGTTGGCCAAGTCTTTTGTGATCCGAACGCGCCGGATCCGTCGGCCCTCAATCCGGACCCTCAGGGCCTGAACAATTTCGCCGACGGCTCCTACATCATCAAACTGCTTTTTTCCACGGTCGACGAGGCGCAACTGCCGATCATCAAAAACGCGCTGACGTGGAACGCCGACATCTCGGTCAACCGGGATCCGAACTATCGCAACCAGGGGCCGATGTCCCGTTATCGGCGCGCTGTCCAACCGATTCGATTGCTGCAGATCGATGTCGCCGTTCGGGACGACCGCAGCGTCACAGGCTGGCTCTTTGGAACATTTTCATATGACGGCGCTCGGACCGGCGCGACGCCCTGGGACCGTATGGTCCCTCTGGGACTGGCCTGGGGCAGCAATCCCGACATTCCGTTCAGCGAGAACTGCGACGCGCGCGGCACATGCGATCGGCGGAAACTCACCGAGCAATGGATCAATGAAGACGCTAACGCGGAAATGACAACGCCTCCGCTGTCGCTCGACCACCTCGGTTTTGCGGGCCGACTCGCCGGTCCAGTCGACAATCCGCAGTCGTCCTGCATGGCCTGCCATCAAACGGCAGGCTTCCCGCAGGTCGCCATTCAGCCTGAATTTTCAGCG
Source organism: Methylocystis sp. (assembly GCF_050251305.1). Classification (GTDB taxonomy): domain Bacteria; phylum Pseudomonadota; class Alphaproteobacteria; order Rhizobiales; family Beijerinckiaceae; genus Methylocystis. The sequence goes on along the minus strand of NZ_JBFWNB010000013.1, from coordinate 58,697 downwards.
CTCGGCGCAAAGGTCCTGAAACTGGATGACTCCAAGACGACGTCGGATCATCCGGATTTCCGCATGGCCTATTTCCGGAACGTCCGCTCCGGCGTCGTCTTCAGCGACCGACAGCTTTTTTCATCGGATTATTCGTTGCAATTGTCGATGAGCCTTCAGAATTTCGTGTCGCGAAAATGCGCGGGCAATGACGTCGACAAGCCGAAACTCTGCACCATCCTCACAGCTTGGGCCGACGCCATGCATTCAGATATCCGGTCGGTCCTTCCGCGCGATGGCGCCGACGCGCCTTTGACGGCTGAGCGACGGCGGCGTTCGACGCCGAACCCAGGACAATCGCGCGCACGGCGTCATTGAGCCGCGGACACAGCCCACGCGGTCGCCTTGGAGACGGAGTCAAATCTGGCTGGCGCGCGGCCATGCGCCAGCGCATGCCGCTGCGACTGGCGCATTGAATATGCCTGTCCGGCGTGCAAAGAAAATTCATTGCTCAACCGCATTTTAGATGGAGAACGCAAATGCCTCGTTTCAGCATGAATATGCTTTTATTCGCCGCGGTCCTTGGCGCGATCGTCCTTCCCGCCAATGCAAAGCCCAAAATCGCAAGCGGCGCGAGTTGCAATTCGAATTGGGTGAACAATGAAGGCGCGATGCAGTGCTTCATCAAAGGCGAGGAGGAAACGCGCGCCGGCGCCAGACATCCCCACTATGTGGCCTGCGCCGGCGGCGACATATTTTGCTGCCAGGACAATGATAGTGGCGCTCAAAACTGCGTCGCCCAGGCGCGATCGAGACTGCCTTCTCGAGCAGAGTTGCTCAATGCCGTCCGAGCGGCGCAGAGCGCTCGGTCGAAACGCTAGAGCCGACCTCAGATGCTGGCGCGCGCTGCGGTTTGAGCGCGGCGCGCATCCCGTCGATATCTTGTCTTAGGCGTGGTCATTTTTAGGCCGCTTTCATATCGCTTTGATAGGGAATGGCGTCCGGGTCCGAGTCGTTGACCTGACATCGACTTCTCGAACCCAGATTTTTACCTCAACCTTGTGAAAGGATCTTGTTGATGGAACGTCGCGAATTCATCTCCACGCTTGGCGTTGTCGCCGCCGCCATGTCGGCCTCCTCCGCTCTGGCCGAGACGGCCGGCGCAAAACCTGGGGCGGAGCACATGCATCCCCCGCTGTATAAGGCGCTTTCCGACGCGGCCGCGAAATGCGTGCTGGAAGGCAATAACTGCCTGCGTCATTGCTTCGGCATGTTGTCCATGAAGGACACGAGCATGGCGGAGTGCACCAAGGAGTCCTTCGACGTGGTCGCCGCCTGCGGCGCGCTTGAGACGCTGGCTTCCGTCAATTCGTCCTCAACGCCGGCGCTCGCCAAGATCGTTATGGACATGTGCCTCGCCTGCAAGAAGGAATGCGACAAGTTCCCGCAATATTCGGAATGCGTCGATATGGGCGCCGCCTGCAAGACCTGCGCCGACGAGTGCCGCAAGGTCGCCGCGTAAACGATGCGCTTTCACTGCGGCGTTTCGCTTTGGCGAACGCCGCAGTTGCGGCGCGTCAGATGCTGGTCCTTCCTGCCGTTCCTTCGCCGCGCGAATTCAAAAAACTCTTGCTCAAAACAGTTGCCGCGCTTCTGGCGCACATCGTCAGCCGAAATTTTTCGTCTTAACTTTAACTTTCGCGCGGATGTCACGCTTTAACGATAGAAACGATTGCAATTTTTTCTGCCGATGCGCGTCGGCCTTCGACCGCGCGAATCGGCAGCGTGTCTCATCGCCCGACCATCGCTCAGTCGACGAGCGCCACTAAGCTGATACGGTTTCAGCATTTTTTGCGGCGTTCGACGCTCACACAAAAATCACATGAAATTCTTATCGGGCGCTGTCGCTCCGGCCGCAGATCCTTCACGCGCACGAGCTTAAAGATTCGCGAAGGCTTTTTGAGTTGCGCGCCGCTCTCCAAAGTTCCTAAGATCGAACGCCACGTCAATCGAAAGGGAATCGCCTTTGAAAACGCTCATCCTCGCTTTTCTTGGTTTCGTGACATTCGTCGGCGCCTGGACCTTGGAGCCGAAAGAAGCCAACGCGGTTGTTTGCGCGCGAGGGCCATATCGCGCCGGCTGCGCCGGTCGGCGCGGCGCCGTCGTGGTGGGGCGTCCTCCCGTCTACGCCCCCCGCTATCGCGTCTATGGGCCGCCGCGCCCGTATTATGGGCCGCGCCCGTATTACGGGCCGCGCTATCGCGTGTATCGCCGCTGGTAAGCGGCGCAGGCCACGAAAGCGACAGTCGCTCAAACAGGAGCCGTCACATAACGTCTGACGGCTCCTGAACTCAGGATATGCAATCGAACGCGTTTCGCGGCCGCGCAATCTCGCCGAAGACATCCGGCGCATCGATTCCCCAATTGACGCTGCGCTCAGAAAAATGATGCGCGCTATTGAAATGCGCGCCTAACGCATGTGGACTGGAGGGCCACGTCAACGCGGCACGTTGAAGGAAAAGGCGCGATGCAGCTTAAGGCAGCCGTTTTGGCTTTGGGACTGGCGACTGCAATTCCAGCTTTGTGGCCGTCGTCCGGCATGGCGATGCCAATGGCTCCGCAGTCGGACACGACAGATATCGTCAAAGTCTGGGGCGGTTGCGGCCCATATGGTCACCGCGGTCCATGGGGCGGATGCCGGCGCGGCGGTCAATGGGGCGGTTGGAGACGTCCTTGGTACGGGCCGAGACCCGTCTATCGTCCCTATTATTACCGACCGTATTGGCGCCGCCGTTTCTGGTAAGTGTCGATCGAAGCGCCTCGCCGCGACATTGTGGTCGAGGCGCTCCTCGCATGCGGCGACGGAACGAAGGCTTCCCATTCACGCTTAAGATCTGACATTTTCAGCGTCGATATAATCTTTCTCTCAGGCCCAGATCCGATTGGCGAGGTCGGTCGGAAGTCCGCCGCCCGGAAGGATCATGCTTCTGGAAGGATAGGCGCTGACGTCATTCATGGCGTCCGACAGCAATAGGATCAAAGTCGGAGCCCCGTATTTCTGTCGTGCGCGTTCGCCAGCCTTGGCGAGGATCGCGACGCAACAGCGCTTTTCCGGACGCGAGCGCTTCGCTTCTTGCCCTTGCCGATCCTGTCGCCGACATTAGGCGCGGCAAGCGCCGCAATGTGGCGAACGGGAAATCACAGCGATGGGAAATGTCGACGATCAACCTCCCTACTGGAGCCAGCAGGCTTCTACGCTGATGGAAGCGCTCGGCTCCGGACCGACAGGACTGTCGTCGGAGCGCGCCGCGGAACTGCTCGAAGACGTCGGCGCGAACGCCATCAAAGACGCGACCTCGCTCAGCATGCTGCAACTGCTGCTGCGACAGTTCGAAAGTCCGCTCGTCCTGATTCTGGTCTTTGCCGCGATGATCTCATTGATCATCCGCGAATGGCTCGACGCGACGATCGTTCTCGCGATCGTGCTCGGCAGTTCGCTGCTCGGCTTCTTTCAGGAATACCGGGCGTCGCAAGCGATACAAGAGCTCAAACGCCGACTGGAGCTCACCGTCAGAGTCATTCGAGACGGCGTGGAATGCGCGGTTCCCTTCGATTCTATCGTTCCTGGCGACGTGATCCTGCTGTCGGCGGGCAATCTCATTCCGGCCGACGGCCTGGTGCTCGAGGCGGTCGACTTTCTCGTCAGCGAAGCGAGCATGACCGGAGAATCCTTCCCCGTCGAGAAGCGCCCGGGCGTCGCGCCTGCCGACGCGCCGCTCGCGGCGCGATCCAACGCCGTTTTCCTCGGCGCGTCAGTGCGCAGCGGAACGGCAAAGGCGCTGGCCGTGCGCACCGGACGTCAGACAGAGTTCGGCGCGATCGCCGCAAGATTGATCGAGCGCCAGCCGGAGACAGATTTCGAGCGTGGCGTCAGGCAGTTCGGCTATCTGCTCATCCGTGTGATGATCATCATCGTCTTGTTCGTGCTGACGGTGAATATCGCGCTTCGCCGGCCGCCGCTCGAGTCGCTCTCCTTCGCCGTCGCCTTGGCGGTCGGGCTCTCGCCGGAACTGCTGCCCGCGATCATTGCTGTGACGCTTTCCGCCGGGGCGCGCGCCATGAGTAAGCGCGGCGTGATCGTGCGCCGTCTCGACGCGATCGAAAACCTCGGCAGCATGGACATTTTCTGCACCGACAAGACCGGCACGCTGACCGAAGGCGTGATCGTTCTTCGCGAAACATTGGACCCCAAAGGCGCAGGCTCCGACGAAGTTCGACGGCTCGGCTACCTCAACGCCGCCTTCGAAACAGGCATCGAAAATCCGCTCGACGCGGCGATCGTCGCCGCCGCCCAAAACGATGGATTGACGGCTGAAAATTTTTCTAAGGTCGACGAAATCCCCTACGACTTCATGCGGCGCAGGCTCACGGTCGTGGCGTTCGACCGGGCAAAGCCCTCCGAACATCTCATCATCACCAAAGGCGCGTTCGCGAACGTGCTGGACATCTGCACAAGGCTCGACATCGGCGGTTCGGAGCGGCCTCTGGGCGCCGCGGCGCGCGCGGCGTTGGAGGAGATTTTCAAAGACAAGAGCGCCAAGGGGTTTCGCGTGCTGGCGGTCGCAACGCGCCGCGTTCGCGCCCGCGCCGCTTATGGGCGCGACGATGAAACCGAGATGACGTTCAAGGGGTTCCTGGTTTTCCATGATCCGCCGAAAGCTGACGCGCAAGCCACGATACGCGATCTTGCGGCGCTTGGGGTGCGCATCAAGATCGTTACCGGCGACAATCGCTACGTCGCCGCCCATCTGGCGCGGTCGATTGGTCTTAATCCAAGCTCGATGATGACCGGCGAACAGCTCGCGTCGCTCACCGACGAAGCCCTGTGGAACCTGGCGCCGACCATCGATCTGTTTGTCGAAATCGATCCACAGCAAAAAGAGCTGATCGTCTGGGCGCTACAGCATGCCGGACATTCCGTCGGCTATCTGGGCGACGGCGTCAATGACGCGCCGGCGCTGCACGCGGCGGATGTCGGGATTTCGGTCGAGGGCGCGGTCGACGTGGCGCGCGAAAGCGCAGACATCATTCTGCTCGATCGGGATCTCGACGTCTTGCGCGTCGGAGTCATAGACGGGCGGCGCACCTTCGCCAATACTTTGAAATATATTTCCATCACGACGAGCGCCAACTTCGGCAACATGATCAGCATGGCGCTGGCGACGCCGTTTCTGCCGTTTCTGCCGCTTGCCGCGAAGCAGGTGCTTCTCAATAATTTTCTGTCCGACCTGCCTTCGATCACGATCTCCACCGACAATGTCGACGCCGACCGCGTGACGCGCCCGCAGCGCTGGAGCATCGCGAACATCCGTCGCTTCATGATCGTGTTCGGATTGCTCAGCTCGATCTTCGACATCGTGACATTCGTCGTCCTCCTGCAATATTTTCATGCGCGGGAGTCGGTCTTCCAGACATCCTGGTTCGTGACGTCGCTGCTCACAGAACTCGTAGTAGTGCTGGCGCTGCGCACTCAGAAATTCTCGCTGCACAGCCGACCAAGCGCTTTGCTTCTGTGGTCGACGATCGTCGTCAGCGTCCTGGCGGTCTCAGCGCCTTTTCTCGGCGAGGTGAGCGACGCTTTTGGGTTCACGCCGCTTCCCGCGTCTTTACTGGGGGCGATCGGCGCGATTGTCGTCGGCTATATCGTGGCGACAGAAGCCGCCAAGGCATGGTTTTTCCGGCGCCCGTCTTAGCCTGCCGAGACTTTCTTGTCGGCCTGTTCCGAAGGGCGACGCCCCGACGGCGCAAATCGAGGCACGAGCGAAACGAGCTCGCCCGCGTCGGATGGTTCTTCGCGGCTCTCCGCCGCCGAACTGTGCTCCTGGAGCCGAACCTGCGCCAGGTCTCGTCGCACGATGAAGATGAATACGACGAAGGCGCAAATCGACAGGCCGCCGATGATGACGTCGAGCGCGGCGAAGGAAAGAAAGCGCTGCGAGGCGAGTTCATGTCCCATCAACGCCGCGGAGATCGACCAGCCAATCACGAGCAGTCGAAAACCCGTCGGCTCGAACGCGCTGCGCGGGCGCGCTTCGCCCCGGATCACGACCAGCAAATATTTGTACGAGCTGAGCAGCAAATAGAGAGAGAGCACGAGCAGCGCAGATGGAATGGTGAAATAGGGCGAAAAGCCGAGCGCCATGATGATCAGCGTTTGAGCGACGAGATCTGCCGAATTGTCGATGAAATATCCGTAGAGCGGACGCGCGGCGCCGCGACGTTCGGAAATGGCGCGGACCAGATTGTCGCTCAGCCAGTTGAACGCGAGCCCTAGCGCGGCCAGCGCCAGGAACCAATTCGACCAGTGGCTGGCGACAAATCCGATGGCGACGAGGACGGCGCTGAACAGTCCCGCGAACGTCAGATGATCCGGAGAGACCATGTCGGGAATGCGCCGCGCGATGGCGGCGCTCAGACTCTCCTCGTCGGACGGCGGGTCTTCGCTTTCTCTTGGGTTGGGCACGAGAGCCTCGATGAATGGACCGACTGGAACCGACGGCGAATTTTTGCGAATAGGCCGGACCAGCGTCCCACCGATGGGCTGGCCGCGTATTTATCCTGAATAATCCTAGATATTCTGGACGTTTAGCGCAGGCGGGTCAATCGCTTTGTTGGATTCGCTCCTGCTGACTGGCGGGAACGAAACTCAAATGCGACGCTGGTCGACCATACGGTCGCCCGCCGCCCCGCGCTCATCGCGCCATTGCCGACAATCCCGCTGTTTCAATGGTGTGGCGCGCGATCATCGCTTCCTCGTCGGTCGCCGCCACGAAAACGGGGATGCGCGACTGGGCCGTGGAGATGATGAGATCGTTGCGGGCGTTGGCTGTCGCGTCGAGCGCGAGACCCAGCCATGCGAGGCCTTCGACCACGCCGGCGCGGACGCGCGACGAGCGCTCCCCAATTCCGGCGGTGAAGACGAGCGCGTCAAGTCCGCCGATGACGGCCGCCAGCGCGGCGATCTCCATTTTGATGCGGTGAATAAAATAGGCGATGGCGGCCGCGGCGCGGGGGTCGGCAGAGGCCTCCAATGCGCGCATATCGTGCGACACGCCGGAGAGGCCGAGGAGACCCGAGCGCTCATAGAGCAGGCGCGACAGCTCCTCGGCGGTCATCGCCTCGCTCTGGAGCAGATAGAGCAGCAGTCCGGGATCAATCTGCCCGCAGCGGGTGCCCATCGGCAAGCCTTCGAGCGCCGAGAAGCCCATGCTGGTCGCGACCGAACGTCCGCCCTTCATCGCGCAGAGGGACGCGCCATTGCCGAGATGCGCGACGACGACGCCCGCCTCGGCATGGATCGGATCGATCTCGCGCAGACGACGCGCGATATATTCATACGACAGGCCATGAAAGCCGAAGCGCCGCAAGCCGCGTTCGTAATAGGAATAGGGAAGCGCATAGGCGTCATCGACGAAGGCGTGTCCACGGTGGAAGGCCGTGTCGAAACACGCGACCTGCGGCACCTGCGGGAACGCTTCCCGGGCGCCTTCAATTCCCGCCAGATTGTGGGGTTGGTGCAGCGGCGCGAGCGGAACGAACGCCCGCAATTCGACGAGCGTTTCATCATCGACGATGACCGGCGCGGCGAAGCGCAGCCCGCCATGCACGACGCGATGCCCGATCGCGCTCACCGCCGCGACGGGATATGCGTCTTCGATCCATTCGAAGATCATGGCGATCGCCTGCCGGTGGGTGAGCTTGGCGGCGAGCTGCTTTTCGCTCGCCTCGCCGTCGACGACGGCGACGCGAAAGCGCGGGCGCGCGCCGAGTCCGTCGACCGCGCCGGAAACGATCAGCCGCGGCCACTCGGCGTCCGCGGCGAACAGGGCGAACTTCACCGAGGAAGACCCGGCGTTGAGCGTGACGACTCGATCGGCCATGGCCTCCCGCCTCCAGATCGCGCTACCACATGCGGCGACGTTTCTCCGCTTCGAACGTCTTGCCGAGATAGGTGACGCGTTCAAGTCGCAACTCGCCCTTGGGGCTGAACGCGTCCGGGCGCGGCTTCAACTCGCCGTTCTCGAATTCGAGGCCTAGCAGCGCATAGGCGGCCGACAGCATGCGGGCCGCCGCGCCCGTGTACCAGCTCCACCCGCCGCGCCCCTCATAGCCTTCGCCATTGTAGATATCAGCGGGCTGCTGGTGCGGCGGCAGGCCGTAAATGTCGGCCGCCGCAGGCGTGATGAGCTTGGAGATCGGCGAGATCGCGATCCACGTCTCGAACGCCTTGCGAAACAGCTCGTCGGCGGCGCGCGCGTCGCCGCGCTGTTGCGCCTGCGCGGCGAGTTTCGACAGAGCGTCGACAAACCAGGAGACGCCATGTGAATACTGGCCGCCGTTTTCGCGCACGCCGGGCGGATATTCCGCGCTGCGGCCGGGATAGGGCCGCGAATGTTCGTTGAAGGGCGGATCGACGAGCAGCACGCGATTGCCGAGGCCGAGAACATCGAGCGCTTTCTCGATCGCCTCGAGTCCCCGCGCGGCGTCCACGGCGTTCGTCAGAGTTGGCCAGGAGGAGGTCATCGCGCTCATCGGCGCGACTTCCCCGCCGTCGTCGGCATAGGCGCGAATGTAGCGGTCGCCGCGCCAGCAGTTTTCGAGCGCGGCGCGAAGCTTCTCGGCGCGTTCTCGATAGCGTTCGGCGCGTCCGGCGTCGCCTTTCGCCTCGAAGAGCGGCGCAACGTCGAGAAGAATGCCGTGCAGGAAGAAGCCCAGCCACACGCTTTCCCCGCGACCTTCGTCGCCGATGAGATTCATCCCGTCGTCCCAGTCGCCCGAACCCATCAGCGGCAGGCCATGCGCGCCGAAACGATCGAGCGTCCATTCGATGGCGCGCGCGCAATGGCCGAGCAGCGTATCCTTGTCGCGCGACGTCAACGGCACCGTGGCTTGGCCTTCCTGATCCTGTGGAACAGGCGCGGCTTCAAGGAAGGTCTCGACTTCATCCAGGATGCCGTAGTCGCCGGTCCCGCGGACATAGCGGATCGTCACATAGGGCAACCACAAGTGCGGATCCGAGGAATGCGTGCGATCCGCAAGTCCCGTCCCGCCATTGGGCGCGCGATGCCACCACTTGCACGCGTCGCCCTCGATATATTGATGCGCGGCGTGGAGCAGGATCTGCGCGCGCGCGCGTTCGGGCGCGAGATGGATGAGCGGTATGACGTCCTGCAGCTGATCGCGATACCCCGTCGCGCCGGAACGCTGCGACGGACCCGTGCGTCCCCATAGCCGCGCGGCAAGCAATTGATAGGGCAGCCAGTCATTGACGAGCCGATCGAAATCCGGCCGGTTGGTCTTGATGCGCAGCACCGACAGCTGATCGTCCCATGCGCGCGTATTCGCAGCGAACTCGGCGTAGGCGTGCTGGAGATCGCGCGCATAATTGGCGAGCCGTTTGGCTTCTTCGATCGTCGTCGTCTGTCCCAGCGCCACTACGACGACCGCCGTCTCTCCCGCCGGCACGTCGATCGCGCCGCTGAACGCCGCGACCTTTCGCTCATGCGCCGGCGCGCCGGCGTCCGGATGCCCGTGCTCGACCATGTAAGGCAAGTAGGGATCGCGGCTCTCATGGCCGAGGAAACGACGACGCGAGGTCTCGGCGAATTCCGCCGGCAGCGAGGTCGTGACAAAAGCCCATCCCTGCACGAAATTATTGCGCGGGTTGCGGAAGTAGATCGAATGCTCGTCCTCGTCGATGACCGATTCCAGCACGCCGAGGCTTTCGTTCGGCGTTTCCGCCAAGACGATTTCCATCGCCGGCGTAATCTGCAGCAGACGCTCGTGATCCGACTTGTTGCGAATTTTTAGAATCTTGAACTCAATCGGCTGCGTCGGACTGACGAATATGGTCGTCTCGAGTTCGAGGTGGTCGCGCTCGGCGCGATAGACGGCGGCGCCCAGAGAAAACGTCACCTCATATTCAGCGTCGCGACGCCGCAGCGGGACGAAGGTCGGACTATGCGCGTCGGTTCGCGCCAGATCGTAGACGTAAATTCTCTGGCCAGCCGGCGCCATGCGGCCTTCGCCCATGCGAAACGGCGTGAAGCTGTTCAGTCGCGAATTGCCGTGGAAGGAAAAAATATCGCCGTCATTTGTGAGCACGGCGCCCTGCCCGAACGCATTGGCGATCACATGGGCGAAGGGACGCGGCGTACCCGGCGCGAGGGTGACGCTGCGCCCGTCCTGAGCAAAGGCGTAACGCGGCTTTCTTGGCGGCGGCGGCAGGACAAGCTCGCGACGACGCGACAACGCCTTGTTCAGCGTCTCGGGCGACGCAGGCGCAACGCCGAGATGGCGCGCAATCGAATCGGTCGCCCGGCCCATGTCGCGGGCCCAGCCGTCGACGATGATCAGTTCCGTCGCGCCTGCGGCGGCAAGCTCGACTTCGACGCGCAGACTTGCGCAGGGCTCGAAGCCATAGAGCAGGCCTTCGTCTTTCGGATCGCGCGGCGCCGCCAGGCCAAGAAGGCTGTCAGGCGCATATGTCGACCCCATCCCGTAAAAACGCGATTTGACGTCCTCATAACCGACGACGGCGATCTTGGCGTCGCCGCTGGCGCCGATGGCGTGAAAGCCGATCTCCGGCGACAGCCGCCGCTCGGACTGGCGGCGGGCGCCGCCCTTGAGCAAACGGTTTTGCGCGAAGATCGCGTTCAGCGATCGGACGTACCAGGTTCCGATGTGAATTGCGTTGTAAGCGGCGTCGCGAAGCTCGACGCCGGTCTCATTGAGCACCCATTCCCGAAGCGACGCCAACATCAGCTTGCGATGGCGCTGCTCGAGATTGACGATCTTCAGCCGGGTAATCTCGACCGCTTCATCCGCGGCGAGCGAGACCCGCGCTTCGACCGCAAATCCGTTGCGCTCGGCCATGAAGAACAGGCAGTTTTCTCCCGCGTCGGTCAGTGACGCCTGAGCGGCTCTGCAGCGGGTCGGTGCCTCGCCGATCGACCAGAGCTCGCCGCCGTCTTCGCGAAGGAAAAGGAACCGTCCGCGCGGATGGGCGTGATCGTCCGGGCGCCGCGTCAGATCGATCGGCGGGCCGCCGCGGGCGACGCCTTCGATGCGAATCGCGCCCTGCCCGTCCTGGAACCACTCGCTCGTCATCAGCCCGTTGGTCAATTTCAGCGGCCGCGAGCCGGGCACGCCGCCAGCGCCGGTGATGCCCTCGATCGTCACTTTCTGGGCGCGCGCGAGCCGTCCGAGAAGAAAGATCACAAGGCCGAAGGCCACGAGCCCGGCATAGATCAGATAGCCGCTGACCAGATATGCGTAGGATGGGGGCCGCGTATGCGACATCTGCTCGGCGGCGCTCCACGCCTGATCCCATTCCGCGCCGCGCGGGATGTAGAACGGCAGCAGCAGCGGCGCCCAGGTGCCGAAGCGGCGGATGCCTTCGGGTATCGCGCGGCTCGTTTGCGCCTTTCCGAGGAAACGCGCGGCCTTTTCGTCCGCGACGTCGCCGCCGACGAAAGACAGATTGACGAGCGTCGCCACCCGCAGGCCCATATGATCGAACCAGATCAGCACCCGCAGGGCGTCATAGGCGAGAAGCGCCGTGAAGATGTCGAGACTCCAGGCGCGGAAATCGGAATCAGGCAGGATGTAGCTCATCCAGCTCGCGACGCCGGTGCGGATGAGTCCGTCCTGATTGTACCAGGCGGGGTCGGGCGCCGCCTTCAGGAAGGAATAGATCACCGGCGCCATCCAGAGGCCCCAGCGCAGCACGCGCACGGCGTTCTCGACGAGCATGTCGAGTCCCTGCCAGCTCGCCAGCTGGCGCAGCGGCTGCAGGCTACGTTCGACAAGCGCGGTCAGGAAGAACAGATTGATCGAAAAAAGCGGCGCCGCGAAAACCCACTGGATGACGCCCGAGAGCGACTCGTCGAACAGCAGCCTCACGCCGCCGTCGACCGGTCCGAGATCCGTCGCGCCCCACTTCGAGAACAGCGGGCGGATCACATAGTCGGAGACGGCGCGTCCGTCCGCGGCATAGTTGAGCGACGTATAGGCGAAGAATTTCGATGTGATGTTCTCGACCTGACCCGCGTCGAGATACCAGGCGACGGCGCCGCCGACCACGCCGCCGAGCGTTGCGCCAAGCAGATAGACCCGCCAGCTGCGAAACCGCTGACGGCGTTGCTTCGAGAGCGCGTAGCCGTCTAAGCCGGCGTCGACCCCGGCGTAGGCGAGACCGCCAGCGAGCGCGCCGAAGAGAAACCTCTCGCCGCCGCTCATCAGGGGAAGACCGATCATCAGGGCGAGTCCGACGGCCGCGCCAGCGACTGCGCCGCGAAAATAGTTGGACGGATGCAGGTAGAGCTCTTCGACTCGCCCAAAAAACGGCGGAGTCGAATCAGTGCTCTCGACGATTCCGCGGACGAGCGGGAACAGCGCCGCGCCGATCAGCGCGCCGCTGATCGGGCCAGAAGCCGAAATCACGGCTACGGCCGGCGCGAAAGAGACGACCATTCCGACCAGGAGCAGCAGCGCCATGAAAACGAAGCCGTAGACGGCGCCCTTCTCGGCGCCTGTCCGCCAATCGTGAAACACCACGACCTGCAGCGAGGGACTCGCGCGCAGAAGACCGGCCATCGCCTGGGTCACGAGATAGGTTTGGCCCCACAACCCCGCCTGTGCGAGGGCGGCCGCCACGGCGGCGACTGCCGCCGTCGCCGGATAAGGCAGGTAAGGCGCGACGAAAAATGAGACCGAGGTCGCGATATAGGGGGTCAGCGAGGCGATGAAGGCCGACGCAAGCAGAATGCTGTGCGGCCGCCACTGCCGTGGAAGAAAGCGGCCGAGCGCGAGCGGAACGCCGACGACGATGGATTCATTGAGCAGAAACAGGACCAGCGTGCGTCCGGCGATCTTCCTGAAGACCTCTGGAACGTCCAGTCCCAGAAACAGCGCGCCGCCGATCTGCGTGACGGGCGGCGAACCGAGCGCGATGAGCAGGCTGAACTGCAGCGGCAGCACGAAAAGCGCCGCGCGCACCGCCATGCGCGATCGCGCCCTGAGCGTGACGACCCCGGCCAGGTAGAGAATGGTGGCTGTCGCCGCGCCGACTGGCGAGAACCTGAACAGTTCGGCGAGCGTCTCCGGCGATTTCCACAAGACGCCCGAGCGGTCGCAGAGCAGGGTGAAGGTCGCCACCGCGAAAAAATCCACGGCGAAGTCGGCGGCCTGGCGGGCGCTTTCCGAGGAGCGACGCAGCACGAAAATCGTCACTCCGGCAAAAAACCCGGCGACGATCGCGTGTTCTCCGCCGCCGGCGGCCTCCAGCGCCGAAAAGACCGCGAACCCCATGCCGATCATGATGCGTTCGAACAAAGCGCTGTTGACGTCCGATTCGCCACGATTGACGGCCATGGATTCCCTCCCGCCCTGGTGATTCCGGCGTGTTCTTATCGTTAATCGCGGGAATCAACGGCTATCGTATGGAATCCCTTGCCGGAGCCGGGGAAAAAAGTCGACTCCCGCGTCAGTTCGTCGCCGCTTGCGCTTCGCAGGGCCGCCGAGAGCCGCTATAGTCCCAACGCTTTATCGCCCCGACCGCGTATGTAACGAGGGCTTCAGCGAGTGGACGAAATGGAAGAGCCCCTGCCCGCGCCGCCAGCGGACACTCGCGACGCCGATACGAAAAACCCATCGCTCACGCCTGCGGAGCGTCTCGCCGTTCTCGTCGAGCGGGAGCGCGTCGCGCGCAAGGGATCGAAGGGTTCGCTCGACGAGCGCATGGCCAGTCTCGCCGGCGCGCTGCGCCGCGCCCGCCTCGAAAACGCCGAGCGCTCCGCCGCGGTCGCCGATTTACGCGGGGCGGAAATCGCCCGCCTTGAGATGCTGAGCGACGCGCTGGCGCCGGTGTTGGCGCAGGTGCCGCGCGAATGCGACATTTTCGACGTCGGGGTTGCGCCGACGGAACAGCCGCGGCTGTTCATCGATCAGATCGGCTTCGTCGAGATGGATCGCGACCGGCGCACCTATCGCTTCCTCCAGGATACCCGCCATGGCCGGGTGACGCTTTGCGAGAGCGACAGCATTGACGAGGCCGTCGAAGCGATCACCGGCTATATCGCGCATCGTCTGATCGAGCGCGAAAAAGCGCTGGCGATCGATTTTGCGAGCGGCGGAGCTGCTCAGACGCTTGGCGTGAAGGTCGCCGCGGCGCGCGAGAGAGCGAAGGCGCGCGACAATGATCCGTCTCCCGCCGCACGACTCCGTCGCGTCGCCGCCTTTATCGCCGAATTCTTCGGCGCCGCCGCCTTTTTCGCGCTTCTGGCCGTGCTGGCGACATGGATCTATCGCGCTTATTTCCTGAATTGAGCCTTACAGCGCGACCGACTCGAGGTCGACGACGTCGCCGGCGTCGTCGAGCCCGCGCCTGCGCAGCGAAATTCTGAGGCCGTCGCCGTTCCGCTCGATCTCGTACAGATTGTAGGCGGCGCCAGGATAATGGCCGCCGGGCCGCGCCGACGCGGAGGCCACGCCAACCACAGGGATCGCAACGCCGGGCCCGGGCAGCCGAAAAAGGCTCGGCCTATGATTATGGCCATGGAGAATCAGCTCAGCGCCATGGCCGGCGATGACGCTCTCGAATTCCGCGGCGTCTTCGAGTCCTCGCAATTTCCGCGCGCCGCCGACATGCGGCGGGTGATGAAGGCAGACGACGCGCGCAAGCCCTTCCGCCTTCGCGCGATCCAGCATTTCCGCCAGCGCCGCGCGCTGCGCCGCGCCGAGCCGGCCGGACGCGACGAAGGGCGCCGTCGGCACGCCGGTGTCGAGTCCGATCAGGGCGACGCCGTCGCGCCGGCGCAGATAGGGAAAGCCCGTCGCTTCGGCCTCGCCCGTCGTCCAGGGCGCGAAGACCTCGTGAACAAGATCCGTCACGCTCGCCACATAGGCGTCGTGATTGCCGGGCGTGAAGCTCACGTCGCCCGGCGCGCCGAGCGAGGCGAGCCAGTCCTTGGCGAGCGCGATTTCGGCGGGAAGTCCGATATTGACGATGTCGCCGGTCATGACGACATGATGCGGCGCCTGCGCTCTGATATCCGCGACGATCTTGCCGAGCACGCGCATGTCGTGCTGATCGCGGCGTTTATAAAGCCAGTTCACATAGCCAGTGACGCGTTTGCCAAGGAGTTCGGCGAGATTTGGCCGAGGAATTGGACCGATGTGCGCGTCGGACAGATGGGCAAGCCGAAAGTTCAATAAACCTCTCTGATCCCGTTCATTTCGCGGGGCCGAGCGCACGGCCCTTGCTCATTGGAACGGGTGGGCGACACTAGAGCTTTCGGGCGTCATTTGCCATAGTTTTGGGGCGATTGGAGGCGGTTTTGACGAAGGTGGGAGAAGCGCGCGCGACGTCATCGAGACGCGCCCGCGTCGCGTCGCGGCTGATCGCATTCGGCGCGCGCTTTCAGCGTCCCATGACGCTGGGCGTGCGCGGGCTGGTCATTGACCCAAACAACCGCGTGCTGCTCGTCCGGCATACCTATGTGGACGGCCTGTATCTGCCGGGCGGCGGCGTCGAAAGCGGCGAAACGCTCGAAGAAGCGCTCAGGCGCGAACTGAGCGAAGAGGCGAACGTCCTCCTCGACGCGCCGCCCGAGCTGTTCGGGGTCTATCTCAATCGGCGCTTTTCGATGCGGGACCATGTCGCGCTTTTTATCGTGCGCGAATTCCGCGTGATGCATCCGCGCGCCCCCGACCGCGAGATCGCCGAGGCGGCGTTCTTTGACCTCGACGCGCTTCCCGCCGATACGACGGCCGGCACGCGCGCGCGCATTTCCGAGGCTTTGCAGCAGACGCCCGCCTCACCCTATTGGTGAGTTCGCAGCGGCGCCGGCGTCCTGCGCGCCCGCCAAGGCGCGCAGATCGCGCCATCCATAGGCGATGTCGGGAAGCGTAACGCCGTCGACCTCCCACACGCCCTCGACGCCGACCGGCGCAGCGCCCAGCGCCTCGTAAAAGCCGCGCGCGCCCGGCGAATCGCGCAAAACCCACACGGCGGCGCTCGCGCAGCCCGCGTCCAGCAGATGCGTCGCGAGCCGCGCCATCAAGCGCCGGCCCAATCCGCGCCGCTGCGCCCGCCGCAGAAGATAAATCGACGCGATGTCGGCTTCGAACCCAAGCGGCGCGAGCTTCGGATTGGTCTGGCGGCTGCAGCGCGCGAAGCCCACGGGAACGCCCTCCTCGAGGGCGACGAAGACCGCCTGAGCGTCGTCGCCGGAGACGATCCTCTCCCGCCAGCGCCGCTCCCAATCCGCCAGATCGACGCCCGCCAGCGCCTCGGCGCGCATGACGCCGGCGTAGGTCTCCCGCCACGCTTCAGCATGAGCCTCGGCGAGGGACCGGGCATCCTCGATGCGCGCCCGACGCAAGCAATAGTCCATCGGCTCCTCTTCGGCCGCACGGTCGCACAATGGCCTCCCGCGCCGCAACAGAAGGTTTTGCCGCGCAGACGGCGCGTGATATGGCCTCGCCCTGGGTCAAACCTGCATCATGATCGATCTCGCCGTAAAATTTGCGCCGCTCACGGCCGCCGACGACGCGCATATCGAAAAGCTCGACGAACGCGCGTTCGGTCCGGGCAGATATGCGCGCACCGCCTATCGCCTGCGCGAGGGGGTCGAGCCGGACCGGACGCTGTCCTTCGTCGCCCGGATCGGCACGCTGCTTGTCGGCGCCAATCGCATGACTCCGATCCTGGTCGGCTCTACGCCAGCGCTTCTGCTCGGGCCGCTGACTGTCGAGCCGGCGTTTCGCTTGCAGCGCGTCGGCGAGACGCTGGTCAAACATTCGCTGGACGCCGCCCGCGCAGCCGGACATGGGCTGGTGCTGCTCGTCGGCGACGAGGATTATTATTCGCGGCTCGGCTTCGCGCGGGTTCCGCGCGGCCGAATTTCGATGCCGGGCCCCGTCGACCCGGATCGCCTGCTCTACTGCGAACTCCGCGCGGGCGCGCTCGCTGAAGCGAATGGCAGGATGCGGCGCGTATGACGTCGCGCGCGCCAACCATCGTCGAAAAATATGAGGCGCTCGTCGACGCAGGCGTCCTCGAGCGCGATGTATCGCAGCGCGCGGCGATCGAGAGACTCCAGGCGCTCGCCGACGCGCTTGCCGGACGCAGGGCCAAGAAAGGCGGCTTGATGCGCGCGGTCGTTGCGGGCTTTCGCGGCAGGACTTCTCGCGCGCGCGGCCTCTATCTCTGGGGGCCGGTCGGACGCGGCAAAACCTTCCTGATGAATCTGTTCTTCAGCGCGCTGGCCATCGACCGCAAAAGACGCGCGCATTTCCACGCCTTCATGGCCGACGTGCATGATCGACTCCATCGGCTGCGTCAGAATCCAGGCGCGTGCGCGGCCGATCCGGTGACCTGCGTGGCGCAGGAGATCGCGCGCGAAACACGCGTGCTCTGCTTCGACGAGTTCGCCGTCCACGACATCGCCGACGCCACCATATTGGCGCGGCTGTTTTCTTCGCTGTTGGCGTCGGGCGTCGTGATTGTCGCGACGTCAAACGTCGAGCCATCCCGACTGTATGAAGGCGGCCGCAACCGCGATCTTTTCCTGCCTTTCATCGCTTTGCTGAAGGAGCAGATGGACGTTCTTCATCTCGAAGCGCCGAGCGATTACCGGCGGCGCGGCGAAGATCTCGGCCAGGTCTATTTCACGCCCGCCGATTCACGCGCAAAAACTGCGATCGACGCGCTCTATGCGACGCTCGCCGGCGGCGCCGCGGAAACGCCGACGACGATCGAAGTCAAGCGGCGGCGCATCGAGATCGCGCGCGCGGCGGGGCGCGTCGCGCGCTTCGATTTCGCGGCGCTCTGCGGACAGGCGCTGTCGGCCGCGGATTATATTGCGCTCGCCGAGCGCTTCGACTCGATCATCGTTGAAAACGTTCCGACGCTGGCGCCCGAACAGCGCAACGAAACGCGTCGTTTCATAACGCTCGTCGATGTGCTCTATGACGCACGCGTGCTGCTGCTCGTTTCCGCCGCCGCCGAGCCGTTCGAACTTTATCACGCGAGCGCCGGGTCCGAGGCGCGCGAGTTCGAACGCGCCGCGTCCCGCCTGATCGAAATGCGTGGGAAGGATTACATTGAAGCCTGCGCGTCGCTTACGGCTTCGACATGCATTCCTTGATATCGCTTTCCTTCTTCATCAACTCGAATCGATCGGCGCAATAGCGTGCGAGATCAGCGCGTTTTGAAGGATCGGTCGCCGCCGAGCGAATGCCCACCGCACCGTCGAGCAGTTCCTTTTGCGCAGCATGCACCTGGCGCGGCGACAGCTGTCCCGAGCAGGCTTCGTAGCGCTTGAGCAGCGCATCGCATTGCGGGACGCCAGTTGGATCGACGGCGAAAGCGGGCGTGGCGGCGAACAGAAGAGCGAAAGCGAGACGATAGGTCACGTGAGCGGGTTCCTCCGGTTGCGACCCGCGGCGTATAGCATTTTCAGTGACGGCGAGGCGTCAAAAAAGACGGGAGCGGCGGGCCTTTCTTGGGACCCGCCGCCCGGAAAGCTCCGGCGTCTTGTTGTCTCGCGGACGCAGGAGGTTCTGGCGTCGACGCTTACAACCCGGCCAGATAACGCGTGGGATCGACCGGCCGCGAACCCTTGCGAAGCTCGAAGTGCAGCTGCGGCGACACAACATTGCCGGACTGGCCGGATTTGGCGATCGTCTGACCGCGCCTGACCTGATCGCCGCGCTTCACATCGATTTCGCCATTGTGGGCGTAGGCGGAAACGAAGCCGTTCGGGTGCCGAATGAGCACAAGGTTGCCGTAGCCCTTGAGTTCATTGCCGGCGTAGGCGACGACGCCGTTTTCGGCCGCCTTGACCTGTGTGCCCTCCGGGACGGCGATGTTGATTCCGTCATTGCCGCCCGTCGAGAAGCCCTGAATGATGCGGCCGCGCGCCGGCCAGCGGAATTCCGGCTTGCCATCATCGGACGCCACGGTTTTCGACTCGGGCGCGGGAGGAATGGAAGCGGTCGCGGTCGTGTCGACTTTGCGAACGCTCGGATTTTCCGCCGTTGCAGCGACGACAGCTTTGCCTCTGGAACCTGCGGCGGCCGTCTCGGTCGCGGCCGGGTCGGACGCCGAGGCGCTGCGGGAGATTCGCTCGGTCTTCACCAAGCGGGCCGGCGTCGCGGCGGCCATGCGGGATTCCGCTTTGGACAGCGTCTTCTCCGGCGCGGCTTTGGCGGCGACTTTCGACCGCTCGGTGGACTTGGATTTTGCCGCTTCGGCTTCGGCCTTGCGCGACTTCGGCTCAGCCGGTTTGGCGGCCGCCAAAGGCTTCGCGGCTGCGGACCGCGCCGTTGACGGCGCAGCGGCCGCCGTCCGGGCCGGCGCGGAAGACGCTTGTGCTGTGGCGACTGGCCCTCGGCCCGCGCGATAGACCGGGATTACCAGTCTGGAGCCCGGCTGAATTTGGGACGCGACTTTGAAGCCGTTGGTTCGAAGCAGCGCGTCGGCGGGAACGCCGTAACGCGTGGAGAGCAGCGCCGCCGTTTCGCCCTTAGCGACGACGATCGGTGTGCCGCCTTCCGCGCTCCAGTGACCGCTGCCGCCGGCGGCGCCAATGGGCGCGGAGCTCCGCGCCGTCGACGCGCTGGCGGCGGGAGCGCTGGCGCCCGGAGCCGGCAGCGGACGAGTCTCCACCGCCGACGACGGAGCGCTCTGCGAAGGCGCTGCGACGATCGCGCCGACGGGCGCCCGGTCGACCCCGCGCGAGGCGATCTTTGAGGAGCCTGAGAAGGGATCAGAGAATGGATCGCTCCCGAACCGGGAGGCATCGGAGCACCCGGCGACGAGAGCCGCGACGCCAGCCGCCGCCATGAGCCGCACAGCCGTGCGGGAATGAGCAAATGGACGCTTGATAGCCATGACGCGACCCACCCGAACGCAACATTGAACGGCCTATGGGTAACAGCGCGGCGGTTAAGGAGGCGTTTAAGATGAATGCGCGGCAAGCGCGACTATGAAAATTTTCAGCATTCGAACAGGAAGTTCAAAGCGCTTGCGCCAGTCCTGCAATGGCCGGGCCCAGGCGACACGGGCCGAGATCGGTCTCCCGCAGCTCCCCATCCTCATTGCGATCAAGCTTAATCAATCGTTCCCGCGCGCGCGCGCCGGCCATGGCGTGCTCCCTTCGGGCGAAGAGCATGACGCCGGCCGGCGTGAGCATCTGGATCAGCGCGGCCGGGGCGGCGATCACCGAGGCCTGCACAATGATCCGGTCGAAGCGACCAAGTTCGCGAGGTGGTTCGAGGCCGTCGGCGTAGATCGCCTTCGCGTTTTCTGCGCCATGGGCGGCCAGACGACGCGAGGCTTCGATCGCAAGCGTCTCGAACCGCTCGAGGCTGACGACCTCACGCGCGACCTGGGCGAGCGCCGCCGCCCCATAGCCGGAGCCCGCCCCCACCTCGAGCACCCGATGGCCGCGCCCGGTTTTCAACGCCTCGAGCCGTTTCGCGAGTTCGACGGGACGCGACATGGTCTGGCCGCAGCTGATCGGCAGGGAAAGATTGCGGTTCGCGAGATCGCGGAAGCGATAGGGCGCGAACGCCTCGCGCGGGGTCGCCTCGATGGCGCGCAACACCGACAGATCGCGCACGCCCGCCCGCCGAAGGGTGAGGAGCAGCGCCGCGCGCTCTTCGAATTCTGCGGCGCTGGGCGCGCCGCGCTCGCCCGTCATTCTCCGCCCTCGAAAGCCGCCGCGAGGCGCGTCACGGTGGGATGGTCGGTGAAGTCGAGCTGCAGCGGCGTGATCGAGATCTTCTTCTCTTCGAGCGCGAGCAGATCGGTGCCCTGCCCCGGCTTGAAGTCGCCCCGCTGGAACGTGATCCAGTGATAGGGGTTGCCGCGTCCGTCCTTGCGGTCCTCGATCCGCATGATGTCGCTGCTGCGCCGACCCTGCATGGTGATGGCGACGCCGGCGACCTCCTGCGGCGGACAGTTCGGGAAGTTCACGTTCATCAGCACATTCTTGGGAACCCCGACCGCGAGCAGGCGGCGCACCATTTCGGCGCCGTGCGTCGCGGCGCATTCCCATTGGATGGTCCGCCGGCTGGCGAAGAAATCATAGACCTGCGAGAGCGCGATCGACGGAACGCCGAGAATCGTTCCCTCCATCGCCCCTGCGATGGTGCCGGAATAGGACACGTCTTCGGCGATATTCTGGCCGCAGTTGACACCGGAGATGATGAGATCGGGCGGATGGTCGAGCATCAGCTTGCGCACGCCCATGATCACGCAGTCGGTCGGCGTGCCCTTCACCGCGAAATGCCGCGGCGAGATCTCCCGCAGCCGCAGCGGATCATTGAGCGAGAGCGAATGCGAAACGCCCGATTGCTCGAATTCCGGGGCGATGACGACAATATCGTCGGTGAATTCGCGCGCGATCGCTTCGGCGATTCCGAGGCCGGGCGCGTGAACGCCATCGTCGTTGGTGATGAGAATGCGCATGATTGCAGCGGTTTCGACTCGCTCGCGCGACCTGACGAAGCTTGAGTTTGTTTGGACGATTCGGGTCCAAACGTCCACAATGACCCTATATGGTCCGGCCGCATTCTCTGGAGGAATTTTGATGCGCTTACGACTTGCGCTCCTATTGGCGGCGGGGTTCGGCGCCCTGCCCGGCTCCGCCGCCGCGTTCGAGGCCTTTGTGGCGGCGCCGATGCCGCTGCGCGTCAGCCCGAGTTCGAGCGCCAGACCGGTCACGACCATGGCCGCGAATATTCCCTTCAACGTCCTGGGCTGCGGCCGCTGGTGTCAGGTGCAATATGGCGGGACGATGGGCTATGTCCCGGCGCCTCTGGTCATCCCCGGGGCGCCGCCGCCAGCGCCGGGCGTCGTGGCCGCCCCCCTGGTGCTGCCGTTCGCCGCGCCCGATCTGCTCAGCGACGGATATGCGCCGCGCGTCGATTATGGCTACGGCCTGACGCCGTATTTCGGGACCCCGCCCGGGCCCTATTGCGGAGAGCCTGCGAGACGCAGGCGCTGCGTCTCGCGAAAAGCCGCTCACCGCGAGATGCGCGAGAGGCCGCCCATGTAGGGATGCAGCGCGCGCGGAATTTCGACGGAGCCGTCGGCCTGCTGATAATTCTCCAGAACGGCGACCATGGCGCGGCCGACGGCGACGCCGGAGCCGTTGAGGGTATGGACGAAGCGTGGCGGCGCCTTTTCTCCGGTGGGGCGATAGCGGGCGTTCATGCGCCGCGCCTGGAAGTCGCCGCAGACCGAGCATGACGAAATCTCGCGATATTTCCCCTGCCCCGGCAGCCAGACTTCGAGGTCGTAGGTTTTCTGGCTCGCGAAACCCATGTCGCCCGTGCAAAGCACGACCTTGCGATAGGGAAGCTCCAGCAGTTGCAACACCTTCTCGGCGCATTGAGTCATGCGCTCATGCTCGGCGAGCGATTGCTCCGGCGTGGTGATTGAAACCAGTTCGACCTTGTAGAACTGATGCTGGCGGATCATGCCGCGCGTATCCTTGCCGGCGGCGCCCGCTTCAGCGCGGAAGCAATAGGTGCCGGCCGTCAGCCGCATCGGCAATTGCGCTTCGTCGAGAATGGAGTCGCGCGCGAGATTGGTCAGCGGCACTTCCGCGGTCGGAATGAGCCAGTAATCGGCCGTCGGCACGATTTCTTCCGTCAGCGAATCAGGCGGCGCGTCGATCTTTCGGCCCGACGTCACAGAAAACTGATCCTCGCGAAACTTCGGCAATTGCGCCGTTCCGAACATCGCGTCGTCGCGCACGAGCAGCGGCGGGCTGACTTCGGTGTAGCCATGCTCGATCGTATGCACGTCGAGCATGAATTGCGCGAGCGCGCGCTCGAGGCGCGCCAGCCCGCCCTTGTTTACGACGAAGCGCGCGCCGGAAATTTTCGCCGCGGCTTCGAAATCCATCAGCCCGAGTCCTTCGCCGATTTCGAAATGCTCCTTCGGCGTGAAGTCGAAATCGCGCGGCGCGCCCCAGCGCGTGATTTCGACATTGTCGTTCTCGTCGGCGCCGTCGGGGACTTCGTCGAGAGGCATATTCGGAATGCTCGCGAGCGCCGCGTCGAGTTCGGCGATCGCGTAGCGCTCGGCCTCTTCGAGCGCCGGCCAGTTTTCCTTGATCTGCGCGACTTCGGCTTTGAGCGCTTCAGCCCTGGCGGAATCGCCCGCCTTCATCGCGGCGCCAATCTCTTTCGAGGCGGCGTTGCGCCGCTCCTGCGCGCGCTGCAATTCGCCGATCGCCGCGCGCCGCGAATCGTCGAAGGCGAGTAGCTGCGTCGACATCGGCGCCAAGCCGCGCCGCGCGCGGCCACGATCGAAAATTTCAGCGTTCTCGCGAATCCATTTGATGTCGTACATATCGGCCTGCGCGCTGGGAAAATGGGCGAACCATTGCAAACGCGTCATGCCCGGCCTGTGCCGGGCATCCACGAATGCGACTGCGGCAGGAAGATAAGCACGCGCAGCGTCTCGGCGTGGATGGCCGGGACAAGCCCGGCCATGACGGCGGGGGCTTTGTCGAGGGCGCCTTTCTCCCGCGCGCGTAACGCAGCGTCAAGCGGGCGAGATGTCGCCTACGGTCCGCCCGCCGCCGCCTCGGCCGCGGCGCGCTTCTTTTCGACCGCGCGCACGGCGTAAATCGACGCTTCGTAGAGCAGCACTCCAGGCAGCGCCAATGCGAGCTGGGAGAACACGTCCGGCGGCGTCAGGACCGCGGCGACGATGAACATCAGCACGATCGCGTAGCGCCGCTTCTCCTTCAAAAACTCCGAGGTGACGATGCCGACCTGACCGAGCAGCGTCAGGACCACGGGCAGCTGAAACACGATGCCGAAGGCGAGCACCAGCGTCATGATCAGCGAAAGATATTCGGAGACGCGCGGCAGCAGTTCGATCTGCGCTTTGCCCGGCTCGTTCGCCTGCTGCATCCCCATGAAGAAGCGCAGCAGATTGGGCATCACCAGGAAGTAGACGACAAGCGCGCCGATCGCGAAAAAGATCGGCGTCGCGAAGAGGTAGGGCCGAAACGCCGCGCGCTCATGCCGGTACAGCCCTGGCGCGACGAACGCGTAGATCTGCGCAAACACGATTGGACAAGACAGAAAGGCCGCCGAAAACAAAGCGACCTTGATCTGCGTGAAGAAATATTCCTGCGGCGCCGTATAGATCAGCCGCGCCTCCGGGCCGGCGACCTGCGTGTAGGGAATGACCAGCAGATTGTATATATCCTTGGCGAAAAAGAAGGAGAGCACGAACATCGCAAGAAAGGCGAGCAGCGCCTTGATCAGGCGCTCGCGCAATTCCATGAGATGTTCGATCAGCGGCGCCTTGCTGGCCTCGATGTCCGCTTCGTCGGCGTCGCTCATGTGGCCGCCTTTTTCGGCGGACCCGCCTCGGGCGAGCCCTCATCCCGAGCGGCCGAAGTCCCGGTCTCGAACGCCTCATCCTGATCCAGAGGCGCCGCCGCAGGATCAACCGGCTGCGCATGCGACGGCGGCGCGCCCTCAATGGCGCCGGCGATCTGCTTGCGCGCCTCGGTCAGCGGATCGAAAGCGCCGTCGAGCTTGACGCTCTCCTTGACGGCGTCCTTCATCTCTTTGACTTCCTTGCGCAAGTCGTCGAGTTCGGCCTCGCGCATCGCCTCCATGAACTGTCCCTGAAACTCCGAGGCCATGCGCCGCATCTTTCCGGTGAACTGCCCGAGCGTGCGCAAGACGCGCGGCAAGTCCTTCGAGGGAATTGCGATAAGCGCGACGATGGCGATGACGATGAGCTTGCCGGGTTCGAGATCGAACATCTTGTGCCTATTGTCGCTTCGACCCGAGTCACCGCGCCAAGCAAAAGCGGAGCAGGACACGCCCGCTCCGCATCAGACAGCGCCTTAGGGGGTTCTGCTTCAGCGGAACGGGAGACCGCCCGCGATCAAACCTTCTTGCCGTCGGCGTTGTCGTTCTCCAGAGCGCGGCGTTCGCTGGTCTGGCCTTCCAACGACGTCTTCGCATCATTGGCGGCGGCGTCGTCTTCCGCCATGCCCTTCTTGAAGGCCTTGATGCCCTTGGCGACGTCGCCCATCACGTCGGAGATCTTGAACTTGCCGCCGAAGAGAATGAAGACGACCGCGCCGACAATGATCCAGTGCCAGATCGACAGACCGCCCATGGCGCGCATCCTTCCTAACGAGAAAACCGGGATAACCGGCGTTTGCCCGGAAACTATGCGCCCGTCGCCTTAAAAACAAGGACGCGTCGCGCAGATGCGCGCGCAGCGGACAGGTTCGGAGACGCAGAAATCCGTGCCGCCTGATGACGCAGCGCGGCGCCGCCGTCAAGGCTCGTCGTCGCCCAGCGGCTCAGGCTCCTCCGACGCCTCGGGCTCATCCGGAAACTCCATTTCGAGGAGCTCCGGCGCTTCGTCCTCCAACGGATCTTCGTCGTCGCGCAACGCCGCGTCGTCGGAGGGTTGCGGCACGCCGAAGCCCTTGGGCAGCCGGCCGTCGAACAGCCCCGCGCCTTTCAACTCGTCGAGCCCCGGCAGATCGCCGATCTGCTCCAAGCCGAAATGCATCAGAAAAGCGTCGGTGGTGCCATAGGTGATCGGCCGGCCCGGCGCCTTGCGGCGGCCACGCAACCTGATCCAGCCGGTGTCGAGCAGCACGTCGAGCGTGCCCTTCGAAATGGCGACGCCGCGAATTTCTTCGATTTCGGCGCGTGTCGTCGGCTGGTGATAGGCGATGATGGCGAGCGTCTCGAGCGCGGCGCGGGAGAGCTTCTTTTCCTCCACCTGCTCGCGCGCGAGAATCCAGTTGAGGTCGGCCGCAGTGCGGAAAAACCATTTCTTGCCGACCCGCGTGAGGTTGACGCCGCGCCCCGCGTAATAGGCGCGCAGGCGCTCAAGGACGCGGTCGAGGTCGACGCCCTCTTCGAGACGGCGCGTCATTTCAGCTTCATCGAGCGGTTCCGCGGCGGCGAAAAGCAGCGCTTCGACGATGCGTTCCGCTTCGCGCAGCCGGGATTCTTGACGCGCGAGTTCGTCGTCGCTGTTCACGTCAAACAGTTCGATCTTCTCCGCAGCCTCCGCCACCGCGCGTCCTCCTGACTTCCGGGCCTAAGACGCGCCCGCAGGCTCTTCAGCCTGCTCCGCCGCGCGCCGCCGCACCCAAAGCGGCGCGAAATGCCGATCCTGACGTATGTCGAAACGCCCCTCCCGCACCATTTCGAGCGAAGCGGTGAAGGCCGAGGCGCGCACGGTGCGCGCCGTCTGCATGTCGACACAGTAATGCAGCAGGAAATCGTCGAGCACCGTCCATTCGGTCGCGACGCCGACCAGCCGTTCGAGCGCCTCGCGCGCCTCGGCCAGCGACCAGACAGCGCGCTGCCGCAGCACGACGCGCGACGTCGCGGTCTTCTGGCGCTGCCGGGCGTAGGCCGCGAGAAGATCGTAGAGGCTCGCCTGAAATTCGGGACGCGAGATCGTCTCGACGCCCTCCGGACCGCCGCGCAGAAACATGTCGCGGCCCAGCCGGGCGCGTTCGGTGAGCCTGTCGGCCGCACGCCGCATCAGCTCCAGCCGGCGCAGGCGCTCGGCGAGCGCGGCGGCGAGATCAGAGGCCGAAGGCTCTTCGCCTTTCGGTTGCTCCGGCAGCAGCAGCCGCGACTTCAGGAACGCCAGCCACGCCGCCATGACCAGATAGTCGGCGGCAAGCTCCAGCCGCACGCGCCGGGCCGCCTCGATGAAGGCGAGATATTGTTCGGCGAGTGCGAGGATCGAAATGCGGGCAAGGTCGACCTTCTGGCGGCGCGCGAGTTCGAGCAGCAGATCGAGCGGACCTTCGAACCCGTCGACGTCGACGAGAAAGGCTTCTTCGCCATCGCCGCGAGTCTCGTCGAGCTCGAAGGTCAGTTCCTGGGCCATAAAGGGTTTTGCGCCTGTTTACGTTCGCGAATCGGCGTGGCCGAGCGTTTCGGGCCGAGATTGGCCCCAAGGGCCCGCCATCGCAAGCGCTGCCGGCGCTTTGGCGCGACCGTCCACAGGAGACCGCCGCTATCGGAAGGGATCGATAATCTCAAGACGATCGATGATTTGACCGTGGGAAAGGTCCTCGGAATAGAGGCGCGAGCACCCTTGCGCCTGCGCCGCGGCAATAATGGCGCAGTCCCAATAGGCAAAGCCGTACCGCGATTTTATGTCGAGCGCCGCGTTGACGATCGCCGGCGTAATGTCCTGAATCTGAAATCTCTGCCACGCGCGCACGAGACCGGCCGCCACGTCATGCGCGAGGGCGTCGGCCCGCGATGGCCGCGTCGCCTGCACGTAAAATTCCTGCAAAACCTGCGTCGACAAGCTCCAATCGTCCTGGTCCAAGAGCGCGATCGCGCGATCGCGCTTGTCCGCCTCGGACGGATCGCAGCTGATCGAGTAAAGCAGGATGTTGGTGTCAAGAAACCCGATCACGCTCTTCTCGGGGCGACTTGCCTCTGGTGAACGCGCTCGCGCGAGAGCCGATCGGAGGCGCGAAATTCACGGATTTGCGCGCGGAGTTCCTGTTCCTGGCGCTTCAGCCGGTCAAACTCCGTGCCTTCTGAGGCGAACTCAATCAGGAAACGGCGCACGACTGCCGAAACGGACGTATCTTCCTGCGCCGCTCTGATGCGCGCGCGCCGATAAAGTTCATCGTCAAGTGAAACTGTGATATTTTTCATAGTTTCACTATTTAACTAGCGACGCAGCAGCCTGCAAGAGCTCACGCCGCCGCGCCCATCACCGCATCGAACTCGCGCATCGCCACGGCTGCGTCAAAAGGTTCAATCTGCTGAATGCATTCGAGCGCCTTTTCGGCGCGCGCTAGGGCCACCCCAGCAAGCGGCGGCGCGCCCTCGGCGACCGGCCGCGCTTCCCCAAGATCCCCGTTGCAGTGCAGGACCATGTCGCATCCGGAGCCGATCGCCCGCTCGGCCCGCTCGCGGAAGCTTCCGGACAGCGCCTTCATCGACAGATCGTCGGTCATCAGGAGGCCGTCGAAGCCGATATGGCCGCGGATGATGTCGCGGACGACCGTTTTCGACAGCGTGGCGGGCGCTGAAGGATCGATCGCCGTGTAAACGACATGCGCGCTCATCGCCATCGGCAGATCGGCGTTGGCGATGAACGGCGCAAAGTCGATGCGCTCCAGCTCCTCGCGCGGCGCCTCCACCACGGGCAGCTCCAAATGGCTGTCCGCCCGGGCGCGCCCATGCCCGGGGATGTGCTTGATCACCGGCGCGACGCCGCCCGCCATCAAGCCTTCGGCGGCGGCGCGGCCCATCGCGGCGACGCGCGCCGGGCCACGGCTATAGGCCCGATCCCCGATGATGCCGTGAGAGCCTTCCGCCGGCGTATCGAGCACCGGCAGGCAGTCGACGTCGATTCCGACCTGCCGCAGATCATGCGCGATGAGCCGCGCGCCGAGCCAAGCGAGCCGTTCCGCCTGGGCGGCGGCGGCCGCCGCCGTTTCGAAGCGCGCGGCGGCCGGATAGGCGCGCCAATGCGGCGGACCGAGACGCTGGACGCGTCCGCCCTCCTGATCGACCAGGATCGGCGCCTGGCGGCCGAGAGCGTCACGAATCTCGCCGGTCAGAAGGGCGACCTGTTCGGGCGTCTCGATATTGCGGCGAAAGAGGATCACGCCCCAGGGCGCCGCTTCGCGCAGGAAGGCGCGCTCCTCCGCGTCAAGCGAGACGCCTCTTAACCCGCAGATGAAAGCGCGCATGGAGGTTGCGTCATTTGCTGGCGACGAAGCAGGCGCCGCCCATGGTTTTCACCTTGCCGCACATCGCGTTGGCGGACTCTTTGCTCACCCCGGCGACGCGGACGCGATAGACGGTCTTGCCGTTCACCGTCGCCATTTTGAAGGTCGGCTTCAGCCCGCCGAGCGGCCCGCGGTATTTGCCGACGATCGTCTTCAGCAACGCGCGCGCGTCGGCCTCGCTGTTGGCCGCGCCGAACTGCACGGCGTAGCCGCCCTTGCTCGGGGCCGCCTGATCAGACTCTGCATCGGCCTGGTCCGCCTCGGACGATTCGTCGATCGCGGCGACCTTCGGCGCAGCCGGCTTCGGCTGCGTAATGCGCGGCGGAGTCGCGGTGACGCTCGCCTGGCTGGACGGGGTCGCCGTGGCGGCGCCCATAGCGCTGGCCGCGGCGGCGGGCGCCGCTTCAGATGCGGCAGGCCGGCCCGCCATGGCGACGGCCGACGGCAACGCGCCCTCGTCCACCCGGCTGCCGTCCGGCCGCACCGTCACGGTCTTGACCCGCTTCGGCGCGCCGATGGCGGGCGCGGGAGGCTCGTGCGGAAGAGCGACGGGGCCGTCGCCAAGCCGCGCCACATTCGGCGCCACGGACGGGTCGACGGCCTGCTCCTGACTGGCGATCACCTGCTGAACGGGCTCCTGCTCCTTGCGGTCGAGAACGGCGGCGGCGCTAGCGTCCGGCGCTATCGTTTCGGCCTCGGCGCTGGGCTTGACCTTCACGGGCCCCTCAGGCGCCATGATCGTCGCGATTTCACGGGAGGCGTTGGAGCCGCTCCGATGCCAGAAGGCGAAACCGATGCTGAGCACGGCGACGAGCGAGATCGCGACGACCGCGTGCCATGGACGAAACCAGGATCGCCACCCGCTCTCGTAGCCGCTCTCATAGGCTTCCTCGCCCTGGCCGTAGTCGAGATATTGCGAGTCCTCGCCCCAATTGGCCTCCGTTCCATAATAGGCGGAATCATACCCCGCCCCCTGCTGTGGGTCATATCCCGGCGGCAGATCGCGATAGTCCGGCTCGACCGGATAGGCGGGCTCCAGGGGCTGTTCGAGCGCGGGCTGGGGATAATAGGGAGACTCGGCCGCAACGGGCGGCGCCGCGTCGTAGGAGCCGCGCAGTTCGGCCTCCATGCGCGGATCGCGCTGCGCTTCAGCGAGAATTCGATTGTACGGATCCGCCGCCGCGGGATCTTCACGTTGAACCAGCCGCGCAAGTTCGCTCAGCGGATCGTCGGCTTGCGCGGTTCGTTGCGGGCCTCGCAGCCGCCGCTCGAACTCGCCGAGGTCGATCGCCGGGCCTCTAACGGATGTCTCGCGCATGATGCACCTCGCTCACTGGATTCCTGGGGGCGCGAAGCAAATGGTAAGCGCGTCCTACGCCTGGACGTCGCTCAGGCGTCGATTAGCGCATCTCGTCGGGGGCGCTCACGCCGAGCAGCCTCAAGCCTGACCCCAGGACGACTATTAACGAGCTAACCAACGCAACGCGAGCGATGGTTAAATCTCTCTCATCAGCCTTAACAAAGCGTAATTGCGGCTGATCTTTCCCGCGATTCCAATGCGAATGGAATACGCTCGCCAGTTCGTGCAGATAAAAGGCCACGCGATGCGGCTCATGCGCCGCCGCCGCAGCCTCGATCACGCGCGGATACTGCGCGATGATCCTGGCCAAAGCAAGTTCGCCCTCATCGGCCAAAAGGGCGAAGTCCGCCGCGGCCAGGCTTGTGGTCGAGAGATCGAGATCCGGAAACGCCGCGAGCGCCTGGCGCAGCGCCGACTTTCCCCGCGCATGGGCGTATTGAACGTAAAAGACCGGATTGTCCTTCGATTGCTCGATGACCTTGGCGAGATCAAAATCGAGCGGCGCGTCATTCTTGCGGTAGAGCATCATGAAGCGCACGGCGTCCACGCCGACCTCGTCCACGACGTCCCGCAAGGTGACGAAATCGCCGGCGCGCTTGGACATTTTGACCGGCTCGCCGGCGCGCATCAGCTTGACGAGCTGGCAGAGTTTGACGTCGAGCGTCGCGCGCGTGTTGGAAAGCGCCGCGACGGCCGCCGTCATGCGCTTCACATAGCCGCCGTGGTCGGCGCCCCACACGTCGACAAGCGTGTCGAAGCCGCGATCGATCTTGTCCTTATGATAGGCGATATCAGCCGCGAAATAGGTCGGCGAGCCATCGGATTTCTTCAACGCGCGATCGACGTCGTCGCCGAACTGCGTCGATCTGAACAGAGTCTGCTCGCGATCCTCCCAGTCCTCCGGCAGTTGGCCCTTAGGCGGCGGCAAACGCCCCTCATACACGAGGCCTTTCGCCCGCAGCCATTCGATCGCGGCGTCGATCGCCGAGACGCCGTCCTTTTTTGCGTGCAGGGCGCGCTCGGAAAAGAACGTCTCATGCGTGATGTTCAAAGCGGCGAGATCGTCGCGGATCAGATCCATCATCGCGTCGATCGCCGCAGCGCGGACGATCGGCAGCCATTCGCTCTCCGGCGCGCCGGCGAGCGCGTCGCCATGCGCTTTCGCAAGCGCCGCGCCGACGGGCTTCAGATAATCGCCCGGATAGAGCCCTTCGGGTATGGTGATCGCCTCGCCCAGCGCCTCGCGGTAGCGCAGATAGGCGGAGCGCGCCAGGACGTCGACCTGGGCGCCGGCGTCATTGATGTAATATTCGCGCGTCACCTCGCAGCCGGAAAAGGCCAGGAGGCTTGCGAGCGCGTCGCCGAACACCGCGCCGCGGCCGTGGCCGACATGCATCGGCCCGGTTGGATTGGCCGACACATATTCGACGTTCACCATGCCCTGCAGGGCGCGCGCGCGGCCCTTGCCGACGCGTCCGAAATTCTGCGGATCGTTCAGCGCCGCGCGAAGGACGTCGGCAAAAATCTGCGGTTTCAGACGGATATTGATGAAGCCGGGACCCGCGACTTCCGCGCTCGCGACATTTTCCGTCTCGGCAAGCGCGAAACAGATTTCCACCGCCAATTCGCGCGGAGAGGCGAAATGCGGCTTCGCCTCCTTGGCGAAGACCATGGCGGCGTTCGACGCGAGATCGCCAAGAGCGGCGTCCTTCGGCGGCTCGACGACGAAGCGCGCATAATCGAGTTCGGGCAGTCGGCCGTCGTCGGCGATGCGATCAAGAATGGCGACGATGCGGGCGTGAAAGTCGTCGAAAATGTTCATGGAAGTCCGAAGATAAGGGGGGCCGCCCGTTTAACAGCTTGGGCGAGAGAAATCACCTCGTCCAAAGGATCAACATAAGACGGCTCGTGGGCTGATGACACTCCAGGATCGATCGCGCGCCTCACCCGCCAAACATCCGTTTCACCTCGCCCAGCGCATAACGGTCGGTCATGCCGGCGATATAGTCGGCCACCGCCACCGCCCGATCCGCCCCCTCGAGCGCCACGGCCTGCGCCGCCCATTCGGCGGGCATGAGCTCCGGATTCTCGAAAAACGCCGGAAACAACCGGGAAATCGCGTCGCGCGCGCGCTCCCAGACGCCCAGAATTTTGGCATGCCGATACATGTTGGCGAAGAGAAAGGACTTGATGTCGCGCTCGGCCTCGACCATCGGCGGCGAGAGGCCGACGAGGTTTTCGCCCGCCCGCCGCGCGTCGTCGGCGCTCGCCGGCGCGACGCGGGCCAGCCGTCGCAGCGATTCGCCGATCGCGTCCTCGACGAAGCCGGTGATCACCCGGCGCGCCAGCTCATGAATGACGCGCGGCCGCTCGAGGCCCGGATGTTCGTCGCGGATATGGGTGAGCACGCTGGCGATGAAATGCGTTTGCGCGATGTCGTCGAGCGAAAACAATTCGGCGCGCAGCCCGTCGTCGATGTCATGGCCGATATAGGCGATATCGTCGGCTTGCGCCGCAGCCTGCGCCTCGACGCTCGCGAAAGTGGCGAGATCGAGCGGAAAAATCGCGTCGAACTGCGCGATGTAGGGCGAAAGCCGACGATTATGAGGGAGAGGATGGCTGGCGCTTGCATTTTCGCGCCCGAGCAGCGGCCCGTTGTGCTTGACGATGCCTTCCAGCGTCTCCCATGTCAGATCAAGACCATCGTAGCGCGCGTAACGGCGCTCCAGCAGGGTCACGACCCGGAGCGCCTGCGCGTTGTGATCGAACCCGCCATAAGGCGCCATGCAGGCCTCCAGCGCGCCCTCGCCGGCGTGGCCGAACGGCGTGTGGCCGAGATCATGGGCGAGCGCCACCGCCTCCGCGAGATCCTCATCGACGCGCAAGGCGCGGGCGAGCGCGCGGGCGATCTGCCCGACCTCGATCGTATGCGTCAGCCGGGTGCGGAAATGATCGCCGTCGAGCGGCACGAAGACCTGCGTCTTATGCGCAAGCCGCCGAAATGCCGTGCTGTGGATGACGCGGTCGCGGTCGCGCTGAAATTCGCTGCGCGTCGGCGACGGCGGCTCCGGATAGAGTCGGCCCCGCGATCGCAACGCGTCGCTGGCGTATGCCGCGAGCGGGCGGCGAACGGCCACATGCGCTCCCTTCATTGAAAGGCCTCAGGTTTGGACCTATCTTGCGGCATGGATCAAATCCCGCGCCGGCAGGCCGCAACAATCGATGCGCTGACATTCGGTTTTCGCGCGAATTTCTTTCGCTCGCGCGACGGCTCGTCAATCCCGCTGTAGCTCGCTGCGGCCGGCCGCGGCAAGCGACCAGGCAAGTCAACAGACAAATGACGGAGAAACGGATGACGACGGCGGTCAGCGACATCGCGCTCACCGAACAGGCGGCGCGGCGCATTCACGCAATCCTCGCCAATGAGTCTCCCGGCGCCGTGTTTCGCATTTCGGTCGAGGGCGGCGGCTGCTCGGGCTTCCAATATTCTTTCGCCGTCGATCCCGCCCCAGGCGAAGAGGACGCGGTTATGGAGCAGGACGGAGCCCGCGTCGCCATCGATCCGTCGTCTCTCGGCTTTCTCGCCGGCGCCAGAATCGACTTCGTCGACGATTTGATGGGACAGTCTTTCCGCATCGACAATCCCAACGCCGTCGCCTCCTGCGGCTGCGGAACAAGCTTCGCCATCTGACGCCGTTTCGCGCACGGCGCGCGATTCCGCCGGCGCCGGCGCAAACGCCTTTCGGAGTGTAAGCCCTTGGACGCGCTCTTCATCGGCCACGCCTATATCGACGTCACCATGCGCGCCGAGCGCATGCCGACCGGCGACCAGAAGACGGTCGCGCGCGACTATGCGGTGAGTTTCGGCGGCAATGCGGTCACGGCCGGCTTCGCCTGCGCCAAGCTCGGCCATCCCATCGACCTCTTGACCACGGCCGCGCCGGATTGGCTCGGCCATATGTTCATGGACATGGCGCACGCCTATGGGATCGGCGTCCATCCGCGGCGGGTGGCGCGCTCGTCGCTGTCCTTCGTCTGGCCGAACAACGGCAAGCGGGCGATTCTGCGCGCCCGCGACGACAACTATCTTCAAGCGTTCCCCAGGCTCGACATTTCGGAGGCGCGGCTTCTCCATCTCGACGGGCATATGGCCGACGCCGCGCTTCACTATGCGAAAGCGGCGCGCGCGCGCGGCATGCTTGTCTCGCTCGACGGCGGCGCGCATCGGCCCTGCATCGAGGAGCTGACGGGTTTCGTGGACGTCGCCGTCGTGGCCGAAAAGCTCTGCGAGCAGATGTCCCTTTCGGAGCTCGACATGCTTGGCTGGCTGAAATCCAAAGGCTGCCGGATCGGCGGCGTGACGAGCGGCGAAAAAGGCATGCTGTGGTACGACGAAGACGGCGAGATTTCGCAGATGCCGTCGCTCGCCGTTCCGCATGACCTGATCGTCGACACGTCGGGCGCGGGCGACGTCTTCCACGGCGCCTATTGCGCCTCCTATCTCGAGCGGCCGGACGCGCCCTGGCGCGAGCACTTCGAATTCGCCCGCGCGGCCTCGGCGCACAAGATTCAGCATCTCGGCAATGAGGCGGGACTGCCGTCGCCGGACGACGTCGCGGCGGCGCTCGCCGCCTTCGCCCCGGCGGACGCGCTGAGTCCGGCGTGACCGCCCGCGCGGGCGCGGAAATCAAGGACCGCGACGGCGAATTTCTGCGCGTGCGATCTTCCCGGCCGACGCGTGACAACGGACTTGGCAAAACCCCGCTCGCCTTGTATAGGCGGAGCCACATTCCCCGATAGCTCAGCTGGTAGAGCACGCGACTGTTAATCGCTAGGTCGTAGGTTCGAGTCCTACTCGGGGAGCCATCAGCGCCTGCGCGATTGGCCCTAGGGAATTTCCCTGCAAGAACAAGCGCTTCATCCTTGATCGACCGACACGGAGGCATGAGTGCAGGCGCCTGAACTCGCCGTTTCGCGCTGGTTCAACACGCCGTCGCCGATCACGCTTGCGGATTTGCGCGGCCGGGTGGTGCTGCTGCACGCCTTTCAGATGCTCTGTCCAGGTTGCGTCGCGCATGGCACGCCGCAAGCGCAGCGGGCCCATGCGCTGTTCCATCATGCCGGTCTCAGCGTCATCGGTCTGCACACGGTCTTCGAACATCACGCGGCGATGACGCCCGTATCGCTCGAAGCCTTCATCCATGAATATCGGCTGACCTTCCCAATCGGCGTCGATCAGGCGAGCGCGGATGGCCCCATTCCTCTCACCATGGCGCGCTATGAAATGCGCGGCACGCCGACCGCGATTCTGATCGGCCGCGACGGACGGGTGCGTCACCACGGCTTCGGCCAGGAGGACGATATGGCGCTCGGCGCCGTCATCGGAACGCTGCTCGCAGAACCTGCGACCTCTTAGGCGCTATTCCGAGCGTCGTTCGATCTCCTCGATATCGGCGTCGGTCAATCCGAAATGATGGCCGATCTCATGCACGAGCACATGGGTGACGATCGCTTCGAGCGTGTCTTCTCCGCCCGCCCAATAGTCGAGGATCGGCCGCCGGTAGAGCCAGATCATATTGGGCTGTTCGCCCGTCTCGGAGAGATGCGCGCCGTGCGTCAAGCCGCGCCCGCGAAATAATCCGAGAAGATCAAACTCGGTTTCGCATTGCATGTCGTCGAGCGTTTCGTCGTCGGGAAAGTCTTCGACGCGAATGACGAGTCCTTCGCACAGCCGCCTGAAGCGCATCGGCAAGGCCGCGTAGGCGGCGTCGGCGAGCGCTTCGAAATCCGTAAGCGTCGGGGAGCTGAACCGGCTCCACTGCTGTCCCGTCATCGTCGGCGCCATCGCTGTTCCGTCACAGGCTGCTCGCGACGACGCGCGATGCGCGCGCGGCGGCGCCGGAACAATCCCCGAGCTGCGATGTTCAGGCAAGAATCAATATTGGAGGAACTCCTCATGACGAAGCTGTTGATCGCCGCGCTTTCGCTTGGCGTTGCCGGCATAGCGCACGCCGCCGTGGCCGCCCCCACGATTTCCCCCGCGCGTCTGACGAACGCCGACAGGGCCTTCGTCCAGAAAGCGGACGACCGCGACAATGACCGCGCGTTGAACGACGATCGCGCCTTAGACCATCGGCGGGGCGATTGGTGGGGGCGCGCGCCGTCCTGGCGCGACACGCGTCCCTGGCGCGACGACGAATGGCGCCGCGGCCCCGATTGGGGCAATGACGACGCCGGCGACAACGACTGAGGCCATCTGCGGCGCAGGATCGGGCCGCCGCCGTCGCCTCAGCGCCAGTTCCGCACGTCGACGAAACGTCCGGCGATCGCCGCAGCCGCCGCCATCGCCGGCGAAACCAAATGTGTCCGGCCCTTGAAGCCCTGACGGCCCTCGAAATTGCGATTCGACGTCGAGGCGCAGCGTTCGCCCGGCGCCAGGCGGTCGGGATTCATCGCGAGGCACATCGAGCAGCCCGGCTCGCGCCACTCAAAGCCCGCGGCGGCGAAAATCTTGTCGAGGCCTTCGGCTTCCGCCTGCGCCTTCACGAGGCCAGACCCGGGCACCACCATCGCGTTGACGCGGTCGGCGACCTTTTTGCCTTCGATCATCTTCGCCGCCGCGCGCAGATCTTCAATGCGGCCGTTGGTGCAGGAGCCGATGAACACGCGGTCGATCTCGATGTCGGTCATGCGCTCGCCGCCCTTCAGGCCCATATATTCGAGCGCGCGTTCGATCGCGGCGCGCTTTTGCGGCGTCTTCGCGCTGTCGAGCGTCGGCACGAAGCCGTCGATCGTGGCGACGTCTTCGGGCGACGTGCCCCAGGTCACGATCGGCGGCAGATTGCGCGCGTCGAGCCTGACGATCTTGTCGAAATGCGCGCCCTCGTCGGTATACAGCGACTCCCAATATTTGCGCGCCATGTCGAAGGCCTCGCCCTGCGGACCCTTCGGACGACTCTGCAAATAGGCGAAGGTCTTCTCGTCCGGCGCGACGAGGCCGGCGCGCGCGCCGCCCTCGATCGACATGTTGCAGACGGTCATGCGCCCTTCCATCGAAAGGTCGCGGATCGCCTCGCCCGCATATTCGATCACATGTCCGGTGCCACCGGCCGTGCCGATCTCGCCGATGATCGCGAGAATGATGTCTTTCGCAGTGGCGCCGTCGGCGAGCTTGCCGTCAACCTGCACCAGCATGTTCTGCGCTTTCTTCTGGATCAGCGTCTGTGTCGCGAGCACATGCTCGACCTCCGACGTGCCGATGCCATGCGCAAGCGCGCCGAAAGCGCCGTGAGTCGAGGTGTGGCTGTCGCCGCAGACGATCGTCATGCCGGGCAACGTGAAACCCTGCTCCGGTCCGATGATATGCACGACGCCCTGACGCTTGTCGTGCTCGTTGAAATATTCGACGCCGAATTCCTTGGCGTTGATCGCAAGCTGCTCGACCTGCGCCTTGCTCTCGGGGTCTTCGATCGGCAATGAGCGATCGGTCGTCGGCACATTGTGATCGACGACGGCGAGCGTGCGTTCCGGCGCGCGCACCGAGCGCCCCGCCATGCGCAGGCCTTCGAAGGCCTGCGGGCTCGTTACCTCATGGACCAGATGCCGATCGATATAGAGCAGGCATGCCCCGTCGTCCTGGCGATCGACCATATGGTCGTCCCAGATCTTGTCATAGAGCGTGCGGGACGCGGCGTTAGCGGACATTGATCTCTTCCTCCGCCGGGTCGTGACGATCCGGCTCGCGTGTTTGATTCCTCTTCCTGAGGAGCGGCCGCCGGCCGCGTCTCGAAGGACGGGGACATCGCGCGGCGCCTCTCGTGCGTCGAGACGGCCGCCTCGATCCCGGATTTGCCCGAGATCGACATCTGATGCGCAGGTCGGGTGGATCCGACCTGCGGCGGCCTCCTGAGCAGGAGGGCGACTGAAATGCGCCGCCGCTCATCCCTCCCTTGAATTGAGGGTCTTCTACCCGTAACGCAAGCGCCATGGAAGAGAGTTTGCGGCGCAGCCGCTCCCCGAGGCCGTGGTGAGCCTGCCTTCGCCAGAGCTTCCCGCGCCGCTTGCGGCGGCGATCGAGGCGCGGCTCGAAGGCCTCTCTCAAAACGCGCTGCGCGACAGCGCCCGCGCGCTCTCGGAACGCTACCGTTCCCGGAAGCCGACGAGCGAGACGATCCGCGACGAGATCGACGTCCTGGCCTATGCGGCGACGCGGATGCCCGCCACTTACGCCGCCATCGTCACGGCGCTCGGACGGCTCGAAGAGGAGCGGCCGGATTTCGCGCCAAAGCGCGTGCTCGACGTCGGGTGCGGTCTCGGCGCCGCGTCATGCGCCGCAGCGGCCGTGTGGCCGGACGTCGCCGAGATCACGCTGCTGGACCGCAGCGCGCTGTTCCTGAAGCTCGCGACCGACCTGATGCAGCAAAGCGTCGCCGCCTCCGTCGAGACCGCCCTGGCCGATTTCTCCACGCCGCCGGCGGCGGAGCCAACCCGTTTCGACCTCGTCGTCGCCGGCTATGCGCTGACCGAGGTCGCCGAATCCAGACTGGCGGACGTGATCGACCGGCTTTGGGCGCAGACCGGCGGCGCTCTCGTGATCGTCGAGCCGGGAACGCCGCGCGACCACGCCCGGCTGATGCTCGCGCGCAGCAGGCTTCTTGCGCTGGGCGCGGAGCTGTTCGCCCCCTGCCCGCATCAGGCGCCCTGCCCCCTGCCGGCGAATGACTGGTGCCATTTCTCGGTCCGATTGCCGCGCCGCCGCGCGCACCGGCTGGCCAAGGGGGTCGACGCGCCCTTCGAAGACGAGAAGTTCGCCTATCTGGCCGTGGGACGGTCCGTCGCGAGGCCGCCATCGGCGCGAATCATCGCGCCGCCCCGATCCGGCAAGGCGGGAATTTCGCTCAAGCTCTGCGGCGATAAAGCATTCCGTGAGACATTCATTCCCAAGCGCGACAAGGCGCGCTACGAACAGATTCGACGAAAAGATTGGGGCGATCCGCTGCGCGCCCCGGCGGAGGAAACTTGATGAAACAGCCACGTCCCAGGGTCGCGCCCTATTTGACCGTCAGCCCCGCCGCGGCAGCGATCGCTTTCTACACCGGCGCCTTCGACGCCAAGCAGCGCGCCCTCATGCCGTCGGTCGACGGGCTGCGCATCGCGCATTGCGAACTCCTGATCAACGGCGGCTCGGTGATGCTCGCCGACATCTTTCCCGAATTCGGTCAGACCCGCGTGCCGATGCCCGGCGAGCACGCCACCGTCTCCGTCAGCCTGGAATATGACAAGGCGCAGGACGTCGACGACATCTGCTCCCGCGTGACCAAGCTCGGCGGCAAGATCGAGACGGCGCCGACCAATTCCTTCTGGGGGACGCGCTACGCCTCGCTGCGCGACCCCTTCGGCCACCGCTGGATCCTCAACGCGCCGCTGGAGAGCTAACAAAAAGCCGCCCGAAACCCTGCGGTCGCGAGCGCCTGCGGTCTGGCGGGAGACGGCGCTTTATTTCGCCGGGGAAGCCTTCGGCTTGGTGTCGACGCGCTCGGCGATGCGGGCCGATTTGCCCCGGCGGTCGCGCAGATAATAGAGCTTGGCGCGGCGCACCTTGCCGCGGCGCACGAGCTTCACCGAGTCGATCAGCGGGCCATGAATGGGGAACACGCGCTCGACGCCTTCGCCGTAGGAAATCTTGCGGACCGTGAAGCTCTCGTTCAGCCCCGCGCCCTGGCGCGCGATGACGACGCCTTCATAGGCCTGAACGCGCGAGCGTTCGCCTTCCTTCACCTTGACGTTGACGACGACCGTGTCTCCCGGCCGAAATTCCGGGATTTTCTTGCCCTCGATGAGCTTGGCGGCATGTTCCGCCTCGAGCTGCTCGATAATGTTCATCACCTAAACTCCTGCCGTTTCGTCTTAGCCTTATGGCCGACGAGCGTTTCGGGACGCTGTTCTAGTTGAAGCCCGCTCCATAGCCGAAAGGCCGCCGCTTGTCGAGCCGCCTGCCCGTCCGCCGCCAAAGGCCTCGGCGACGCGGAAAGCGGCGGCTCGTCGCAGACATTCCAGGCGACGGCCTTATATAGGAGCTGCGGGGGCGCTGGCGTTTCAACGAAGCGGGAGAAACGCATGACCCAGCAAGAAAAGCGGCGCAACGAAGACGCGCAGCCGGCCGCCGAAGCGGCCGAAGCCGCTGCGGAAGGCCGGCGGCGGCTGGAAGATTTCGCGGAAGCGCGCGACACGATCTGGGACTGTCTGCAGGACGCCAACCGTTGCTGGATGGAGCGCATGCAGCAGGAAGCCGCCGTGACGGTTGAGCTTGCCTCAAAGCTGACGTCGTCGCGCTCGATCTCGGAGACCGCGTCGGTTCTGCAGGATTGGACAAGCAAACATGTCGAGATGACCACCGAGGACACGCGCCGCCTGTTCTCCGACGCCCAGCAAATATTCGACGCGGGCGCGCGCTTCTGGTCGATGTCCGCGCAACCGCCGAGTCCCGAAACCGCCGCGCGGTTCGCTTCCTAGCGCGCGAAGCGGAAGTCCGCTCGCGGACTTCCGCTTTCTTCCGACGCCCTTCGCGATTTCACAAATGAGTGAGAGGGAGCCCTTTCGAAGCGGAGGCCCCCGCCGGCTTTCGCTTCACTTCTTGCCTTCGTCGTCGCGATCGAGCGTGAAGCCGACTTTCAGCAAGACCTGATAATCGGCGACGACTCCCTTATCGATGCTGCCGCGAATCTGCACGACTTCGAACCACCGTAGATGACGCAGGGTTTCGCCGGCGCGCTTGAGCGCCGCGGCTACGGCGTCCTCGACGCTGTCCGGCGAGGACCCAACCAATTCGACGATCTTATAGACATGGCTTTCCATATGACGCTCCACCAATTTGAGGCTTCGAATGACGTGCCTGCAATTAGGTAGCGCGGACTTCGCCGCCGACAGCGGCGCGTCAGCTCACGCGATCGCCAAAAAGAAACTCCATTGCGCGATCGAGCCTGATATGGGGGAGCGGCAGCGGCTTCCGATCCGCGCCGAGCGTCGCGGCGGGCGGCCGGAACTTGAGAAAACGAAACTCGGCCTCTTCGTCGGAAACGGCCAGCGCCTCGCCGCGAAACACGTCGCGCGGATCCTCGGGCAGTTCACCGGGGAAAATGGCGCCTTCCGCCACGCCGTCGAAGACCTCGTCGCCGATCCGTTCGCCCGCGACGGGCGTGCCGACGATGGCCGACAGCCTTTCGCCCTCATGGCGAACCATCGCTTCGCGCGTGGCGCGCACGGCGGCGAGCGCGATGACGTCGATCGTCGCGCCCACCCCTTCGGCGCGCTCTATGGCGCGAGC
The DNA here is from genome assembly GCF_050251305.1 of Methylocystis sp. Taxonomy (GTDB): domain Bacteria; phylum Pseudomonadota; class Alphaproteobacteria; order Rhizobiales; family Beijerinckiaceae; genus Methylocystis. The sequence goes on along the minus strand of NZ_JBFWNB010000013.1, from coordinate 17,176 downwards.
GGTCAGATGACGCAGAATCGCTTCGAGCCGGTCGTGGCTCGTGTGATGCAGATGGTCGGCCTTCGTGGCCGCGAAAAGAATGCGATCGATCTTCGGCCGGAAGATCGTCGAAAACAGATTGGCGCGGCCGGTGCGAAACGCCATGAGCACATCGGTCAACGCCGTCTCCAGATCGCGCACCGCCTCGGGACCGGAATTCAGCGCCGCAAGCGTGTCGACGAGCACGATCTGCCGATCGAGCCGCGCGAAATGATCCCGGAAAAACGGCCGCACGACTTGCGATTTATATGCTTCGTATCGGCGCTCCATTTCGCGCCCCAGGCTGCGATAGGGCAGCTCTTCGCCCTCGGCGACGGGCAGCGGCGCGAAGGTCAGCGCCGGCGAGCCTTCGAGATCGCCCGGCATCAGAAAGCGTCCAGGCGGAAGGCTCGACAGGGCGAACCGATCGGAACGCGCAAGACGCAGATATTGGGTGAAGGTCCGCGCCAGATTCTGCGCGGTTTCTTCCTCGTAACGCGCTTTGACGTCCGCCTGCGCGGTCAGGCCCCGCCAGTCGCTCGCGATCGTCGCGCGCGCGGCGACGCTCGCCGCCTCGAGCGTCTCTCGGGACCATTGCGCGTAGGATTTGCCAAGCAGCGGCAAGTCGAGCAGCCATTCGCCCGGATAGTCGACGATGTCGATGTCGAGCCGCGTCGGGGCTTGGCTGAAGCCCTTGCGGATCGCCCAGCCCTTCGAACGATATTCGAGCGTCACCCGCAATTCGGAGATGCGCCGCGTCGATTGCGGCCAATGCCGGTCCGGGCCGGTGAGCGCCGCCAGATGCTCCTCATAGGCGAAGCGCGGCACGCTATAGTCGGGTTGCGGATCGAGATGCGCCGAAACGATGCGCCCTTCGGTGAGCGCGCGAAACACCGGGAGCTGAGTCTTCCTTTCAGCGCCCTTCTCCGCCCGCGCCGAAAGCGCGCGCGTCAGATGATGCACAAGCGCGGTGATGAAGACCGTCTTGCCGGAACGCGACAGGCCGGTGACGCCAAGCCGCAAGCGGCCCCCCGCGAGATAGTCGGCGACGCTCTCGGCGGCGATGCGCGTTTCGAACAGCAGGTCGGATAGTTGCGACAAGGGCGCTCCGGGTCCGCCGACCTATAGCATCAGGTCGCGTCACATCAAGAATCGTCAAGATGCGGAGCGTCGGAACGACGGATGCCGGGGCCTCCGCCCCAAACGCGTCGTCACCGCTTGGACATCGGCACGTAATCGCGCTGCTTCTCGCCCGTATAGAGCTGGCGCGGACGGCCGATGCGCGAGCCTTGATCCTCGATCATCTCCTTCCACTGCGCGATCCAGCCGACCGTGCGCGCCACGGCGAACAACACGGTGAACATCGCCGTCGGGAAATTCATCGCCTTCAGCGTGATGCCCGAATAGAAGTCGATGTTGGGATAAAGCTTCTTCTCGATGAAATAGTCGTCGTGCAGCGCGATGCGCTCGAGCTCCAGTGCGACGTCCAGCAGATCGTCCTTGACGCCGAGTTCGTTCAACACTTCGCGCGTCGTGCGCTGCATGATCTTCGCGCGCGGATCGTAGTTCTTGTAGACGCGATGGCCGAAGCCCATCAGGCGGAACGGATCATTCTTGTCCTTGGCGCGCGCGATGAACTGAGGAATGCGATCGGGCGTGCCGATCTCGGCCAGCATCTTCAACACCGCTTCATTGGCGCCGCCATGCGCCGGCCCCCAGAGCGAGGCGATGCCCGCCGCGATGCACGCAAAGGGATTCGCGCCTGACGAGCCCGACAATCGCACTGTCGACGTGGACGCGTTCTGCTCATGATCGGCGTGCAGGATGAAGATGCGGTCGAGCGCGCGCGACAGCACGGGATTGACCTTATATTCCTCGCACGGAACCGCGAAGCACATGCGCAGGAAGTTTGACGTATAGTCGAGATCGTTTTTCGGATAAACGAACGGCTGGCCGATCGAATATTTGTAGGCCATCGCCGCGAGCGTCGGAATTTTCGCGATCATTCGCGTCGATGCGACCATGCGCTGGGTCGGATCAGCGATATTCGTCGAATCGTGATAGAAGGCCGAGAGCGCGCCGACGGAGGCGACCATCACCGCCATCGGATGCGCGTCGCGACGAAAGCCCTGGAAGAAGCGCGCCATCTGCTCATGCACCATTGTGTGGCGCGTGATCCGATAATCGAAATTCGCCTTCTCGGCGGCCGACGGCAATTCGCCGTAAAGCAGCAGATAGCAAGTTTCGAGAAAATCGCCATGTTCGGCGAGCTGTTCGATCGGATAGCCGCGATAGAGCAGAATGCCCTCTTCGCCATCGATGAAGGTGATCTTCGATTCGCATGACGCGGTCGACGTAAAGCCGGGATCGAAGGTGAACATGTCGGTTTCGGCGTAGAGATTGCGGATGTCCGCAACCGACGGCCCGAGCGTTCCGTCCTTTATCGGCAAGTCGACCGATTTATCGCCGATCGTGAAGATACCGTTCTTCTCCGGCATGCCAGCTCCCCTTTCAACCGCTTCCGCGCTCGCGACGAGCTGGATCGCGGCGCGAACGCGCGAACGCTATGCATGAATTGCGTCGCCTTCGCGATGTCGTCGCTTTCACTCGCACGCCGATGCGTTGCATTCGGTTCGATTGTGCGGCGCAAAAAGCTATATCAACCGCAAGGACTGTCAAGCACGCGCCTTGCGCCCAAACGCCTGTCGAGCGTCGCCTTCTCGTCGCCGCGGCGCCGCGGAAACCGGCGCGGCGCCGAAAATCGCGTCAGCGCGTGATGGGCGCGGCGCGCGGCGGCGCGCGACGCTAGCCGATGGACGCCTGATCGGAAATCCGCGCAAGACTTTCATCGCGCCCGAGGATTTCCAGCACGTCGAAAATCCCGGGCGACGTCGCGCGTCCGGTAAGCGCGGCGCGCAAGGGCTGCGCGAGATCGCCGAGTTTGACGCCAAGCGCTGTCGCGAGATCGCGCACGACCGCTTCCGTCGCCGCCGCCGTCCAGTTCGGCAGGGCCGCGAGTCTGTCGACCAGCGTCGCCAGCCGCCCGCGCGCCTCCGCCGAAAGCAGCTGCGCCGCCTTGGCGTCGAGCGACAGAGGACGATGCGCAAAAAGAAAGCCCGCGCCGTCGAGGAGCTCTTTCAAGGTTTTCGCGCGCGCCTTCAGTCCCGGCAGGGCCGCGCGCAACTGCGCGCGCTTCCGGTCGTCGAGTTGTTCGGCGATCGCCGCGCCGTCTTCGAGATAGGGAAGCGTCGCGATCAGCAGATCGAACAGTTCGTCGTCATTGCTGTCGCGCAGATAATGACCATTCATATTCTCGAGCTTGGCGAAGTCGAAGCGCGCGGGCGAACGATGCACCTGCGCGAGGTCGAAGGACTCGATCATCTCCTGCGTCGTGAAGAACTCCTCGTCCCCCTGCGACCATCCCAATCGCACGAGATAATTGCGCAGCGCGGCCGGCAGATAGCCCATCGCGCGATAGGCGTCGACGCCGAGCGCGCCGTGGCGCTTCGAGAGCTTGGCGCCGTCCGGCCCATGGATCAGCGGAATGTGAGCGAAGTTCGGGAGCGTCCAGCCCATCGCCTCATAGATATGCGTCTGTCGCGCCGCATTGGTCAGATGATCGTCGCCGCGAATGATCTGCGTGACGCCCATGTCATGATCGTCGACGACGACCGCGAGCATATAGGTCGGGGCGCCGTCTGAACGCAGCAGAATGAAGTCGTCGAGGTCCTTGTTCTGGAAGACGACGCGCCCCTGCACGGCGTCATCGACGATCGTTTCGCCATCCTGCGGCGCCTTGATGCGCACGACGAAGGGAACGCCGGCCGGCGCCTCTGAAGGATCGCGATCGCGCCATCGGCCATCGTAACGCCAGGGACGCTTTTCCGCCTTGGCCTTCTCGCGCATCGCCTCGAGCTCCTGCGCCGTGGCGTAGCAGCGATAGGCTTTGCCCTCCGCCAGCAGCGCTTCGGCGATCTCGGCATGGCGCGCCGCGCGCGAGGACTGGTAGACGATGTCGTCGTCCCAATCGAGGCCGAGCCATTTGAGCCCGTCGATGATCGCGTCGATCGCCGCCTTGGTGGAGCGCTCGCGATCGGTGTCTTCGATTCGCAGCATCATCCGGCCGCCGCGCTTCCTGGCGTAGAGCCAGTTGAACAACGCGGTGCGCGCGCCGCCGATATGCAGAAAGCCCGTAGGCGATGGAGCGAAGCGGGTGACGACCTGTGACATGAACGCCGGGAATTCCTCGATTTTAAGAGCTCGATTGACTTTCGTGGCCTGTCTAACACTAGAGACGCTGCGCGAACATAGTTCGCCGCCATCATCGCTTAACCAAAGCGTGAACATATGGCTTGCGGAACGCAGTGCGAACGTATATCGTCTGTTCATGATTTGTTTATGTTATCGAGCCAAAAGCTGCGGCTCAGCGGAATTCAACGACTGAGCTTGCGGGGCGGTGCGGCCATGCTGACCAAGAAACAAAACGATCTATTGCGCTTCATCCATGAACGTCTGAAGGAATCGGGCGTGCCGCCCTCCTTCGATGAAATGAAGGAGGCGCTCGACCTGCGCTCGAAGTCGGGCATTCATCGACTCATTCTCGCGCTCGAGGAACGCGGCTTCATCCGCCGCCTGCCCAACCGCGCCCGCGCGCTCGAGGTTTTGCGTCTGCCCGAATCGGCGACGCCGCGGGCCGTTGGCGGGCGCAGCGGCAAGTTTTCGCCTTCGGTCATCGAAGGCAATCTCGGCCGCGTGCGTCCGCTCAGCGAGCGCTTCGAAGAGAGCGAGCAGCAGGTCGCCATTCCGGTGATGGGGCGCATCGCCGCCGGCACGCCGATCTCCGCCATCCAGAATCGCAGCCACACGATCAGCCTGCCGCCCGACCTGCTGACCAGCGGCGAGCATTTCGCGCTCGAAGTGCGCGGCGATTCGATGATCGAGGCCGGAATCCTCGACGGCGACACAGTCGTCATCCGCAAGCAGGAGAGCGCCGACACCGGCGATATCGTCGTGGCGCTGATTGACGACGAGGAAGCGACTTTGAAACGCCTGCGCAAGCGCGGCGCGTCCATTGCCTTGGAGGCGGCGAACCCCGCTTACGAGACGCGAATCTTTGGTCCCGACCGCGTGCGCATTCAGGGCAAGCTCGTCAGCCTCGTGCGGAAATATTAGCGAGAGGAATGTCGCTCCCGACGCGCTTGCGCGCGATTGGGACTTCGGGACCAGCACGCCGTTTCAGGTCAGTCCTTCCGCCTGCCTGGAATGACAGCCGGAGATATCGCGCCGCGAGGCTTCATTCGAGCGGCTCCATCGCGCGCGCGTCTTCCTCACTGCGCTCTTCGTCGCTGAGCCGCGCCGTAAATCCAGGCTTGCGACGCACGTGCGGCGCAGGCGACCATGGCCGATCCTCATCGACGGCCCGCGCAGTCGTCCATTCCACCGCATCTCCTTTGAAGCGCAACGACACCGCGCCCGTTTCGCTCAGCTTGCGGCGATCGATCACAATCGGCGCCGCGCAGCCGAGCGGCGCATAACGCGGCGTGACGACCACGGCGGCGCGCGCGCAATCTTCAAGGAACGCGCCGCGCTCGGCGATGAGCGCGACGAAGCGGCCGTCGACCGCCTTCGCCACGCAGCCGCTGGCGTCGCAGGCGACCCCGTTCCTGGCGTCCGAAGCGGCGCGCGCGTCGCCGTCCGCCCGCAGCCATTGTTCGGCGGCGAAAACGCTCGCCCGTTGACCCATCACGGCAAGCTGGCCGGACGAGAGGCGCAGCGCCGCCGATTCGCCCGTCGCCAGCACGGCCAGATCAAAGGGCGCGCCGCTCCTCGCGCCCATTGCGCCGATAAGGGCGAGCGGAATGGCGAGCGCGCGCCACGCCCATGTCCGCCAGAGCACGAGCGACAGGACTGCGAGCGCCAGAAAGAGGATCGCCCAGGGCGCAAAGGCCTTGACCGGAAGACTCGCGCCCGGCGCGCTGGCGATTAGCCCTGCGAGATAGGTCACGAGGTCGATGCCCAATTTGAGATAGCGCCAGATGAATCCGTCGAGCCCGAAGGGATACAGCGCGGCGCCGACGAGCGCGCAGGGCACGGCGAAGAATTCGATGATTGCGAGGGTCAGCGGATTGCCGATCAGCACATAGGGGCTAAGCTCGTGGAAATCATTCGCCATGAAAGACGCGGTCGCCGAGGTCGCGCAGAGCGTTGCAAAGATCGCGGCGCCCGGTCCGTGCAACAGGCGTTCGCCGACGCTTTCGCGCAACGCGCCCCACCATCCTCGCGGTGCGCGATCGTCGATGCGGCGCCTGGCGATATATTCCCCGCGCCACTCATAGACCGCGATCAAAGCCGCCACGGCGGCGAATGAGAGCTGAAAGCTTGCGCCAAGCAGCGCCTCCGGCTCGAAGGCGATGATGAAGAGCGCGGCAAGCGCCAGATTGCGCATCGAAAGCGACGGCCGGTCGAATAGAACCGCCGCAAGCATGATCAGCGTCATCACCAGCGCACGTTCGGTGCCGACGCGCGAGCCTGTGCCGATGTCGTAGAGAATGGCGCCGATCATGGCGACCGCGGCCGCCCATTTCTTGATCGGATAATTGAGCGCAAGCGTTTGCGACATCGCCAGCAGACGGCGAAAGCCGACGAAGAATATGCCGGCGACGAGCGTCATCTGGACGCCGGAAATGGTGATGATGTGAAATATGCCGGCGCGGCGGATGAGAGTCTTGGCGTCGTCCGACAACAGATCCCGCTTGCCCGTCACCATTGCGGCGGCGATCGCGCCGGCGTCGCCTTCGATGATTCGATAGACCCGCATCGCCAAGGCGTTGCGCATGCGATCGACGCCCGCGAAAAAACGCAGCGAGAAGGGCGCCGGATCAGGCGGCGGCATCGTCTCAATTCGTCCCAGCGCGTTCCCGACCCCGCCAATTCGGGCGAAAAACGCGTCGCGGGCGAAATCATAACCGCCCGGGAGCGCCGCCCGCGCCGGCGGCATCAGCCGCGCCTTGAAGCCGATGAAGTCGCCGGCGGAAAAACTCGGGTCGCCGCGCGTCGTCAGACGCACCCGGGCAGGAACGACGTCGTCCGGAAAACCTTCGGCGCTCGCGACGCGCAGAATGAATCGCGCGCCGGCGCGGCGCAGATCCACCTCCTCGACAAAGCCCGTCAATTCGCCGACGCCGATTCGCGGAACGATCGGCGCGGCGACCCGCGCCGTCCGCCAGGCGCCAGACGCGAAGCCGCCGACGAGAAACGCGAGCGCCAAAATAAGCGCGTGGGCGCGCGCATGGCGGCGCGTCCGCATCGCCAGAATCGCGAGCGCAGCAAGCGCGCCGAAGCAAAGCGCCAAAGAGGGTTCGCGCTCGGCGGCAAAATAGAGAACGACGCCGCCGCCCGCCGCGACGATCAGCCAGAGAAACGGTCGACGGAGCGCCCGCTCCTGCTCCAGCGACGCCCGCAGAATTTCGACCGCGCCGCGCATGCGCAGCGAAAAGGCGCGCGAAGAAACGCGTCCGCCTTCGTGCCTTTCAGCCGTGCCTGAAACGTCCTTCAAGAAATGCCCGGTCCCGCTCAAATGCAGGAACAGCTTAACGCCAACCGTCACCCCTGTCTTGCCCGGCCCGACCGCGCGGACCGCGCCGCGGCATTCGACGATTGCCTGCGGCGCGACAAGACACTATCCCCTTAAATCAGAGCCAGATTCACGCCCGAGTCCAACCCGCAACGCGATTGCGCGCGATGGCGCTGCGATCGCAGTCATCTCCGTTTGGCGCCAATGAACAGCGATCCATCATCGGTCACGACCCTGCTGCGCGGATTGAGGCGCAAATGTCCGAACTGCGGCGTCGGCGATCTCTTTGCGGGCTACCTCAAACCGCGCGATTCCTGCGCGCACTGCCGGGAAAGCTTTGCGAGCCTCAATGCCGATGACGGCCCGGCATGGCTGACCGTCGGCGCGGTGACGATTGTCGCCGTCTCGCTTCTCTTCGCATTGGAAAGCAGCGGCCGTTACTCCTACGCGGTCGAAATGGTGATCGTTCTACCGACGACGATCGCGCTCGCCTTGCTCCTGCTGCCGCTTGCGAAGGGATTTTTCATCTCGGCGCTCTGGCTGCTGTCGAGGAAGCCGAATTCATAGCTTGGCGCTCGGCGACGAGTTGGCTGCGCGAAGTCACGACTCGGGAAGCCGCGAACGTCATTGGCGATCGTAGCGGACAGGCGGCCGAAGCGAAACGCGTGACGCCGCGCTCAAACGAAAACAGCCCCGCATTGGGGCTGTTTGGACGCGTTGCTGGTTCGTTGAAGTTGGTTGCGGGGGCCAGATTTGAACTGACGACCTTCAGGTTATGAGATAGTTTAGGCTACCCTACCCTACTCTACGATACTGTTCTCAATAGCCGCCAATACGCCCATAGATGCATGAAGCGACTTGATTTTTCCGCTATCCAGATCAACCTCTTCCTACGACGCGGCACGCCATGACTTTCCTCGCGGTGCTTCCACGGTGCTTCCACGGGGTCACAGGACGCGGGCAGCGAGACGGGCGCGTTGATTACATTAACGGGTGGAATGTGCCAAAGGCGAAACTCACGAAACGGACGGTCGAGTCTCTCAAAGTCAATGAGAAGGACTACATAACATTCGACGCGGAACTACCGGGCTTCGGCGTGCGCATCATGCCAAGCGGAAAGCGCTTCTTCCTCATACAGTATCGTCGGCATGGGAGGACGCGGCGGGTCATGATTGGACAATTCGGTCCGGTTACAGCAGAGAACGCGCGACGCGAGGCGACGCGTTTACTCGGGCAGGTGCGCGGCGCTGGCGGGGATCCGGCGGCGCAACGAGATGCCGAGCGGCTGGCGGTGACGGTCAAGGAGCTCGGCCAACGGTTTTTAAAGGAGCACGTTGCGGCCCGCTGCAAACCCTCGACTCGATGTGAGTATCGGCGGTCAGTCGAGCTGTTCATAGACCCATTCTTCGGGAACCGGCGGGTCCGCTCGCTGCAGCCGGCCGATATTGCCGAACTGCATGGCTCAATGGCGCATATTCCTTACCAAGCCAACCGAACGCTCGGCGTGCTCTGTAAGATGATGAACCTAGCCGAAACATGGGGAATGCGGGATCGGCACACAAATCCATGCGAGGACATTGAGCGCTACCCCGAGCACAAGCGTGAGCGGTTCCTGTCGGGCAACGAGCTCCAGCGGCTCGGGAGTGTATTGGCCCAGGCCGAAACCGAACAAACGGAAAGTCGATATGCAGTCTCGGCCTTCCGCCTCCTTCTTCTGACAGGGTGCCGGCTTTCCGAGATCCAAAGGCTCGAATGGCGACACGTTAACATTGACAATGGGGAACTGCGTTTGCCCGACAGCAAGACCGGAGCGAAGACGGTACATCTCGGAGAATCGGCATTGGAAGTCCTACGCGACCTGCCGCGCGTGCCCGGCAACCCTTATGTGATCGTCGGCAAGAGAGAGGGGGCGTATTTGAGTGATCTTCAACATCCTTGGCGCCGCCTGCGCGCAGCCGCAGGTCTTGATGGCGTACGCATTCACGATCTGCGGCACACCTTCGCCTCGGGTGGCCTCGCGGTCGGCGAAGGACTGTCGATGATCGGTAAGCTACTTGGCCACACGCAAATTCAAACGACGGCCCGCTACGCGCATCTTGCCTCAGATCCCATGAAGGCCGCTGCCAACAAAATCTCCGATCGGCTAGCCTCAGCACTATTTGGCGCGCCTGAAGAGCGAGGCTCGAAGGAACCCGCGCCTGAGCAGTCGGACGAGCAATTGGCGTCCGCCCCCCGACGGATAGGCGACCGTGCAGTGGGCATGATCGCGTGCGAACCGCGCCGATAAAGCTAGTCGCGCTAGCGTTATTGGTTGGTCGGGGGTTCGAGTCGGAGGAGCCCTACCGCCTTCCCCACACTACCCAAATTTACGCTATCGTCTCCGATCATGCGCATAAGGCGATCGGGTCGGGCTGAAAACCGAGGCCCGCGTCACGCCTCGCACGACTCCCATCGCCTTGCGTTAGTATTCTCGGAGCCTGTCGAAGTCGCATAACCTTTTGCGTCCGTCCTCCTCCTACCGTGCATGCTCGTCGAGAAACCGGCGGCACGCATGAAAATCCTGCTGCCGAGTCCCCATCGTCATAACCGGCCGGGCTATGCAAGCATGAACACGGGCGATTCGAAATCGGGGCTGCAAAAATGAATGCCAATCGATCGAGTGAACCACGTTTCAACATCGTCATCTGGAAGGGCGCGAAGCAACTCGGAACGCTACGAGATCGCGACGCCAGCCGGGCGCGCAGCAATTTCGGCGGCGTTGTGGCGCGCTATAAAAATTCCACCGACAATCACCGGGTCGAACTTTACGACGGAGCGGACCTGATCGAGGCCTGGTCGAGCGAGGACGGACACAAGGCTCCTTCCGCGGAGACGCCTGTCCCTGCCAGTGAAAAAATTCATCGCGAGGGCGAGTGCGTCGGGCGGGCCATTTCGATCCCCTGTCAGCTTGTGCCATCACGTTCGGCGAAAGCGTGAGCTCGCGTGAGAAAGTGGGAGATTCTCACGTCTCTCACGCGCCGCCGTGCTTCCGCTTCCCGGATCCGCTCGCCGACGATCTCGGCGAGGTCCACGCCTCCACGCTTATCCCGGTTCCGGCGCGTTGCGTTGAATGACGGAATGCCGATGCTCGTCTGAGGTTCGCTTCTCGCGGTTGGCGTCGGCAAAGCGGACCATCCACAGTTGACCACAATGCGACGATTCAAGCAGCCTTCGCAATGGCGGCCTGATACCGCCCGTAGCCGACCTTCACGAGCAGACCCTCCTCGCACATCCTGGAGAGATAACACCGCGGAATGCCGGCTTCCGTTAGCTCGCGGGTCCGCACCTCGCCCCGTTCTCGCGCCAGAGCAACGGCGCGATCCCGGAGCGATGGCGGCGGACCGCCGGCCAGGCGTAGCGCTTCTGCGCGATCCCGGTCGCGCTTGCGCATCTTCGGCGACTGTGGCGCATCCCGGCGGAGGGTTATAGCGAATTCATATTTCTCAGTTTCGTCGACGCCTGGTAGCCATTAAAATCAATATGTTACGGCAGAATTCACCGCCCTGTCCTGCCGACCATCGCCGATCTTCGCGCCGAGGGCGTCGCGGGCGCGTGGGTCTGATGTGTCGGTCTGGGTTGCGCCCATCACGGCAGGCTCGCCTTCGACGCCATGCGCGGGGTGCCTGAGACGCCGTTCATCGCGTTGGCGCGGTCGCCCGCTTCTTCTACTCGCAGTGGGATCGCGCGACGTGCATGTAATGCCAGACTGGCCGCCTTATCGGTCACGGGGGTGACGACGGGATTTGGCAATGAAAACAACCTACCTGCAAGCGCATTGGGAAAATCTTTACGCCACCAGGAGCGAAACCGAAGTCAGCTGGTTCGAGGAAGTTCCGGCTCAATCTCTTGAATTGATCGAGCTTGTCGGCGCGCAACCGGCATCGGCCATCATAGATGTTGGCGGCGGCGCGTCTCGACTTGTCGATAACCTTCTGGCGAAGGGCTTCGAGAACATAACCGTGCTGGATTTATCAGCCGCCGCGCTAAACTCAGTGCACGCCCGACTCGGCGACAAAGCCGATGCGGTGAAGTGGATTGTCGCCGATGCGACGGAGTGGCGACCGACAGAAACTTACGACATCTGGCATGACCGCGCCGCCTTCCACTTCCTGACCAATGAAAGGGAACAGCGCGCCTATATCCACCGGCTCAAGCAAGCGCTCAAACCGGGCGGTTACGTGATTATCGGGACGTTCGCGCTCGACTGTCCCGAAAGGTGTAGCGGCTTGCCGTTAGCGCGACACAGCGCCGAAAGCCTTTCAACCCTTCTCGGCTCCGACTTTACGCTTATCGACAGTCGCCGCCATCAGCATGCAACGCCCTGGCATGCAGTGCAAAAGTTTCAATTCAGCACGTTCGGGCGTGTCGCATAAGTTCGGAGCCGGTCCGCCCAGTACGCCCTGATGTTGATTTCGGCTAACGACCTTCGCCACATCGTTGCGTCAACCTGGTATGCTCCCGTCATGTGCGGACGTTTCACACAGCATCTCTCCTGGGAAGCGCTTCACCGGCTCGCTGACCTGATCGGCCAACCGCGCAATCTGGCACCGCGCTACAACATCGCCCCGACGACCAGAGTTGAAGTCATCCGCCCTGCGGGGGGCGGCAATGAGCTTGTCCCGATGCGCTGGGGGCTCGTGCCGTCATGGTGGAAAAAGCCGCTCAACGAACTTCCTTCGACGTTTAACGCCCGCGCCGAGACGGTCGGGGAAAAGCCGATGTTTCGCTCAGCGTTCGAGTCGCGTCGCTGCATCATTCCGGCGTCGGGCTTCTACGAATGGACCGGCAAGCCCGGCGCCAAGACGCCACATTATTTCAGCGCGCGAAGCGGCGCGCCGCTGGCGTTTGCCGGATTGTGGGAAACTTGGCGCGATCCTGAGAGCGACGCGGCGGTAGACTCGGCGACGATCATCGTCGGACCGGCGAACGATTGGATGAGCCGTTTTCACGACCGCATGCCGGTGATCCTCGAATGGCGTGACGCCAACGCTTGGATGGCTGGCGGCGATCCCGACCCATTGTTGCGCCCGCCGCCCGAGGACGCCTTGCAGGAATGGACCGTCTCGCCGCGCGTCAACCGATCGGGCGCTGGCGACGGCGATCCGGCGCTGATCGAGCCGCTCATGTGTGACGTAATGTTCGGGCGCGTGTGAGGCTCCATGTCTGTTGGTAGCGACTGGATGTTTCCTCGAAGGTTGGGACTGGGTAAGACGCCGATATCATATACCGAACAGCCCGATGGATGCCGCAAAAAATGCACGATGAACTGAGACAACTCCTCAAAATCGCTGGAGCTGCATTAGAGGCAGAAGATCAATTTCTCCGTAAGGCAATCGCCAGCAATCCAGTCGCATATCATAATGAAAAAGCTGGTATTTTGAGGTTCAATAACGAACACTACTATCAATTCGTTGTTGCGCGCGCGCTTGTATCCTCCCTCCGGTTCGCTGCCTCTATCGAAGTCACCTCCAACGATTTGGTGCTCAAAGACCCAAACAGCCTCAACCGGTTCGCGGTGGTCGAAATGAAAAGGTGGATGAGCCCCACCCACGAGCGGGAACTAGCGCATATCCACTATGATGTCGGCAGACTTCGATCAGCTAGCGACGCCGAGCACGCTTTCATGCTTGTTTTCTCAGCGAACAGCGACGATACGACCGAGACACATATCGGGTGGCTGGCCGATGAACTAAAGTATCCCGCTATCAAAGACCTTGAAGCGCGGCATTGCTTTCGAACATTTGATATGAACGGCGATGAGGTGGAGTTCTGGGTAACTGGTTGGGAAATTGATCGCACGAGCATTGCTTCCGGGTAACGTTACCTGCAGCCCCATTCAGACCTTCCGCTGATATGTTGGGCCCGGTGATTGCCGGAAATGATTCCTTCTGACGTCGGGCGGGCGACGAGTTTCTCGACAACCGCCGCTACTGGACAACGTTTAGGACAACATCGGCGAAATTTCGTGGGGAGCGACATGGCGAACAAGACGCTGGCCGACTACGCACAGGAAAAATTGAAAGAGGCGAGCAGGAATTTGGGTTTGGCGGCGATCGACTTTTCAATCCCCGACGAGCAGCTCATAGAAATGCGCGATACCGTCCGCCGGCAAGCCGCCGAGGCTCAGCGCCTACAAAAGAAAAAGGGACTTCTCGGCTTCTTGGGGCTCTGACGGCCTCGCAACGGCCTGTCCCCGTCACCCTGCCCCCCGCCCCCCTCTCGCACGAAGAAGCCCGGTCGTCGCCGGCCGGGCTGAAGTTAGTTTTCGGTTGAAAGGATCGACGCCTGTCGGCAGGCGTCAGGTTGATTCGTAGAGACGCCGAGCGACGTCCGCGAGCGCGAACCGGCCGCGATAGTTAATGCTATGCTACCGCCAGTTCGACGGCAGAGGAGCGCTGGGGAAAAAATGCAGAAGGTCGCGCGGTCGAATGTTTTCGTCGCCCTATTCGCCGTGATGATCACCGGCGCTTCCGCGGGCGAACCGCCCAACTTCAAGGTGTGCCAGAGCACCTATGCTCTGTGCACAGCTGCGCGATGCGCGGCTGTTTCCCGCGCCAAGGGCGTCCTATCATGCGCCTGCGACGTGAAGACTGGCTATTCGCTTGGGCTGGAGGCTTGTCAGGATCCAACTGAAACTAACGAGGGCGTGCAGATCAAGTCCCGCTATTTTCCTGTTACGAGCTACGCGGTCTGCACCAATGCGAGGTTTTGGGCCTTTTGCTGCCACCTTGGCCTCCCTACTCCCTTTCAGCAGCGAGCAACATTTTGAGTTGGTAGTAGCACCCATGACCCAGACGCCAGGCCTGCGATGTCAGTCCGATGAGGTTGTCGCATAGCGAGCCAGACGCCGTTTCACATCTGCAGTTGGCAAGCGGCAGCGCGGGTGCGCAGAAATTGCCGTCAGGCAAGTATGCAAGCGGCCGTTGGGCACATGCCGACCGGCTTCGAACTGATCGAAAAGCCATAGAACGCCGTGAACATTGAGCCCGGTCGAAACGGCAAGCTTGCGGAGACTGCCGTCGCCGGTCAAAAGAGTCCAGCCGCGAACCGTTGCCAGCGAGAACGCGAACGTGTCCGGCACCGAGAGAGCTGAATTCGCCCGGCGCACAGATGTCGCACGCGCAACTTCGTCAGACGTCAGCTCCTCGACACGCAAGCCCCAGGCAACGAGTTGCTCGCCAAGCGCCCCTTTCAGTTCACGGTGAAACAACAGGTCGGGAACGGCAAATTGGAAGGGCAGCCGAAACAGATCCTGCAGAAGCGAGCCTCGCTCCAGGTCGATGATGACCGAGGTGTCGGAGACGAGGACACGCAAGGATCAGGCAGCTCCCTGATCCAGGCGCGCCTCTAGTTCGCGGACCGATATATCGAGAAGCTCCGCCGCCCTCGCCTCTCCGATCACTTTCTCGGCCAGCGCACGATAGCATAGCCGCTCAAAACGCTTCGGCTCCTCCCTCTCTGCGGGGATCGTTGCCGGTTCTTCATAGGGTGGCGAGCGCCAGCCGCGACTCGTGAACACACGATAGAGCTGGGAGAACGCGGGTCCGCTGATGATCCCGAGGTCCTTGCAACGATAAGCGATCGCCTGAATGCTGGCGCCGAAGCGTCCCTTCAGGGCGACAAGCTCGCCGATGCTGATGGACGATCGATTGGCTCCGACTTCGGCGCGGATGGCATCGGCCGGCATCAAGAAGGCGCCGGCGAAACGATGCGCGGCCTTTTCAGGATCGACGCTTTGGCCAGGCGCTATCACCATGTGTCCAAGCTCATGGGCCAGGTTGAAGCGCTTGCGCTCTGACCAGGTATTCTTCCGGACAACGATCACGCGAGCCGCCTCGCGGTCCTTGCGCCGGACCTTGGCCGCCAAGCCGTCAATGTCGTCGAGATCGAGAGACAGAATCTTGATGCCCCGTTCCTCCAGAAGCTCGGCAAGCTTCGGGATTGGGTCATTGCCAAGGCCCCAGTCGTCACGGACTGAACGCGCGGCGTCTTCCGCGTCGTGCAGATCGTTGACGGGGTGCGGCGCGCTGCGCGGCTTCTCCCAGTCGACGCTGCGCATCCGCAGGAGATCCTCGACGGCAAGATAGCGCTCCAACAGGTGAATCGTGCGCGCCTCGATCGTCGCCTCTTCACGCGAGGACGGCACCCTCTTCCGGAACTCGATGCCCTCGAGCACGAGTTCCTCGTCGCTGAGCAGGTAGTCCTCCGTAACGCCGAGGGCCTGCGCGAGCGCAATCAGCACCCGGGAGCTCGGCATGTCTTCGTTGCGTTCGTATTTTCCGATCGCCTGTGCCGTCACCAACCCGCCGATCCGGGCCGCCAATTCCCGCAAGGAAAGGCCGCACGCGGCGCGGGCCACCTTCAGTCTGGCTCCAATCATGTCCGATTCCCCTTTTTCCGGAGAGGTTTACATCTTCACGAAATAATCTGCAATTTGTAAACCGCCAGACCTTGCCGAAGTTGAGCCACCTCACCATCTCTTAAGGAAGATGGCGGAATTCGCCACCCGGTTTGTAAACCGAGGGTTCAATGAACGAACACGCACGCTTTCCCGGGGGCCGCGCGCCCATCGATCCTTTGCTTGATCCACTTGACGCGATTCTCGCGGATATCGCCATCAACTGCCAGCTTCCGCCCGGCCTGTTCGCCAAAGCAACCGGCCGCTACGAGGCGGTCCGGACCTATATCGAGCGCCCCGACAGCCCTTTGGCGGGAAACGTCATCTGCTTCTACCCGCAGGGCTCGATGGCCATTGACGCCACGATCTCCACGCGCGGCACGGACGACGAATACGACCTCGATATCGTCGCCGAGCTCGACATTCCGGAGTGGATGACGCCGAGCGAAGCGCTCGATCTCCTGGAGAAAGCCCTCAAGAACTATCCGGTGAAGGTGGTGAGGCAGACCCGCTGCATCACGCTACGCTACGCCGACAACATGCACCTCGACATTACGCCGTCCCGGCGGCTGAGGACCCCCAAAGAGCGGGAAAGCGTCATCTTCCACGCGAAGAAGGGGGAGCCGACGCACAAGCACACGTCGGTCGCCATGAACGCCTGGGCGTTCGCCGAATGGTATCGGCGTCAAACTCCGACCGAGGAGCGTTTTGCCCTCGCCCTCAACAAGCGCCTCTACGCGGCGGACGGCATGGAATTCGCCGCAGATGCCGATGTTCACGAGGTACCCGAACAGACTCCCCTGATCATCAAGAGCGTGACCACCGTTGGCTTGCAGCTCATCAAGCGCTTCCGCAACGTGCTCTATGCCAACGAATCCGGCCGGATCCCGCCGTCGGTCATGCTCTCATGCCACGCCGGCCATGCTGCGAGCCCGGGCATGTCGCTGTCTTCGACGGTGATCCGGCAGGCGCGCTGGACGGCCCGCGCTATCGACGCGGCGGCGAGCCGCGGGCGTCTGCTCAATGTCCGCAACCCGGAATAGCACGAGGACTGCTTCACGGACCGCTGGCCGGAGAGCCAGGCGCAGCAGACGGAGTTCGCGCGCGTCCTGCACGATCTCGCCAATGGACTCGAAGCCATCAAGAAC
>NZ_JBFWNB010000012.1:0-76129 GCF_050251305.1 Methylocystis sp. | reverse complement strand
TGTATTCACATTCTCTTCAATATCTTCCCCTGCCGCCAATCATCTATGCGATTTTCGTCGGCGCGGTCATTGCGCTTTTCCTTCTGATACAAATTGGCGTGCTGAGTTACGCCTATGGCCGCATCGGCTTGAGCCCGATGTCTGCGACAATCGTATTGCTCGCGTCGCTCTTGGGAAGCTACGTCAACATTCCTGTTGCGCATCTCGCCGACGAACGTGTCGTCTCTCAAGAAGTGATCGAGTTTTTTGGCGAGCGCTATATCGCTCCGGTCGTGGTTGACTGGCCCGGAACGATTCTGGCGGTCAATGTCGGCGGCGCCGTCATTCCATTCCTGCTTTCGATCTACCTGCTCTTCCGCAATCGCATCTGGATTGTCGCAACGGCGGCGACCGCGATTGTCGCTGTGGTCGTGCATCTCTTCGCGCGGATCGTTCCCGGCGTCGGCATCAGCGTGCCCATCTTCGCGCCGCCGCTGTTGTCAGCGGCGCTTGCGATCGTGCTGTCGCGCGATTTCGCCGCGCCGGTCGCCTATGTCAGCGGCAGCCTTGGCACGCTGATCGGAGCCGACCTGCTCAATCTCGGCCGGATTCACGAGATCGAGACGCCGATCGCGTCATTTGGCGGCGCAGGAACTTTCGACGGCATTTTCGTCACCGGCATTCTCGCCGTGCTGATCGCAAGTCTGCGCCTGCGGCGGAAGACGCCCGGCGTCTCGCCCACGCCGCCATAGGCGCCGCCCGTGCGCGCCCGCGTTCGACGTCGTCGCGGCGAACCGGGAAATATTCCCGAATATGACGGGAGCTTATCCAAAGATTCGCGTTATTTTTCAGAAGTGTAGCCGTCACGCAACAGACGGGAAATATTGCCGTACTTTCGCCCGCGGGCACTATCGGCGGCGCGCCGCGCAGATATAACTCATTCAAACAAAGTTGAATGTCCCGGACTGCACATGCGCTACGTCAAACAGGTTTCGCTTCTCTCTCTTTGCATCGCGGTTACGACGACGGCGCGCGCCCAGCAGGCGCTGCCGACGATCGAGGTTGGCGGGGCGCCGTTGCGCTCGACGTCTCGGGCCCCTGCGTCCGTATCCGAACGCGCTCCGACGAGCGGCGGCGCGACCGCGACGCCCACACCGGCGGCGCCCGTTCAAGCGTCTCCTGTCGTGCGCTACGCCGTTCCTGCGGCGACCTATACGATCACCGGCAATGAGCTGCAGAACACGCGCGCGTTCAATCTTCCGGAGAACCTCGTCCGTCAGGCGCCGGGCGTCTCCATCAATGACGTCGCCGGCGGCCCGTTCATGCCGGAAATCGATTTTCGCGGCTTCGTCGCCTCGCCGATCGCCGGCACGCCGCAGGGCCTCGCGGTTTACCAGAATGGCATCCGCATTAACGAAGCCTGGGGCGACAATGTCTATTGGGACATGATCCCCAGCGTGGCGATCGACCGCTTCACGCTCGTCACCGGCAACCCGCTGTTCGGCCTCAACGCGATTGGCGGCGCCGTCACGCTCGACATGAAAAACGGCTTCACCTGGCAGGGCTTCGAACTCGACGGGCGCTTCGGCAGCCGCGGTCGCCGCCAGGCATCGATGCAATATGGCGTAATGTCGGGGCCGTTCGCCGCCTATCAGGCCATGGAGGCGCTGGGCGACGACGGCTATCGCCAGTTTTCCGGGGCGCATATCAAGCGTTACTATGGCGACGTCGGCTATCGCGGAGACAGCGGCGAGATCCACGCCAATGTGACGCTCGCGAACAACAAGTTCGGCGTGTCGGGCCCTGCGCCGGTCGACCTCACCAACCTCGACGAGAGCGCGGTGTTCACCACGCCGCAGACGATCAAGAACACGCTCTCGATGTTCGACGTCAACGGCGTATTTCAGGCGACGCCGACCTGGAAGCTCTTCGGCGACATCCACTACCGCGCCTTCGATCAGGCGCGGGTCGACGGCAACACGACGGAATTCGAATGCGAGGCGGGCGAGGAGTTCTGCGAATCGGACGCCGGCGACACGAACATCCCCAATTTCTTCAACGGACAGGCCCCGCTCGGCGCTGTGGATCGAACCTGGACGCGTTCGCGCACCATCGGCGGCACGGTGCAGGTCAAGAACGACGATCGTTATTTCGGGTTCCACAACGAGATTACGTTTGGCGTCAGCTACGATCACGGCTGGACCGCCTTCTCCGCCAATGAGGAACTGGGCATTATTCAGCCCAATCTCGTCGTCGGCGGCTTCGGCTATATTGTCGAAGAGCAGGCGAGCGGCATCTCCAGCGTCTCTGTGCGCGCGGCGAATGACTATCTCGGCGTCTATGCGCTGGATTCGCTCGATCTGACGGACGAACTGAAAGTGACGGCCGGCGCCCGTTTCAACCGCGCCGGCATCGCGCTCTACGACATGCTCGGCTCGGCGCTCAACGGCAACGGCGTTTTCAACCGCATCAATCCCGTGGCCGGCCTGACCTACAAGATTCTGCCGAACGTCTCGGCTTACGCCAGCTATTCGGAGGGCAACCGCGCGCCGACGCCGCTTGAACTCGGATGCGCCGATCCCAACCGCCCCTGTCTCATCGACAACTTCCTCGTCGCCGACCCGCCGTTGAAGCAGGTCGAGTCGCAGACGATTGAAGCCGGCTTGCGCGGCGACCTCGCGCTTCCCGCCATACTGCCGGCCTATGCGGACGCGCTTCCCGGCAATCTCAACTGGAGCCTTAGCACATTCCGAACCTACAGCTTCAACGACATTCTGAGCGTGCCCAGCACGATCAACGGCCGCGGCTATTTCACCAACGCCGGCACGACGCTGCGCCAGGGCTTCGAATCGTCCTTCCGCTACACGACCGAAAGAGTGAACGCCTATCTCAACTACACGCTGACAGACGCAACGTTCCGCTCGACGATCGTGCTCGGCTCGCCGGACAATCCGCTGACGGGAATCTTTGGCACGGGCGGCTCGATCCTGGTGACGCCCGGCGCCAATCTGACCTCTGTGCCGCGCCACCGGTTCAAGACCGGAATTGACTTCGCCGTGAACCCGCTGTGGAAGATCGGCGCCGACTTCCAGTACACCTCGGGTCCGTGGATTCGCGGCGACGAAATCAACCTTGCCGGTCGGCTGCAGCCCTATGGCATCCTCAATTTTCGCACTTCCTACCAGCTTGGCCCGAACATTCAGGTCTATGGTCTGCTCGAGAATGTGACGAATACCCGGTCGCGCAGTTTCGGCACATTCTTCGACACGAACGATATCGCCTTCCTCGCGTTCAACAATCCGCGCATGGTCTCGGTGGGGCCGCCTCTCGGCGTCTATGGAGGCGTCAAGCTCACCTTTTGAGGTGAGAGCCCCCACCCTGGCGCGGCGGGCCGCGGCGCCGCCGCTGGTTCGCCTCGCGTCCTGCGCGCTATATTGATGGCGATGCCCTTAATCCAAAGGAGTCGCACATGAAGAAAGCATTGCTGTTCGGCGCGCTCGCGCTCGCAGGGGTTGTGGCGCTGCCGGCGACCTCCGCGGTCGCGAAAAAGGCGACGGGAGCCGTGGCCGCGCTCGATACCGACGATGACGGCACGGTGGATCTCAACGAGATCAACAAATCGGCGGAGGATCTATTTACGCGTCTCGAAAAAGACGCGGACGGGACCGTCGATTATAAGGAAATGAAGGGACGCGTCTCGAAAGGCGCCTTCGCAAAGGCGGATCCCGATGATGACGGCACGCTGTCCAAAGACGAATATTTGAACATGGTCTCCGGCATGTTCAAAGATGCGGACCCTGACAACGACGGCACGCTTGACGCCAAAGAGCTCGCATCCAAGAACGGCAAGGCGCTGCTGCGCGTCGCGCGTTAGGATCATCGGCCGGCTGAACGCCGGATAGACTTGATCCGGTCGCCCGGAGCGGTCATCTAGGACGAATGAAACGTCTGGCCGCCGGTCTTTTATGTCTGCTCGCCGCGTTCCCCGCGGCGGGCGACCCTTTGAAAGTAAAGGTTGGGATGTTGCGCGAGCCGCACTCCCAGGAAACGCTGTCCATTCTTGACATCCCTGCGCCCGACGACGGGCTCGCCGGCGCGCTTCTCGGCGCCGCCGACAACAATACGACCGGCAAATTCACCAACCAGCAATTCGAGACCGTCGACCAAAGCCTCGACGAGAACGCCGACGTCGGCGCCGCGGTCGACGCGCTGGCGGATGGCGGCGTTTCGTTCATCATCGCCGACCTTTCGCCGGACCGTCTGCTTGCCGCGAGCGCGCGCGCCAAGACTCGCGGCGCGCTCCTGTTCAATGTCTCTGCGCAGGACGAGCGCCTGCGCGAAGAGGACTGCAGAGCCAATATCATTCATGTCGCGCCGACGCGCTCGATGCTTGCGGACGGTCTGGCGCAATATCTGATCTGGAAACAGTGGCGGCGTTGGCTTCTGGTCAAGGGATCGCATCCGAAAGACGAACTTCTCGCGCAGGCGCTGCGAAACAGCGCCAAGAAATTCGGCGCCAAGATTGTCGATGAACGGATCTATGAAGACACCGGCGGCGGCCGGCGCAGCGACTCCGGCTCGGTCCAGACGCAGCGGCAGATTCCGCTCCTGACCCAAGGCGCGCCAGCCTATGACGTGCTGGTTGCGGCCGACGAAAGCGAGGTCTTCGGCGGCTATCTGCCCTATCGCACCTGGGACCCGCGTCCCGTGGCGGGCTCGGGCGGGCTCACGCCGACAAACTGGGACGCCTCACACGAGCAATGGGGCGCGCGCCAATTGCAGAACCGATTCATCCAGACATTCAGACGTTTGATGAACGCGCGCGACAACGCGGCTTGGCTCGCGATGCGGATGATCGGCGAAGCCGCGACGCGCACCGCCTCGAACGACGCCGAGAAGCTCCGCCTGTTCATGCTCGGCAAGGATTTCTCCATCGCCGCATTCAAAGGCGTTCGGCTCACGCTGCGGCCATGGAATCAGCAATTGCGCCAGCCGATCCTCCTTTCCGACGGACGGATGATCGTTTCCGTTTCGCCGCAAGAAGGCTTTCTCCATCAAACGAGCGAACTCGACACGCTCGGAGTCGATCAGCCAGAGACGAAATGCAAACTGCAATGACATGCGCCCTGTCTCTCACGCCCTTCCCGCGTCATGGCCGGGCTTGTCCCGGCCATTTATGCGCGGCCGTCAATGGCTTGGACGCCCGCGACAAGCGCGGGCATAACGGACTTTCCGTCGCTCGTGCGGCGGCCTTCGCTTTGCTGTGCGCTGCGTTCTCCATCACGCCGGCTTACGCCTACAAGGCTTACGTCAGCAACGAGAAGGGCAACACCATCACCGTCCTCGACACGGACAAGATGGAAGCGATCGCGACCGTGAAGGTCGGCCGCCGCCCGCGCGGCATCGAGCTCAACAAGGACGGCTCAGAACTCTACGTCTGCGCCGGCGACGACGACGCCATTCAGGTGCTCGACACGAAGACGCTCAAAGTCGTCGGCAAGCTGCCCTCGGGCCCGGATCCCGAGCTTCTGGCGCTCAGTCCCGGCGGCGACGTGATTTATGTCTCGAACGAAAACGACAATCTTGTCACGCTTATCGATGTGAAGAAGAAAGCGATGATCGGCGACATTCCCGTCGGCGTCGAACCCGAGGGGATGGCGGTCAGTCCCGACGGCAAGCTGCTCGTCAACACCTCTGAGACGACCAATATGGCGCATCTCATCGACACCCAGTCGAAGGAGATCGTCGCCAATATTCTCGTCGATGGACGGCCGCGTTTCGCCGAGTTCAAGAAGGACGGCTCGGAGCTTTGGGTTTCGTCGGAAGTCGGCGGCACGGTCGCCGTCATCGATCCGGCCAAGCGCGAATTGAAGCAGAAGATCAGCTTCGAGGTTCCGGCGATGTCGAAGGAAGCGATCCAGCCGATCGGCATTTCCATCACGCGCGATGGAAAGCGCGCCTTCGTGGCGCTTGGGCCGGCGAATCGCGTCGCGGTGATCGACGCCGAAACCAAGAAGGTCGAAAAATATCTGCTCGTCGGCCAGCGCGTCTGGCATCTCGCTTTCACGCCCGACGAGAAATATCTGCTCACCGCAAATGGCGTCTCCAACGACATATCGGTGATCGACGTCGCATCGCTCAAAGTGGTGAAGTCGATACCGGTTGGGGCCTTCCCCTGGGGCGTCGTCGTGGCTCCGCAATGATTCCTGCGCTTGCGATCAGAAACGTCAGCCATTCCTACGGGACGCGCAAGGCGCTCGACGATGTCGGCTTTTCCGTTCCGCCCGGCAGTTTCACCGTGCTTTTGGGGTTGAACGGCGCCGGCAAGAGCACGCTGTTTTCGCTCATCACGCGGCTTTACGCGGCGCGCCAGGGCGAGATCGAAATCTTCGGCCATGACGTCATGCGCGAGCCGGGCGCCGCGCTGCGCCAGCTCGGCGTCGTGTTTCAGGCGCGCACGCTCGATCTCGAATTGAGCGTGATGCAGAATCTGCTCTACCACGCGGCCCTGCACGGCATCGGTCCGATCGACGCGCGCCGCCTCGGCCAAGCGGCTTTGTTGCGCGCCGGCCTCTCCGACCGCGCGCAGGACAAGGCGCGCGCGCTGTCGGGCGGACAGATGCGCCGCGTCGAAATCGCGCGTGCGCTGTTGCACGATCCACGGCTGCTGCTGCTCGACGAGCCGACCGTCGGGCTCGACATCAAGGCGCGCGCCGATCTTCTCGCGCTCGTTCGGGGCCTGGTGCGCGATCAGGGTTTGGGCGTTCTCTGGACAACGCATCTGATCGACGAAGTGGCGGACGACGATCAGGTGGTCATTCTGCATCAGGGCAAAATTCTCGCAACGGGACGCGCGGCGGCGATCAACGCGGCGCAAGGCGCGGCGAATATCGGCGAAGCCTTTGCGCGGCTCACCGGGGTCGATCGGGAGAGGCTTTCGGCATGAGCGACGTCGCTGCGCCCAAGGGCTTCACCCTTCGCCAATACCTCATCTGTCTCTCGGGCGTCGTCTGGCGCGAGGGGCTGCGCTTTCTGCATCAGCGCGAGCGCTTCGTCTCGGCTCTGGTGCGGCCGCTGGTCTGGCTCTTCATCTTCGCGGCGGGATTTCGGCAGGTGCTCGGCGTTTCGATCATCCCGCCTTACGAAACCTATGTGCTGTACGAGGTCTATATCGCGCCGGGACTGATGGCGATGATCCAGCTCTTCAACGGCATGCAGTCCTCGCTCTCGATGGTCTACGACCGCGAGATGGGCAATATGCGGACGCTTCTCGTCTCGCCCTTCCCGCGCTGGTTTCTGCTCGGCTCGAAACTTCTGGCGGGCGTCGCCGTCTCGATTCTGCAGGTCTACGCCTTCCTGCTGATCGCTTTTTTCTGGGAGATCGAGCCGCCGACGAAATGGGGCTATCTCACCGTGCTGCCGGCGCTGGCCCTTTCGGGACTGATGCTCGGCGCGCTCGGCATGCTGCTTTCATCGCTGATCAAACAGCTCGAAAATTTCGCCGGCGTGATGAATTTCGTGATCTTTCCAATGTTCTTCGCCTCATCCGCGCTCTATCCGCTGTGGCGCGTAAGGGAGTCGAGCCCCTGGCTCTATTACGTCTGCGAAGTCAATCCGTTCACCCATGCGGTCGAACTGATACGTTTCGCCTTCTATGAGAAAGTCGCGTGGACGTCGCTCGCCGTTCTCGCCGCCTATACGAGCGCGTTCCTCGTCGGCGCCATCCTCGCCTATGATCCCGCGCGCGGTCTGCTGATGCGCAGGGGCGGCTGAATCGGCCGGCGAGTTCGGGGGTTAGCGCTGGCGATGCGCGCCGCGTCGCCTTTCGCCGCGATGCGCGCGGCCTTCAGGACATTTGCCCCAGCAATCCCAGCGCCCGTGCCGCGCGCCATGCCTGAACCATTCGGCCTGTCCCTCGGTCCAGGGGCTCGCCGAAGCGGGATCTGTCGAGAAGAGGATCACTAGAACGATCGCCGTCGCGGCCAATTTCGCCATTGCGCCCTCCTCTCGCGCAGCCGCCGCTATTTTTTCTCGTCCTTCTTCACGGTCTCGGCCGCGACTTCCTCGGCGACGCCGGCCGGCAGTTTGACGCCCGAGGCGAGCTGCGCGCCGAGCGCGATCGCCCGCGCTTCCGTTAACCTCAGGGCGCAATAGCCGAAATCCGGCTCGCGCGCATAGGAGCGGCACACTTCCTCTCGCCAGGAGGAGAATCCCGCCTGCTGTTTGACCAGAAAGCTTCGGATCGCCTTTTCCTTCTTGTGCTGGTCGTAAAGCGCGCGGAAGGTGCTGCGCACC
This sequence comes from Methylocystis sp., assembly GCF_050251305.1. Taxonomy (GTDB): domain Bacteria; phylum Pseudomonadota; class Alphaproteobacteria; order Rhizobiales; family Beijerinckiaceae; genus Methylocystis. Next base: position 67,855 of record NZ_JBFWNB010000012.1, on the reverse strand, counting down.
GTCTTCTCGACGCGAGCGCGGGCGCCCAGCATTTCTTCGCCCTTCTTCGGGTCGATTTCGTCGGCGCTCATCCCCCAGAGTCCCTCGGGATCGGCGCGGCAGCCGGCCTCTTTCAATTCGCAGGCCTTGCCCTCATTGGTGACGAGGATCGCGCCGTCGAGGACGTCCAATGTGAAGGGACAGGCGGGAAATCCGATCTGATAGCGGCGCAGCCCATTATCGCTCGCCTGCGCCGTGAGCTTCAGCGGCATGCCCGCGACTTGCACGCGGCATGATTCGCCCGAACGCCGCAAATCATCGCCGATCAGCATGAGCTTCGCGACCTGCAGGTCGGCGCCGGCGCGGGAGAATTCTATCGCGCTTCCCTCGCCGTCCTGTTTGAGGGTTTTCCCGACGATCGCGTCCTCGGCGGGCGCTTTCGGCATGATCGCGGGACCTGCGGCTGCGCCCATCTCGCCGCCGACGCTTCTTTTTTTGGCGGGGCCGGCGACCGTTCCCTCAGGGCTCGGCGCGACGGCGCCCGGCAGGACAAGCTGCGCTTTCGCTGAGATGACGCCCGCGGCGATCAGCGCCGCTGCGCCGAAAAGACGGACGCGGCGCGCGGCCAGAGTGCGGGACCCAAATCCAAACATGGCGATCGCCACCCCTCGGCCGCAGTCCGGCCCCTGCCCCATGCGGCGAGGCGCGCGCTATCGAGGCGCGAGCACCATCACCATTTGCCGCCCTTCCATGGACGGTTCGAGTTCGACCTTGGCCAGCGTGGCGGTTTCCGCCTTCACGCGCGACAGCAGTCGATAGCCAATGTCCTGATGCGCGATCTCGCGGCCGCGAAAGCGAAGGGTGACCTTAACCTTGTCGCCCTCTTCGAAGAAGCGGCGCACCGCCTTCATTTTCACGTCGTAATCATGTTCGTCGATGCCCGGCCGGAGCTTGATCTCCTTCACCTCGACGATCTTCTGCTTCTTGCGGGCCTCGGCGGCCTTCTTCTGCTCGGCGAAGCGAAAACGCCCGTAATCAAGTATTTTGCAGACGGGGGGCGCGGAATTGGGCGCAATCTCGACGAGGTCGAGCCCCGCGCCCTCAGCCATGCCAAGCGCGTCCGGCAATTGGACGACGCCGTGATTTTTCCCCTCGGAATCGATTAGCTGCACTTCTCGCGCGCGAATTTCCCGATTTATGCGCGGCCCTTCCTTCTGGGGGGCTGCGACGCTCTTCATTGGACGGCGAATGGATCATCTCCTTCTTTGGCCAAAAGCCGGCCGCTGCGCCGAAGGCGCAAAACAGCGACCGCCGGACGCGCAGTCCGGGACCTTATAAAGAGATTCCCACGCCTGCGCGCCAAGTCAACAGTTCGAGCCCCCGCCACGCCGCTTTTTGCGAAGGCAAGCGCCGAATATTTACACAAAATCCAAAATCAAACCATGAACCCTTTCAGGGGCGTCTTCGGGCGTCCAATGCGACACGCCCGGCATTCGCTCGATCCGGAGATCGCGAACATAGCGCTCGGCGCCGTCGAGACATGATTCGCCGAGCGCCGCATCCTCCAGCCCCCAGACGACAAGCGTGGGCGCATCGATCGGCTGATCGAGATCTTCGGCCTCGAGAATGTCGCGGCCCGCGGCGCGGTACCAGTTGAGCATCGCGGTTGCGGCCCCCGGCGCCGAGACATTGGCGCGATAGATGTCCATCGCCTCTTTCGAGAAGACGCCCTCCCGCCCTGCGACCATTTGCATCAGCCGCGCGGCGACGGCGCCTCGGCCTGCGGCGAGCAGCCGGTCGGGGAGCCAGGGCAGCTGAAAAAAGCCGGCATAGGCCGATTTGAGCTTCTGTCTCCATTCCTCTTCGAGCGCCCGCCGGAAGCACAAAGGGTGCGGAATGTTCAGCGCGACGAGCGCGTCGATGCGGCGCAATTTGCGAATGGCGACGGTCCAGGCGACGAAGCCGCCCCAGTCGTGGCCGATCAGCGCGACCGAGGCCGGATTGGCGGCGTCGATCAGCGCCGCGACATCATGCGTGAGCGCTTCGAGCGAATAGGCGTCTTTCTCCCGTGGACGACTGGTCGCCCCGTAACCGCGCTGATTGATGGCCCAGACCCGATATCCCGCCGCGGCGAGCGGCCCGACGAGATGACGCCACATGACGGCGTGCTGGGGAAAGCCATGCAGCAGCAGCGCGACGCGGTCCCCTGCGCCGGCTTCAAAAATCTCGAACGAGATTCCATTGGCTGGAACGACGATGCGGCGCGCCCCAAGAAGCGCCGCCGCCGACGTCACATCTGGCCCGCTAACGCCGGGCAGCTCGGACAGGGCGCGCCGCCCGACATCGCGGCGCAGCTCTCCCCCGTCTCTCCGCCCGCGGCGGGACGCGCGATCAGGGACAATTGACGTTCGACCTGGACGCCGCCGCAAGACGGGCATGCGGGCGTTTCATCGAAATGCGACAAAGTCTCGAACTCATGTGCGCAGTCATTGCAGCGATAGGTGAAAAGCGGCATTAGCCCCTCTGACGTGCCGAACCGATGATCGCCAATTTTACTGGGCCTGCGCGCCGTGCGCAATGTGGCGGTTCGACATAGGCGAGCATCCAGCGCGCGCGTCGTGCGACGCCGGGATCGCCGCTCTCCGCGCGACTCCGCAACTCCTCTTGCAGACGCGGATGGTTGATTTTTGCAGCCAGTCGGCAATAGCGCCGAAATTCCTGCGACGCGCGTCGGTCTACCATCGCGAGAGACACGCCGCGCAGGCGCTCCGCCTGATCCTCGGTTAGCGCCATGCGATTAATGAAACGAATGAGATCGGCCTTGGCGTAGCCCGAACCGAAAAACATCGGATCGGCTTCGAGAAAGCGAATCGCGCCCTCGAGTCCGCGCGCGTCGCCGGCTTTCAGCCGTTCGAGATCCTCTCTGAAATCGGGCGGATAAGCGAGCCGCAACGCGTCGCGAAAGCGGGCGATCGCCGCCTTCCAGGCGATCGTCGCAGGATCGTTTTCGTCATTGCGGTTCGTGAGCCGCGCAAATGTGCGGCTGATATCCTGATGCGCCGCGCGCGCCGCCGACGCCCGCTCCTCATAATTGAAGCGCCATTTCTTACCCATACTTCTTCAAATGTCGGACTGATGAAGCGAAATATGCGTTTTGACGCACATGCCTGTGCGGCCGCGCAGGCGCGCTAGATTCCATCGAACGATTCGGATTGGAGAGAACATCGCATGACCTATCGCGCGCCGCTCGACGACATTCTTTTTGCGCTTCGCCTCGCGGCCGGCGAAGGCGCAATCGAGCCGGGCGGGCGATATGGCGACATTGCGGACGGCGTCGCCGAACAGACGCTGGCCGAGGCGGCGAAATTCGCCGAACAGGTTCTGCTGCCGCTCGACAAGATCGGCGATCGCGTCGGCGCGAGATACGCCGACGGCGCCGTCGCGACGCCTCCAGGCTGGCGTGAAGCTTACGGGCAATGGCAAGAAGGCGGCTGGAACGCCATCGCCGCCGCGCAGGACTATGGCGGACTGGACCTCCCGGCCCTGCTCAACGCCGGCTGCACCGAGATCTGGAACGCCGCCAACATCGCTTTCGCCGTCTGTCCGTTGCTCGGCCATGGGGCGATCGAAGCGATGGAGGCGCACGCGAGCGACGCGCTGAAAGAGACCTATCTGCGCAGGATCGTCAGCGGCGAATGGACGGCGACGATGAATCTGACCGAGCCCGGCGCCGGCTCCGACCTCGGGTTGATGCGGACGCGCGCCGAACGCGCCGACGACGGCTCCTACCGTCTCTTTGGTCAGAAAATTTTCATCACCTACGGCGAGCACGATCTTGCGCCGAATATCGTGCATCTCGTGCTTGCGCGTCTGCCCGACGCGCCTCAGGGCACGCGCGGCATTTCGCTCTTTCTGGCGCCGAAATTCCTGGCCGACGACTCCGGCGCCTTCACGCGCCACAATGACCTGCGCTGCGGCGGGATCGAACATAAGCTCGGAATCCACGGCTCGCCGACCTGCACGATGATCTATGGCGATCAGGACGGCGCCGTCGCCTATCTCATCGGCGAGGAGAACAAGGGCCTCGCCTGCATGTTCACGATGATGAACAACGCCCGCCTTTCGGTCGGCCTGCAGGGCGTCGCGCTCGCCGAACGCGCGACGCAGATCGCGCTCGGCTATGCGCGCGAGCGCAAACAGGGGCGCGCGCCCGGCGCCAAAGAGACGAGCGCCATCATCGAACATCCCGACGTCGCGCGCATGCTGCTGACCATGATGAGCTCAACGGCGGCCGCGCGGGCGATTTGCTACGAGACCGCCGCGGCCATCGATTGCGCGCGCCGCGAAAACGATTCGGCGCGCGCCGCGGCGGCGCATGAACGCGCCAGCCTGCTCACGCCGGTCGCCAAGGCGTTTTCGACCGATGTCGCGAATGAGACGACGTCGCTCGCCATTCAGGTGTTCGGCGGCATGGGCTATATCGAGGAGACCGGCGTCGCGCAGCTCATGCGCGATGCGCGCATCTGCGCCATCTATGAAGGCACCAACGGCATTCAGGCGATCGATCTCGTCACGCGCAAGATCCGCGGCGGCGACGGCGCCGCGCTTGCGCGCGAGATCGACGACATGCGCGCCATCGCCCGCGCGGCGGATTTCTCGCAGGAGCGCTTGCGCGAATCGGTCGAAGCGCTGGCGCAGGCGAGCGCGTTTCTCCCCGACGCGGAACTCGCCGGAGCGCTTGCCGGCGCGACGCCCTATCTGCGCCTCTTCGCGCTGGCGCGCGGCGCGACGCTGCTCGTGAAGGGCGCAAAGACTGCGGCGCAGGAGAACAACCCCAACGCGGCGCGTTACGCCGCGCTCGCGCGCTTCTTTGCAGAGAATGTCGCCGTCGCCGCGCCGGGACTGGCGAAGACGGTGATCGACGGCGGCGCGTCGGTCAATGAATCGCATGCGGCGCTTGGGGATTGACAGAACGTCGAACGGGGCAATCCAACGACGTCATGGCCGCGCTTGACGCGGCCATCCACGCGGATGGCCGGCGCGAGACCGGCCATGACATGCGCGCCATTGGTTAAGCGCCAACATACGCCAGCAGCGCCTGCTGCTGCGCGTCGCTCATATGAAGGCCGAGCTTGGAGCGGCGCCACAGAATGTCGTCGGCCGTGCGCGCCCATTCCTTTTCGCGCAGATAGGCGATCTCCGCCTCGGTCAGGCCGCAACCGAAGTCGCGGCCAAGATCGCCGTTTGCGCGCGCATCATTCAAAATCTCGAAGACGCGCGCGCCATAGGCGCGCGCGAGGCGCAGCGACAATTGATCGCCGAGAAACGGCTTGTCGCGTTTGAGATCATCGAGAAATCTGTCGAAGCCGTCCGGCATATCGCCGCCCGGGAAGACGGCGTCGGCCGTCCAGCCTTCGCCGACGCCGGGAAAGAAGCGCGCGAGTTCGCCGAGCGCATGTTCGGCGAGCCGGCGCGCCGTGGTGATCTTGCCGCCGAAGATCGACAGCGACGGCGCCGCGTCTTCGGGCGCGTCGAGATCGAACGCATAGTCGCGGGTCACGACCGAGGCTGCGAGCGCGCCGTCGTCATAGAGCGGCCGCAGCCCGGCGTAGCTTGACGCGATGTCGTCGCGTGTCGCTGGTTTGCGCAGGAAATGATTTAGCGAATTGAGCAGATAGTCAGTTTCTGCGTCGCTGATCACGACTGCGCCCGGCGGCGCATCGTGGGAAACGTCGGTCGTGCCGACGAGCGTGAAATCGCGGTCATAGGGAATCGCGAAAACGATGCGGCCGTCGGGATTTTGCAGAATATAGGCCTGCGGCCCATCGAACAGCTTGCGCAGAACCAGATGCGATCCCTTCACGAGCCGCACATGCTTGCGCGAGTGGATGCGCAGCGCATCTTCCATGACCTGCGACACCCAGGGACCGGCGGCATTGATCAGCGCGCGCGCTTCGATCGTCTCGCCATCCGCGAGCGACGCGCGCCAGCGGTCGTCGCGTCGCTCGGCATGAACGAGCTGAGCGCCGACGCTGATCGTCGCGCCGCGCTCCGCCGCGTCGCGCGCGTTCAAAACGACGAGCCGCGCATCGTCCACCCAGCAGTCGGCGTAAGTGAAGGCGACGCGGTAGACGTCGCGGAGCGGCGCGCCGAGCGGATCGCCGGCGAGCGTCACCATATGCGACGCTTCGAGTCGCTTGCGGCGCGCGAGATGGTCGTAAAGGAAGAGCCCCAGCCGCAGCATCCAGACGGGCCGCAGCCCCTTCTCGTAGGGCAGAACGAATTTCAGCGGCCAGATGATGTGCGGCGCGGCGGCGAGCAGCAGCTCGCGCTCGGCGAGCGCCTCATGCACGAGCCGGAATTCATAGAGCTCGAGATAGCGCAGACCGCCATGGATGAGCTTCGTCGAGGCGGATGAGGTGCCCTGCGCAAGATCGCCCTGCTCGACGAGCCGCACGGCGAGGCCGCGTCCGGCGGCGTCGCGCGCGATGGCGCAGCCGTTGATCCCGCCGCCGACGATGAGAAGATCGTAGATCATGGCCGTCCTCGATTCGAAGCGGCCATGACTATAGCCTTATCCCTGCGGACGGCTCGCCTGCGCATGACGCGCGCCGCCATTGGGACGCCGCTTGCGCCCATTGACGGGCGCGCCCCCAGGGCGCGTTCCGGCCGGACGCTGCCCGTCGCGCCGCGGATGCTGCGCGCCGTTCCGATGCGGCGCCGGCGATTGCGGACCCTTCGGCCCCCGGGGCCCTCTGGGCGCCCGGCGCGCCGGTTCGCCGTCGTCCTCGCGGACGTCGGCGCCGCGCCGGTCTGTGCAGTCAAGCGTCTGCCGCGTCAGCTTCTCGATGGCGCGCAGCAGCGGGCGCTCGCCATTGTCGCACAGCGAAATCGCCCGGCCGGTCGCGCCGGCGCGCGCGGTGCGACCGATGCGATGCACATAGGCTTCCGCGACCTCCGGCAATTCGTAATTGACGACATGCGTCACGCCGTCGACGTCGATGCCGCGCGCGGCGATGTCCGTCGCGACGAGCACGCGCGTGCGTCCGTTGCGAAAAGCGTCCAGCGCGCGCAGACGCTGGCTCTGGCTCTTGTTGCCGTGAATGGCGTCGGCACCGACGCCGGCGCTCTCCAAATGCTGCGCGACGCGATCGGCGCCGCGCTTGGTGCGCGTGAACACGATCGCGCGCGCAATTTCCCGGTCGCCCAGCAATTCGAGAAGCAGGTCCCGCTTGGCGCTGCTTGCGACGAGATACACATGCTGCGCGACGCGCTCGGCGGTGGTCGCCGCCGGCGTCACCGAGACTTTCGCCGGATCGCGCAGCATGTCGTCGGCGAGCGCGGCGATTTCGCGCGGCATGGTCGCCGAGAACAGCAGCGTCTGGCGCTGCTTCGGCAGTTTGGCGACGATCTGGCGGATCGGCACGATGAATCCGAGGTCGAGCATATGATCGGCTTCATCGAGCACCAGCGCCTCGGTCGCCGCAAGTTTCAGCCTGCCGCTGCCGATGTGGTCGAGAAGCCGGCCGGGCGTCGCGACCAGCACGTCGAGTCCGCGCGCCAGCATGTCGATCTGCGGACGATGCGAGACGCCGCCGACGATGACGCCGACGCTTGGACGAAAGAACTGGCCATAGGCGCGGAAGCTGTCGGCGATCTGAGTCGCGAGTTCGCGCGTCGGCGCGAGAACCAGCGCGCGCGCCGTATGGGGCGCAGGACGCCGCCGTTCGGCGAGCAGCCGGTGCAGGATCGGCAGAGCGAACGCCGCCGTCTTGCCTGTGCCGGTCTGGGCCACGCCGAGAAGGTCGCGTCCCTGCATGAGAGCGGGAATGGCCTGCGCCTGGACCGGCGTCGGCGTGTTGTAGCCTTCGCGCGCAAGCGCGCGCAGCAGGATCTCGTTCAGGCCGAGATCGGAGAATGTCGTCACTTCAGTTGTTGCTTTCAGTTGTCGATTCGAGCCGCGACGGCCGGCGCGTCAAGAGCGCCAGCCCGGGGCTAAAAAGAGATCGGGCCCCGCGTAACGGGCCGTCAGAGTGGGAAAAGGGGGCGCTCGACAGCTCGTCGACGGAAACGTCGACCATACGCGGCTGGAGCGCCTCATGCTGCGGCGCAGCGCAGCCTTCATACAGCAGCGACGCGCGACGGTCAAAACAAAACTCCTGGGCGCTGCGTCGGCCGCGACAATGATTGTCCATCCCCCTATAAGCCGGTCAGCGGAACGCCGAAGGGTGAAGGGCCATGATCGCCATTGCGAATTTCGACGGCGCGGAAATTCTCAACACGTTCGTATCGCTGAGCGTGGCGATCGTTCTCGGCACCGCGATCGGCGCCGAGCGCCAATATCGCCAGCGCAACGCCGGCTTACGCACCAATGCGCTGGTCGCGCTCGGCGCATCCGCCTTCGTCGATCTCGGCATGCGGCTGATGGGAAATCAGGGCGCAACGCAGGTGCTGGCCTATGTGGCCTCGGGCGTCGGCTTTCTCGGCGCCGGCGTCATCATCAAGGAAGGCATGAATATTCGCGGGCTGAACACCGCGGCGACCATATGGTGCTCGGCGGTGATGGGCGCTTTCGCCGGCGCCGACCGGCCGGCCGAAGCCGTCTTGCTCGCCGCCTTCGTGCTCGCGGGAAATACCTTCCTGCGGCCGCTCGTGCGCTGGATCGAACGCGCGCCGATCGACGAGAGCGCGACTGAGGCGGTCTATGAGGTCCGCGTCGCCACGAGCGAAGCCCGGCGCGACGCCATTCGCGACGTCGTGATCGAGCGGCTCGAAGGCGCCGCCTATCCCATCCAGGACGTTGTGGAAAATGAACGCGAAGACGATGTCGAGATCGTCGCGACGCTGGCGACGTCCAGCGTAACAGGCGCGCAGCTCGACGCCGTGGTCGAATCGCTCGCCGCGCTCGACGGCGTCTCGCATGCGACCTGGTCCTCGCGCACCAGCGACTAATTTGCGCGACGAGCGCGCGACGATCTTTTTATCGCCGAGAAAGACCATACTTGTCCTATCCGGATGAATTCGGTCCGCGCCGGGCGCTGCGTCGTCGGCGTGGCGCGCGGATCCGCCGGGGGCGCAGACGTCCATGTTTCGAGCCATTCGATTCCTGACAGCCGCAACCGCGATGCTCTGCGTCTCGGCGGCGGCGGACGAGGCAAGTGTTCGCGCCTTTCTCAAGACCTATCTGCGCAATCAAGTCCACACCGTAGACATCGGGCGAACCGAGGCCGCGATCGCATTCTTCGACCTGAACGCGGACGGCCAGGACGAGGCGATCGTCTATATCGTCGGCCCGATGTGGTGCGGCTCGGGCGGATGCGGCGCGCTTGTCCTGACGCCGCGCGGCGCGACCTTCGACGTGGTGATGGACGCTTCCGTCACGCGGACTCCGATTGGCGTGCTCGACGCCAGCAGCAAGGGTTGGCGCGACCTGTTCGTTTCCATCTCCGGCGGCGGGATCAAGGCCGGAACCGTCGCCATGACGTTTGACGGGAAATCCTATCCGTCCAATCCGACCGTTCAACCGGCGCGGCCGGTGGATGCGACGGGCGCCAAGGTATTGCTTACTGAGGATGCGACGGGGTCGCCGCTTGAATAGCCGGTCCGGGCGACGTTGTTCTCCCGGCGCGCGACGCGCGCCGTTTCGAACCTTTGCGGCAGGGGATCATTGGGCCGATGTCAGCTGGGAAACGCCAAACCATGAATCCAACCGCCTTGTCCGTCTGCGCCGCCGGCGTCTTCGCCTTGCTGTCCGCCGCCTTCGCGGAGGACGCGCCGACCGCCGGAGCGCGCCCGTCGACGCGGGCGACGCAGACATTGGCCGGCGACGCCAAGGTCGCGGGGACCGCGTTCCACGCGACCGGGGAAATACCTTGCGCGCGCTACGCGGGCCAGCCAATGGCGCAGTGCCGCTTTGGGGTCATTCGTCAGGGCGACAGCGACGCCACGGTTCGGGTGTTCTGGCCCGACGGCGGAATACGCAACATATATTTCAAGCGCGGCAAGGCGCAGTCCTCAGACTCCCGGGACCGAATCCGCTCCGAAAAGACGGTGGATCTGAACCAAGTGTTGATCGGGGCGACAGAGCGATTTGAAATCCCCGACGCCGTCATCTTCGGCGGCTAATCCGCTTCCCCAAGCCAGGACTTTCTTGCGCTCGAGACGCCAACCTGCGAGAGGCCCAATGTTGAATCGGCTCTGCAAGGGCGTTTTCTGGCTCTATGTGATTTCGGCGACCTTGGCGCTTCTCCTCGTGCCGATCAGCGAGCGCGGTCTTTTCGGCGTCGACCCCTCGCCGCTGGCGGGGGTCTTCGCGGTCCTGCTGGCGCAGCCCTGGCTCTCATTCGTCCCAGACGGTTTCTTCGGCGACGGCGCAATCTGGAACTTGGCGCTGACAGGCTGCTGCCTCGCGTTCAACGCCGCACTCCTGCGTCTGATCTGTCGCCTCTTCCGACGCTGATCGACCTCATCGAAAGTGTCGCCGATGTGCGTTCCGGCGCCTTGTGGAACGCAAATTCGGCCCGCCGCCGCCCAACCCGTCTTGCTCCTGACTCTTTTCCCGCATAGCGTTTCGCCCGAGTGTCGGTCGATTCGTCGAGTCAGCTGTCGCGAACGCTGTCAAAAGTTCGCGCTTTCGAGGGATCAGGACATGGATCGGGACACGCTCAGCGACATCGCCGAATCCGCCCCGTTGACGGATGAAGGGGCTGAATGTCGCGCCGCCGCCGCGGCCGCCACAGACAAAAATGTGATCAGCGCGCCGGCGCAGCTCGTCTCCCAGGGCAAGCATCGCTTTTACGCGCTGGTGCTGCCGAGCAGCCTTCTCGCCGACACCTGCGTGGTCGAGCCGCGCGTCGAAAACCCCCTTGAAGGCTTCCAGCGCCTGCTTGATGAAAAACGCGCCAAATCCATCGCCCGCTATATCGACGCGGGATTCGGCACGGTCCCCGGCGCCGTCGTGCTGTCGGCGCAGTCGCGCGCCTATATGCATTATGACCGCGCCACCGGCGCGCTGACCTTTCGGCAAGACCCCCGCGCCTTCCTCATCATCGACGGGCAGCATCGCGTGTTCGGCTTCAAACTGGCGAAACACGCCGTCGACGTGCCGGTCGTGATCTACAACAGGCTGAAGCGCTCGGAAGAATGCCGGCTGTTCATGGACATCAACACCAAGCAGCGGCCGGTGCCCAATGAACTGCTGCTCGACATCCGTCGCCTCTCGGAAGTCGAGACCCAGGCCGACGCGCTGCTGCATGACGTCTTCGATCTTTTCCACACGCGCGACGACAGCGCGCTCAAAGGCCTGCTGAGCCCCGCGGAACGGCGCAAGGGCACGATTTCGCGCGTCACCTTCAACGCCGCGCTGCGCTCGATCAAGGGCGCCTTCATCGATGCGCGCGCCGAAGAAGTTTACGGGGTGCTCAACGGCTATTACCGCGCATGCCGGCACGGCCTCGGTTTGCACAACGCCGATGAGCAGATCGCGCATCCGGCGCTGTTCAAGGCGCTGACGCTGCTGTTCACCAATGTCGCCGAGCGCGTGGCCGACCGCCATGCCGGAAAATACACGGTGGCGAATTTCGAGGACGTGCTCATCCCCTTCTTCAAGCGACTGAAGAAATCGGATCTGCCGCGGGCCGGCATGACCCACGTCGCGCTGCATGAGCATTACGGCAAAGCGCTAAGCGCCGGCTTCCTGATCAAACAGTGGCTGTTCGCTTGAGACGAACGGGTCCGCAGAGCCATCCGCATCGGGAACGCCGCGCGTCGTGAGGCCATGCTGGGTCTTTTCCCGATGGAAGGGACGCCGCCATAATTGGTAGAGCGCGCGCCAGGCGGCGATGCTCAGCATCATCAGCCAGGCCGGCAGATACGCCAGTTGACGGCGAAAGCGGGCGAGACCGCGTCGGCGCATGCCGAGCGCGAGCGGCAGGACGAGCGAAATGACGCCGGCGATCGCCAAAGAGCACCACAGGGTGCTCAAGGCGACGTCGAGCGGCGTGACAGGCGACAACATCGCTCCAAACAGCGCGTCATAGGCCATGCGCACGGCGAGAAACGGCCCCAGCAAAGGGCCAAACAATCCCGCCGCAAACATTGCAAGAACGGCAATGGCGCGCTGGGCGCCGAGATCGACAAAAAGGCGCGCCGGCCGCCGGCAATGCACGATGAATGTCTGCATCCAGCCTTTGAACCAGCCGTGCGTTGTTTCACCAGCGCGCCGAAGACCGCCGGCGCCTCTTCGAAGGTTTGCGAGGCGAAGGTTCGCACCTCGAAGCCGGCGCGCGCCAGACGCAATCCGAGATCCGCGTCCTCGGTGACGTTGAACGCGTCCCAGAAGCCGATCGCGCGCAGGGCCTCGATGCGGAAATGGTTCGACGTTCCGCCAAGGAACAACGGCATTCCCATCGATGCGAGCCCTCTGTTGTAGACGTCGAAGAGCGCCGCATATTCGAGGGCGAACATGGCGGTCATCCAATTCAGATCCCCATTGTCGATGACAAGGCTCGCCTGCAGACAGGCGACGTTCGACGGCAGGCCGGCGAAAAGCGTCGCCGCGTGGCGCAACTGGCGCGGCTCCGGCAGGTCTTCAGCGTCGAACACGGCGACGAGCGATCCGCGGGCGAGCGGCATGGCGAGGTTGAGGGCGCGCGGCTTGGTGCGCGGCGCGCCCTCCGGCGCGACGACGATCTCGTGCGGCGCGCGCGGCGCATGCGCCCGCAGCGCCGCGGCCGTGGGCTCATCATCGGCTTCGATGACGAACTTCACGTCGAGCTTCGCGCGCGGGTAATCGAGACGGTCGATCGCGCGGGCGAGTTGGCGCGCGACGGCGGCTTCCTGATAGAGCGCCAGCACAATCGTGTAGACCGGCAGCTGCGCGTCGCTGGCGAGCCGCTCGGGCTCGTCGCATCGTTGAAAGCTCGCCGCGCAGGCGAACAATCTCAGGAAAACGCCACAAAAGAAGCCGCCGGCGAGCGCCAAGGCGCTTACGAGGCGCAAAAGGAAAAAGGGCGCAAAAAGACTCGCGATCAATGCGACGAGCGCGACGAGCAGGCTCTCCACCTGTCGGCGTCGAAGCCCGCCGCGCACGCACAACTCTCGGTCGACGCGTTCGACGAGAACGGTCGCGTCGCGCGCGGCGTTGGCCGGATCGACGCGGCGCGCCGCCTTGAGAAAGCGCGTGCGCGTGGTGATGACGAACAGCGGCCGTCCTCTCGACGCGCGGCGCGCGTTCATCAAACGCGATACGCCGCCGCCGCTCGGCGCGAACAGCCAAAGAAAGCCGCTCGAAGAATCGCGGATCCGCGCATAGCCCAGCCCCGCGGTCGCGAGCCCTGACGGACAAAGGTCAATCGCCTCGTCGGCGAATTCCACGTCGAGATGCTTGGCCAGCGCGCGGTAAAACACGTCTTCGGAGACGAGTCGTTCGGCAAGCAGCGCTTCATCGGCGCAAACGCCGTGGCGGCGCGCGGTCGTCGCGGCGAAGCGCAGCACCTCCTCCGGCACGCCATGATCCGCAAGAAATGCGATTTCGACCGGAAGGGAGCGGACAGCGGCCGCGCGCGGCGGCGGCGCCCGGCGAAGCATGGGGGAGTCGACGAGCGCCCGGCGACCGACGGGCTGACGAAAATCGTCCTTGATCTGGGGAGCCGACGAAGCGACACTATCGATTGGAATAAAATTCATGCAATAAATCCGGCAAGCGCAAGCAGCCTGCGAGCGACTATCGACCTCAAGCAAGGGCCACGCAATAATTTTATGCGCCGTATGAAAAAGCCGCGCCGCTTCGCTTCGCTTCGCGCGGCGCTCGCCGCATTGTTCCTGACGTCTGGCCTCGCAGGTGCGGCGGCCGACAACGCGCCGACTCCCGGCGCGCCCCAAGCGCAAAGCCCGGCTGTGGCGACGACGCCGTCATTCTGGGATCCGAACCGCACGCCGGAAAAGCCGGATCTCTCGGGATTGCGTCAGATCCGCTTCCTGACGGAGGACGACTATCCCCCGTTCAACTTCCTGCTGTCCGACGGACAGGTTGCCGGGTTCAACATCGATCTCGCCCGAGCGATCTGCGTCGAGCTGGATATCGCCTGCACCATCCAGAGAAGGCGGTGGGATCTGCTCATTCCCGCGCTCAACGACAATAGCGGCGACGCGATCATCGCTTCGCTGGCGATCAACGATGAGACTCGCGGCCAGGTCGATTTTTCCGGCCCCTACATGCTGACGCCGGGCCGCTTCGCCATGCAGACGGACACGACCCTGAAGTCCGCCTCTCCCGCCGCCCTTGCCGACCGCCCGGTCGCCGTCGTCGCCGGCTCCCGCCACGAAGCCTTCCTGAAGGCGTTCTACCCGCGCTCGACCCTGGTGACGTTCGAGACGCCCGCCCTGGCCCGCAATGCGCTCAAGAACGGCCGGGTCCAGGCGCTGTTCGGGGATGCGATCTCCCTCTCCTACTGGCTGAACGGCGCAGAGGCGGCGGGCTGCTGCGCCTTTCGCGACGGCCCCTTCACCGATCCGAAATATTTTGGCGAAGGCGTCGGCATCGCTGTGAAAAAAGGCAATGCGCCGCTCCGCCACGCGCTCGACTATGCGCTGGCCCGCCTCGCCCAGCGGGGCGTCTTCGGCGAGCTTTACTTAAAATATTTCCCGGTCGGACCGTTCTGATCTCGCGCCGCTCAGAAGCAGAGCGATCGCGCCGCGCGCCCGTCCGATGGCGGCGTCGAGACTGCGCGCCAGATTGACCGCGCTCGGATCCCCGGCGCGGAGCGCCTCTTCATAGGACTCGGCCGCCCGCCCGACCTCAAAGGCGCCGACCGCGCGCGCCGAACCCTTGATCGTATGCGCCAGACCGATGCGCCAGTCGGCGTCGCCGAATGCGGCGGGCGCCCGCAAACGCTCCGCGAATTGCCCCGCCTGCGCCTCGAACAGCCCCAGCAGCTCGCATTCGAGCTCATGGTCGCCGAAGGTCTGGCGCGACAGATGGACCAAGTCGATCGGCGGCTCCGCATCGACGCTGGAAAACGGCTGCGTTTGAGCTTCGCAGTTGAGAAACGTCGATTCCGCCAGTTTCGCCATCCCCATTCCTAATTCCCCTGATATTTACCGCATCATCGACCGTTTTGAAGGTCGTCGGATATGCCGGCCGAACGGCCCCTAACGTGGAGACTGGCGCTTCGAACCTGAAGGGAGCGTTAACGAAGTTTCCCAATACGACTCCCGCGCATGTTTCAATTGCCCGGGAGGGGCTGTAAAGTTTGGTTAATCTTTACTCACCGGCGGTCGCTGAGCGGCGGGCCGTGGAATCGGCCGGACGACACGCGTCCGCGCCGGCTGGAGAGGGCGAATGGCGACATCGGGAAAGATTCAGGACGCGGCGTCCGCCGCTCTGACGGCGATGGAGGAGGCGCTCGATCTTGGCGCCATGCCGGACGCCGCCGGGGCCGCGGATGAGGCGAACGATCGATCCGGCCCGGGCCAGAGCCAGAAAGCGGACGCGCATGCCGGAGACCACCGGAAGTCGGCGCTCGGCGAGCAGCCGAACCGGGCTCAGCAGCAGCACGGCGCCATCGCGCCCGCCTTTGCGCCCGCAAACGACGACCGGCGCACGGTCGGCGAGTTGCGGCAGGCGCTGCAGATCAAGCCGAGCGGCTCGATCATGGCGGTCACCTTTGCTTCGATGGCGCTCTGGACCGCCTGTTGGGCGCTCTACGCCTTTTTCCATCAGGGCGAGATTCTCGACGCCGACGCCTCGATGCTGGCGCCGAAGCCGGTTTTGACTTTCGCCGCGCTGATCGCGCCCCTCGTCTTTCTCTTCCTCACCGGCTTGATGGCGCGCCGCGCCCATGAGATGCGGCTCATCGCCAACTCCATGACGGAAGTGGCCATTCGCCTCATCGAACCGGAGACGGTGGCCACGGAGCAGGTCGTCTCGCTCTCTCAGGCGATCCGGCGGGAAGCCGCCTCCATGGGAGACGGCATTGAACGCGCCCTGGCGCGCGCCGGCGAGCTCGAAGTGATCGTGCGCACCGAGGTCACGAATCTCGAACGCTCCTACACCGAGAATGAACGGCGCATTCGGCTGCTCATCGACGAGCTGACGCGCGAACGCGAAGCCATCGTCGTCAACGCCGATAACGCGCGGACGGCGCTGTTTGGCGCGCGCGAGGCGCTGTCTCAGGAGCTCGCCACGACTTCGGTTCACCTTGCTGAAGCGGTAAGCCAGGCGGGCGCGCGCGTCGCCTCCTCGCTCGGCTCCAAAGGCGAAGAAATCCGGGGCGTCCTCGAAGAGGCGGGCGACGCCTTCGAGTCGACTCTGGCGAGCCACGGCGAGCGCGTGCTGATCGCGCTCAATCAGACGGGCGACGAAGTCGCGCAGAAAGTGTCCGGCGCGAGCGACGACGTCAGCCGCCGTTTCGCCGACGGAATCGAAGAGGTCGGCCGCAAGCTGGAAACCGCCGGCGACGCCATCGCGAGCGATTTCGGCGCGCGCAGCGCCGAAATGCTCGAACGCTTCGAAGAGCTCGGCGCCGGCCTCTCCGACGCGGTTGGCGGCCAGGGAGAGCGGATCGTCGCGCAGCTCGCCGAGACCGGCTGCGCAATTCGCGAAACGATCGAAACGCAGGGCGGCGCTTTTGAGCGCTCCGTCGCGGAAACCCAGGAACGTCTCCAGGCGAGAGTCACCGAGCATGTCGAAAACGCCAAATCGACGTTCGAAACTGCGGAAACCCGCATCGTCAGCCTGCTCGAAGACACGCATCACAAGGCGCAGAACGAATTCGAGGTGCGCGGGCAAACGCTTCATGACGCGATCTCGCGCAGCCTGAGCCAGAGCTCGGCGCAACTCGTCGATCAGGTCGACGCCTTGCAGGAACGCTTCGTCTCCCTGGCCAGCGAAGCCGTGTCGGCGATCGGTCAGCACGGCGACCGCGTCAACGAAACCCTTGCGGAGAACTTTCACGCGTTCGAACAGACGGTGCTCGGACAGGGCGGCGACATCGCGCAGCGCATCGCCGAACGAGGGCTGCAGATCGAGACAACTCTCGCAGAGCGCCTCGCCGCCTTCGAGGACGCCGTCGTGCGCAACAGTTCGGAAGCGGCCATGCGCGTCGCCGAACATGGCGACCACGTCAGCTCCGTGATGTTGGACGGTCTCGCCGCCTTCGAGGAGACATTTGCGCGCCAAGGCACGGACGTCGCCTCGCAGGTCGCCGAGCACAGCGAGCGCGCCGCGAGCAAGGTCACGGCCCAGCTCGCCGCCTTCGAAAGCGCGATCGCCCAGCGCAGCCAGGAGATCGCCCAGCGGAGCCAGGAGATCGCCCAGAGCGTTGACGAAAACAGCGAGCGCGTCACGTCGGCGATCTCCGCGCAGCTTTCCGCATTCGAAGAATCCGTCAATCGTCGCAGCGACGAAGTCGCCGAGCGGGTCGGCGAGCAAAGCGAACGCGCGACCACGACATTGTCGGCGCAGCTCGCCGCCTTCGAGGAAGCGGTCACGCAGCATAGCGACGACGTCGCCGCGCGCGTCAGCGAACATGGCGAACACGCGACGTCGACCATCGCCGCCCAGCTGGCCGCCTTCGAGGAGACCGTTGCGCGGCACAGCGACCAGGTCGCCGCGCGCGTCGACGAACATGGCGAACGCGCGACGTCGGCGCTTACCTCGCAGCTTGCGGCCTTCGAGGACGCGGTCGTGCGCCACAGCGACGACGTCGCCCATCGCGTGAGCGAAGAGAACGAACGCGCGACATCGACTCTGGCCGCTCAGCTGGCCTCCTTCGAAGACGCCGTCACGCGGCGCGGAGAACAGCTCGCGCAGCGCGTGGGCGAGCAAGGCGAACGCGCGACGGCGACGCTCACGGCGCAACTCGCCGCCTTTGAAGAGGCGGTCATTCGCCAAGGCGACGACATCGCGGAACGGGTCGGCGAACGCGGGGAACGCGCCGCCTCGGGCCTTTCGGCGCAACTCGCCGCCTTCGGAGACGCCGTCACCCGGCATAGCGAGGAAATCGCGCATCGCGTCGGCGAACACAGCGAACGCGCGACGGCGGCTTTTTCGCAAGGGCTCTCGACCTTGGAAGACGCGGTCGCGCGGCAGGGCGAAGAATTGGCCTCGCGGGTCGCCGCGCGCACCGAGCGCGCCGCCGAGGACCTTGGCGACAAGCTCGCCGCCTTCGAAGACGCCGTCGCGCGCAACAGCGGACAAGTCAGCGACTCTGTCGCACAGAGTCTCGAGGCGATTGAGAACGTGCTCGTGCGGCAGGGCGGCGAGATCGCGCAACGCCTGGCGACGCATGCGGACAGCGCAGAACTCGGCCTCACCGACAAGCTCGGCGCCTTCGAAGACGCCATCAAGCGTCACAGCGAAAGCGTGGCGTCGGTGGTCGGCGAACATGCGACGCGCGTCGACGAATTGCTCGACGAGCGGCTCAATGCGCTCGAGACGGCGGGCATGCTCGTCGCCAAGACCATGGAGACGACGCGCGAGCTGGCGCTGCAGGAATTCGAGACGCACGGCGCGGCGTTGAGCGACAAGCTGCGCCAAACGGTGGCCGACGCTTCTTCAGCGCTCACCGAAAACGCCGCGACCATGCATGATCGTTTCGCAAATACGGCGAGCGACGCCGTGCTGGCGATCGCGACCCAAGGCGAACGGCTGCACGAACTGCTGGACGATCGGTTCGGCGCCTTTGAGGACGCCGTCCTGTCGGAAAGCAAGCAAGTCGTGAATTCGCTCGCCAACCATGGCCAGCGCATCGCGGCCACGCTCGGCGAGCAGCTGACGCAATTCGAGAATGCGCTGCTGCGCGACGGCGGCGAACTCGCCGACCGGGTCGGCGGCCACGCCGAACGGCTCAGCGCCGAACTCACGCAGCGCCTGGCGGTCGTCGAGGGCGTGAGCGGCGGCCTAGGCGGTCAGCTCGTCGACAATCTGACGACGCAGGCGGTGGATGCGGCGGCCCGTTTCGACGCGCAGGCGCAGAAGATCGCCCATGACATCGACGACCGGCTGCAGTCGCTCGATGAAACCATTCGCATGCAGGGCGGCGCGCTCGTCGACCGGCTCTCGGCGCAGGTCGAGCACTACAACGACCGTATTGGCCACAACTCTCGCCATTTCGCTGACGAGATCGACGCCAGACTGGCCCACATCGACGACACGATCGAGAGCAAGGGCGGCCATCTCGTCGAAAAGCTCAGCGTGCGCGCAGTCGACATCGCTTCGACGATGTCGACCAAGATCGACGCCTTCGAAAGCGTCGCCAACGCGCGGACGATGGAAGCGGCGGAGCGCATCGACCAGCTTGTCGGACGCGTTGACGCCGGCCTCGGCATGGGCGGCCAGTTGCTCCAGGAGGCGCTCGCCAAGCACGCGTCTGAAGTGGCGCGGGTGATGGAAGACGGCGGACGCCAAGTCATGCAGGCTCTGGACGCCAAGATTAAGGACGTCGACTGGGTGCTGCTGTCCCGCTCCAGCGAACTCGCTCAGACATTGGCGGTGAAGACGGAGGAGATCAACGAGACTCTGGGAGGCCAGGCCAAGGAGCTGGAGTCGACTCTCGACAATCGCATCGAGCTTTTCGAGACCAATGTCGTCAGCCGGCTGAGCGCTGTGTCTTCGGAGATCGACGAACGCGGCCGACTGGTCGTCGACACGATCAGCGCGAGGCTGCAGGACATCAAGGACATCATGGCCGGCGCGCGGCACGAGTTCGATACGGCTCTCCATGCGCAGTCCGACGATCTCGGACAGTCGCTCGCCGAACGAATTGCGGAAATCAGCAACCTGCTCGATGCGCGTCTCACGCAGATGCATTCGGTGCTCGACGCGCGCGGCGGCGCCGTTGCGCAAGAATTGACGACGATCGGCGATCTTGTGACGAGCGCCGTCGAGAACAGCAGCGCCGCGCTTGTCTCAAGCCTCGGCGTCAAGCGCGACGAGCTTGCGGACGCGCTCGACGCCTCCCGCGAGGCGCTGGCGCTGACATTGGAAACGAGCGCGCAGACCTCGGTTGCGGCCCTGCTCGAGACCAATGACCGGATTCGCGACGAGCTGCCGACCCTGCTCGACTCGCTTGGTCAGACGAACGCCTCGCTGCACGCCATCATCGGCAAGGCCGGCGGCAATCTCGCCACGCTCGAAGAGGAGCTCGGCAAGCGCATCGCGGAATTCCATGGCGCGATGAACGAAGCCTCGGCGCAGGTCGAGCATGTCAGCGCGGTGGCCGGCGACTCGATGCGCGACGCCTCCGCCATCGTCGACGCGTTGGACGAACGGCAACACACGCTGGCGCAGAGCGCGGAGAAACTGGCGCAAAGCCAGCAGGCGCTCGACGCGGTCCTGGCGTCCCGCCGACATTCGCTCGAAGAGCTGATGAGTCTCGTCGAGGGTCGCCGCGCCGAACTCGAAAACGCGACGACGAAGTTCGGGGAGCTGATGGATCGTTCGTTCCGCTCGATCGAAGAGCGTTCGCGCGATCTTGGAGGCGCGCTGAGCGAAACGTCACGGCAGACCGCCGATCTGATCGAGGCGCGCTTCGCGGCGGTGCGCGCCGCCGCGGAAGGCGAACGCGAGCAGACGTCGGAAGCGCTGCGCGCCGCCTTCTCGCAAGCCAATGACGAGATCGTCCGTCTGTTCGGCGACGCGCGCTCGAAATTCGACGCCGCGACAGACGAGATTCGCGGCCTCGCGCGCGACATCCATCGCGAGATCGAGGAAACGCGTGAGGAAGTGCGCCGCGGCGCGACCGAACTGCCGCGCGAAACCGCCGAACAAGCGGCGGCGCTGCGACGAGTCGTGGGCGATCAGGTGAAGGCGCTGAACGAACTCACCGACATCGTTGCGCGTTCGGGCAGAGTCTATGACATCGCCGAACAAAGCGCGCCGCCGCGACGCGCTAGCGCCGATCAGACGGCGCGCCCCGAGGCCGCGCCGGCGCGCGCCGCGCAGAATTCAGCAAGCGCGCGGGAGCCGCACGGAGGCTGGCTGAGCAATCTCCTCGAGCGCGCGTCCCTCGACGACGCGCCGCAACAGCCGCGCGCGGCGCGGTCGCTGGCGACGGCGGGCGCGCTCGACAGTCTGACGCTCGACATCGCGCGCATGGTCGACAACGCCGCCGTCGCGGAGCTGTGGCGCCGCTATCAGCGCGGCGAGAAAAACGGGCTTTTCGGCCGGCGTCTGTATACAGCGCAGGGCCATCAGACGTTCGAGGAAATCCGTTGCCGCTATCGCGTCGATCAGGAATTCCGCACGACCGCCGATCGCTACATCGCGCATTTCGAGGATCTGCTCGTCGAGACAAGCCGCGACGATCGCGACGGCTCGAAATCGCTCGACCTGCTGACGGCCGACGCGGGCAAGGTGTACACAATGCTCAGCCACGCGTCCGGACGATTCGAATAGCCTCTAGCTCATTCGAAGTCTTCCGGCGGCGCGGCGCCGATGCGCGCTTCAAAGGCGGATTCGGCGCGAAGATTTTCCAGGTCGCGGCCGATGGTCGCGACGGCCAGCAGCCGGTCGCCCGTGAAGTAAGACGCCATGCAATCGGCCGCGGCCGGATCGCCTGAAAGCTCCAGCCGATCCCACGATGCGGCGTGTCCGACATAGGCGATCGCCTGATCGTAATGCTGGCTCCAGAAGAAGGGCGCGGCGTCGAATTTTTCTTTGCGTCCGAGGATATTGCGCGCGGCGGTCTGCCCCTGACGCTCGGCGACCACCCAATGTTCGACGCGAATCCGCTCGCCGGTGATTTTGTCGGGCCAGCTCGCGATGTCGCCCGCAGCGTAGATATCCGGCGCGCTGGTCAGCAGATAGTCGTCGACGAGCACGCCGCGATCCACGGCGAGGCCTGCGGACTGCGCCAGCGCGAGATCCGGCTTCACGCCGACGCCGATGACGACGAGATCGGCGTCCAGGGTCGCGCCGCTCTTCAGATTAAGCGTCCGCGGGCCGATTTCGGTCGCCGTATCCTCGAGATGGAACACGACGCCGTGGCTCTCATGCAGCTTTTTCACATGCGCGCCGAGTTCGGGGCCGAGAATGCGCGCCATCGGTATGGCTTCCGGCGCGATGACATGCACGTCAAGATCGCGCGCGCGCAGCGCCGCCGCCACTTCGAGGCCGATGAAGCTTGCGCCGATGACGGCGATGCGTCGCGCGCTTGCGCAGGCGGCGATGATCCGGTCGGCGTCGGCCCGCGAGCGCAGATAATGGACATGGCTCCGTTCGGCGCCCGGAATCGGCAGCTTTACCGGAAACGCGCCCGTCGCGAGAAGCAGCGCGTCATAGGTGAGCGCCGATCCATCCGCCAGCGTCAGGCGCTTACTGGCCGGCTCGAGCAATTCGACGCGCTGTCCCAGACGCAGTTGGACGCCGTTGTCGCGATACCAGGAGGGATCGCGCAGCGGCAGCCAGTCGGGCTGAGCGGTTCCCGCCAGGTAGTCCTTGGAGAGATTGGGACGATCGTAAGGTTCGGCCGAATCGGCGCTGATCAGATCCAGAATTCCGTCATAGCCTTCGGCCCTCAGCATCTGTGCGGCGGCGAAACCCGCCGCGCCGCCGCCGACGATCACGACGCCCCGCGGTTCAACCGCGCCCTTCCGTTTCGCCGGCTCCACCTGAGGGATCTTTTCGCGGGCGAATATCTTTCCGTCGGCGCGCTCGACGCGCCATCGCGGCAGCGGATCAAAGGCCGGCGCGCGCAGGGCGCGCCCGCTGCGCAGACTGAAACAGGCATGATGCCAGGGACATCGAACCGAGCCGCCGACCACGAGCCCGTCCGCCAAAGGCCCGTGGTAATGCGTGCAATGTGCGCCGAGGACGAAGAACTCGTCGCCGTGTCGCGCCATTATGGCGTGCTCGCCCGTCACATGCCCCGGCAAGGGACGGTCCTGGGGCACATCATCGGGAGCGACGCCCTGCGCAAAGTCAAGGCCCTCGGGGTGACTGCGCCCCTCTTCCGCCATGTCGCTCTCCTGTCACGGTCAGCGGCGCATCTGCGCGCCGGACTATTGTCACGCTTCCCTACAAAGGGCGGCGCTCGAGGACGGACAAGCCCGGGTCAGGGATCGATTCGGATGCTGATTCGATGGAAAGGAGACACGGATTGTTGCCTTCCACACATTAGACCCTCGCGAATTCAAGGGAAGGACCGCTGGCGCCTTAAAAAATTGTGACATTGCCGCCACACTGATTAGAACAATTTTTCGTCAGGGGCGATTTTGCCTAGCAATTGGGCATTTGCGCGGACCTTGGACTTGAACGGAACTTCGCTCGCGAGTGATATCAAAGCAGATTTCGCCTCCAGACGGAGTTCCCAGCAATGAAGTGGTACTATCTCTCGACCGTGGCTGCTCTCTCGTTAGCAACCAGCATCACGAGCACAGCTCACGCTCAGTCGAAGCTGATGGAGGTCGATCCGACTCTTATTGAAGAAAATCAGCCCGCGCCGCCGCCCGCGCCCAGGACCGCGACCAACGGCAAGATTGTCAAAGGCCCGGCCGTTCCCCCGCCCCCGCCAGCCTGGATCGACACTTTGACGGTCGACGGCTACATCGAGGCCGGCATTCCGATCAACTTCAATCAGCCGTTCAACAAGATCAACTGGGGGCACCTCTATACGGACCGCGCCAACTGGCCGACGTTCAACGGCGCGGTGTTGACGATTCAGCGTCCGCTCGACCCCAAGGCCGAGGACTATGACTTCGGCTTTAAGTTCCAGGGCATGGTCGGCGAGGACATGCGCTACAACCACTACCTCGGCGTTCTCGATTATGCGATCGCCTCGCGCACGCAGATCGGACCGATCGAAGCCAATGTTCTGGCGCATCTTCCGTGGGTTACCCCGCTCAGCGAGGGCGGCATCGACCTCAAGGTGGGCATGTTCCCGACCTATAACGGCGCCGAGCTCATCTACGCCAAGGACAATCTCTTTTACAGCCACTCCTATATCTTCAACTTCGGTCCGTTCATTCACACCGGCGCGATGGTCACCACACACGTCAAGCCCTGGCTCGACGTCTATACCGGCGTGACCAGCGGCGTGAACACGACCATCGGCTGGCCCGGCGACAACAACGCCGCCGCGTCCTTCCACGGAGGCCTCGGCTTCAACTTCCTCGACGGCGATCTGACGATCATGGCGATCGTCCATCACGGGCCGGAGAATCCCAAGCAGCTCGACCCGCTGAACGTTGGCTGGCCGAACACGCCGCTGGCCTGCGCATGTAACCCGAATACCACCAACCGCACCTTCACCAATCTGACGACGACCTGGAAGGCGACCGAAGATCTCACCTTCATCACGGACATCGCCTATAACCGGGAAAGCGGCTGGAACACGATCTCGACAACCGGCCTGCCGGATCAGACGATCGCCGACCTCGACGGCAATTTTGGCACCAATCTCGCCGCGTTCCCCTACAAGCCTCAGGGCGCGGACGCCTATGCGATCGCGCAGTACATCTCCTATAAGGTCAACGACCTGTTCACGATGAATGGTCGTGTGGAATATTACCGCGACAACAAGAACTTCTTCGTCGCGGCCTTCCCCGGCTTCTTCGACGCGGCAAACACTTTCCACGGCTTTCCCTGCCCGTCCTGCATCTTCCAGCCGGGCGGCGTCGGCACGAGCTACCTGGGGCTGACCGCCGGCGTGACGATTACGCCTGAACTCCCCAAGCTGCCCTACATCACCGGGTTGATCATCCGTCCGGAACTGCGCTGGGATACGTCGCTCACCGGCGCCACCCCCTTCTTCAGAAGCGGCGGCAACGGTCTCAGCAAGTCCCAGGGCATGTTCAATATGGACGTGATCATCCCCTTCTCGATCCTCTAAACCCCAGTTTTCAAGCGCGTCCCAAGCGCGTCTCAAGCCAGCCGCCCGGTCCGCCGGGCGGCTGTTTCATTGTGGACGTTCGTCCTCGGCATGATTGCGCGGCTGATCGCGCATCAGAATTTCAACATCCGCGTCCCGCGTCGACTGCACGCGAAACGTCCCCTGGTAGGTTTTGCCCTCGTGGCGCGCGATGGCGACATATTCGCCTTCGGCGAGCACGAGCGACGGAAAGGCGCCGATCAGCTCGCGGATGACGTCGCCGCCCGGCGTGAGCACCGAGAAGCTCGTATTCGCGAGCGCCTCGCCGCCCGGCTGCTTGACGAGCTTCAAGGTCATGATCGCCGCGCGATGGCGCAGGGTCGCTTCGATGAGCTTGCCGGCCGGAACTTTCAGATCCGCCGTCACCACGGAGTTGGTCTGGTTCTGTGCGCCCTGACCGGTGTCGAGCAAGGTGGAGACGACGTGATAGGCGCCTTCGGGGAGGCAGATCACTTCGTCCGACTTGGCGTTGGCGAGAATGAGCTTCGCTTCGGCGTTGCCGCGTTCCGGCACATAGATCGAAATCGAAAGCCGTTGCGCAGGGATTTGCGCGTCGCCCAGCTTGTCGATGAGCTTCAGCCCCCCGGCGTTCAGAACGACCCGCTCGGAGACATTGCTCCCCTCGATGGCGACGCGGCGCGTGACGCCCGCAAGGCCATAGGCGGCGTGTACGATATAGGCGCCGTCGCGCAGCGGCACGGTCGGCGTCGCCTCCTCGGACTGCGTGACGAGCTTATGCGACCCATCCGGCTGGGCGCTCTCCTCGAAGACCCGCCAGATCAGGCCAGAGCGCACCGGCTCATGGTCATTGGCGGCGAGCATGGCGCTCAGCCGCAGCGTGGACAGTTTCTCAGCCTCCGGCTCAGCCGGGGCGGCCGACTCGCTGGCCTCATGCGGCGGATGGGGTTGGCCCGGCGGCTGTTGCTGCGCGGCGCCAGGCTCAGGGAGAAGCGCTACGCCGGCGAGCGCCGCCGCGGCGACTCGGGAAAGCGCGTCCGATCGGACCCTTTTCATCGGTCTGTCTATGCCGACGATTGCGCGCTTTGTCGATTCTCCCCCGCCGGGAAGACCTGATGGATGCGCGCCACCTGTCCCGGACGCAGCGCTATCGCGCCTGTGAATCCCTCCAGGCGCGCGGCGGCGTAGGCGGCCGCGTCGCCGGCCTCGACAGGCGGCGCGAGCCCCGGAACGCCGGCCGAAGCCGCCGCCAGGATCGCCAGCGCGCGCGCCGTCTCGACGACCGCGCCGCCGGTTTGGGGAAGCCCGAGCGCCACGCATAGCGACGCTTCGTCGAAGGCGAGCGCGGCAAGGCGGGGCGCCGCGCCGGCGAAGCTTCGCAACGCCAGAACGCCCGCAGGATCGCCGCCCACGAAGGCGCCGATCCTGGTCGCGCCGTCTGCGAGGCCGGCCTGCGCCTCGCGTACCGCGAGTTTCACGGCCATGCGCTGCAGGACGGCGGCGCCGTCGCAGGCGGGAAGAAAGACGCCGTCGGGCCCGGGGCCGAAGAGCGCGTCGAGATCGGCCTCGACCCGATCGCTTCCGACAGGCGCGACTTCCACGAAGAGCTTCACGGCGCCGCTCTCCCGCCGCGCGGCGGCGATTATCGCGCAGGCGCGCGCGCGGGCGCGGCGTCGCGCGTCATCTTCCGCGCAGGGGCCAAGACGCAGCAGCAACGCATCGGCGCCGCTGGCGAAAGCCGCCGCGACATCGTCGTCGCTGGCGTCCGGGCCAAAGATCAAACAAGAGCGCATGCAACCGAACGTCGTGTCGAGGAACGCGCCGAACGTCCACCATATGGCCGCCCGCCCCGCTGCTGATCAGTCCTCAGTCTCGATCGCCTCAAGAACGAAGCGGACCAGCTCGTCGGCCGAAGAATAGCTGATCCATTCGCCGCCAGGGTAGACGACGGCGACAGGCCCGTGCTCGCACTGGCCGAGGCAGCCCGACTGCGACAGCCGCACGCCTTCGCGCTTGGCGTAAGGCAACGCCTTTACCGCCTCCTTCGCCTTCGCCAGCGCCTCCTTCGCGCCGTGATCCTCGCATGCGGAGCGCCCGTCGCGTTTGTTGACGCAGACGAAGACATGGCGACGAAAAGGTTTGATGTCCGACTCTGGCATTCAATATCCGAACTGCTCGCGCAGGATCCGTTCTTCCAGCGAATGGCCGGGATCGTGCAGCAGGACCAGCCTCGTGGCGTGATCCATCTCGACATCCACATAAGCGAGATCGCGGAATTCGTCATGGTCGGCGACGACGGAAACTGGTCGCTTCGCTGCCTCCAGGACTTCGATGCGCACTTTGGCCGCATCCGGCAGCAGCGCCCCGTGCCAGCGTCGCGGGCGGAAGGCGGAGATGGGCGTCAGGGCCATCAGCGGCGCGTCGAGCGGCAGGATCGGCCCATTGGCGGACAGATTGTAGGCCGTCGACCCTGCGGGGGTCGACACCAGCACCCCGTCGGTGATGAGTTCGGGCATGCGCTCCTGCCCGTTGACCAGAATGCGCAGCTTGGCGATCTGCGAGGTCTGGCGCAGCAGCGACACTTCATTGATGGCGTGCGCCGAGAATTCGTCGCCGCGCACATTGACCGCGTGCATCAGCAGCGGATGAACGATCGACGGCTTCGCTTCGGCAATCCGCTTGCGCAGCCCCGACTCTCGATACTGGTTCATCAGAAAGCCGACCGACCCGCGGTTCATGCCATAGATCGGCTTGCCGGCGTCCATGAAGCGGTGCAGCGTGCGCAGCATCAGCCCGTCGCCCCCGAGCGCGACGATGCAATCGGCCTCCTCGGGCGGCGTGTCGCCATATTTCTCGACGAGGCGCAGGCGCGCCTCTTCCGCTTCCGGCGCGCCAGAGGCGAGGAAAGCCAGTTTGGGGAAAGGCTTTTTCCCGTTGTTGGGGTCTCCGGCGGCGCCCATCGCAACTCCCCTCGCCTACGCCCGCAGCCGTCACGCGTTCTTCGCATACACCGGCCGGAGACCGGAGGGAACGGCGCCGGCGCGACGCGCGCGGCGGCGGGGTCGAAATCACGCGATCTCGTCGACGCTCCACAACCACGCCGCGCCGCGCACGCCGCCCGAGTCGCCATGGACGTTCGGCAGGATCTTCGTGTCGCAAGAGTCGGTAAAGGCGTTTTCGCCGACGCGCGCCGCGAGTCCCTCATAGAGCCACGAAATATTGGAGACGCCGCCGCCCAGCGCGATCACGTCAGGATCGATCAGATCGACGACGATCGCCAGCGCCCGCGCGAGACGGTCCTGAAAGGCCTCGAGGCTCGCCTGCGCGGCGGGTTCGCCGGCCTTGGCGCGCGCCACGATTTCGATCGCAGGCCGATGCGCGCCCGAGCGCTTCTCATAGTCGCGCGCAAGCCCGGAGCCGCACAGGAAGGTCTCGATGCAGCCGCGATGTCCGCAAAAGCAGGGTTCGCCGGGATATTCCTCCGGAGTCATCCATGGCAGCGGCGTATGGCCCCATTCGCCGGCGACGTGATTGCGCCCCTCGACGATCTTGCCGTCTACGATGACGCCGCCGCCGACGCCCGTGCCAAGAATGACGCCGAACACCACGCGGGCGCCGCGCCCGGCGCCGTCGATCGCCTCCGACAGCGCGAAACAATTCGCGTCGTTGGCGACTCGCACCGGACGCTGCAGCGCCCGCGTGAGATCGACGTCGAGCGGTCTGCCGTTGACCACGGCGGTGTTGGAGTTTTTCACAAGCCCCGTGTGGGTCGAAATTGCGCCGGGCGCGCCGACGCCGACGCAGCCGCGCTGGCCAGCCTCAGACTCGATGTCGCGCACGAGAGTCGCAACCGCCTGCACAATCTCCTGATAATCATGCACGGGCGTCGCAATGCGACGGCGGGCCAGCGTCTCGCCGGCGGCGTCGAGCGCGATCGCCTCGATCTTCGTGCCGCCAAGATCGACGCCGATGCGAATGATCCGTGTATCGTGGCTTTCCAATCTCCAACATCCTCGAAGCGTGTGGTTTCACGTTCTGACGCCTGGTCAGGTTGGAATCGCTATTTTACCGGAAAGTCGAAATAGGTGTCCGGATAAGGCTCGTCAGCAAGCGTAAAGTGCCACCATTCGTATGGATATGGCTTGAAGCCATGAAGCTGCATGAGGCTGGACAGAAGCAAACGATTGGCGCGCGCTTGCGCGGGTTGCTCGAGATCGTCCGGCCAGGAGCGGCGCGAGAAGAAATCGAATCCGGTTCCCATGTAAACGTCGATCTTGGCCGGCAAGACGACGAGCGTCAGATCGGCCGTCGATCCACGCGAATGGCTGGATTTTTCCGCGATATAGCCCTGCGGGAACAGTTGGCTCTTGTCGAGTTCGGGATAAAACTCAGCTTTCATCCGAGTGTCCTGCAAATCCTTCGCCCAGCGGACAAATTCTGCCACCGCTCTCGTCGGGCGATAGCAATCGTACATTTTTAGGCCGAGGCCGACGGGCTTGAGCGCAGCCTGCACCCGAGCCAGCGCCTCGGCGGCTTTGCGCGTCAGGAGACAGACCGGCGCTTCATATCCCGCGATCGGATGGCCGACGAAGTTGAAATAGCCGGCGTAACGCGCGTCGACGACGACGCCCGGCACAACATCGGCGACATTGACGACGTCCGCAGGCCGACGTGTCGTCGTCTGTGTTTGCGTAGCCCGCTCCGAGGCGCTGGGCGCGGCCGTCTTGCCGGTTTTTGCGTTGGCGGCGACTGCACATGCGACGACAAGGAGAACGATCGCGGCGGGAATCGCGCTGCGGTTTATGAGGCTCGGCATCAAGAGCGTCCTTGCAACGTTCAACGAACGTCGCCCGCTTGCGATGCGAAGCGAAGCGTCCAAGGCCGAGCGCTCAATCACTGCCAACTCATTTTTGGCGGATGTCGCTCGCCGCTCCAGTGACAGAGAAATTCCCTAAACGTCATGATCCTGCGATCTCTCACAGTAAACACGTGAGCCCATCGATTCTCAAAGCGCTCGCCCGAAGATCGATCCGTTCCGGACTCTTCTCCAAGAACGACAACCTTATCGCCGCCGCTGATAAATTCACGAGGCATGAAGAAGCTGAACGCCCATGATCGATCCAGAATCGAAAGAAAATCGCGGACCCCTTCAACGCCATGAAAGGATCTGCACTTTTCCAACGTGGCGGGGCCATTGACGACCCATTCAATATCGGCGGCGCACAGCTTGAGAAAACCATCAATATCGCTTTCAAAAAAGCGTTGATAAATTTCTCTTACGACGCCTTCCGTCATTCTCGTCCTCGTTTGACGCGAAACATCAAGATCGCTTGACGGCGCGCATTTTGGCGGCGGAGCTTCCAGCGAAACTCAATTCGCTCTGCTGGACTTGGCAGTTTCGCGCCGCGCTGGATGAAATCTGCGGACGACGCCGCCCGCGCCTAGAAGCCCTCGATCGCCTTGGCCATATCTTCCCACTTGAGCGCGGGCGCATCATAGACGAGCGCGCCCGTGGCCCGGATCAGCGGTTCATGAATCCTGACGAGGTCTGGCAGTTCCTTGACGTCATAAAACACGTAAGCGCAGCGCATCCCATCTTCCATCGCGAAGTAAGCGGCTTCGGGATTCAGCTGTTCCTTCAGAAGCTGGAACGCCTTCGCCATCGAACCGTCCTGAGCGGCGCGGTTGCCGCTCTCGGGCGGAATTTTGATCTTCAGCATCATTCGCATAGGCGTCACCCTCCCCTCGTGCGCTGTCCGTCACAGGACGTCGCGAGTCATTTCATGCGGGCGCGATCCATGTTCTGCGCGCCTGCAAGCGCGGCACCGGCCAAGGCGTCGATCTGCGCGGAATCAAGGTCGAGTCCTTCAGTCTTTGCGCCGGTCCAGTTTGCGCCGGTCAAATCCGCGCCGGCGGCGTCGGCGCCCTCCAGATTCGCGTCGGAGAAATCTGCGCCCGCGGCGCGCGCGAAACGCAGATCGGCGCTCGCCAGATTGGCGTTGCGAAAACGCGCGCCCTCCAGCACAGCCGAGCGCAGCACCGCGCGCATCAGACCCATCGACTGGTTCTTCATGTCGGCGGAAAGATCCGCTCCGCTGAAATTGGCGTTTCGCGCCGAGGCCCCCGTCAGATCGCCGGCGAGACGCGCCTGAGCGAAATCGGCGCCGTCGGCCTTCATACGCTGCATTTGCGAAGCGAAGGCGTGCGCGCCCTTCAGCGATGCGCCGGTCAGGTCGGCTTCGATGAGCCAAGCCTGATCGAGTATCGCGCCGTCGAGGCGCGCGCCGGCAAGCGAAGTCTTGTTCATGCGGGCCGCGCGAAAGTCGACTCCACGCAGATCGAGCCCCGACAGATCGAGCCCGTTGAGACTTTTCTGGGAGAGATCGACGTTACGCCCGTTCTCGCGATGCTGGAGCGCCGCTTCGACGTCGGCGCGCGTCAGTTCAGCCTTGGAATAGGCGGGCTGCGCGAGATCGACGCCCTGCAGCATGTCCTGCGCGCGCAGGCTATGAACCTGCAGCGAGGCCATGCAGACGAGTACGACGCTCAGAACTCTACGCTTGCACACGAACGCGCCCCTCACTCCGCGCGCTACGCCGCATCGGCGCTGCGATCACGCTGAGCGCCGCCGCTCAACGCTTGCGCCTGTTCGACCCAGCCGTTGCGCTTCACCCGGCCCGCCGCGCCGATCGCGCCATCGATCCATTTGACGTTGTCGTCGCTCCAGCCGGCGATCTGATCATAGTGGAAAACGCCGAGCGCGTGCAGCTTCTCGACGCTCTTCGGCCCGACGCCCTTGATCCTGGCGAGATCGTCCGCCGCGCCGTTGCGCGGCGCCGTCAGCGTCGCGGGACGTTCGCCAGATTCGGTCTTGGCGCCCGATGCGCGCATTTGCGCGGCTTTTTCGTTCAACGCTCTGGCCCCCGACGCCGCCGCCTCCAGCGCCGGTTCGACGCCCGCCTGCATTGCGGGCTCCGCGGCCTCCGCGATCTGTTCTTCGGGTTCGAGCGCCGGCGCGCGCGTCGGTTCGGCGGTTTCCGCAGCAACCCCGCGCAGAACGACCCTCGGCGTCCTGGCTGCGCGAGCGGGCGCCGTTGCGCCGGCTGTCTTGAGCGCGACGCCGAGCGGCAGACCCGCGAAATAGGCGACGGCCGCGATCAGGACGATGTCCAACGCCAGCGCTGCGCGGCCGTCAAGAAGTTCGAGCCAGGAGGCGCCGGCGCCGGCGCCCAGCGCCGCAGCGATTACGACAATGTTCCAGCCGGGCGCCGCCGGGGCGCCCTTCGCCTGCGTCGTCGTCGCATAGCCGAACAGCGCGCCGAGCGCGCAGGCGGCGGCGAACCACGGCCAGCCGAGCGTCAGGATATAAGACATCTGCTTCTCCTTCTCTGACGCTTACTTGACAAGGATTTCGACACGACGATTGCGCGCGCGGTTGTCGTCGCCGTCATTGGGCGCGATCGGATGTTCGCCGCCATAGCCGACCGCGCTGATCCGGAACGGATCGACTCCGGCCTTCAGCAAGCGTTCGACGACCGCCTGCGCGCGACGCTTGCTTCGCCCAAGATTGACTTCCGCGATTCCGATATTGTCGGTGTGCGCGGCGACTTCGAGACTCGCGCCCTGGCAGCGCAGCGCCGTCGCGGCGACCGCATCGATCAACGGCGCGGATTCGGGCGCGATCGCCGCGTCATCCGCCGCAAAGACGATCGGGGCTTTGGCGAGGAGCTCGGCAAGCGCGGCGCCGCATTGAGCGGCGTCGAGCGTCGACCCCACAATGCGCGTCGAGAGCTGCGCATCCCCGCGGAAGCTCTGCGGAAGCGCTTCGGAAAACGCCGCTGCGATATCGGACCGCGCGCCCTGGTGTCGCGCAACGCCCGCGAGCGAAACATTCGAGTCGCTGATCGCAAGCTTGCCGTCTTCGAGCCGCGCGAGCGCGGCGAGCGAATGATCCGTCGCTTCCGCAAAGTTCTGCGGCGCGCCCTTCGCAATGACGAGCCGGTCGACAACCGTCGCATCAAAGAAATTCCGGCGCGCGGTTTCGACGAGGCGATTGCGGATCGTCTCGTCCGGCGCATAGCCGGCAAGCGTCACCTCGCCGCCGGCGCGCTGCGCGCTGAACACGTATGGCGCAATCGGACCCGCCGTAACGTCAAGCCGCGCAACCTCATAGCCGGCGGGCAGTCGGGCTTTGGCGTCGGCCTGGATCGTATCGCTCAATATGTTTTCGCGCCCCTGCCCTTCGATGACGACTGTGCCGTCCGAAACGACGACTTTGCCTTGCAACAATTTGCCGAGCTCGCCGACCGCAAAGGCAAGCGCTCCGGCGAAATCCCCGGAGGGCGCGCCCGCCCCGAGCTGAGTCGCGTCGCTGACCGCCGCGCCGGCCCCGGCGACGGCCGCCATGGCGACGACCTCTTTACGCAGCGCGTCGCTCGGCAGGTGGCCGGACAGGCTTACAAAGCCGTCGCGCAACGCCGCTGAAAACACGTAAGGAGAAACGCGCGGCGGCGACACGTCCGCCTTGATCGCGGTCTCGCCGAACGGCGACGCCTTCAGCGCCGCAAGCGCCTTGTCGTAATCGGCGGCGCTACGCGCTTCGCCTGTGACGGCGATGGTCGCGTCTGTGATCGTCGTCGTCGCGGGATCGAGTTCAGCGAGACGGCGCGCCGCGAAGGACGCAAGATCGGCGAAGGATTGCGGCGCGCCATCGGCATAGGCGGCGTCATCCGTCACTTCCAGTCCCAGGGCGGCGATCTCCGCGCGCAGCTTTTCGCGCGCGCCGGTCGGCGGGACATTCCCCGAAATCGTCGCCTTGCCGCCGTGACGCTCGAGTCGCAGCACGAAAGGCTCCGCAAGAGACAGAGGCTGAGTCGCGTCGATGATTCGCCGCGCGGGCGTTTCAACGCCGAGCGCCGTGAGAAGACGCGCTTTCACGTCAGGCGACAGCGAAATGCCGGCGAGGACCACGTCGCGGCCCGCGATGCGAATCTCCGGCTTCTCGACCGCGTCGGGCGATCGCGCGACGCGAGAAAGGACAGCGGCGCGCAGCTCGTTTTCAAGACGAGGCGCCAGCGAATCCTGCGCAAAATAGGCGAGTCCGATCAGGACCGGCAGCCCAATCCACCATTTTCTGGGAAGGTGCATCGACGTCTTTGCCCTCCGTCTAAGAGAGAATCAGCGAAGACGCGCTAACTTTAACTGCACAGGGCTCCATTGCGCAGCGTCATGTCAATATGATGGCCAAAGCAGAATGGATGAGCCTCAAAAGCAAAATGGGGAACGCGGCCGCGCCACGCTCCCCAGAGGCGAAGAAGAGTCCTGGTGCACTGTGAGATAGGGTCTGCCGGTTTTTCGACAAGGCTATTTGGAGGACGCGCGCGCGCTTGCGGGCGGCCTCCCGGGGAGAAAAGGCGCCATGCCGGCGCGCGCCAATTCGTCGGCGCGCTCATTCATATCGTGGCCCGAATGGCCTTTGACCCAATGCCAATCGACATCATGCCGCTCGGCGGCGGCTTCGAGCCTTTGCCATAGATCGACGTTCTTCACAGGCTTACGGTCGGCGGTGCGCCAACCGCGCGCTTTCCAGCCGGCGATCCACAACGTCACGCCGCCGCGCAGATATTGCGAATCGGTATGAAGATCGACGACGCACGGCCGAGTCAGAGTCTCGAGCGCCACGATCGCCGCCATCAACTCCATGCGGTTGTTCGTGGTGAGCGGCTCGCCGCCATTGATCTCTTTTTCGCGATCGCCAAACCGCAGGATCGCGCCCCAGCCGCCCGGTCCCGGATTTCCCGAGCAGGCGCCGTCGGTCCAGATCTCGACGCCGCGCGTCATGGCGCCAGGCCGTAGATCCGCGCGTCAGCGGCGGACTCGTGAAACTGCAGCTTGGCGAGATATTCGCGCGGATCCTTGGGACGCACCAGCGCGCCAGCCGGCACGTTGAGCCAGTCGACGTAGCGCGTCAGCAGAAAGCGCAGCGCGGCGCCGCGCGCGAGCGTGGGAAATGCGGCGATCTCGGCGGCGGAAAGCGGACGCAGACGCCGATAGGCGTCGAGCAGCGCGGCGCCCTTCTCCGGCTGATAGCGATGCGCGGCGTCGAAGCACCAGGCGTTGAGGCAGATCGCCAGATCGTAGGCGTAGGCGTCGGTGCAGGCGAAATAGAAATCGATCAGGCCGGAGATGCGCTCGCCGAGAAAGAAAACATTGTCGGGAAAAAGATCGGCGTGGATGACGCCGCTCGGCAGATCGCGCGGCCAGTTCCTCTCGAGATGGTCGAGCTCCGAGTCGACGAGCGCGCGCAACCCCGCCGCCACTTCCTCTGCGCGCGACGCGCAGGGCGAAAAAAGCGGCCGCCATCCCGCAACCGAAAGCGCGTTGTCGCGCCGCTGCGCGAAATCCGCTCCCGCAAGGTGCAGTTGCGCCAGCGTCGCGCCAAGCGCCGCGCAATGCGCGGCTTCGGGATGATGGACGGAATAGCCGTCGAGAAAGGTGACGATGACGGCCGGCCGGCCGGCGAGTCGGCCCAACGCGGCGCCGGCGCGATTCTTCACCGGCAGCGGGCAGGTCACGCCCCGCGCCGCGAGATGCTCCATGAGGTTCAGAAAGAACGGCAGATCGGCTTCCGCGACGCGCTTCTCGTAAAGCGTCAGAATGAAACTGCCGGCGCCGGTATGAAGATAGTAGTTCGAATTCTCGACGCCCTCGGCGATGCCCTTGCAGGACAGCAATTCGCCGAGATCATAGGCGGCGAGAAAAGCGATCAACTCCTCGTCGTCGACCTGAGTATAGACGGCCATGAGCGCCGACCGTTCACTGCAGGCCGCGCCCTCAGGCGATCGCCCGCAGCTCCTTGGGCAAGGGGAAGGACACGTTCTCGTCGGCGCTGGAGATTGTTTCGACGACAATGTCGTAGCGTTCGGCGAACGCGTCCATGATCTCCTCGACCAGAACTTCGGGCGCGGACGCTCCGGCCGTGATGCCGAGCGACGTAATGCTGCCGAAAATCTCCCAGTCGATCTCGCCGCGGCCCTGCACGAGTTGCGCGGGCGCGCCGGCGCGCTCGGCCACTTCGCGCAACCGCTGCGAATTCGACGAATTCGGCGAACCGACGACAATCACCGCTTGGACATGCGGCGCAACCTCCTTCACCGCAGCCTGGCGATTCGTCGTCGCGTAGCAAATGTCCTCTTTGTGCGGACCGATGATGCTGGGAAAGCGCTGCATCAGGGCATTGACGATCTCGCGCGAGTCGTCGAGCGACAGAGTCGTTTGCGTCACATAGGCGAGATTGGTCTCGTCGTCGAATTTCAATCGATCGATGTCCTCCGTGGACTCGACCAGCACCACCGCCCCTTCCGGCAGCTGTCCCATGGTGCCGACGACTTCGGGATGGCCCGAATGTCCGACGAGCAACACGCGCCGCCCGCGGCGCCAATGGATTTCCGCCTCCCGATGCACTTTCGTGACGAGCGGACAGGTGGCGTCGATGGCGAGAAGCCCGCGCTCCGCCGCTGCGGCGGAAACCGATTTGGCGACGCCATGCGCCGAGAAGATCACCGGCGCGTTCTTGTTCGGGATTTCGTCGAGCTCCTCGACGAAGATCGCGCCCTTCGCCTTGAGGGATTCGACGACATATCGATTGTGCACGATCTCGTGGCGCACATAGACGGGCGGGCCGAACTTGGCCAACGCCCGTTCGACGGCGTCGATCGCGCGCACCACACCCGCGCAAAATCCGCGCGGCGAGCAGAGGAGGATCTTGAGCGGCGGCTTCGTGGGACGGGGGTGAACGTTCATCTTCGCTTTCGCGCCTTTGGCGGAGGCGGCGCGCGGGCGAGTCGCTCAAGCGCCGAACGCGGCCATCCGGACCGGCCGGACTGAACGCCGGGAAGGAATGTCGCGCATGCGCGACGGTGTCAAGCCGCCCCGGCCGGCGCCGCGCAGCCGCAAAACGCTGTCCGCGCGGCGCGCCAGGGCGTTGCAAACCGTTTATCCGCCCCCAAATGGTCTTCCGAACTCGCCGTCGATTGGCGTCGCTCCAGGACTGTGACACCATGACCTCGGGACGGGAGTGAACGGAGCTGGGCGCATGTCGTATCTCGACGAGATTTTGCAGTCGGCGCAGGGCGGTCAATTGATCGCAAATCTCGCGCAAAGCTTTGGTCTGACCGAGGAGCAGATCGGCCGCGCCATCGACGCGCTCGCCCCTGCGATCGAAGTCGGACTGAGCAACGCCGCCGAGGAGCCGCAGCTGTTGGAAAAACTGCTGAGCGACGTCGCTTCTCCGCAGCGCGCGGCCGCGTTTGACGACCCCGGCGCCGCGCAGGACATCGACGCGATGGCGCAGTCGCGACAGCTGCTGGACGATCTCTACGGCTCTCCCGCGGGCGCCGGGCAGGTCCTGCAGGTCGCCGCCCGCGAGTCCGGGCTGCGGCCAGACATTCTGTCGCAGCTCCTGCCCGTGCTCATATCGGTGCTACTCGGCGGATTGTTCAAGAAAATGAACAATTCCGGTCTCGGCGGGGTGCTCGGGCAGCTCATCAATTCGGGCGCGCTCGGCTCCATTCTGGAGCAGATGCTCGGCGGCGGCCGCGCGCCGCCGCAGCGCCAGCCGATGCCGCCGCAGCGCGAACCAATGCCTACGCCACAGGGCGGCGGCCTCATTGGCGGCATACTGAGCTCCATTCTTGGATCGCTGCTCGGCGGCGGCGGCCGCCCGGCGCCCGGTCCCTATGGCGGCCCGGCGGACGACCCGTTGGGCGGCGGCTACAGCCGCGGCGGCCCGATCGATACAGGCGGACGCCCCCAGGGCCTGCCGGACACCATGGATCAGGCCTCGATCGAGCAGGCGATCGAGGAGGTCAAGAAAACGCTGCAGGTCGGGCGCGGCGGCTCCGGACAAAGCGCCGGCGCGCGATCGGACTTCGAAAGCATCCTCGGCCAGATGTTCGGCAAGCGCTGAGGCGCTCGGCCGAACAGCGTTAGGCCAAGTCGGCGTTAGGCCCCAAGTCGGCGTTAGGCCAAGTCGCCTGCCCGGTCGGCGCGGCGGCGGCGCGGAGGCTTGCGCCGCGCCCGCTTTCCTGCAATCCATCGGCGCGACTCCTCCAAAGCGCGACGCGGTTCACGCTGCGACTCGCGCGCCTCCTCGAATATGGACAGTTCCCCCTAGATGGCTCGCGACGTATCCGACACGACGCCGATCACGTCGCGTAACATGCTGGTCGAATGGCTGGAAATCGGTAGCAAGACCGACGGGACCCCTCTGCGCATCGGCACCGAGCACGAGAAGATCCCCTTCTACGCCGCCGATCATGCGCCGGTGCCCTATGAGGGCTCGGCCGGCCGCGGCGGCGTTCGCGCGCTGCTCGAAGGTTTGGGCGACGCGCTCGGCTGGGCGCCGATCCTCGACCGAGACGCGCTGATCGGCCTGTATCAGCCCGATGGCGGCGGCGCGATTTCACTTGAGCCCGGCGGACAATTCGAACTTTCCGGCGCGCCGCTGCCCGACGTTCACGCCACGCAGGACGAGCTTGACGCGCATTTTGCGGCGCTCGCGCCCGTGGCGCGCGCGCTCGGCGTGCGCTTCCTCGATCTCGGCTGCAGTCCGAAATGGTCGCGGGCGGAGACGCCTCTGATGCCCAAGCAGCGCTACGACATCATGCGGGCCTACATGCCGAAAGTCGGCGGGCGCGGGCTCGACATGATGTTTCGGACCGCCACCGTGCAGGTCAACGTGGACTTCGTCGACGAAGCCGACATGGTGCAGAAGATGCGGGTCGGCCTGGCCCTGCAGCCGCTCTTTACGGCTTTTTTCGCCAACTCGCCGTTTCTGGACGGCAGACCCACCGGCAGGCTCTCGGAGCGCTCCTACATCTGGCGCGACACCGATCCGGACCGCACCGGCATGCTGCCCTTCGCCTTCGAGGAGGGCTTCGGCTTCGAAGCCTATGTCGATTACGCGCTCGACGTGCCGATGTATTTCGTGAAGCGCGGCGACGTCTATCACGACGTGACGGGCGCAAGCTTCCGGGACCTCTTGGAGGGCCGCCTGCCGCAACTGCCCGGCGAACGCGCGACCATGTCCGACTGGGCCAACCACCTCTCGACGATCTTTCCGGAGGTGAGGCTGAAAACCTATCTCGAGATGCGCGGCGCCGACGCCGGCCCGCGCGCCCATCTCACAGCCCTTCCCGCGCTTTGCGCCGGCCTGTTGTATGACGCTGCGGCGCTCGATCAGGCGCGCCAGCTGACGAAGGATTGGACCGCCCCGGCGCGTCAGGCGCTGTGCGACGATGCGCCCGTTCTGGCGCTCGACGCGCAGATCGGCGGCCGCAGTCTGCGCGACGTCGGGCGCGAGGTTCTGGCGCTGTCGAAAAGCGGATTGCGCCGGCGCGCGCGTCTTGATGCGCAAGGGCGCGACGAAAGCGTCTATCTCGCGCCGCTGGAGGAGATTCTCGAAGAAGGACGCACCCTGGCTCAGCGACGGCTGGACGCCTATTGCGGCGCCTGGGAACGCTCGATCGAACCCGTCTTCACGGATTGCGTCCTGCCGCTATAGGCGTTGTTGACGCCGAGCGCGTCTATTCAGCGCGGGAAAAGGTCGTGCAGACCGAAGGGCGCCATCGGGGGCAGCGCGGACCGCGCGGCGGCATGCTGCATCCCGTCGCGGCGCATTTCGGCATAGCCCATGGGCGCGACCGGGGTGCGCGGCATCGCGACGCGAACGTGTCCGCCAAGCCGAACACACCCATTAGACCCAGCGACCGCGACGTAATCCGCGCCATAGCGCGCGCATTGGCTGACATTCTCGGCCCGAGCCGGCGCGACGGCGAGCGCTGTCAGCGCGATGACGCCAAAAGCGCGCCCAATAAACAAACGGTCGCTGCGGCTGATGATGTCTAGGATCATGAGTTTTTGGCCTCACCTCCGAAAATTCGCGCAGGCCGCGCGAGATTTCAGGAGCCGTACAGTCCCAATGATGTCTCGATACGCCATAGACGCCAACGGGACGATGAGCTGGTCGCTCGCTTCGAACCAACGCTCCGTACCGCCTGCCCTAACTAGAGCCAAACATCGTGGCAGGATCGTGTCTTTGACGCTCTCTGACGGGATCTGTCGACGCCACGCATGAACTACGCTTTATTTTCTATTTATTTATTTTCAGTTTAGACGTCGGCCGCGCCCTGCGCTCGCCAGTCGCCGAATGCGGCCTGAACGATCGCCAGCGCCGCCACCGCGGCGGTGTCGGCGCGCAGCACGCGCGGCCCGAGCGAAATGGGCGCGACGTTCGGCAGACGCATGAGCGCCGCCCGTTCAGCGTCGTCGAACCCGCCTTCCGGGCCGATCAGCACGCTCACGCCCGCTTGCGCCGGGCGGCCGGCGAGCGCATCGAACGGATTGGCGCAGGCGGCGCGTTCGTCGCAAAAGACCAGAAGCCGCTCCGCCGGCAAACGCGCCAGAAAATCGTCGAGTTCGACGGCCGGCGCGATTTCGGGCACGGCCAGCACGCCGCATTGCTCGGCGGCCTCGATCACATTGGCCTGAAGCCGCGCCGCATTGAGGCGGCGCGCCTGCGTGCGACGCGTGATCACCGGCACAAGCCGACCGGCGCCCATCTCGACGGCCTTCTGCGCCATATAGTCGAGCCGCGCCTGTTTCAGGGGCGCGAAACAATAGTCGAGATCCGCCAGTCCGGTCTGCGCGCGCAGCCGCTCGGCGACGCGCAGCTTTGCGGAGCGACGCGAAACGTCAAAGAGCGTCGCGCGATATTCGCCGTCGCGGCCGTTGAACAGATGAATCGCGGCCCCTTCGCGCATGCGAAGAACGTTCAGTAGATAATTCGAGGCTTCGGATGACGGCGCGATTTCGACGCCCATCGCAAGATCGTCGCGAACGAACAGGCGCTGCGCGGAAAAATCGTAAGTCGTCACAATTGCTTCCCAGCTGGGGCGCAAGCGCAGCGCGCGCTTTGCCATGAAGACGCCGCTTTGTTGCGCGCAGGTACGCCAAAACTTGCGTCGCCGGCAAGCCTGCTGGTAATGCTGCAAGCCTGATGAGCGGACAACAAGACATGATCATCGGCGCTGTCGTTTTTTCTCGCGCTGCCGCGCGGCTTTCGCTCTTTGCGATGTTCCTCGCCGCGAGCGGCGCCAGTGCGCAAACCTGTCAGGAAGATTTTCAAAAGCTCACCGAGAAGCGCATGGCGGGAATTCAGGCGCTGAACAATCTCGGCAAGGCCGGCAAGGGCAAGATGGACCCCGAAGCCGCCTGCCCCGCAGCGCGCCGCCTCGTCGCCGTCGAGACCGAGATGATGAATTACCTCAGCAAAAACAAGGAATGGTGCAACATTCCGGACACGGTCGTCGACGGATTTAAGGAAGCGCGCACCAAAACTCAGGGCTTCGCCTCGCAGGCTTGCGCAGCGGCGGCGAAGATGAAGGAAATGCGCGATCAGGCGGCCGCCGGCGGCGGCCTGATGGCGCCACCGAAATTGCCCGCCGGACCGCTGTGAGCATAAGGCCAAGCGGCGATTCATCGGGCGCGGCCGCGCTCCCCGACGCGAGCGCCGACCATCCCTTGCTGCGCTGCGCGCCTCCCGCGCTCCTGCCTTTTATCCAGCTCGCGCGACTCGACCGGCCGATCGGCTGGTGGCTGCTGCTCCTGCCCTGCTGGGAGTCGAGCGCGCTCGCCGCAGCGGCGCTCCGCCAAGGCCCAAATCTTTGGCACCTGACGCTGTTCTTCATTGGCGCCGTCGCCATGCGCGGCGCAGGCTCGACCTACAACGACTATGTCGATCGCGAGATCGACGCCAAGGTCGAGCGCACGCGCCTGCGCCCGCTCGCGAGCGGCCGCGTGACGCCCAGGGCGGCGATCGGCTTTCTCGTCGCTCAGTGCCTCGTCGGGCTCGCGGTGCTTCTGTCGTTCAACGGGCTGACGATCGCGCTCGGACTGCTGTCTCCGCTGATCGTGCTGATCTACCCCTTCGCCAAACGCTTCACGTCCTGGCCTCAGGCGATTCTCGGATTGGCCTTCGCCTATGGCGCGCTGCTCGGCTGGACCGCGCTCGCCGGCGCGCTCGGCCCGCCGGCGCTTTTTCTCTATGCGGCGGCGATCTCGTGGACCATTGGCTTCGATACGATCTACGCGCTGCAGGACATGCGTGACGACGCCATCGTCGGCGTGCGCTCCACGGCGCGGCTGTTCGGTCCGCGGGTGCAATTGGCGGTCGGCGCGCTTTACGCGATGTCCGTCGCGAGCGCCGCCGTCGCCGTCTGGCTCGCCGGCGGCGGTTGGCTCGCCTATCTCGGAGTCGCCGCCTATGCGGCGCATTTGGCCTGGCAGACCGCGCAGACGAGAGAGGACGTCGCGCCGGCGACCGCCCTGCGCCTGTTCCGCTCGAATCGCGACGCCGGGCTGTTGCTGTTCGCAGGCTTTCTGGCGCAGAGCCTCGCTTATCTGTTTTGAGCGGCGACGCGCGCCAGGCGCGATCCGCAACCGCGCCTATTTCTCAAGCTCTTTTTTCCGATCGATGCAGGAGTCGATCTCTTTTTTGTCCAGCTCCCAGAAGGAGCCGCCGCACAGCGCCTGATAGCGGCTGCTGACGAAGAACGACCAGACGTAATAGCCGGTCAGCAGAATCGCCGCGAGCGCGGCGATCCTCACGATCATGTTGAACCGCTTTTCAGGGTCTTGCGTCTCGGGCATGGCTTGTCTCCAGGCCAATGTTTAGGCCGCCGAGAATCGCGCCGTCAACGTCAGTCCAGCGTCTGCCGGAATCGAAACACCGCGACGCTCATCGCGACCAGCGCGAAGGCCGCAAGCGCGCTGGCGTCGACAGCGAGATCGCTGAAACTGGCCCCCTTCAACATCACCGAGCGCACGATGCGCAGATAATGCGTCAGCGGCATCACTTCGCCGATATATTGCGCCCAGGTCGGCATTCCGTAGAAGGGAAACAGGAAGCCCGACAGAAGCATGCTCGGCAGAAAGAAGAAGAATGTCATCTGCATCGCCTGCAGCTGATTCACCGCGACCGTCGAGAACGTGTATCCCACCGACAGATTGGCGACGATAAAAAGCAGAGTCAGCGCGGTGAGCGTGAAAAGCGAACCGACCACGGGCACATGAAACAGCAGCGAGGCGACAATCAGGATCGTCGACATCTGCACGGCGCCGACGACCACATAGGGAGCGATCTTGCCGAGCATGATCTCGACCGGCCGCACCGGCATGGCGAGCAGCGCCTCCATCGTTCCGCGCTCGATTTCGCGCGTCACCGACAGGGCCGTGTAGATCAGCATGGTCATGGTGAGGATCGTGCCGATCAGCCCGGGCACGATGTTGCGGCGCGTCTCTCCCGCCGGATTGTAGCGACGATGGACCCGAATCTCGTAAGGCGGCGCATTCTGGACCAGCGATGCCAGCGGTCCGGTCAATTCACGGTCGAGCGCCTGACCGGCGGCGCCGAGCGCGGCGGCGACGGCGCCCGAGGTCGCCGTCGGGTCCGTGGCGTCGGCGATGAGCAGCAGCCCGGGTTTTTCGCCGCGGACGAGCTGGCGAGAGAAGTCCGGCGGAATCTGAATGACGAACTGCACCTTGTTCGACAGAATCAATTTGTCCGCATCCGCCTCGCCGCGCGCGATATATTTGATGTTGAAATAATCGGTGGCGCGCAAAGCGCCGATCAGCGCGCGCGCAATCGGACTGTCGTCGCTTGTCAGCACCGCCGTCGGCAGATGTTTGGGATCCGTGTTGATCGCATATCCGAAAAGCAACAGCTGAATGATCGGAATGCCGACGATCATGGCGAATGTCGGCCGGTCGCGCCGAAGCTGAATGAACTCCTTGACGAACATGGCGACAAAACGCTGCCAGGATTGCGCAAGCGCGCCGCGCCGCGCCGGACGGACGACGGCGTTCGGCCGGCCCGGCTCTGGGCTCACTGGTCAGCTCCGGCGCGCATCATAAGATCGATGAACACGTCTTCGAGCGACGGCTCATCCCGCCTCCAACGATGAACGCCTTTCGCGCTATAGCGCTGCGCGACGCGCTCCATCGCCGCTTCATCGCGTCCGCCGACATGCAGCGCCGAGCCGAAGCGCGCGACGATGTCGACGCCGGGCTGCCGCTTCAGTTCGCTGGCGAGCGGATCGAGGCCTTCGCCGGTCACGACCCATGTCGAAAGATGCGCGCTTTCGATGATCTCCGGAATTGTTCCTGACGCAAGGAGTCGTCCATTGGCGATATAGGCGATCTGGTGACAGCGCTCCGCTTCGTCCATGTAATGCGTCGAAACGAGCACCGTTAAGCCTTGCGTCGCCAGATGATGGATCTCGTCCCAGAAGTCGCGGCGCGCCTTGGGGTCGACGCCCGCCGTCGGCTCATCGAGCAGGAGCAATGACGGCCCCGGCAGGATGCATGCGCCAAGCGCCAGCCGCTGCTTCCAGCCGCCGGAAAGTTCGCCGGCCAGCTGATCGGCGCGCGCGACGAGACCCAGACGCTCGAGTGCGCCCTGCGCCGCGTCCTCCGGCTCTTCGAGACCATAGACGCGCGCGACGAATTCCAGATTTTCGCGAATGGTGAGATCGCGATAGAGCGAAAAGCCCTGCGTCATGTAGCCGACGTAGCGCTTGATCTCCTCCTGCTGTCGCCGGATGTCGTAGCCGAGACATCTCCCCTCGCCGGAATCCGGCGTCAGCAGCCCGCAGAGCATGCGGATCGTGGTGGTCTTGCCGCTGCCG
Source organism: Methylocystis sp. (assembly GCF_050251305.1). Lineage (GTDB taxonomy): Bacteria > Pseudomonadota > Alphaproteobacteria > Rhizobiales > Beijerinckiaceae > Methylocystis. The sequence goes on along the minus strand of NZ_JBFWNB010000012.1, from coordinate 23,304 downwards.
TTCGGGCCAAGAAAGCCCTGGATGTTGCCGCGCGCCACCTGCAGCGAAAAATTGTCGACGACTTTTTTCGCGCCGAAAGATTTGGTCAGGCCGCGCACGTCGATCGCGATGTCGCTGTCGACGCTCACGGCGCCGGTCCTGTCGCGTCAGGCGCCGGCGTCACGCTGACCGGCATGCCGAGCGGCAGCGCGCGCGCCGCGCCCTCCAAACGCGCTTCGACCTTGAAGACCAGTTTCGCGCGCTCCTTGTCGCTGAAGATAACGGGCGGCGTATATTCCTGGCGACCCGCAATATAGCTGACGCGTCCATAAAGATCGTCCGCGCAGCCGTCGCAGGAGACTCGCACGCGTTCGCCCAGCGAAATTTTCGGAAACTCCGGTTCGGAGACATAGAAGCGCACCTTGCGGTTTTCCGGCGGCAGCAGCGCCAAGACCGGCTGGCCGGCGTTGACGATCTCTCCCGGCCGGAAATAGACGTCCTGCACGACGCCGTCCGCCGGCGCGACGACGCTCTGGCGCTTGATGCGGATGTTCAATCCATCGAGTTGCGCGCGCGCCTGCTTCAAATTCGCCTCGGCGGCTTCGATCTCCTGCGAACGGCTCGCCATGCGCGACGCGTCGACCTGCCGACGCGCTTCCTCCACGCTCGCCTCGTCACGCGACAGCGCCATCTTGGCGCGATCGAGCGCCGCCTTGGCGACATGGCCCTTGGCGTAAAGCGTGCGCTGTCGGTCGTAGTCGGCGCGGGACAATTGCAGCGCCGCCTCGGCGCGCTCGAGCGCGGCCTGCAGAACGGCGATCTGCTCCGGCCGATTCATCGCCGCCTGCAGATTTTCGACTTGCGCCTCGAGTTGCGCCATCCGCGCCGACGCTTCGTCGCGCGCGCGATCGAGAAGCGTCGTCGACATGGTAAACAGCGGGTCGCCCTTTTTGACCTCGGCGCCGGCGGCGACCGCGAGGTTCGCAACTCTCTCGGTCTCATAGGGGCCGATGTAGAGCATGTCGCCTTCGACATAGCCGAGAAAAACATCATCCGGGTTCGCCGGGCGTTCGACGACGCGCCAAACGACGACGGCCAGGAGCGCCAGCGCAATGAAGAAGGCGAGACGCTTCATGCGGCGGGAGCGTAAACTGGATCGAGCATGGCCTGACTATGCACCTCTCCCGCCGCGCGGCGAAACCGGCGAGCCGACCCGAACGGAGTCTTCCCGGACGGCGAAACTCCTTTTGCCGCGGCGGCGGCAAAAAGGCTAGAATGCCTCCAAGAAAGGCAAAAGGGATTGAAAATGGCTGAAGATACGGAGCTGCCGCCGCGGGAATCGATGGAATATGACGTCGTTGTGGTCGGCGCAGGACCAGCAGGCCTCGCCGCGGCGATTCGCCTGAAGCAAGTCGCGCCGGATCTTTCAGTCGTCGTCATCGAGAAAGGCTCCGAGCCCGGCGCGCATATTCTCTCCGGCGCGGTGATCGATCCGATCGGCCTCGATCGGCTGCTGCCCGAATGGCGCACGCGCGACGACGCGCCGCTGAAAACTGAAGTGCATGAGGACCATTTCCTGCTGCTTTCGGAAAAGGGCGGATTGCGCATTCCTAATGTGGTGATGCCGCGGCTGATGAACAATCACGGCAATTTCATCGGCTCGCTCGGCAATGTCGTTCGCTTTCTCGCGTCGGAAGCCGAGAATCTCGGCGTGGAGATCTATCCAGGCTTCGCCGGCGCCGAAGTTCTCTACGGCGACAGGGGCGAAATCGTCGGCGTCGCCACGGGCGACATGGGCGTCGGCCGCGACGGCGAACCAAAAGACAGCTTCACCCGCGGGATGGAGCTCAAAGGCAAATATACGATCTTCGCCGAAGGCGCGCGCGGCTCGCTGACCAAGCAGCTGCTGGCGAAATACGACCTTTCCGCAAACAGCGAGCCGCAGAAGTTCGGCATCGGCTTCAAGGAGCTTTGGCGCATCCCCAAGGACAAGCATCACGACGGGCTTGTGCAGCATTCCTTCGGATGGCCGCTTGCGTCCGACACCGGCGGCGGATCGTTCCTCTATCATTTCGACGACGATCTCGTGTCGATCGGTTTCGTCGTGCATCTCAACTATTCAAATCCGACGCTCTCGCCCTTCGACGAGTTTCAGCGCTTCAAGACGCATCCGATGATCGCGCCCACGCTCGAAGGCGGCGAACGCCTGTCCTATGGCGCGCGCGCGTTGACGGAAGGGGGCTGGCAGAGCGTGCCGAAGCTCGTGATGCCCGGCGGCGCGCTGGTCGGCTGCGCGGCCGGCTTCATGAACGTCCCGCGCATCAAGGGCTCGCACAACGCCATGCTCTCGGGGATTCTCTGCGCCGATCATGTCGCGGCGGCGGTCGCGGAAGGGCGCGCGCATGACGAGGTCAGCGCTTATGACGCCGCCTGGCGCGCGTCCGACATTGGCCGCGATCTGAAGCCGGTGCGCAACGTCAAGCCGCTCTGGTCGAAATACGGCACCTATGTCGGCGCGCCGCTCTTTGGACTCGACATGTGGACGAATGCGCTGTTCGGCTTTTCCTTCTTCGGCACGCTCAAGCACGGCAAGGCGGATTACGAAACATTGAAGCCGGTCTCGGAAGTCACGCCGATCGTCTATCCGAAGCGCGCAAGCCAAGTCGTGTTCGACAAGCTGTCGTCGGTGTTCGTCTCCAACACCAATCACGAGGAGGATCAGCCGGTTCATCTGAAACTCGCCGATCCGGCGATTCCGATCACGCGCAATCTGCCGATCTACGGCGAACCTGCGCGGCTCTACTGCCCGGCCGGCGTCTATGAAGTGGTCTATGCCGATGAGGAGACGCGCCGCGATCCGCGCTTCGTGATCAACGCGCAGAACTGCGTCCACTGCAAGACATGCGACATCAAGGACCCGGCGCAGAACATCACCTGGGTTCCGCCGGAAGGCGGCGGCGGACCGAACTATCCGAATATGTGACCTGACGCGGCGAGGCCGGCGTCGCGCGCAGCGCACAGCTGTTGCGCGAACGCCGCGCCGTGCGCGCGCCACTTATGCGCCAAGGAGTCGCATGCGCTGATGTTCGTTCTGGCGCCGGTTCACTTGTTCATCTTCGTCGCCGTCATCGGCGCCCTGCTGCTGTTCACGCGCTGGGATGGCTGGGGGCGCGCGCTCTCGATCACGAGCGCGTTCGCCCTGCTGCTGATGGCCTTCGGACCGCTCGGCGGCCTGCTGACAGGTCCGCTCGAGGCGCGCTTTCCGCCGCCGCCCGACGACATGCCGGCGCCCGACGGCGTCATCGTGCTCGGCGGCGCGATCGACGAGCGGCTGAGCGCCAGCCGCAACCGCCCGACAGTGGTCGACGCCGCTGAACGCCTCACCGCGCCGATTGCGCTCAAGCGCAAATATCCGAATGCGCGACTGGTCTTCACTGGCGGCTCGGCCGCGCAGCGCGACGCGGCCTATGCCGAAGCCGACGCCGTCCAGCGTTTCTGGCGCGAACTCGGACTCGATCAGGGGGATGTTCTATATGAACGCCGCTCGCGCAACACATATGAGAACGCCGTTTTCACGCGCGACCTGCTGCGCCCGAAGCCGGGCGAGCGCTGGCTGCTCATCACCTCGGCTATTCACATGCCGCGCGCCATCGGCGCGTTTCGGCAGGCGGGCTTCGACGTGATCGCCTATCCCGTCGATTACCGCACCAGCGGCGAATCTGTTCTTGAGCTTCCGCGGTTCGCCACGAGAGCGCTCGGCCTCGTGGAATTCGCCGCGCATGAATGGGCGGGCCTCGTCGCCTATCGCCTGTCCGGCAAAAGCGACGCGTTGTTTCCGGCGCCTTAGACGCGCGGGCTAGTCGATACGATTACGGCGACCGCGCGAGGAGCCCGCGGGCTCCATGCTGCGTCCGCCCGCTCCGCCCGGATATCCGCCATGCTTCATCTCTAGGAAAAGCGCGATCGCCTGGGCGCGATTGCGCACCTCGAGCTTCTCGAAAAGATTGCGCAGGTGGAATTTGATCGTGTTGATCGAGACCCCGAAATCCTTGGCGAGCTGACTGTTGGTGTGGCCCGAGCCGAGCGCCGACAGCAGGCTTCGCTCGCGCAGCGTCAGATTTTCCAGCGGGTCGCTGCGCATCTTTCTTATGTCGACGAAGGGAAACACCATGTCGCCCGCCGCCACCGCGGCGAGCACATCCAGGAGCCGCTCCGGCGGCGCGCGTTTGGAGACGAAGCCGGCGCCGCCCAGCTGAAGAGTCTCGGCGGGGGCGGCGGGATCGTTGGTGCCGCTGTATACGACGATCTTGGGCGCGGCGACCTGACGCGACAGGGCGCGCAAGACGTCGCGCGCGTGCAGGGTCGGCAACTGCCAGCCGATGACCGCGATCGCGAACTTCTGTTGACGCGCCGCTTCAAGGAACTCCTCGCCGTCGGTCAGCTTGGCGACGAGATTGAACCGGCGATCATCCGACAGCAGCTTGTCCAGACCCGCGAGAATCAGCGGACTCTTGTCCGCGATGGCGACGTCGATGCGTTCCGCCTCCGCCGCCGGCTGCGCGCCATTGGCGCCGTTCGGCCGCGCCGCGCGCGAGCCATCCTTCTGGTCATTCGCGGCCCTGATCGAAGAGGTAGGAGCCATTCAGCCTCCGCCGCCGCGCGGACCGCAGCGCAACAACTTGAATATCCGACGATGTCCGCCGCTGCGGGAAAAATCCTCGCCCGGCGGGTCGTCCCGCCCTGCCCGTTAGAGGTGGGGCGTTAAGGCACAATACCGCAGGCGCCGACGGATGCAAGTGGGTTCGCGCGCGGCGCCGACGCGCCGCAAACGCAAAAAAACGGCGCGCTGGCCGAGCCAGCGCGCCGCGCATAAAGCCTTGTGAGGCTTGCTTAGTCGCTGAACACCCAGCGAGCGGCAAAATAAGCGGCCGCGCCGATGGCGATGATCGCGATCATGCCGAACGGGGTCGCTGCATAGCTGGTAAGTTCGAGAATAGCGCCCATAGTTTCCTCCTTCTATCACACACTACTGTCGGTTTCGCCACAAGCCGAGATCCACGCTGCAATCCGCGACAGCGGCGTTGCGTCCGGCGTTGAATTGGTCAAGTGGATCGCGTGGCTGACGCCGCCCCACCTCGGTCTAAATTCAACGTCGACCTCACCTAGGCGGGAACGCGTCTGCATCGCTTTTTTCGGCCCTAGCCGCGCCCGGAGAGCCATAATGCTCGCAGCTCTCGGCCGCGGTTCCGAATTGCGGTCGTTTCGAAGTATTGCAGACATGGACGGCTGTCAAGCGACTGACATCGTCGCCGCTGCGCTGCATCGCCGCATGTACGCATGTCTCAAAGCGCAGTTTGCGCTTGGCGCCGCGGCGGCCGCGCGACTATCTATCTGGACGCGGCGCCTTTCCATCTTTCCGAGCGTGCAGTCCGATGTTCAAGTTTGTCATCATCGCCGTCGCCATCGTCGCCGCAGGGTTTTCAGCCTTTTATGCGTTGCGGCGCACGCCTGTCTGTTTGGCCGACGGCAAATATATGGCGACGCAGAGCGACTGCGAAGCCTGGGGCTTCAACGCCGACGTCTGCAAGCAGGCCATCGAGGACGCGCGCGCCGTCGTCGCGCGGGCGGCGCCGAAAAGCGAGACGATGTTTCAGTGCGAGGTGCGCTTCTCGGATTGCTTCGAGACGCCGGAGGGAGGCTTCGCCCCGCGCCCGTCATTCTGTCTGCGTCCGGACAAGGGCGCCGCGCCTCTCGAAGTCAGATATCTGGAATATGAGTCCGACCGCAGGAATCGCAAGCAGACCAAGGAAGTCCGCGTCAACTGAGCGTAAGCCGTTCAGCGCCTGAAGTCGGCGCGGCGCTGATCGATCTGGAACTCGGCGGCGTCGATCACCAGCTTGCCGGCGGCGGTGCCGATCGCGATGTGGATCGGCACGACCACATGCGCCTCGGGAAGCGGCGCAAGCCAGACGCTGATGTCGTGATTATTCGCCATATAACGGGTCGAGGAACTGTCCGGCCGATGCCCGGCGATCGGCGTATAGCGCGCCGAACATACGGTGACGGGGCCGTCATAGCCTCTGGTCTGCGCGACATGGGCCCCGGCGTAGGCGAGCTCCACGTCGAAACGCGTCACCCCGTCAAAAACCGAAATCGTCCGGTTGCACGCTGCGGGACCGGTGAGCTCCTCTCCCTGCGGAACGCGCATGATTAGCGCGCTGACAGGATCGACGATGTGGCGTTTGGCGCTTTCGGTCACCGGGATCCGCGCTTCGGCGTCCCAGGGCGCCGGCCTGACTTCGACCGTTCGCACTGAATTGCCGCCGAGCGACATGCGAACGGTGCGCGTCTCGTCGCTGTTCGACGTGGTGTTGGCGTAGCTTGCCGGCGACGGCCCGGCGGCGGTCAGTCCGCCGCTCGCGCTCGCGGCGCCCTTGGTGTTGTTGATGAGATTGGCGAGGCCCGTCGTTCGCATCGAGATCTCGACGCGATAATTACGCGCGTCCACCACGCCCGACGCCGATGCGCTGCCGATTGAAAGCCCCATGAGGCTCAGCGCGTAATAGGCCCGCAGCGCTTCGGCAGCCGCGGGCGCGCAAAGCGCAAGCGACGTCGCGACGGCGACGCCGCCGCGGCACGCCAAACGGCTCCATCGGCGGCCCATCGCTCTCATGGCCCCGGCGCGCCGTTCGGCGCGGGCGATCGCCCGGTCGAACGCATGATAGTCGCAGTTCTTTTGAGGCTCAGGCCCATTCTTGCCAATGTCCGTCCTCGAAAATGCGCCATGACCGCAACCCCGCCTTCGCGACCACGAGCCGTCCCGCCTTGGCCTCGGCGACGAGATGCCTGAATACGAGAGGATTGCGCCATGAAAACGGCTTTTCCGGGTCGCAGACCGCGTGATACTCGTCGCTGTCCGGGTCGTCCATCAGCAAGGCGCCGACACGGTCGGGCCGCAGCTGCGTCGAGAAGCTGCGCTCCTCCTTCCACCGGCAGTAGTAATCGCGGCAGACCTGCGGACGCGTTTCATAGACGCCGCAGCCGCCGGTCCGCGCGCAGTGCTCGCAGAGCTTTCCGGCCGGCTTTTTGAATTCTTCAATTTCAAGGACCTTGCAGCAGAAGAAACAGGAGCCGCAGGCCTTGCCTGGAATGTCGAGCATGTCGGTCGGGCGCCGATGGCGTGAGAATCGAATCGGCGTATTGTGAACGCCGGACGGCCGGATGCAAGCAGCGTCAGGCGCGCAACGAGCGGAGCCATGACGCGCAGAATCGATCCCGAAACGCTTTTCGTCTCTCCCGGGCGGCTCGCCGAGCGTCTCGATGCGCCGGATCTTGTCGTCTTTGACGCCTCCTGGCACATGCCCGCCGCGGCGCGCGACGCCCGCGCCGAATTTCTCGCGGGGCATATTCCCGGCGCGCAGTTCTTCGACATCGACGCGATCGCCGATCATTCCACCGACCTGCCGCATATGCTGCCGAAGCCTGAAATCTTCGCCGCGGAGATGCGCCGGTGCGGATTCGGAGACGGGATGCAGGCCGTCGTCTACGACAGCCTCGGCCTGTTCTCGGCGGCGCGCCTGTGGTGGATGCTGACCATCTTTGGCGCGGAACGGGCGTCAATTCTTGCGGGCGGCCTGCCCGCCTGGAAGGCCGAGGACCGGCCGCTCGAACAGGGCGAGGCGCGCGTCAGGGCGCCGGCGGACTTCACGCCGCGTTTCGACGCAAGCCTCGTCGCCGACGCCGAGGCGGTGCGGCGCGCGCTCGATTCCGGCGGGCCGCAAGTGGTCGACGCGCGCGGCGCAGAGCGTTTCCACGGATGGGGCGCGGAGCCGCGTCCAGGGCTGCGCGCCGGCCATATGCCGGGCGCGCGAAATCTCCCGTTCAGCAACCTCCTGGAAAACGGACGGATGAAGGACCACGCGGGACTGGAAAGCGCGTTTCGCGCTGCGGGCGTCGATCCCGACGCGCCTGTCATCGCGACCTGCGGCTCCGGGCTCACGGCTTGCATCATCAGTCTCGCGCGCACGGCGACGGGCCGCCCGCCGGCGACGGTCTATGACGGCTCCTGGTCCGAATGGGGCGCGCGGGACGACTTGCCCGCGATCATCGACGATCGAAACGCCTAGAAATTAGGCTGATCGATTAATAAAAGCGCATACCGTATATCAAACAGGCGCCCAACATAGTTTGGCGCCGGAACTTTGGCCATGGCGCGACCAACGCGGCAATGTTAGAAGCTCGGCGGCTCTTCAGCCGAGCCAAAGTCGCTAGCGGGCCGGGGCTTAAGCTAAGCGCGCGGGGGATTTAATGAAAAAGGTCGAGGCGATCATCAAGCCGTTCAAGCTCGATGAGGTAAAGGAAGCGCTGCAGGCGGCGGGGCTTCAAGGCATTACGGTCACCGAAGCAAAGGGCTTTGGCCGGCAGAAGGGTCATACCGAGCTCTACCGCGGCGCCGAATATGTCGTTGATTTTCTTCCGAAAGTCAAAATCGAGATCGTTCTGGCGGATGACGCCGTGGAGCGCGCCGTCGAGGCCATTCGCACGGCGGCGCAAACCGGCCGCATCGGCGATGGCAAGATTTTTGTTTCTAACGTCGAAGGCGCGATCCGCATTCGCACCGGCGAGACCGGCGCGGACGCCATCTAGCACTGAGCCCCCGCCACATGAGCTTTTTCGCGAAAATCTTCAGACGCTCCGGCGCGCCCAATACGAAAACGGCTAAACACCAAGATCAGCAAAGAGAGGCATCAAACCACATGACGACGGCCAAGGACGTACTCAAGCAGATCAAGGATAACGACGTTAAATTCGTCGATTTCCGTTTTACCGACCCGCGCGGCAAGTGGCAGCATGTGACGTTCGACGTTTCGATTGTCGATGAGGAGGCCTTGACCGAAGGCATCATGTTCGACGGCTCGTCGATCGCCGGCTGGAAAGCGATCAATGAATCGGACATGACGCTGCTTCCCGATCTGGAATCGACGGCCATCGATCCTTTCTTCGCGGCGTCGACGCTGTCGATCGTCTGCGACGTCATGGAGCCCTCGACCGGGCAGCCCTATAACCGCGATCCGCGCGGCATCGCCAAGAAGGCGATGGCCCATATCAAGACCGCCGGCGTCGGCGACACCGCCTTTTTCGGTCCTGAAGCCGAATTCTTCGTCTTCGACGACGTGCGTTTTTCGACCGAACCCTACGACACTGGCTTCACGCTCGACTCGACCGAGCTGCCCTCCAACTCCGGCACCGCTTACGAGGGCGGCAATCTCGGCCATCGCGTGCGCACCAAGGGCGGCTATTTCCCGGTGCCGCCGGTCGACTCGGCGCAGGACATGCGCAGCGAGATGCTCGCCGCCATGGCGGCGATGGGCGTCAAGGTCGAAAAGCACCATCACGAAGTCGCCTCGGCGCAGCACGAACTTGGTCTGAAGTTCGAGACGCTGGTCACCGTCGCCGATCATTTGCAGATCTACAAATACGCGATCCATCAGGTGGCGCATTCCTACGGCAAGTCGGCGACCTTCATGCCGAAGCCGGTCTATGGCGACAATGGCTCGGGCATGCACGTCCACCAGTCGATCTGGAAGGACGGCAAGCCGGTCTTCGCGGGCGACAAATACGCCGGCCTCTCTCAGGAGTGCCTGTGGTATATCGGCGGCATCATCAAGCACGCCAAGTCGCTGAACGCCTTCACCAACCCGTCGACCAACTCCTATAAGCGTCTGGTCCCGGGCTTCGAGGCGCCGGTCCTGCTCGCCTATTCGTCGCGCAACCGCTCGGCGTCGTGCCGCATCCCCTTCAGCTCCAGCCCGAAGGCGAAGCGCGTCGAGGTTCGCTTCCCGGACCCGACCGCCAACCCCTATCTCGCCTTCGCCGCCATGCTGATGGCCGGCCTCGACGGCATCGCCAACAAGATCGATCCGGGCGGACCGTCCGACAAGGACCTCTACGACCTTCCGCCGGAAGAGTTGAAGGCGATCCCGACCGTCTGCGGCAGCTTGCGTGAAGCGCTCGAGAGCCTCAATGCCGACCATGCCTATCTGACCGTCGGCGGCGTCTTCGATAAGGACTTCATCGAGTCCTATATCGACCTCAAGATGCAGGACGTGATGCGCTTCGAAATGACGCCGCATCCGGTCGAGTTCGACATGTATTATTCCTACTGACGAACAGACGCGGCCGTCTCGGCCGCCGTCATGCCTGCAATCTGGGAGGCGCCAGTCGCCTCCCAGATTTTTTTTGCGCGCGATTTACCGAGTCGCCCCGGCGCTGTCGCGCAGACGTCATGCGCTTGTCATTGGGCCGCGTGACATTGCGACGAAAGCGAGAGCGCCTCGCAGAACGCTCCCCCCAGAGCCTACCCCAAGCCGTTCCGCGTCGATCGCGCGCTCGTCGAAGCGGATGGTTTCGGCGACGTCGATTTGACGCAACGGAGAGAACCATGAAATTGCGCGCCTTCTCCGCCGCCGTCGCCGCGCTCGCGGTATTGACCGTCGGCGCGGCTGCGCTCGATATGGAGCTTTCTCCCTATAAGCCGGTCAGCGCGCTGTCGGGCCGGCTGAAGTCGGTCGGGTCCGACACGATGCTTCATGAGATGGAGCTGTGGGCGGAGGGCTTCCGCTCAATTTACCCGAACGTCTCGATCGAGATCGAAGGCAAGGGGTCGAACACGGCGCCCCCCGCCCTGCTCTCCGGAACGTCCCAGCTCGGTCCCATGTCGCGACAAATGACGCCGGACGAGGTCGGCGCCTTCGAAGCGAAATTCGGCTACAAGCCGATGGCGGTTCTGGTCGCGATCGACGCGCTGGCGATCTATGTCCACAAGGACAATCCGCTGCGATGCATCAACATGGAGCAGTTGGATCGCGTGTTCGCCGCCGACCCGAAAAGCGGCGGCGGCAGAAGCATCCGCAGCTGGGGCGAACTTGGCCTGACCGGCGAATGGGCGGCCAAACCGATCACGATGTATAGCCGCAACACGCTCTCAGGCACCTACAAATTTTTCAAACAGCATGTCATGGGCGGCGGCGACTTCAAGGACGACATCAACATGCAGGTCGGATCGGAAGCTGTCGTCAGCGCAGTCGGCGGCGATAAATTCGCGATCGGCTATTCAGGCATCGGCTACAAAACCGGCGCCGTGCGCGCGGTTCCGGTGGGGACGCCCGGCAAGAGCTGCCATGACGCCTCTTTCGACAACACCTATTCCCGCAAATATCCGCTGGCGCGGGGCCTTTACATCTATCTGCTGAAGGATCCCAGGAAGCCGATGGACGCGCTGAGCGGCGAGTTCGTCAAATATGTGCTTTCCAGAGACGGCCAGATGCAAGCGAAGCAAGGCGGGTATTATCCGATCACCCGCAACATCCGCGAGCACGAACTGACCCGGCTCGGTCTGCTTGCCTCGGCGCGGTAGGAAGCCGCCAGGCGGGAACGGGCCGGCGTCGCCGAATCGCTCCGGCGACGATCAACCCTGTCGCGCGGCTCAGGGCTCCAGCGTAACGAGCGTGCCTTCGTCGGTCTCGACTTGAACATAGCGCGGACCGAAGGATCGGTGGCGGCCGCTCGCGATCGTTACGAACTCGCAAAGCGGCAGCTCCATCGCGTCCTCGGCGGGACGCGAAATGTAAAGATCCGCATGATAGAGGCCCTCTGTCTCCAGGCCATGCGTATCCTTGCCAAGCGCCGCCAAAGTCTGCAGCGTATGTTCGAATTCGTCGCAGTTTCGGAAGCGCCGCTGGATGAAGGTGGCGCCGTCCAAACGTTCCGTAACGTAGCCATGCTCGTTGAGCGCCTGCGCGACTCCTTCGAAAGGAAACATGCGCAGCACGAACGAGACCACCCACGGACGACGATCCATGCTCGCGAGCAGCTTGCGGAACGTGGTCTCGCCCAGATAGCCAATGCAGCCGGTGGAAAGAATGACGTCCGCGCGGGAGATGATGCGGGCGGCCTCCGGAGTCAGATCATTCTCTTCGAGATCGGCGACGACGCCATCAGCGATCAGACCAACACGCTTGGCGTAGCGGATTGCAGGCTCCGAGATGTCCAGGCCAATAAAATTCGCAAGGCCGCGATCCGGCCAAGCGGCGAAAAAATGCGCGTCCAGCCGCAACAGATCGTCAGACGACAATTCCACCAGCTCGCGCCGAGCGTAGCGACGCCTCAGCGTATCGAAGCTGAGCGGAAAACGGTGCACTGCTGCATTGATGCCGTAAGAACAGCCAATGTCGAGAACGGTCGGCTTGTCCCCAACGGAAGCCTTCGCCGCGAGCACCTGTCGGATGACGGGCTCCGCAACATCGGGAATCATGTAGTCCAAGCCGCCGAGGACAGAATAGTACGACCTCGGGTCGTCCATCATGTAGATTTCGTCGAAGTTCGCCTTGGCCGTGTTGATCCGGCCATAGTCATCTATCACGATCCCAAGCCTCCTTATGTGAGTCATCCGGGGCGGCAACGCTGCGCTTTTCGCGGCGTTTCGCGCCGGCGCGTTGGTCTGTGTCGTGCAGGATAAGCGGCATCTTAACGCTTCATGCCGAGAAGTTCCATGTTTTTCGGTTACTGGCAGATTCGATAGGCGTCGCTTGAGCCGTGTCGCTCGATGTCGAAGTGAAGATGGGTCGCGTGATAGGGGTCAGATCCGGGCCCGAGAACCGTCGTGAACCAGCCGCAAGCCGCCGTTCTCAGGGATTTCACATAGGCCGTTGATTGAGAGTCGGGCTGAGCGTCAACGGCGATCTTGCGCCCGTCGGACAAGACAAACCCGCTCACGTCGATGGCCATGCCTTTCGCATGCGCGCTCAATTTGGCTTCGGCGCGGTGATTGCGACTGCGGCATTGGTAGCCCGGACCTGTGTCGATCGCCGCGATCGGCGCATTCAGGGCGCTGGAGCCGAGCGGCGCGAGCAGGTTTTTCACGAAATCGGAAAATCGCAGCGCAAACGCGCAACTGAGCAGCGGCTTCGCATTGAGCGCGATCCGGCGCTTGTCGACGGTGATCGCAGAAAGACGCACGGGCGCATCGAGCGCGCAGCCGCCGTGTCCGCCGGGCGGCGCGTCGGCCTTGTCGAACACAACTCCGGCCCCTTGCAGATCCGTCATGCAATCCGATTGCGGCGGCGCATGCGCTTGCGGCGATGTCTCGACCGCCGGCGGCTTGGCGTCGGGAGCGGCCTTCTGAAAATCCGGACGTCGCGGCGGCGTCGGCGCGTCGATCGCCGTTGCAAACGTCGCGATAACGCTCATCCATGACGCGAGCGCAGCCTTAAGCGTCTTTCGAATCCGCCCTGGAGAACTCATCGTCGTCGCCTTTAGCCGCGCCGTTCTTCTCATCGCGCAGGGGCGCGCCTACATTGGGGCGAGGTGGAGGAAGCCAGATGTCGAACGCCATTACCGTAACCGTGCCGCACACTCTCAGCGTGGAGGCGGCGAAAGCCCGCATCTCCGAACAGCTGACGAAGATGCAGCGCGAATATATCGACAAGGTCGCGCATTCCGAAGTCACATGGGCGGGCGATGTCGCGACGGTTCGCGTGTCGGCGCTCGGCCAGGCGGCGTCGGCGCAAATCACGGTGCTGAAAGATCTGCTGCGCATCGACGTTCAACTGCCCTGGCTCCTCGCCGCGCTCTCCGGAACGGTGCAGCAGGTCATCTCGCGCAACGCCAGTGACGCCTTGCGGATCAGTCACGCCTCGAAAGACGACTCTAGCGGCGCGCGTAAAACACCGTGAACCGATGGCGTTTCCAGCCAATGTCCGCATAGCGGAAGCCCGCAGCTTCGAGCCAGGCGATCTGATCGGCGAAGGTCGCGCTGCGATCGAGCGCGGCGCGCCGTTTCGCCGCCGCAAAATCGTCGTCCGCGATTCCGGAGCGTCGGACGTCCGCCTCCCAGCGACGCTGATAAGCGTCCTCGACGTCTTGCGTCGCGCCGAGCGACTGGTCGGCGTTGACGAAAACGCCGCCGGGCCGCAACGCATCATGAATCCGCTGGAAAAGGCGACGTTTCGCCTCGTCGTCGAGATGGTGGATGGACAGCGCCGAGACGACGGCGTCGAGCGGGGCCGGAAGCGGCGCGGCCGCATAATCGGCGACCGACAGGCGCACGCGCGCGCCATAGACCGCAAGCCGCGCGCGCGCGGCGTCGAGCATTTTCGGCGCCATATCGACGCCTTCGACCTGCGCGCCGGGAAACCGCGCGAGAATCATCTCCGACAAAAGACCGGTGCCGACGCCGAGATCGACGCATCGGAATCCGCCCGCGCCGACGCTCTCCTCGAGAAGGTCGAGCGCGGTCCCGTAGAAGGCGTCGAAATGCGGAATGAGCTGACGCCGCAGCCCATCATAGCTTGGAACGGCGTTATCGAAGGCGGAGCGCAGCGCGTCGGAATAAGGTTTGGTCATTCGTGATTCCAGCAGACCGTCGGTGGAAAAAGACGCTCACCGTCCCTCCGCGCGTCGCCCGAAATCCGGCGCGGCGGTGTCCTGGCCTTGCTCGATGATCGAGCGGCGGATCTCGCGCGTGCGCGCGAAAAACTCCAGCAGCCCCTCCCCGTCGCCGCGTCTGATCATCCGCTGCAGCGCGCTCAAATCCTCATTGAAGCGTCCGAGCATTTGCAGAACGGCGTCCTTGTTTGCGAGAAAAATATCGCGCCACATGATTGGGTCGGACGCTGCGATACGCGTGAAATCGCGAAAGCCTGACGCCGAGAATTTGATGACTTCGGAGCGCGTCTCGTCGCCGAAATCATCGGCGGTGCCGACGATGTTATAGGCGATGAGATGCGGCAGATGGCTGGTGAGCGCGAGCACGGCGTCATGATGCGCGACGCTCATCGTCTCGACATTCGCGCCCAGGCGCGTCCAGAATTCCGTGAGTTTCTCAATCGCGCCCGCGTCGGCGTTCTCGGGCGGCGTGAGAATGCACCAGCGATTCCGAAACAGCGTCGCGAACCCTGCGTCGGGCCCGGAAAATTCCGTGCCGGCGATTGGATGCGCGGGAATGAAGCGCGCAGGTTCGGGGAGATGCGGCGTCATCTGCGCGACGACTGCGCCCTTCACCGAGCCGACATCGGAAACGAGCGCGCCTTTTTGAAGATGCGGCGCGATGGTCTGCGCGACCGCGCCGCATGCGCCGACGGGCGTGCACACGATGACGAGATCGGCGCCGGCGAGCGCCTGCGCATGATCCTGCGTCGCCAGATCGGCGATGCCGAGTTCGCTGGCGCGTTGGACGATCTGCGGCGATGCGTCCATCACGGCGATGCGCCGCGCCGCGCCAAATTCACGCGCCGCGCGCGCGATCGACGAGCCGATGAGGCCGACGCCAATCAACGCAAGGCTTTCGCATACGGCGTCAGCCATGAACGTCCGCTTGCGCATTTTGCCGCGAATCGGCGCTCTGCATGAAGGCGGCGAGCGCTTCGACGACGCGTTCATTCGCCTCCTGCGCGCCAACGGTGAGGCGCAGGAACTCGCCCATCCCATAGGCGCCGATCGCGCGCAGCACCAGACCGCGCGAGGTAAGGAAACGATCGGCGTCCACAGCCGTCAATCCCTGCGCTTCGGGGAAACGGATGGCGATGAAATTGGCGACGCTCGGCAGAACGTCCAGGCCGAGCGCCGAGATTTCGCGCGTCAGCCAGGGCAGCCAGCGTTCATTATGCGCAATCGCCGCGTCGAGATGGGCGCGGTCCGCCAGCGCGGCGATCGCCGCCGCCGAACCGGCGCTCGAGACATTGAACGGCGAGCGGATTCTATTCAGCGCATCGATCACATGCGCCGGCCCATACGCCCAGCCGACGCGCAGACCCGCAAGGCCGTATATTTTCGAGAAGGTGCGAGTCATCACGACATTGTCATGCGCGTCGACAAGCGCGGCGCCCGCCTCGTAATCCGCGCGCAGGACATATTCGGCGTAGGCGGCGTCAAGCACGAGCAGCACATGCGACGGCAGGGCGCGCGCCAGGCGGGAGACGTCGTTCGCAGGAAGATAGGCGCCGGTCGGATTATTCGGATTGGCGAGAAAAACAATCTTTGTTCTTTCGTTCACGCAGGCAAGCAGCGCGTCGACCTGCGCCGTGTAGTTCTTCTCGGGGGCGACGACAGGCGCGCCCCCAGCGGCCTGCGTGACGATCTTGTATTCGAGGAACCCGTACTGACTGTAGACGCCCTCGTCGCCCGGCCCAATATAGGCGAGCGCAAGCAGCTCCAGAATATTGTCCGAGCCCGCGCCGGCGATGATCCGCTCCGGATCCAGCGCGTAGCGCGCGCCGATCGCCTCGCGCAGGGCGCGCGCGGACCCTTCCGGATAAAGCGCAATGTCGGCGGCGATCCCGCGCACGGCCTCTATGGCGCGCGGAGAAGGTCCGAGCGGCGTCTCATTGGCCGATAATTTGAACACGCGGGCTGCGCCCGGCGCGGCGCTTTTACCGGGCACGTAAGCGTCGATCGCCAGGACGCTTGGACGGGGAGCGGGTTTGGCCATTTCTCTTTTCGGCGGCGAGACGGGAGGGGATCTCTCATAAGCCCTGGCGCACCGAGCGCAAAGTTTTTAGAGGCGCCTCTTGACATACACAGTGTTTATTTTAAAAAACACACACTAGTTGAAAGGAGAATGCAAATGTCCAAATACGAGCCCTTGACCGCCTATCTGCGCAAACAGCCCTGTCGAGAAGTCAGACTAGGTTTTGGCGATTTGGAGAAAATTCTTGGCTTCAAGCTTCCATCTTCGGCAGGCCAGCACCGGGCTTGGTGGTCCAACAACGGCTCCAACAATGTGATGACGAAAGCGTGGTTGAGCGCTGGCTTTCGCACGCGCGACGTCGATATGGAGAAAGAGCGCCTGACCTTCGAACGCGTCGGCCCTGGCGATCCTGAAACACCGCCAACGGCGCCTTTGCCCCAACTGCCGGACGATCTCACGTTGGTCCAGCGAGTCCTCGAGGTTCTGCGCGGCGATGACGAAGAGCGAGCGCAGAAACTCCGCTGCGCGATCGTCGCTGCGCTGACGGCGCCAAAAGCCCAATCGGTTCTCGATATTTTTGCCTCCGACCTGCCGGACGACGCTTTCGACGGAGTCTTTCGGCATAGACGCGAGAAAGGCTGGCGCGAGATCGATCTATGAAATTTCTGCTCGACACGAATGTCATTTCGGAATTGCGGAAAGGAACGCGCGCAGATCCCAGCGTCGCCGCCTGGGCGCAATCCGTCGATCCACGCGATCTGGCAACAAGCGTCATCGTGCTGGCCGAGATTCGACGGGGCGTCGAGTTGAAGCGGTTGAAGGACCCGGCGCAAGCCGATCAGCTCGACGCATGGTTCGAACGGATGCGCGAAAGATTGGAGGACCGCGTCCTTCCCGTCGACGAAGCCATCGCCAATTGCTGGGCGCGGCTGAATATTCCGAATCCATTGCCCTTCATCGATGGACTATTGGCGGCGACGGCGCTGACGCGCGGACTCGTTCTCGTGACGCGCAACATACGCGACGTCGCCGTCACAGGCGTAGAAGTCTTGGATCCTTTTAGGAATTTAGACCCTCAATCAGGGATCTAAGGCGCAAAGACGCCACTGCGCGCGTCGGTGAGCTGGAAGCGCATCGCGTGGCTGCCGATCACGTCGACGCGTGCGCCCTCGACGCCCGCCTCCGCCATCGCTTTCGCAAAGGATTGTGCGTCGGCGTCGCCGGCCGCCGCGACAAGCAGCGCCAGACCTTCCGGATGCGGCGCGCTCGCGAGGATTTCGCCCTTGAGCGTCTGAAAGGCGGCCGGCAGCGCGTGCGTCCAGCGCGCGAGGCCGACCGCGTAGAGCGTCACGCCCTGCGCCATCGCGTCGGGCGCGAGCTGCGCGACGACGAACACCGGCAGACCCGCCGGATGATGGGGCCGCTCGACGAAAGGCAGGCGCGCGATGATCTTCGGCGCATCCTCGCCGACCAGGCGCATCCACCAGGCGCCGTCCGAAAGTCCGCCGGTCGCGCGCAAGATCCCCAGATCGCCGGGCGATGCGGCGACCGCCTCGATCACCGCGCCAGCGCCGTGATGCGCGACATAAGGCACGGTGAAGCCGAAATGGAACCGCGCGGAATCTCTGATCTGCGCGTCGCCGCCGCTGTCGTCGGCGTGCACTGAATAATTCGCCTGCACATAGGTGAAGGTCGAGACGATGACGCGCCAAACGCCCTCGACGGCGTCGAGCGGCAAAATCCCCTCGTGGCGTTCGACCAGCGCGCGCATCATCTGCGCCTCGCGATCGGGCCGAAATGCGCAGCCGCCGCCTTGCGCGCGCTTTGCCGCGATCAGCCGGTCGATGGTCTTCCCGCGCTGCATCAAGAGTTGATGCATCTCGCGATCGATCCGGTCGATCTCGCCGCGCAGTTCGGCAAGCGTGTCCGCGGCGGGCTTGAGCAAAGGCGCATTCTGCATGGCGCTCTCTCATAGGCCAGCGGGGGGCAGGAGGCAACGAAGGCGGTCGCCGTCGGCGGCGATCAGCCCGCCCCTTCCAGCAGCCGCGCCGCCGCTGCACGCGCCTCTTCGGTGATCGCGGCGCCCGACAGCATGCGTGCGATCTCCTCGCGCCGCTCGCCCTCGGCAAGCACGGCGACGCGCGTCGCCACGCGTCTCTCTTTCCCGGCCTTCGCCGGGGGCGCGCCCTTGCTGATCCGCAGATGCTGGCCGGCGCGTGCGGCGACCTGCGGCGCATGGGTGACGGCGAGCACCTGGGCGCGCGCCGCGAGACGCGCCAGTCTCTGGCCGATGGCGTCCGCCACAGCGCCGCCGACGCCCGTGTCGATCTCGTCGAAGACCAGCGTCGGCGCGGAGCGATCGGCGAGAACGACCTTCAGCGCCAGCATGAAGCGCGCGAGTTCGCCGCCCGACGCGACTTTCGTCAACGGCCCCGGGCGCGATCCGGGGTTGGTCTGCACCCAAAATTCGACGCGATCGATCCCTTCCGGCCCCCCAGACTCGGTGTCGCTTGTCACCTGAGTCGAAAAATGCGCGCCCTCGAGCCGTAACGGCTTCAACTCCGCGTCGACCAGCGCATCGAGCTTTCGCGCCGCTGACCTTCGCGCATCGGAAAGCGCCGCGGCGGCCTTGTCGTAAGACTGCTTCGAATCGGCAAGCGCGCGTTCGAGCGCGACGAGCCGCGCTTCCGAAGCGTCGAGCGACGCAATGTCCTCGGCGAATTTCTCCGCAAGCCGCGTCAGATCGGCGACCGCGACCTGATGCTTGCGCGCGACGCCGCGCAGAGCGAACAGCCGCTCCTCGATGCGCTCCAGTTCGGCCGGATCGAATTTCGTTTCTGCAAGCGCCTGTTCAAGCGCTTCCTCGGCGATTCCCAGCGCATCCACAGCCTGCGTCAGCGCGCGCGCCGAAGCGTCCAGCACTTGCGGCGCCTGCGGCAGTCGCCGCTCCAGCCGACGCGCGGTCTGAGCGATTTCCCTGGCCGGCGACCCGTCATTTGAAAAAGCCGCCAGCGCATCGCGGATGTCCGCGGCGACCTTTTCGGCGCGCTGCATGAAGAGTCGGCGTTCGGCGAGCACGTCTTCCTCGCCCTCCTGCGGCGCGAGTTCGGAGAGCTCGGCGTGCGCATGGCGCAAATATTCGGCGTCGGCGCGCGCCTTGGCGACGCGCGATTCTTCTTCAGCAAGCGCGCGGCGCGCCGCCTGCCACGCGCCGTAGCGCGCGCGCACCTCATTGGCCTGCGCCACAAGACCGCCATGCGCGTCGACGAGCGCGCGATGCGCGCCAGGATCGACAAGCGCGCGTTCGTCGTGCTGACAATGAATCTCGACGAGTTCCCGGCCGATGGCCCGCAGCGCCTGCGCCGTCGCCGGCTGGTCGTTCACGAAAGCGCGGGTGCGGCCGTCGGCGGCCTGCACGCGGCGCAACACCAGTTCGTTGTCGCTCGCCAGCCCGAACTCGCGCGCCGCAAGATGGGCGGGATGATTCGCGGGCGTATCGAAGACCGCCGTCACTTGCCCCTGCTCGCAGCCGGCGCGCACGAGCGATGCGTCGCCGCGTCCTCCGAGCGCCAACACGAAGGCGTCGAGCAGGATCGATTTTCCCGCGCCAGTCTCTCCGGTGAGCGTCGTCAGACCCGGGGCGAATTCCAGGTCGAGCGCGTCGATCAGCACGATGTCGCGAATCGAAAGACGAACCAGCATGAGGCTCTGCTCAAACGCCCTGGGCGCGCACATGCGGCGGAAGCCGCGCCGGCGACGCATGGACGCGCCTGGATTATAGTCGCGCGCGCCTTTTTCCAAACGGAGATTTTATGGCCGACCTCGGCGTCGACGATATTCGCGCCCTGCTGAGCGCGCAACCGCGCCCCGTCGGCTGGCCCGCGCGCCGCGCCCGCATCGAGGACGTCGGCGCCGTTTGGCCGACGGCGCCGGATATCTCCCTGGAGCCGGCGTCGATCGACGGCGTCGCCGCCGAATGGTCTTGCGCGCCAGCAAGCGATTCATCGCGTGCGCTTCTGTTCTTCCACGGCGGCGGCTATTGCTCCGGCTCGATTGTCAGCCACCGCCGAATGGCGACGGAGGCCGGACGGGCCGCCCGCGCCCGCACGCTTGCCGTCGGCTTCCGACTCGCGCCCGAGCATCCATTTCCCGCCGCCTATGACGATGCGCTTGCGGCCTGGCGATTCCTGCGGGACCAGGGATTTCCCGCTGAACGGATTGCGATCGGCGGCGACAGCGCCGGCGGCGGACTGACGCTCGCCTTGCTCATGCGCCTGCGCGACCTCGGCGAGGCGCTCCCCGCCTGCGCCTGGCTCGTCTCGCCTTGGACCGATCTCACGCTCTCGGGCGAGACGCTGACGACGAAGGACGGGCTCGATCCTCTGATTCACCAGCCCTATCTCGAGGAGCTTGCGCAGGCTTACGTCCCGGCCGGCGTGGATCGCCGAGACCCGCGCGTCTCCCCGCTGTTCGGCGATCTCAGGGGCCTGCCCCCGATCCTGATTCAGGTCGGCTCGAACGAAACGCTGCTCGCAGATTCGACGCGCCTCGCCGCGGCGTCCGGCGCGGCCGACGTCTCGGTCACATTGGAGATCTGGCCGCGCATGATCCATGCGTGGCCCTTATGGAATGCGCGGCTCGAGGATGGACGGCGCGCGCTCGCGCACGCCGGAGCCTTCATACAGGCGCGCTTCGAGACAGACGGCTAAATCGCGTGCAGCGTCTTGCCAATCTTCGACAGCCAGGAGTCGGTATGCTCATGCGGCTCAAGGCCATCGCTCTGCAACAGCGCGTGGGCGTCCTTGTACCACTGTGAGTCCGGGAAATTATGCCCGAGGATGGCGGCGGCGGTCTGCGCTTCGTTGGTGACGCCCATCGCGAGATAGGCTTCGGTGAGACGATAGAGCGCCTCTTCCGTATGACGCGTCATCTGATATTTGCCGAGAACGTCGTGGAAGCGATTGATCGCGGCGGGATAATTCTTGCGGATGAGATAAAAACGCCCGACGTTCATCTCCTTGGCGGCGAGCTGGTCGCGCGTCACCTGCATCTTGTAGCGGGCGTCGTTCACATATTCCGATTTGGGGAATTTCTGAATGAGTTGCGAAAAGACCTCCAGCGCCTTCTCGGCCGACTGCTGGTCGCGCATGACGTCCGGCACCTGACTGTAGAAGGACATGCCGGCGAGATAGTAGACGTATGGCGTGTCGGGCGAATTCGGATAAAGGCCGATGTATCTCTGCGCCGACTGAATCGCATCGTCGTATTTCGGCTGCTCGAACTGAGCAAAGGTCGTCATCAGCAGGCCTTTGCGGGCCCAATCCGATTGAGGATATTGCTTTTCCAATTCGCCGAATTTCTTGGCGGCGCCCTCGTAATCCTTGGCCTTCAGCCGCGCGAGTCCCGCGTTGTAGAGATCGTCGGCCGGAATATCCGGCGTGATTTCCGTCTGATATTTCGTGCCGCCGCTTCCGAAGAGGCCGAAACCGCTCTTGATCGAGTCCATAATGTCGGCGCGGGCCGGCGCAGCGCCGATGACGAGCGCCGACGCCAAGGCCAACACGCTGAATAAACGTGCGAAAACAGACATTTGGTGCCCCATTGCGGCGCTGCGCGACGCTCACGGCGTCCCGAGGCCTTGCCACTTTCAATCAGCAAATTCGCCGCCGCAGGACGCCCCCCGCCCTGCGCCTAAACAGCGTGGCGTCGCGCTGATCCCGCAATTGCGGTCGCCTGAAAGAAGAATCTTGATCTGGCGAGATTATGGCGACGCGTTCCGGCTTGCCCTGGCCGCGCTTTCGTCGCCCGCGCTCGCGAATTCGGGCGCCAGCGCGCCGGAGCGCGCCGCCGCTTCGAGCAGCGCGAGATTGAGCCCGTGTCCGCCGCGATAGGAACGGAAGGCGCCGATGATCGGCGCCCCCGCCAGCGCCAGATCGCCGACGACGTCGAGCATCTTGTGACGAACGCATTCGTCGGCGAAGCGCAGCCCCAGCGGATTGACGGCGCCGCAGGCGTCAAAGACAATCGTATTGTCGAGATCCGAGCCAAGCGCCAGACCCTCGCGCCAAAGCCGCTCCGCATCGTGCAGAAAGCCGAAACTGCGGGCGCCGGCCAGTTCGCGCCGGAACGTCTGGGGAGTCAGATCGAGCGCCAGGCGCTGACAGCCGACCGGGTCGGCAAAGGCGATTTCCACGTCGAGATGAAGGCCGGACTTCGCCGGCCGCAGTTCCGCCCAGCCGGCGCCGTCGGCCACGCGCGCGGATTTGACGACCCGCCAGCAGCGGCGCGGCGCAGACATCGGCATGACGCCGGCCTCGTCGATCGCCGAAACGAAGTCGCGGGCCGAGCCGTCCATCGCCGGAAGCTCTGCGCCGTCGAGGAAAACGAGCGCGTTGTCGATGTGAAGCGCCGACAGCGCGGCCATGAGGTGTTCGACGGTGGACGCGCTGGCGCGGCGGTTGGCGAGCCGCGTGCGCAATTTCGACGCGTCGACGCGCGACCAATGCGCCTCGATTTCCACGCCGTCGACGCTGAAGACGACGCCGGCGTCAGCCCCGGCGGGAGCGAGAGTCGCCGCGGCGGGACGACCGCTGTGGACGCCTTTCCCGGACAGCGTGACGCTCCGGGCGATCGTCTGCTGAACTGCTGCGGCGGCGCTTCCAGGAAGCGCGGCGCGGCGCGCATGCGACGCGCGTCGGCGAGAAACCAAGCGAATGACGCAACCCTCCCCCTATAGCCAAGGCAGAACATAGCAAATTCGTGCGCCCGCGCTCCAGTCACGGTTTCTTACAGTTTGTGACAGAGCGCTACGGCGAAAAGAAAAGGCCCGCGCGAGACGGGCCTTTTCCGGAAGCGCTTGG
>NZ_JBFWNB010000011.1:0-77147 GCF_050251305.1 Methylocystis sp. | reverse complement strand
TGGCGCCCCTTGTCAGACAAACGCGACGCCCAACATGAAGTTCATTGCCTCGACAGCTCGGGGCCGCGTGTTTTCGGTTTCGTCAGCCCCCCAGCCCCCCGAAAGCGCGCGGTTACGAGAAATAGAGGTCGTGGCGATGGTCGGGCCGGCCGGGAGTTTCGCTCCCGCGCCGGCTCGTCTAATTTTGGCCAACCGCCAGGCGTTCTTGCAAATTTCGCAGCAATGACGAACTCAGGATACGCTGTCGCGCAGTCCGCGACGCCCATTCCATTTTGCTTTTCCGTGGAGAGAACATGACCGACGACGCCGCATCCGTCGACACTTCGGCTGCCGCCGCCAATCCGCAAGCCGCCGATTTCGGTTTCGAGGCCGATGTCGCGCGTCTGCTGGAGCTCATGACGCATTCCGTCTATTCGGAGCGCGACGTATTCCTGCGCGAGCTTGTCTCGAACGCCGCCGACGCCTGCGAAAAGCTGCGCTACGAATCGCTTTCCGACGAAAAGCTCGCCGCTGAAGCGGGCGCGCCGCTCGTCACCATCTCGCTTGATCAGGACAAGCGAACGCTGACCGTCGCCGACAATGGGGTTGGCATGTCGCGCGAGGAGCTGATCAGCGCGCTCGGCACCATCGCCAATTCGGGAACGCGCGCCTTCCTCGACAAGCTCGGGAAGGACAAGGACGCCGGCTTCATCGGCCAGTTCGGCGTCGGATTCTACGCGGCCTTCATGGTCGCCGATCGCGTCGAGGCGGTCACGCGGCGCGCCGGCCAGGATCAGGCCTGGCTATGGACTTCCGAGGGCAAGGGCTCCTATCAGATCGCGCCGCTGCCGCTCGACGAGGCGCCGGCCGTCGGCACGCGCGTCACGCTGCATCTCAACGCCGACAGCGACGAGTTTCTCGAAAGCTGGCGCGTCGAAAGCGTCGTGCGCGAGCACTCGGGCGCAATCGCCGCTCCGATCGACCTGATCTCGGCGCCCGGCGAAGCGCCCCAGCGAATCGCCGAAGGCGTCGCGCTGTGGACGAAGCCGAAGTCCGAAATCGCCCATGAGCAATATGTCGATTTCTACCGGCAACTGTCGGGGCAATTGGACGAGCCGGCGCTGATCGCCCATTGGCGCGCCGAAGGACGCACCGAATATACGGTGCTCGCCTTTGTTCCCGGCGCGCGGCCTTTCGATCTTTTCGACCCGGCGCGACGAAGCAAATCCAAGCTTTATGTCCGTCGCGTCCTGATCTCGCGCGACCTGGACATGCTCCCGGCCTGGCTGCGCTTCATGCGCATCGTCGTCGACAGCGCGGACATTCCGCTCAACGTCTCGCGCGAGATGGTGCAGAAAAGCCCGGTCGTCGGCGCGATCGGCAAGGCGATCGCGACGCGCATTCTCCAGGAGCTGAAAAAGCTCGCGGATTCCGAACCCGAGAAATTCGCGGAGGTCTGGAAAAACTTTGGCTCCGTGCTGAAGGAAGGCCTGCATGAGGATCCGAGCCGCCGCGACGCTTTGTTCGAAATCGCGCGTTTCGCTTCGACCAGATCCGAGGAAAAAACCCGCACGCTCAAGGATTACGTCGCCGATCTGAAGGAAAATCAGACGGCGATCTATTATCTTGTCGGCGACGACATGAAGCGACTGCGCGCCAGCCCGCAACTCGAAGGCTTCCGCGCAAGAGGCGTCGAGGTGCTGCTTCTCGACGACGCCGTCGACGCCTTTTGGGTGACGAGCGCGCTGGGCTTCGAAGGCAAGCCGTTCAAATCCGTGACTCAGGGCCAGGCCGACATCGACGCGATCCCGCTCGTCGACGCGCCGAAGACCGAGACCGCGCCGCCCGCCGACGTCGGCGACCTGGTCGAAGCGCTCAAGGAGACGCTCGCGGAATATGTCGACGACGTGCGCGCCTCGACGCGGCTCACCGACAGCGCGGTCTGCCTTGTCGCGCCCGACGCCGGCCTCGATCGCCAATTGTCCCGGCTCTTGGCCGAACATGGCCAACAGACGGCCTTCGGAAAGCCCGTTTTGGAGATCAACCCGAAGCATGAGGCGATCGCCGCGCTGGCGACGGCCTTGCGAACGAAAGGTCGCGACGCGACGCGCGACGATCAGCTTCTGCTGTTCGATCTGGCGCGGGTCGCGGACGGCGAACATCCCGTCGATTCGGCGGCCTTCGCCAACAGGCTGACGGCGCTTCTCGCCAACCGAACATAGGAGATCCCGCTGAGCGTCGAGGGAGAAGCCGCAACCGGCGGCAAGCCGCCGCTCACGCGCGCCGAGGCGATCGCGATCGTTGTGGACTGTCTCGGCGCCGCCGGGATCGGCGATGCGCAGGAGGATGCGCGCCTGCTCCTGCGCGCCGCGACCGGTCTGACGCGGCTCGAACTCGCCTTGGCGCCGCGCGCGCCGCTGTCGAAGGAGGAGGCGGGCGCCCTGTCCCACTACGCGGCGCGCCGCGCCGCCAGAGAGCCGGTGTCGCGCATCCTCGGAGAGCGCGGATTCTGGACGCTCGACCTTGCGGTCGCGCGCGACGTGCTCGATCCCCGCCCCGACACGGAAACGCTGGTCGAGACGGCGCTGGCCTGCGTCGCCGACAGGCGCGACGCGCCGCTTTCGATTCTCGACCTCGGCGCCGGCTCGGGCGCGATCGTCTGCGCGCTTCTTAGCGAACTGCCGGCGGCGCGGGCCGTCGCCGTCGATCTTTCGGAGCAGGCCTGCCGCGCGACCGGCGCCAATCTGGCCCGCTGCGGCCTCTCCGACCGCGCCAGCGTGTTGCGCGGCCGCTGGGCGGAAGCGCTTCAGGCGCGCTTCGACCTGATCGTCTCCAACCCCCCTTACGTGCGCAGCGGCGACATCGCAGAATTGGAGCCCGAAGTGCGGCTGCATGATCCGGCGCTGGCGCTCGACGGCGGCGCCGACGGTTTCGATTGCTATCGGGAGATCATCGGCGACGCGCCGCGGCTGCTCGCCGACGACGCTGTCTCGATCTTCGAAGTGGGCTTTGATCAGGCCGCCGGCGTCGCCGAGCTTTTGCGCACCAAAGGCTTCGAAATCGAGCGCGTGGCGCGCGACATCGGCGGTCATGAGCGGGTCGTCGCGGCGCGGTTTTCACCGCCAAGGCCGTGACATATTGGCTACAGTAACCCCTTTTTTGGCCCTGCGCCGGGCGCTTGACCTTGTTGGGGGCCACCCCCTCCACTATAGTCATCCCAGGTCCAGCCGATCGCCGAATTCGAGGCAGCGTCTCGAAACCTTTGGCTCCGCTTCGCGAACGGAAGCCCGAAACGACCGGCCAGGAGCAGCGTCGAAATCGACATGAAAGCGCCGAAGTGAGGCCACTTCGATTTGCCGCGGGCTTGTGCGCCCAGCTGGCGAACGGCACGCAGTCTCGGTGGGCGCATGCAGTCGCGCTGAGGGGAATTGGCGCAGAACTACGCGGGGCCGCTGGTCGCGGCTGACTTGAGGCAAATCGACTCGCGCGCAGCGCAATCGAAGCTCGAGGTTCGGGAACGGATCGCCCTCGTCTGTCCGTTCTGGCGTTGGCTGCGTCTGGCAAAGGAATTTGGCGGCGACGTTGTTGACAAGCCGCGCAGGCGGGGATCAGGCGCAGCGAGATTTCGGGGAGTTTGATGAGACCAGGGCAGAACAAGAGAATCCGCGGACGCAGCGGCCGCAAGGGGCCGAATCCGCTTACGCGGTCCTATGAGTCGAACGGCCCTGACGTGAAGATCCGCGGCACGGCTCAGCATATCGCCGAAAAATATCTGCAGCTCGCGCGCGATGCGCAGTCCTCCGGCGACACGATCATGGCCGAAAGCCTGCTGCAGCACGCGGAGCATTATTTCCGGCTCATCGCCGCCGCGCAGCAACAGCAGGTCAACGGCTTTGCGCGCCCGCAGATGGAAGCCGAGGTCGAGACCGCCGAGGACGACGACGATTTCGCCGCTCTCCCCGATCGTTTCGCGCCGCTCTCCGAACGGCTGCCGGCCCCGGCCTACCAGCAGCAGCCGCAGCCTTTTGCGCAGCAGCAGCCGCATTACGCGCCGCCGCAGCCGCAGCCCCAGCCCTTCGAGGAGCGCCCGATCGGCGACATGCGCGCCGCCGAACGCGCGGAGCGTCCGGAACGTCCGCAGCGGTCAGAGCGGCCGCAGTTCAACCGAGACCGCAACGCCGAGGGCGGCGACCGCCCGCGGAACCAGGGCTATGACCGCAACCGCGAGCGTCGTTTCCCGCCGCGCGGCGAGGCCGGCGCGAGCGAAAGCGGCGCGGGCGCCGCGCTGCCGTCATTCATCACCGCGCCGGCGGCCCGCACGACGCCGAGCGAGAACGCAGGCGCCGAGCCCTTCGTCGAACGCGAGGCCGCGCCCCGCGAGGCTGCGCCCCGTGAGCATGAAAGCGGCGTGAACTATCATTTGAGCTCGCGCCGACGCCGGCGGCCGCGTCCGTCGATGGACGACGTCAGCGGCGGATCGCGCGAGGACGAGGCGCCGCAGGTGGGCGAGGCGCCGGCCGAGCCGGACAGATTCTAGGCGCAGACGACGCTGACGGCGTCGCCGGCCGCGATGCGGCCGCCCTGAATCACCCGTGCATAGACGCCGCAATCGATGTGGCCGAAATTCTCGCGCAGAGTCTGGACGAGATCCATGTCGCGCCGCCCGGTTTCGGGGTCGACGCCCGTCGCCGCGCAGCGGTCGGTCATTTTGAGAACTTCGAGCCTCGCGCCGCCGATGGCGAGCGTCCGCCCCAAGAGCGCCGCCTCGGCCCAGGGAGTCATGTCTTCGACATAGAGATTGGCGCGAAACCTCAGCGGATCGACCGCGGCCCCTTGCGCCTGCGCGATCGCCGCGACGCTCGCCAGATTGACGAGCGAGACGAAGCCCGACTTTGAATCCGTGAATCGAAAGCCGTTCGGCGCAGCCAGGAGCCGCACCCGGCCGCGGACTTCCGGTCCGAGAAAGCCGGTCAGGAAGTCCTCGATGGCTTTTCGTCCTTCGGCCGCCCGCACATATCCCGTCGCGACATCGCGGCCGTCGCGCGCGATTGTCAGCGCGCCTGCGGCCGCGTCATAGCGCGTCTTCAGACCCGCGAGCGCGGCGTTTCGCATCAGCATCAGAAATTTGATCTTGGGCTGATGCTCGGGCGCCGCGGGATCGAAGCCCGAAGGCCCGTTTTCGAGGGCGAACAGTCGGTCCCCCGGAAAATAGTCGTCAGCCCGCAGATCGGCGGCGTCGAGCGGCTCGGGCGAGAGGCCTTTGACGGGATAGCAGTAGAGAGAGGCGAGTCGCATGAGGTCTCTGCTTCGATGACAGGTCGAGGCAAATTGCCTACACCTACCCTGCCGTCACGAAAACCATCGTCGCCGTTAGAGGAGGCCCGCCATGCCGGACAAGACGCTCACCGTCCTTGTGCTGGGCGCGATCGCGCTGTCGGCCGCACATGACCTCGACCATCTCTTGCGCGACGATTTGTCGTTGGTCTGGGCGTTCGCCGCCGTGTTTCTGACCGTCAAATACGCGCTCATAGGCGCCGCGCTGCATTTCTATTTTCGTGGCAAGATCGGCGCGGCGTTCTGGGCGGTCATCGGCTGTCTCGGCGCTGCCGCTCTCTGGTTCGCGCATCTGAGCCCCGGCGCCGAGCAGCGGCCGCCGGACATCTATGCGATGTATCGCAGTCCAGCGGCAGGTCTCATCGCCTCGGGCCTCGTCTATGCGATGATGCTGTCGCTCGTGGTCCTGACGCTCTACGGCGGATGGCGCGCGTTCCGGGGGGCTGCGCGCAAAGCGCGCTAAAGCAGCTAACAGCGTTCTCTCATGTGCGATGAGCGCGCGATCGTTGGCTTATTGGGCGCGGTCGAGTCCGCGCTTTCGCGCCGCACCCCCTTTACCGCCGCCTGGCCCTTCCCATATCGACGAGAGGGCCGCCACAAGGGGCCTCGAGGAAATTTTGGACGCGGGGCGGACCGCTTGAACAAGGGCCGCCTCCTGGTCAGAGGGGCTATGAATGAACTTTGAGAAATACACCGAACGCGCGCGCGGATTCGTTCAGTCGGCGCAGGCGCTGGCGACGCGCGAGGGACACCAGCAGTTTACGCCCGAACATATTCTGAAAGTCCTGCTCGATGACGATCAGGGCCTGTCCGCCGGGCTGATCGACCGCGCCGGCGGACGCTCGCGCGAGGCGCTGGCGAAAACCGAGGCCGCGCTTGCGAAACTGCCGAAGGTCGGCGGCTCAGGCGCCGGCCAGCTTTATCTTGCGCCCGCGACCGCGCGCCTTTTCGACAACGCCGAGAAGATCGCCCAGAAGGCGGGCGATTCTTACGTCACCGTCGAGCGGCTGCTTCTGGCGCTGGCGATGGAGAAGGATTCCGAGGCGGCGCGCATTCTGCAGGACGCGGGGGTGACGCCGCAGACGCTGAACGCCGCGATCGAGGATCTGCGCAAGGGCCGCACGGCCGATTCGGCCTCCGCCGAAAACGCCTATGACGCGCTCAAGAAATACGCCCGCGACCTCACCGAAGCGGCGCGCGAAGGCAAGCTCGATCCGGTGATCGGCCGCGACGAGGAAATCCGCCGCACCGTGCAGGTGCTGTCGCGCCGCACCAAGAACAATCCTGTGCTCATCGGCGAGCCCGGCGTCGGCAAGACCGCGATCGTCGAGGGACTGGCGCTGCGCATCGTCAACGGCGACGTGCCGGAGTCACTCGAGGACAAGAAACTGCTCGCGCTCGACATGGGCGCGCTGATCGCCGGCGCGAAATATCGCGGCGAATTCGAGGAGCGGCTCAAGGCCGTTCTCAACGAGATCACCGCCGCCGCAGGCAAGATCATCCTGTTCATCGACGAGATGCACACTCTCGTCGGCGCGGGCAAGGCGGATGGCGCGATGGACGCCTCCAATCTGCTCAAGCCGGCGCTGGCGCGCGGCGAACTGCATTGCGTCGGCGCCACCACGCTCGACGAATATCGCAAGCATGTCGAAAAGGACGCGGCGCTGGCGCGACGCTTCCAGCCGGTCTTCGTCGACGAGCCGACGGTCGAGGACACGATCTCGATTCTGCGCGGCCTGAAGGAGAAATACGAACTCCATCACGGCGTGCGCATCACCGATAGCGCGATCGTCGCCGCCGCGACTCTGTCGAACCGCTACATCTCGGACCGCTTCCTGCCGGACAAGGCGATCGACCTCGTCGACGAGGCGTCGTCGCGTCTGCGCATGCAGATCGACTCGAAGCCCGAGGAGCTCGACGAACTCGACCGGCGCATCATCCAGCTGAAGATCGAGCAGGAAGCGCTCAAGAAGGAAACCGACGCCGCCTCGAAGGACCGCCTGGCGAAGCTCGAAGGCGAGCTAGCCGACCTCGAAGAGAAGTCGGCGGCGCTCACCGCGCGCTGGCGGGCCGAGAAGGACAAGCTCGGCGCGGCCCAGAAGCTCAAGGAACAGCTTGAAGCGGCGCGCAACGAACTGGCGCAGGCGCAGCGCCGCGGCGAATATCAGCGCGCCGGCGAACTCACCTATGGCGAGATTCCCGACCTCGAAAAGAAGCTCGCGGAGACGGAAAGCCAAGCCGACACGCTGGTCGACGAAGCGGTCACGGCCAATGACGTGGCGCAGGTCGTTTCGCGCTGGACCGGCGTGCCGGTCGACAAGATGCTCGAAGGCGAACGCGAAAAGCTCTTGCACATGGAGGACGAGCTCTCGAAGCGCGTCGTCGGGCAGCATGACGCGGTCGTCGCCGTGTCGACCGCGGTGCGTCGCGCGCGCGCCGGACTGCAGGACCCCAACCGTCCGATCGGCAGCTTCATCTTCCTCGGCCCGACCGGCGTCGGCAAAACCGAGCTGACCAAAGCGCTGGCGAGCTTCCTGTTCGACGACGAGACCGCGATGGTGCGGCTCGACATGTCCGAATATATGGAAAAGCACTCGGTGGCGCGGCTGATCGGCGCGCCGCCCGGCTATGTCGGCTATGAGGAAGGCGGCGCGCTGACCGAAGCCGTCCGCCGCAGGCCGTATCAGGTCGTGCTGTTCGACGAGATCGAGAAAGCGCATCCGGACGTCTTCAACGTGCTCTTGCAGGTGCTCGACGACGGACGCCTCACGGACGGCCAGGGCCGCACCGTGGACTTCAAGAACACGCTGATCATCATGACGTCGAATCTCGGCTCGGAATTCCTCGTCATGCAGAAGGAGGGCGAGGATTCGTCCGCCGTGCATGGCGAAGTGATGCAGGTCGTGCGGGCGCATTTCAGGCCGGAATTCCTGAACCGCGTTGACGAAATCATCCTGTTCAACCGCCTGCGGCGCGAGGACATGGGCGCGATCGTCGACATCCAGGTCAAGCGCCTGCAGAAGCTGCTCGACGATCGCAAGATCACGCTGCATCTCGACGCCAAGGCGCGCGACTGGCTCGCGGCGAAGGGCTACGACCCGACCTATGGCGCGCGGCCCCTGAAGCGCGTCATGCAGAAGGAGCTGCAGGACACGCTCGCCGAACGCCTGCTTGGCGGCGAGATCATCGACGGCGCGACGGTCCAGGTTTCGGCCGACGCCGCGGGACTGCTCATCGACGGCAAGTCGACGCATGGGCGCGCCGCGCCGCTGCTGCGAACGGTGGGGAACGCTTAGCCATTCCCCGCATTGGAATTCCCGGCAGGCCAAAGGCCTGACCGGGATTCCAGCGAAACCCTGCGCCGCTTACCCCGGCCGCTCGGCGCGTCGGTTCAGCACATCGGCCTCGCGCAGATCGAGCTCCCGCTCGATGCGACGGCGGGCCTCGTCCTTGAGCTTGCCGTCCCCCAGCATCGCATTGATCAGAACGCGCTCCTCGGCGATGAGCAGCAGTTCGATCTCGTCGTGAAGCTCCGCCATCTCGCGACGCTCTTCCTTGATGTCGCATCTCATGTGAACGCGCGAAAGAAAATATTGCTGCTGGCCGCGAAGCGTCAGCATCGCTTCATCCGGAACCTCGTTTTGCGCGCCGAAATCCTCCAGCTTCATACTGGACGCTTCATTCGCGGCGTGGCGGGCGCGAAGCTCCTCGGCGCGGTCGACGAGGCGTTCCTCCATTCCCGTCTTGGAGAGGCCGAGTTTGCGGATGATCCATGGCAGAATCGTCCCTTGAAAGACGAGCGTGACCATCACGACGCAGAAGGCGAGAAAAAAGATCGAGTCGCGGTAGGGAAACGGTTCGCCCTGCGCGGTCGTCAAAGGAATCGCCAGAGCCGCCGCCAGTGAAACAATTCCGCGCACGCCGGTGAATGAAATGATGAACTGCCATTGCCAGGGCGGCGAAGGGTCGCGTCGCGCCAACGGCCGGATGAGCCAGCGCGGCAGATAGGTCAGCGGGAAAATCCATACGAAACGCGCCAGGATCACGGCGAGCGAAACGATCGCCGCCGACGTCGCCAGCTCGTTCAACGAGTGATCCTGAATGCGGGAAGCGAGCGCCTGCGCCTGCAGACCCGTGAAGAGGAACACGAGCCCTTCGATGATGAAAAGGAAGAAGTCCCAGAAGAACACGCCTTGGAGCCGCGTGGCGGCGCTGATCAGTCTCGGGCCGTTCCAGCTGATGTAGAGGCCGGTCGCCACCGTCGCGATGACGCCCGAGCCGCCGAGATGTTCGGGCGGCCAATAGGCGAGATACGGCGTAATCAGCGAAAGCGTGATCTCGATCCGCGGGTCGCGCATGAACCGGCGCAGCCGCAACATCATCCAGCCAACGGCAAGGCCCCATATGATCTCGCCGGCGACGACCGCAACGAAGGTCTCGGCGCCCTGCGCCAGGGAAAAAGACCCGACGACGACCGCCGCCACCGCAAAGCGATAGAGAACGAGCGCCGTGGCGTCATTGGCGAGCCCTTCGCCTTCGAGAATGACCAGGATGCGCCGCGGCAACTGCATGCGTCGCGCGATGGCGAGCGGCGCGACGGCGTCGGGCGGCGACACGATCGCGCCGAGCACAAATCCCACCGCCAAAGGCCAGCCGAGCAGCCAATTGGTCGCCGCCGACACGGCGATGGTGGTGAAGACGACGCAGCCGACGGCGAGCAGAAGGATCGGCCGCAGATTGAACTTGAATTCCCGCCAGCTCATGTTGATCGCGGAAATGTAGATCACCGGCGGCAGCACGAGGAGCAGCACGAATTGCGGCTCCAGCTCAAAGGGCGGCACGCCGGGCGCAACGGCGATGAGCACGCCGGAAGCCACGAGCAGGATCGGCGAAGCGACGCCGGAACGAAGGGCGATGAAGGCGACGAAGGCCACCACCGCCAGAAGAAAGACGAGAATCTGCAGCCCGGCGATCATGCGCGCTCCTCTTTGGCCGCGCTGAGCGGCAGAGCGCCCGCGACGTGTCTGCAGCCAAACTCAAAGCTTCCGGAGCGCCACTTCCTCGATCCTGTGATCGGCGCCCTTGGTCAAGATCAAACTCGCGCGCGGCCGCGTCGGGGCGATGTTCTGGCGCAGATTCTCGAGGTTGATGCGCGTCCAAATGTCCTTCGCGACGCGCATCGTCTGCATTTCGTCGAGATCGGCGTAGATGCGGAAATATGATTGCGGATCGCGGAACGCAGTCTGCTGAAGCCGGCGAAAGCGCTCGACATACCATCGCTCCAGAACGTCTTCGGACGCGTCGAGATAGACCGAGAAGTCAAAAAAATCGGAGACGAAGGGAATCTCGCGGCCGTCGCGCAGCCGCGGCGCAAGCAGAACATTGACGCCTTCGACGATGAGAATGTCGGGACGGTCGACGCAGGTCGATTCGCCGTCGACCACGTCGTAGGTCATATGCGAATAGACCGGCGCGCAGACATTGCGCCGACCCGCCTTCACGTCGGACAGAAAGCGCAGCAGCGATTTGTTGTCGTAGCTTTCAGGGAAGCCCTTCTTGTCCATGAGCCTTTCGGCTTCGAGGATTCTGTTGGGCAAAAGAAATCCGTCGGTGGTGATGAGCTCCACTTTCGGCGTGTTGGTCCAGCGCGACAGCAGGGCGCGCAGCACGCGCGCCGTCGTCGACTTTCCAACGGCGACGGAGCCCGCAACCCCGATGATATATGGAACCTTGCCGTCTTCGGCGCCGAGAAAGCGCTGCGTCGCCTTGAACAGACCCTGGGTCGCCGCGACATAGAGCGCGAGCAGGCGCGACAGCGGCAGGTAGATTTCGATGACCTCTTCGAGCGAGATCGGATCGTTCAGCGATTTCAGCCGGGTGAGATCGTCGATGGTCAGAGTCAACGGCGTATCGGCGCGCAGCGCCGCCCATTCGGCGCGCGTAAAGTGCCGGTAGGGCGACAGAACTTCATTGTTGGGGACGAACTCCGCCGCCGTCATTCCTTCGCTCCGCGCGCGGCCTTCTCCGCAAGGCCGGACTGCTTGGTGCGCCGCTCCAATTCATGCAAAACCGCGTCCAACGGAATATCACGGGCTTCGAGCATGACGAGAAGATGATAGAACGTATCGGCGGCTTCGTTAATGAGCGCCCGCTGGTCGTCCTCCATCGCCGCAATCACCGTTTCGACCGCCTCTTCGCCGAATTTCTTGGCGATCTTCGGCATTCCAGCGTCGAGCAGCGTTCTCGTATAGGAGGTCGAGGCGCTGTCGTTGCGCCGCGATCTGATCAGCGCCGCGAGGTCGTCGAGGGTGAATTGCGTCATGCCGTCGCCTCCAGGCCATCGAGGCGCATCGGCAGACCCGCCGCCGCCATGTGAAGTTTCGCCTGCGGAATCGAATATTCGCCGAAATGGAAGATCGAAGCGGCGAGCACGGCGCTCGCATGGCCTTCCTTGACGCCGGCGACGAGATGATCG
This sequence comes from Methylocystis sp., assembly GCF_050251305.1. Classification (GTDB taxonomy): domain Bacteria; phylum Pseudomonadota; class Alphaproteobacteria; order Rhizobiales; family Beijerinckiaceae; genus Methylocystis. Next base: position 65,359 of record NZ_JBFWNB010000011.1, on the reverse strand, counting down.
AGCGCGCCGACGCCGCCCGAAGCGATGACGGGCACATGCACCGAGTCGGCCACCGCGCGCGTCAGCGCGATATCGAAGCCGCTCTTCGTTCCGTCGCGATCCATTGACGTCAGCAGGATTTCGCCGGCGCCCAGATCGGTCACCTCGCGCGCATAGTCGATCGCGTCGATCCCCGTCGGGCGGCGCCCGCCATGGGTGAAGATCTCCCAGCGTCCCTCAGACACGCACTTGGCGTCAATGGCGACGACGATGCATTGCGCGCCGAATTTCTCCGAGGCTTCGCGAACGAAGCCGCGATTGGCCACTGCGGCAGAATTGATCGACACCTTGTCGGCGCCCGCGAGCAGTAGATTGCGAATGTCGTCAAGCGTGCGCACCCCGCCGCCGACCGTCAGCGGCATGAAGCAGGCTTCCGCCGTGCGCTGCACGACGTCGAGCAGAATGCCGCGGTTCTCGTGGCTCGCGGTGATGTCGAGAAAGCAGAGTTCGTCGGCGCCGGCGGCGTCATAGGCGATGGCGCATTCGACCGGATCGCCGGCGTCGCGTAGATCGACGAAATTGACCCCTTTGACGACGCGGCCCTCTTTCACGTCCAGGCAGGGAATGACGCGCGCCTTCAGCATCACGCGTCTTCCGTCTTGGCGCGCGCCCGGCGGATCATCGCCAGCGCCTGCGCAGGATCGAGCCGGCCATCGTAAAGCGCGCGTCCGGTGATGGCGCCGGCGAGCTTGCGGCAGTCCGGCTGCAGCAGCCGCTCCACGTCGGCCAGCGACGCCAGGCCGCCGGAGGCGATGACCGGAATCGTCAAAGCGTCGGCCAGCGCCAGAGTCGCCTCGATATTGAGGCCGGTCAAAACGCCGTCGCGCGAGATGTCCGTATAGATGATGGCGCTGACGCCGGCGTCTTCGAAGCTCCTGCCGAGATCGAGCGCCGACATGCGGGTCGCGCGCGCCCAGCCGTCGACGGCGACAAACCCGTTCTTGGCGTCGACCCCGACCGCGACGCGGCCGGGATAGAGGCGCGCCGCCTCGCGCACGAAGGACGGGTCCTTGACCGCCGCGGTGCCGATGATGGCCCGTGCGACGCCATTCTCCAGCCAGCCCGACAGCGTGCGCATGTCGCGAATGCCGCCGCCGAGCTGCACGGGAATCGTCAGCGCTGCGAGAATGGCTTCGACCGCCTGGGCGTTGCGCGGCGCGCCGGCGAAGGCGCCGTCGAGATCGACGACATGCAGATATTCGAAACCGACCCGCTCGAAGGCGCGCGCCTGCTCGGCCGGGTCGTCGTTGAACACCGTGGCGCGGTCCATGTCGCCCTGAGCGAGGCGCACGCACTGCCCTTCCTTCAAATCGATTGCCGGAAACAGGATCACGGTCGCCACCTAAGGAAATTGCCGATCAGAGCTAGGCCGAGCCTCTGGCTTTTTTCGGGATGAAACTGCACGCCGACGAGATTGTCGCGCGCGACGGCCGCCGTGAGCGGCGCGCCATAGTCGGTCGTCGCCAGGACGTGTTCCGCGCGCGCCGGGGTCAGCTGAAAGGAGTGCACGAAATAGGCGTGCAATCCGCGCTCTCCCGTCGGCACCGCGGCAAACAGCGGGTGTTCACGGCTTAGCGTCAGCGTGTTCCAGCCCATATGCGGAATTTTCAGCGAAGGCTCGGCGGGCTCGATCGCCGCGACGTCTCCCGCAATCCAGCCGAGCCCCGGCGTTTCGCCGTGCTCGAGGCCGCGCGCGCCCATGAGCTGCATCCCGACGCAGATGCCCAGGAATGGCCGGCCGCGATCGATGACCGCCTCCTGCAGGGCAGCGTAAAGCCCCTCGATCGCCATCAAGCCGCGCCGGCAATCAGCGAACGCGCCGACTCCGGGCAGCACGACGCGCTCGGCGCCGCGCACCACGTCAGGATCGCTGGTGACGCGGATGTCGCCCGACTGCAGCGATTCGCGCGCGGCGCGCTCAAAGGCTTTCAAGGCGGAATGCAGATTGCCCGACCCGTAGTCGATGATCGCGGTCGTCAAGGAGCGGGCTCCCGGGCGACGTCACCCCTGTCGGTCGGCGGCGCAGGACGATGGCGATGGAAGAACGCCGCCTCCGCCTCGTCGATGTCGTCGCCGATGACGAGATCCTGCTCGACGCAACCGCGACGCGCCAGACTCCAGCCGACGAGCCGCTCCCCTTCGAAGCCGAGCCAGACGGCGAGCGCGAGCGTCAGCCATGAGACCGCATCGCGCGACACCCGCAGCTTCCAGGCCAGGACGGCCAGAGCGACGAGCAGAAGCGCCCAAAGGCCGGCGACGATCCAGGCCCGGCGCCAGGCGAGCCAGAACGGACCGAAAAGGAACGCCGGCCAGGAAAATCCGTCGCGCAGGAATATGATCTTCTCCGCCGCCGGAAGCTGGCCCGACGCCGTTCGCGGGAAGTGAACAGTGAATATCGCCATGGCCGTCCCCTCGTCGGCTTCACGCGCCTGTCTCAGGCGGTGAGCGTTCCCTTGGTGGAAGGCGCTTCGCTCTGCGTCCGGCGCGGATCGATCGACGCCGCCTTGCCGAAGGCGCGCGCGAAGCCCTTGAAGGCGCTCTCGGCGATATGATGGCTGTTGACGCCGCGCAGGCATTCGATGTGCAGCCCGACCCGGGCATGGACCGCAAAGGCCTGGAAGAATTCTCGCATCAATTCCGTGTCGAAAGCGCCGATGAGCTGCGCCGGGAAAGCAACCTCGTAAACGAGGAATGGCCGGCCCGAGACGTCCACGACGACCCGCGTCAGCGCCTCGTCGAGCGGCACATGCGCGTCGCCGTAGCGGGCGATGCCTTTGCGGTCGCCGAGCGCGCGATCCACCGCCTGGCCGACGGCGATGCCGACGTCCTCGACCGTATGATGGCCGTCGATGTGAAGATCGCCTTCGGCGCGCACCGTGAGATCCAGCGGCGCGTGGCGGGCGATCTGGTCGAGCATATGGTCGAAAAAGCCGATGCCCGTCGAAATCTCCGAGCGCCCGGCCCCGTCGAGGTCGACCGAGACCGAAATCCTCGTTTCCTTCGTATTGCGCTCGATCGTCGCGCTGCGCATTTCCTGCCTTTTCCTGGGCCCCGCCGGCGGGTCCGGCGGCTGCGGCCGCAAACGGCCGGTTTGTAGCGATTGCGTCTTGGATAAGCACCCGAGCCGCTTCCGCGTCAAGGATAAGCGAGATGCGCGCCAACGGACTCCTCGCGGCAAATTGGCCCGGCGGACCGAAAATGGTCCATTTGTTCGCGCTGATTCCCGATCCCAGCGCGACCACGGCAATTTCCCGCGCCGGACCGCTATAACGGCGCCATAAACGCGCTTGCGTGCGCATAATGCCGCATGCGGGCGACCCAACGAGGCCAAAATGCGACTTCAACACATTCTTGCGATCGCCGTCGCGTCGGCGCCTGTTCCCGCCGCCGGCGAAGCTTGGCGGGACGGCTTTGTGTCGCGCATCGAAGCGCTGGCGCTGATCCAAACGCTCAACGCCTCTCTGCTGGCGAGCCGCAGTGCGACGGCGACGCTCGAGAAATGGTGCGCCGATCACAAAATGTCCGCGGAGCCCAAGATCGTCGCGCGGCGGGTTTCAGGCGTCGAAAAGGAGCCGAGCGCCGAGACGCGCGGGCGGCTCGAAGTCGGCGAGACGGAGCCCGTCAAATATCGGCGCGTGCAGCTCGCCTGCGGCGACCATGTGCTTTCCGAGGCCGACAATTGGTATGTGCCTGGACGGCTGTCTCCTGAGATGAACCGCGCGCTGGAATCGACGCAGACGCCCTTCGGCAAGGCGATCGCTCCGCTTCAGCCGTTCCGTCGCACCGTCGAGATGAAAATGCGCTGGTCGCCCTTGCCTGAGAGATGGGAAATCTCGACCGACGCCACAGCCCTGCCTGGAAAGACGGCGGGCGCCCTCTCTGTGCCGCATGAACTCTTCGAGCACACGGCGGTCGTGTATGCGCGCGATCAGCGTCCGCTCTCCGAGGTGCATGAGACCTATACCGGCGAAATTTTGGACTTTCCCGCGCCGTCTGCCGGCGCGCCGAGCGAGTAGCCGTCGATGCGCGCGAACCCGGCTCGACGATGCGCCGGGGCGGCCGCCACGCTCCGGCCTTGCTCAAATGCGCGCAGAACCTTACATCGGCTGGACATCTCAGGCTGGATCACGGCGAATGGATAGCGAACAGAACCGCTCGGCGACCATGCATGCGACGACGATCATTCTCGTGAAGAAAGCGGGAGAAACGGTGATCGCCGGCGACGGCCAGGTCAGCCTCGGTCAGACGATTATGAAGGGCAACGCCAAGAAAGTGCGCCGCCTGGGCAAGGGCGACGTGATCGCGGGTTTCGCCGGCGCCACCGCCGACGCTTTCACGCTTTTCGAACGGCTGGAATCCAAGCTCGAGCAATATCCCGGACAATTGATGCGCGCCTGTGTGGAGCTGGCCAAGGATTGGCGCATGGACCGCTATCTCCGGCGCCTCGAAGCGATGATGCTCGTCGCCGACAAGGACGTCGGCCTCGTGCTCACCGGCTCCGGCGACGTGCTGGAGCCGGAAAGCGCGGGCGAAGGCGCCGTCGCCGCCATCGGCTCGGGCGGCAATTACGCGCTCGCCGCCGGTCGCGCCCTGCTCGATTCGCCGCTGGACGCGGAAACCATCGCGCGGCGCGCGATGACGATCGCCTCCGAGATTTGCGTCTACACCAACCAGAATGTGGTGGTGGAGAAGATTTAGGGCAGTCGGCGGCGGGCCGGCAGCGGGAGAACACGACCGCCGATCGCCCGCCGCCCTCTGCCGACCGCCGAAGGAACCCGCCATGGCCGACTTCTCGCCGCGCGAGATCGTTTCCGAACTCGATCGCTTTATCGTTGGGCAAAACGACGCCAAGCGCGCCGTGGCGATCGCGCTGCGCAATCGGTGGCGACGGCTGCAGCTCGAAGGCCAGATGCGCGAAGAGGTGCTCCCCAAGAACATCCTGATGATCGGCCCGACGGGCTGCGGCAAGACCGAGATCGCGCGGCGACTGGCGCGCCTCGCCAATGCGCCCTTCCTCAAAGTCGAGGCGACGAAATTCACGGAAGTCGGCTATGTCGGCCGCGACGTCGAACAGATCGTGCGCGATCTGATCGAGGTCGCCATCGTGATGGTCAAAGAGCGCCGCCGCAAGGATGTGCAGGCGCGCGCGCAACAGGCGGCGGAAGAGCGCACGCTCGACGCGCTCGTCGGCCCCGCGGCCTCGCCCGGCACGCGCGAAACCTTCCGCCGGCGGCTCCGCGGCGGCGAACTCGACGATAAGGAGATCGAGATCGAGCTGACACAATCGGGCTCCTCGATGCCGATGTTCGAACTGCCGAACATGCCCGGCGCCAGCGTCTCCGCCTTTTCGCTCGGCGATATTTTCGGCAAGGCCATGCAGCGCGGCAAGCCGCGCAAGCTCTCGGTGAAGGAAGCGCAGGGACCGCTCGTCGCCGAAGAAAGCGACAAGCTGATCGATCAGGAAGCGAGCGTCAGAGAGGCGATCCAGGAGGTCGAGAACAACGGCATCGTCTTCATCGACGAGATGGACAAGATCTGCGCGCGCGAAGGACGCGGCGGCGCGGATGTTTCACGCGAAGGCGTGCAGCGCGATCTTCTGCCGCTGATCGAAGGCACGACGGTCGCGACGAAACATGGCCCCGTCAAAACCGATCACGTGCTGTTTATCGCCTCGGGCGCCTTCCATGTGGCGAAGCCTTCCGATCTCCTGCCGGAACTGCAGGGGCGACTGCCGATTCGCGTCGAGCTCGCCTCGCTCAACGAAGATGATTTTCGCCGCATTCTCACCGAAACCGAGGCCTGTCTAACGAAGCAATATTCGGCGCTGATGGGCACCGAAGGCATGACGCTGGAATTTGCGCCATCCGCCGTCGACGCGATCGCCAAGGTCGCCGTGCAGGTCAACACTTCCGTCGAGAATATCGGCGCGCGGCGTCTGCAGACGGTGATGGAGCGCGTGCTCGACGACATCAGCTTTTCGGCGTCCGACCGCGCCGGCGAGAAAATCGTCATCGACGGCGCCTATGTCGAGGAGCATATCGGCGATCTGGCGAAGAACAGGGATCTGAGCCGGTTTATTTTGTGATTCGACGCGGCACTTGCGCCTGCGCGCGCTTCTCGCCATAAGACCGGCCAAACGCAAAAACCCTGGCCGATCCTCATGTCCACTTTCCCTCAGCGCGTCTTCTCGGGCGTGCAGTCCACCGGCAATCTGCATCTCGGCAACTATCTCGGCGCCATCGTCAAATTCGTCGAGCTGCAGAAGAGCTTCGACTGCCTGTATTGCGTCGTCGACCTGCATGCGATCACGGTCCCGCAGGACCCGATCGCGCTGAAGGCGAACACGCGCGAGATCGCCGCCGCCTTCATCGCCTGCGGCATCGACCCGAAAGAGAACATCGTCTTCAACCAGAGCCAGGTGCCGGAACACGCCGAACTCGCCTGGGTGTTGAATTGCGTCGCGCGCATCGGCTGGCTCAATCGCATGACCCAGTTCAAGGACAAGGCTGGCAAGGATCGCGAGAACGCCTCGATGGGCCTGCTCGACTATCCGGTGCTGATGGCCGCCGACATTTTGATCTATCGCGCGACGCATGTGCCGGTCGGCGACGACCAGAAGCAGCATCTCGAACTGGCGCGCGACATCGCGCAGAAGTTCAACAACGACTTCTCGGAGTCGATCGCGCGCAACGGATTTGGCGACGCCTTCTTTCCCCTGCCCGAGCCGCTGATCGCCGGCCCGGCGACGCGGGTGATGAGCCTGCGCGACGGCACGAAGAAAATGTCCAAGTCGGACGCTTCGGATTATTCGCGCATCAATCTGTCGGACGACGCCGACCAGATCGCGCAGAAGGTGAAGAAGGCGAAGACCGATCCGGACGCGCTGCCCTCCGAGGAAAAGGGCCTCGAAGGACGCCCCGAAGCCGACAATCTCGTCGGCATCTTTGCCGCGCTGTCAGAGCGCAGCAAAGTCGATGTGCTCGGCGAATTCGGCGGCGCCAATTTCTCGACCTTCAAGAGCGCGCTCGTCGATCTGGCCGTCGCCAAGCTTGCGCCGATCACCGACAAGATGCGCCGCATTCGCGAGGATGAAACCTATGTCGACGGCGTGCTGCGCGACGGCGCCGAACGCGCCCGCGCCATCGCTCGCGAGAACATGAATGCGGTGAAGGACATCGTCGGGTTCTTGCGGTAGCGCCTATTATTCGCTGTGGCGAAGCAGACGCTCGGCTTCCGATTTCAGCGAAGGGAGTTCATTTCTAATGACATCCCACACAAGCAAGAGATCGACGCCCCAATAGGCGTGAGTAAGTCGATTGCGGAACGCGATGATCCTTTTCCAAGGCACAGGCGCCGCCGCACGCAGTTCAGGCGTCAGCCTGTTGGCCGCCTCCCCTATGATCTCGAAATTGCGAACCACCGCATCTTGAATCATTCTCTCGCGCAAAAACGACTCTTCTCCCCCAACGACATAGGTCTCAATGGCGGCGATGCTGTCGAGAATATGTTCAAGATATAAGCGATCGGATTTCACAGAGGAATAATTTCCTCTTCGATGAGCGGCTTCAAATAAGGACTGAGGCCTCGCGACGTGATGAGATCGACCTTTCGACCGATCAACCCTTCCAGTTCCTCGGCGAGCGCAAGAAAATCTGAGAAGCCGCGGTCTCCGGCGAGATCGATCAAAATATCCACGTCGCTCGACGGCGTTTCAGCCCTTCGAGCGACCGATCCAAAAAGTCGGACGTTCGACGCGCCGTGCCGACTGGCGGCCTTAAGCACCTCCGCGCGTTTGGCAAGCAATGTGTCGAGCAGTGGCATCGCGAATTCCTCTGCCGCGGATCGTATCAGCTTTTTTGTCCTACCGCTGGCGGCTTCGGCCCGCCGCTCGCCCAGTCGAGCAGTTCGACGGTGTGCAGGACCGGAATCGGCGTTCCCGATCTGATCTGAACGATGCAGCCGATGTTTCCGGCGGCGACGGCATCGGGCGCGACGCTTTCGATATTCGCCGCTTTGCGCGACCGCAGCTCATCGGCAAGTTCTGGCTGCAGCACATTATACGTTCCCGCCGAGCCGCAGCAGATGTGTCCTTCCGGGACTTCGCAAACGTCGAAGCCGGCCGCGCGGAGAAGCGCGACCGGCTCTTTCGAGATTTTCTGCCCATGTTGCAGAGAGCAGGCCGAGTGATAGGCGACGCGAAGCCGCGTCGCCGCGCCCGACGGCGCAAAGCCGATCTCATGCAGCAGCTCGGTCACGTCTCTCGCGATCGACGAGATATGCGCAGCCTTCTCCGCAAGCTTCGGATCGTTGCGGAACATATGGCCATAGTCCTTGACGCTGGTTCCACAGCCAGAGGCGTTGACGACGATGCGATCGAGTCCGCCCGTTTCAATTTCACGCGACCAGGCCTCGATATTTGCGCGCGCATAGCGTCGCGAGTCGTCGACCTTTCCGAGATGATGCGGCAGCGCCCCGCAGCAGCCCGCGCCTTTCGCGACGACCACTTCGACTCCATAGCGGTTCAGAAGCCGTATCGTCGCCGCGTTGATCGAGGCGTCGAGCACCGTCTGGACGCAGCCGTTCAGCAGCGCGACGCGCATTATCCGTTCGCCCTGCGCAGCAAAGACCTGAGGAACGTCGACGTCTGAAGCGGGCTCAAGCCGCGACGGCGCGAGCGCCAGCGGCGCCGAAAATCGCCGCGGCAGCGCGCGCGCGAAGGGACGCAAAGCCGCCGCGAGGCGAAACAGCGGCCGCGCGAGTGACGGCCGCGGCAGCGCGAAGGCGAGCGCGGCGCGCATGGCGCGTTCGGCGAAGGGCCGCGCATATGTTTTCTCGATATGCGCCCGCGCATGATCGACGAGATGCATGAAGTGCACGCCCGACGGGCACGTCGTCATGCAGGAGAGGCAGGAGAGGCAACGATCGATGTGGCGGGCGGTCTGGGCGTCAGCCGGCCGCTCCTTCTCGAACATGTCCTTGATGAGATAGATGCGGCCGCGCGGGCCATCGAGTTCGTCGCCGGTGAGGAGATAGGTGGGGCATGTCGCCGTGCAGAAGCCGCAATGCACGCAGGCGCGCAGGATCTTCTCCGTTTCGGCCATGTCAGGGTCGGCCAGCGCGCGCAGAGAGAAAAATGTTTGCATCGCGCTCAGAACTCCGCGCGCATTCGCCCGCGCTCCAGAATATGCGCAGGATCGAAGCTTTCCTTGATTCGGCGGGTCAACGCCGCGAGCGCCGGCGGCTGCGGATGAAAGACGTCGACGGTCGCGCGCGTCTCTGCGCTCGCGCGGATGAGAGTCGCATGGCCGCCGCCGGCGTCAACCGCGCCGCGCACCGCGCCGGCATGCGCATCGGGCGCGGTCTCGACGCAGAGCCAGATCAATCCGCCCGCCCAGTCGTAGACATGCGCGAGCACCGGCGCCCCCGCGCGAATGCGCGCGACGACCGCGCAGCCGTCGGTCGGCGCAACGGAAATGCGCCAGACTTGACCGCCTTGACCGGCGACGGGCGCGGCGTCGCGCAGGCCTCGCCACAGCGCCGTGGAGTCGCGCGCGTCGAGCGTCTCGAATCGGACGCCGTCGCCCGCCAATCGCGCGGCGAGATCGTCGCGCCGCGCCGTCACGGAAATCTCTGGCCCTTCGAGTCGGATCGCGGCCGTATGGGCGTCCAGCGCCAACGGCTGGGCGCCGGCTGGCAGCATCGCAAGCGACGAGGGTTCGCAGGGCGTCGCCGTGGCGCGGCGCAGCAGCGCGAGGCTCTCCGCCTCCTCCGCCCCGATCGCGAGAAGCGTGCATTCGGTCTCAGGCTTCGGCAGCACCTTGAGCGTCAGCTCAGTGAGCAACGCCAGCGTGCCATAGGAGCCGCAAACCAGTTTTGAAAGGTCATAGCCGGTGACGTTCTTCATGACGCGTCCGCCGGATTTCACGAGTTCGCCGCGGCCGGTGACGCTCCGGAATCCCAGCAGATGGTCGCGCGCCGCGCCAGCCTTGATCCGTCGCGGACCGGACGCGTTCACGGCGACGACGCCGCCAATCGTCGCGCCTTCCGCTTCCTCGCCGAGAAGCGGCCCATAGTCCATCGGCTCGAAGGCGAGCTGCTGCCCGTGAGCGTCCAGCAGCGCCTCGATCTCGCTCAGACGCGTCCCCGAACGCGCCGCAAGCACGAGTTCGTCGGGCTCGTAGAGCGTCACGCCGGTCAGCGCGGCTGTGGAGAGCGCCTGCGCCTGAGGCGCGCAGCGCCCGAGCTGCGTCTTGGAGCCGCCGCCGACGATCGCGCAGGAGACGCTTTTCGCATGCGCCGCGCAAATCGCGTCGACCGCGTCCGCCTCATCGCGGATTTCAAGCGCCCCCGAAGCTGACATCGCTAAAATCTCGGCAGGTCTGGAAAGGGCGTCTTTCCGCCCGAGACATGCATCATGCCGAACTCGGCGCAACGATGCAGCGTCGGAAACACCTTGCCGGGATTGAGACGCCCCCCCGGGTCAAAGGCGCATTTGAGCCGCATCTGCTGCTCGAGGTCCACGTCGCTGAACATTTCGCCCATGAGGTCGCGCTTCTCGACGCCCACGCCGTGCTCGCCGGTCAGCACGCCGCCGAGCGAAACGCACAGGCGCAAAATGTCGAAGCCGAGCTTTTCCGCCCGTTCGACGTCGCCCTCTTTCGACGCGTCGTAGAGGATGAGCGGATGCAGATTGCCGTCGCCGGCGTGAAAGACATTGGCGACGCTCAGCCCCTGCTCCTTCGCGAGCCAATCCATGCCGGCGAGCGCTTCCGGCAGCCGCCCCCGCGGAATCGTGCCATCCATGCAAAGATAGTCCGGCGCGATGCAGCTCACCGCTGGAAAGGCGTTCTTGCGTCCGGCCCAGAACTGCAGCCGCTCGGCCTCGCTCGTCGACGCCCGGATCGTCGTCGCGCCTTCGTCGCGCGCGATCTCCTGCACGACGCCGACAAGATGATCCACTTCCGCCTGCGCGCCGTCGAGTTCGACGATGACGAGCGCTTCGGCGTCGAGCGGATAGCCGCAGGGCTGGAAGCGCTCCACGGCGTGGATCGTCGCCCTGTCCATCATCTCGAGGCCGCCGGGGATGACGCCGCGCGCGATGATCGCGCCGACGCAGCGCGCCCCCGCCGCCACATCCGCAAAGCCGAGCAGCAATCCGCGCGCGACGGCGGGCTTCTGCAGCAGCCGCACCGTCACTTCCGTCACGACGCCGAGCAGCCCCTCGGAGCCGGTCATCAGGCCGATGAGGTCATATGCCTCGCTGTCGAGATGCTTGCCGCCAAGCCGGATGACGTCGCCGCCCATCAGCACGAGTTCGAGTCCGAGAATATTGTTGGTCGTCAGGCCGTATTTCAGGCAGTGAACGCCGCCGGCGTTCTCGGCGACATTGCCGCCGATCGAACAGGCGATCTGCGACGAGGGGTCCGGCGCATAGTAGAAGCCCTGCGCCTCGACGGCTTTGGAAATCGCCAGGTTCTGAACGCCGGGCTGCACCCGCGCGCAGCGGTTTTCATAATCGATTTCGAGAATTCGATTGAATTTGGACATGCCGAGCAGAATGCCGTCCTCGAGCGGCATCGAACCGCCGGAAAGCGACGTGCCGGCGCCGCGCGGCACGACCTTGACGTTCATGTCGGCGGCGAGCGCCATGACGGCGCGCGCCTGCTCGACGCTCTCCGGCAGCGCGACGACGAGCGGAAGCGCCCGATACATGGTGAAGGCGTCGCATTCATAGGCGCGACGCGCGACCTCGTCGACGATCAGGCTCTCGCGAGGCAGAATGGCGCCGAGCCCCGCGATGAGTTCGTTGCGCCGCGACATGATGGCCGGCTCAGGCGCCGGCATGAGGAGCGTCATGGACTCGCGCCTCCAACGCGAGCGAGAGCGCCGCCGAAACCGCTCGGCCGAGCATGGCTTTGCTCCGGATGCGCCCCAATAATCCTAGCTCGTTTAGATGAGCCCCGGAATGCGCGCAAGCGCGCCGCGACCGCGCAAGCATAAGCAATGCGCGGCTTTTTTGGCGCTTTTCATTAATCTGCGTATGTTAGGCGCAGATCATCGCACGCCGAAAAACGGGCCCACGCGAATGACCAAAACCATCCTCATTGTCGAAGACAATGAGCTCAACATGAAGCTCTTCAACGACCTTCTCGAGTCAAACGGCCATGCGACGCTGCGCACGAAAAGCGGATTCGAAGCGATCGCCCTGGCGCGGACCCATCGGCCGGATCTGATCCTGATGGACATTCAGCTGCCGGAGATCAGCGGCCTGGACGTCACCCGTATGCTCAAGGAGGACAAAGATCTTCGCGACATACCGGTCATCGCGATCACCGCCTTCGCCATGAAGGGCGACGAGGAAAAAATCCTGCAAGGCGGCTGCCAGGCCTATCTGTCTAAACCCATTTCCGTGGCCAAATTCTTGGAGACGGTGAACGCCTTTCTCGCAGAGAAAGGCGAGGATCGCATCGCCTGATTGCGCCGCCTGTCGGGATGCGCCCTCCTTGGCGAAAGTCGAATGGCTGCCTGTGGGCCCTCCCCTCCGGGGCGGCCCACGACAGGAGCGAGGCGTCAGATATTGCGTCTTTTCGACGAGCTTGCAGCCGACGCGCGGCTGAACTATACAGCGCGCGACGGCGACATTCCGTCCGGCCTCCCCCAAGAGGCGTCCGAAATTGCGCGGGGCCATAGCTCAGTTGGGAGAGCGCTTCAATGGCATTGAAGAGGTCGTCGGTTCGATTCCGTCTGGCTCCACCAATAAAATCAATTAGTTAATTAGACAGTTTTCGCCGTCGCGACTGGCGGCGAGCCGTCCTGTCGTCACTCTGTCGCCACCAGTGCGTAGTCGCCCGGCACGCCGCTTCCGCCACCTCCTGCGAAAAAACCGAAGTGGAGGCAGGAGATCGATGGCCTCACACCAGATTCCCAGCTGGTCCTAACGGGCCGAACTCGTTCGCCGACCGTCAGTCCCGGCCAAGAGCAAGCGTCTGCGAGGAAATATGCAGTTGAAACGCCTGTTGCAGTTTCAGTTGGCGGGAACTCTCGCCTTCGCGGGAATAATCACCGCCATCGCCTTCATGCTCAATCAGTTCGAGCGAAGGGTGGAAGATGCGCAGCGCCAGCGTTACGACACCTACCTGCTCGCCGACGAGCTACGACAGTCCTCCGATGATTTGACCCGATTCGCGCGCATGTATGTTGCGACGGCGGACGATCGCTACCTGCGGTATTACTGGAACATTCTCGATATCCGGAATGGCAAGATCCCTCGCCCGGAAGGTTATGAAGGCGTCTATTGGGATCTGGTCGTCGGCAACGCTATTCCTGAGCCCCTCGCCGAGAAAAAAGGCGGCGTCTCGCTCGAAGCGCGTCTGCTTCAGGCTGGCATGACCGTCGATGAATTCAGCAAACTCAAGGAAGCTCAAAACCTGTCGAACGAGCTGGCCCGCCTTGAAACGGTGGCGATGAACGCCATCCGAGGCCAGTTTGACGACGGCACGGGTTCGTTCCAGAAGCAAGGCGACGCCGATCCTGTCTTGGCGAATAAGATTCTCAACGACGATCGTTACAACAATTACAAGACGCGAATTATGCAGCCCATCGGCGAGTTCCTCTCGATGGTGGATCGCCGGACCACAGCGCAACTCGAGGAACTCAATCGAAAGTCTCAAGAACTCCTCGTCGGGATCACAGGCCTTTCCGCCGCCTTCTTCGCGCTCATGTGCCTGATGGTTTGGCTGCTTTCGAGAAACGTGCTCGGCAGAAGCGCAGCGTTGATGCAAGCCGTCCACGAGATCAGCGCGGGAAATCTGGACGCGCGCACCGATGTTTCAGGGAAGGATGAAATCGGCGTTCTCGGCAGTGCGATCGACGCGATGGCGAATAATCTGAAAGCTGCAATAGACCGCGCAAACAACAAGGCCGAGGAAGCTCGGGAACAGGCGGTCAAGCTGAGCGAGGAACGCCATCACTCCGAAAAGCTGCTTAACAATATTTTGCCGGGCCTGATTGCCGATCGCTTGCGTAAAGGCGAGTCAATGATCGCGGAAACCTTCCCCGAGGTCACGGTGCTTTTTGCCGACATCGTCGGCTTCACCGAGCTTTCCGCGCGTTTGGGGCCGCGCGAGATCGTCAACATGCTCAATGACGTTTTCGGGCGCTTCGACAAGCTCGTTGTCGAATATGGGCTGGAGAAGATCAAAACGATCGGCGACTGCTATATGGTCGTCGGCGGCGTTCCAGCGCGCGATCCGCTTCACTGCCAGAAGGCGGCCGATTTTGCGATTGCCGCATTGCATGCTTTCGAGGACTACGCTTCCGATTTTGCTCAGCCTCTCAGCATTCGGATCGGGATGCATACGGGCACCGTGGTCGCCGGCGTCGTTGGCACCCAGAAATTCGCATATGATCTTTGGGGCGACGTCGTGAATGTCGCGAGCCGCTTCGAGTCTTCAGGAAAACCGAACCGGATTCATGTGTCCGATAGCGTCCGGTTTCGCCTTGCCGACGATTTTGCCTTCGAAGAAGGCGAAGATATGCACCTGAAGGGCAAGGGCGTCATGAAATCCTGGTTCATGCTCGGGCGTAAGGATGGCCGAAACGTCGTTCAGCTCAAGACGCTTCCCGCCAGCTGAAATTCTCTTCAAAATCCGCGACCGCTTTCGAAAAGATCGGCAAACGTCGGCGGCGCCCGGCGCGCCTCAATCGTCGGCGAACCGTCGCCTGACAACATTGTCAGTCTTGCTGACCGATTTGCAACAGCGAAGGCGCGCTCAGATTGGCGCGAGCCGGCGATCTTGCTCGCAAGGCCAACAAGCTTTGTGCTTGATCCAGGACGGACGAGAAGGCAACATTCAGCCGATCCTGCAACAGGAGCGCGTATGCTTAAGAAACTCTTCCTCTCCGCAGCTGTCCTCGCTGCATTCGCCTGTCTCGACTCCGCAGTCGCTTTTCACAAAGCGCATGGAGCAAGCGGTTCACAGTCAATTCAAAGCTCTTGCGGCCGTTCGGGCCATCATCATGGCAAATGTCGCGGCTGGCACAAAAACAGCAGCAAGCGTTACTATCATCATCACGACCGGCGCGGTCATCATGGCATGATATTAGGTTGAGCAGGCCCGGGCGCGCTGTTCGCTTCAACCGGCCTAACGGCTTGCCGAACGCCTGCCTTCTGGGCGATTGAACATCGGGCGCGCGGACGGCTGCTGGCGCCGCTTTGTTGATGCTGCGGCGTCGACGCCCCTCCCGCCCTTCAGGATCGCCGGCGCAACGCGCGCCGGCTGTTCATGTGCCTGCCTGAGCGGTCTAAATCAGTCCGGCGCGGTTGAGCGCCGCATCAAGCCGCCTTTCAAGTTCGGCCGTCGGCGCCGCCATCGGCAGGCGGTGTTCATTGTTGCTGATGACGCCGATTCGTTTGAGCATATATTTGGTCGCGATCGGCGACGTGTCCCAGTCTATTGCCGCGAATAACTCAGAGAATTCACTATTCAGCCGTCGCGCGCCTTCGACGTCTCCAGCGCTGTAGAGTTCGCAGAGTTGGGCGACCTTGTCAGGAATGACATTGCTCACTGAAATCATCGCGCCGCAGCTCCCCACAGAAAGCATGGGAAGACTCATTTTTTCCGCGCCACAGAAAATCCGGAAGTCGTCACCGATGCGGCTCAATACGTCCGTCACCAGTCCAATGTCGTCGTCGGTGTTCTTCAGACCAACAAAGTTCTCGGCGCGCTCCTTGATCTCGACTATGGCGCTGGCCGTGAGCGCAACGGCGGCGCGCGCAGGGATATGATAGATCAAGAATGGTTTGTCCGTGCGTCTCGCAGTATCGACAAAAAATTCAACAAGCGCGCGCTGCGGCGGTTTGCAGTAGTAGGGAGTGACGACAAAGATCGCGTCGACTGCAAGCTTCTGATAGCGTTCAATGAGGGTTACAGTTTCTGCATGGGACTGCGACGCCGTGCCGGCCAAGACCGGGCGGCGCCCAGCCGAAACGCCGACGGCGACCTCCACGAGACGGGCGCGTTCTTCGAGCGTCAGCGTCGTCGGTTCGCCGCTCGTGGCGTTGACCAGGAGGCCATGGCTGCCTTTCTCGATTTGCCACTCGCAAATTCTTGCGTAGCTGTCGTAGTCAACTTCTCCCTCATTGAAGGGAACAACGAGCGGCGCAAAAGACCCTTTGATGGCGTCAAGGTTGAGAACTGTCATGCCATTCACCGCAATTGCCATGAGACTGCGCGGCGTTCGCCGCCGCTCCGACCTTAGCAAATAAAAAGCCCTGTACGGGATGCGCTTACGATGGCTTGTTTGGGCTTTGCATGCCTTGGCGCTATCGCGCCGTCCATGTGCGGACGCTTCACACAGCATCGTTCCTGGGAAGAACTCCAGCGCCTGGCTGATCTCATCGTCCAGCTGCGCGAGCGCCGGCAGCGTTGACGGCGTGTGCGGGCGAGACAGGTTCGACGGACGCGACTGCGGAGAGTTCCGGATCGGGCCGCAACCTCACTGAGTCGGAGTATAGTATTTATGAGCGTTCAGGGCGCGCTCCAATTGAGCGATCAAAAGACGCGCGGCATCCAACGGCATCCGAACCTCGAGAACATTTTCCGGATCCATCGCTGACGACATCACTACGACAGCGACGTTATCTTCAGCTCTTACAGCGGAGGTTCCCATCGTAAAGTTGTCGTTCTTGTCCATTGCATGCTCCTCGATGCTTGAAATCTAAATTTCTTGTCGGCTCTTGTGCAACACAGGTCGCTGACCTCTGGCCCCTCTTAATCCCCGCCTCGGCGGCCGTCAGCACAGCAGGCGAGCGATGGTGTCCAACCCGGAAATAAGAAATACTGCGCTGCGCAACATTTGACCCCTGTCCCCCAACGTAACCCTTCTTAAGCAGCAGCGAGCATGATCGGTTGACCGCTTCACTGCGCCGCCGACTGCGCGGCCTTACTCAACGACTGAGCGCCGGGAAGCCGCCGCCCGTCAACTCTCAAGCGATTCGCCCGACCGATAACGCCCCGCGGGGGTGGAACGTGGGTTGCGGCGCAAAAAAGCCAGAACGCGTGGAGCGCCCTATATCCCGATTGATACGGCGAAATCCGTCGTCGAAATCCTGCACGGGGAACGGAGAGCACATGCAGATCAGCAATGTGATGAGCAAGGACGTTGCGAGTATCGTCTCTGGCGAAACGCTTCACCATGCCGCGAGTGAAATGGCCAAATTGAATATCGGCTCCTTGCCCGTGATCGACGGCGGAAATCTCGCGGGCATTGTCACCGATCGTGACATTGTCGTTCGCGGCGTCGCGCAGGGCTTATCTCCCCAGACCCGGGTCGGGAAAGTCATGACAACCGAACTCTTCACCTGCGCGCCAACGACCTCGGTTGACGAAGCGGCCAAGCTCATGGGCGAAAAACAAATTCGCCGGCTCTACGTTGTCGACCAAGGGCGATTGGTGGGCGTGGTCAGTCTCGGCGACCTTTCGCTGAATGCGCAAGATGACGCGGGCGAGGCGCTGACGGAGATTTCAAAAGAATAGACGCCCGCGCTCGCCGATGTTTCTTTCGACGTGGATCCGGGCCGGCGCCACGGGCTTGTCAATCACCAGCGCGCGCCGACGCCCAAGCTGTCGTGCGAACGCTCGCGCGCGCTGACGTCGGAAGCAGCCCATTCGTCCGGAAACAGCAAATTTGACGGCGCGATCGCCGGCTCCAGATTAAGCTTTGATTGACCAATGGGGATGGTTCCCTTGGAAATCGATCGACCGCCTTAAACGGGAGGCGCAGATGCCCAGGATTTTACTATCGGTCGTTGCGGCGCTTGCAGCTATGGGAAGCCCTGCCCTGGCAATGAGTCAAAACTGGAATATCACCGAAGAAAACGTGTCCGGCGTCAAAGGCGCTCAGGGAACATGGTCGGTGAATACCGACGCCGACAACAAAATCACCGGCACGGCGAATTTGCAGTTGGACAATGGCAAAATGCTCACCTACGCGCTTTCCGGCTCCGTTCAAGGCGCTGTCTATAAGATTGAGATGTCGGAACGCAGCGACGGAAAGAAGGGCTGCGTCTGGAATGGCCACATTCCCGCTGGCGCGGACAAGTCTCACGGGCTTATCGGCGAGGCTGTCTGCGACGGCGGCGTGAAGTTGATCATCCGTGCGGGGTTCTGATTGGCTCTGAGCCGCGTTCTGAAAGCGCAAGGAAGCCCCGGCGGGGCGCCGTGGCGGGCGTCCTTGCGCGTAGAGATCTATAGCGCTTTCAGTCAAGGTCGAGCGCGAACTCGGCGAAGACAGACGCCTCGCGGCGGAAAATCCTCGGGATGACAGAAGGATAGCCGAGGTTCCATCGACGCGCGGCGAGCCGGTTCATATGGGCCGGATTTTCAGCTAAATTCCGGCCAAATCCGCTGATATGGGCTCATTGATGTCGCTCCGAACTCGCATGCTGGCCGCATTTGCTGTGATGGCTGGGGGCATATGCCTCGCCGGATGCGCCAGCACATCTCCGCCAGTTGACGCTTCTCTTGTTGCGTCCGCGCCCAGGAATGAACCTGTCAGGAACGAACCTGTTGAGCAGGTTGTGCAGCCGGAGACGGCCATCGCCGGCGAAAGCGCTTCCTACGCCGCGACCAAGGACGCCGGCTTCACCGTTCCAGCGATCAAACCCGGACAAGTCGATCCCGCATTCCTTCGGAAGAGCGTCGCCTATTCGACCAAAGAACCTCCGGGAACGATCATTGTCGATACCGCCAAGCACTACCTCTATTATGTCGAAGCAGGCGGACGAGCGACCCGTTATGGCATCGGGGTGGGCCGCGCAGGGTTCGCCTGGTCCGGAGAAGCGACGATCAAGAGCAAGCAGGAATGGCCTGACTGGTACCCGCCCAAGGAAATGATTGAGCGCAGGCCCGACCTGAAGAAGCAGTTGGCTGAACTGCAGAGTGGTCCCGGCGTGCATGGCGGTCCCTCCAATCCGCTCGGAGCCCGGGCAATGTATCTTTGGCAGGGGGATCGCGACACGCTGTTTCGGATACATGGCACGAACGAGCCTTGGACCATCGGCAAGAGTCAGTCGTCCGGCTGTATACGGATGATCAACCAGGATGCGATGGATCTTTACCAAAAGACGGCGATCGGAACGCGGGTTGTGGTTCTTCCCACCAGCGTCGCGCGGCGGTAAGCGTCCCGGATAATCGCAGCCCCGACGTTATTCAGCGCCTTTCCCTATGCACGTCCGCCCCGACCAGATTGCGATCGTTGGCGAGCGACATCTGCGTCACATGCCGCGTTGCTGCGCGTCGCGCTTCGCCGATTTCGCCCGCCATGACGCCTTTCAGCTGCAGGAGCCTCCAGGATTGTCCGCACATTTCCAATGCGGATAATGATCAGCGCGGTTGCGCATGAGTTTGTTCGCGCCTGGCTTCATTTCATCCCAGGAAAGGCTCTTGCATGTCGCGCGGACGTATCGGGAGACCGCCGGGCGCGGATCATGGAAAATGCCGAACACGCCGGTCTCGTGATCCGCATGAGCATAACTTGTCGCCGAGAGCGACAGACCGCTCGCCGTCAAGAAGATGAATGCAATCTTGTTCATCGAGAATTCCTTTCCTGTCCCACAGCAGAAAAGTAAGCGCCCGCTGTCCTATAGAAAAATAGACGGCTCGAATATTTAACATCGCTTTTTTCGACGCATGTTCGCTCACCTAATTCAGCGACACAGCGGCGCGCTCGAACGATGTGAGAGAAACATCAGCGGCAATTCGCTGTTCGCGGCGGCGCGGCGTTGCCATCCTTTGAGCGGCGAAAGAACATGGCGCATGCGCGCAAGCGTTCGGCGCCGCTCGCGCCACGCCGCGTTCAGGTCAGCGTTGTTCGCGTCGTCGAACGCATGATGAGCGCGCATGCGCCAACCGATCATTCCGTTGTCACGCCGTCGAAATGTTCATGGCTGGTGTTCGCTTCAGCGCATGTGCCGTGGACCGTTCCGTCGACATGTTCGGGCGGGCCGTAGATCGTATAGAGCCGAAGCGGCGTCTTGCCCGTACTGATCACATTGTGGCGCGCGCCCTGAGGAACGATGACCCCATCGT
Source organism: Methylocystis sp. (assembly GCF_050251305.1). Lineage (GTDB taxonomy): Bacteria > Pseudomonadota > Alphaproteobacteria > Rhizobiales > Beijerinckiaceae > Methylocystis. The sequence continues at coordinate 45,230 of NZ_JBFWNB010000011.1, read as the reverse complement.
CCGCCTTCACCCTGTTGCACACGCCGTCGATCCAGATTTCGCCCTCTCCATCTTCGATCCGGAAGAACTGGTCGCGATCCTCATGCACCTCCTCGCCGATTTCGTCGCCCGGGTTTATCGACATGAGCACGAGTTGGAGGTTATGCCCTGTATAGAGCACCCGGCGAAAATCGCCGTTTTCCTCGGTCAATCTTTCGATGTTGTCGACGAAACCCTTCATCTCGAAGTCTCCCTGCGTTCCGGCGACGGGGCGCTCGCGTCGGTCGCACTCAAATAGGCTCCGTTTCACTCGGCGCAAGTTGCCGGCCTGATGTGGCGACATACGTGCACGCAGCAATTCGATCGCCAGACTACCATTCTAGTCAATCTGGCGATTCTGGACGCGGCATTTGGCTGCACCACGGCGTTTCTGTTGATTTGCGGAGATCAGAGGTCGTTGACCCGAGAGACAGACGGTCTAAGCTGGCCGCCGGACGCGGGAGAACGGCATGCACGGCGACGCCAAAGTCATTGAATATCTAAATCGAGCGGTGCGCGCCGAGCTGACGGCGATGGCCCAGTACTGGCTCCATTATCGGGTTCTCGATAACCTCGGCTTCAAGGATCTCGCAAGAAAGTGGCGGGCGGAAACCTTGGAAATCATGGAGCACGTCGATGGTTTTGCCGCTCGGATATTGTTCCTCGACGGCTTTCCGGACATGCAGACCCTCGACCCGTTGCGCGTCGGTCGAACGGTCGAAGACGTCATCGACGCCAGTCTCGCGACAGAGTTAGGCGCTCGCGCGCTCTATCTGGAGGCCGCCGCCTATTGCATGGAGATCAATGACCGGGGCACGATGATGCTGTTCGAAGAGACTGCAAAAACGGAAGAGGGACATATCGACCTGCTTGAGCAGCAGCTCAAACTCATCAAGCAGCTCGGCGCAGAGCTCTATTCGCAAAAACGCATGGGCGAACTCGCAGGAACGGAAACGCTATAGGGCGCTCGTTCGGCGCTGACCGCCGAGAGCTGAATCTCACTTTTCCGACCTGATGTCCTTCAATCTCGGAGCGTGCGCTCTAACTCAATGCCTCCCATGTCTTCCGTGGCTATGGCTCGCTTGCTCCTCTTCGTGGCTGTGGCGTGCGTGCTCTGAACCGTGCGAATACCTAGTGTCGGCCACGGTCGACTCACCGAAAATCGGCCGACCGAGCGGCGAATCCGAGAAGATTTCGTGCAGATAAAAGTCGACGCCGATGATCCAGCCGACGCTGCTGCCGCTCGCGCGGTTGATCGGAATGATCGCTTCGGCGCCGATCTGAAAGGAATCTCCCACCCAAAAGACGCCTGGATTGATTGTGCCCGTCGTCTTGAGCCCGGTCTGGAAATTGTTGCCGACCGGCGTGGAGAACTGCGTTTCGATGATTGGCACGAGGCGCCGAATCATATCGGGCAGCCCGACATTGGCGACTTTCGATTCCAAATAACTCAGACTGTATTGCAGCGTCGCTCCGTAAGACAGGAACTGCGGATGGCGCGTCACATCGAGGCTCACGTCGCCGCTTGACGGATCGACCGACGTCGCAAGCGTTCGCCGCCAGGTGGCGAATTCATAACCGATTTGGCCGCTAATCCCGAACGGCCGCGCCCAGGCGAGCGCGTCAGGCAAATCGTTAAGCCCCTTGGCGAACCACAGCGTCGGCGTCACGACGGTGAACTTGTCAGCATCGATCGACGGATTTCCAATGTTTCCCCAGAGGACCGACACGCCTGCGGACATGACCAGTTCCGAGGGAGCGTCGGTCAGGAACTGATATTTGACAGCCGTTTCCAGGTTCTGGAAGTCGCCGGCGCTTAAGCCGGCGGGCGCGCGACAGCGCAAGTAGGAACTGCCGAAGGAAACGCCCAGCTTTTCGGTAATGCGCTTTGAAAATTCCGCCGGGAACTCGATTTCGCGTCCTGACGGGTCGTCCCCATTTTTGATCATCGCCAGATTGGGAATGGCGAGTTCATCCATATTGCATGCATCGTCTATAGCGAGCGTTGCAGGAAAGACTCGATCGCCCACTTCACAGTGCGCGTGGGCGCGCGATCCGACGAGGAGCGGAGCAATTGACGCGATCGCCGCGACGCAGCCGGCGATTCTTCGCAGCCTGCGACGTTCTGACTCCGAAGATTGGATCGTGTACGCCATACGACCGACTCCCGTCGATCCAACGAGCTTTACTTACTATTACTTAGCGTAGCAGAGTACAGATAATAATAAATTGGAATAGTTCTAGCTAGCGATCTGTTTGGAAGTCTTCCAGATAATTATTTGCAAACAAATTCAGCAATATGCTTACTGTATCTCGCTGGCGTATTGTCGCATGATGGCCGCGACGCTGCGGGCGCAGCGATTTCTCCCTGCGGGATCCAGAATGACCGTTTTTCGCTTGAGCGATATTTACCGCGGCGCCGTTCGCGTGACCGCCTTCGACCCGGACGTCGGAACCGAGCAGCGGCTGATCGACCTCGGCCTTCGCGTCGGCTCGACGCTTTCCGTGCTTGAGCAGGATGCGAACGCCGGCGTGCTTCTCGCGGTCGGCGACGGACGGATCGCCGTCGACGCCGCGACCGCGCGGCTGGTGCAGGTGACGAGATTGGAGGAGGCCTTCAGGCCCATGAAGATCGGCGACTTGAAGCCCGGAGAGCGCGCCCGCATCGTCGGCATGGGCAAGGGCATGCCGGGTTATCGGCAGCGGCTCATGGCGATGGGGCTGACGCCCGGCGTCGAATTCATGTTAACGCGCGTTGCGCCGCTCGGAGACCCTGTCGAAATCCAAGTCCGCGGCTTTTCCATGAGCTTGCGCAAAGCCGAGGCGGAACTCCTGGCCATCGAAACGCTCCCATGAATCGTGGAACCGGACGGACCATCGTCGTCGGCATCGTCGGCAATCCGAACTGCGGCAAGAGCACGCTGTTCAACGCTTTGACCGGCGGGCGCCAGGAGGTCGGCAACTGGCCCGGCGTAACCGTGGAAAAGAGAAGCGGACGCTACCGATATGACGGCGACACATATGAGGTGATCGACCTGCCCGGCGTTTATTCGCTCGGCGGGACGATTCAAATTTCGGAAGACGAGCGCGTCGCGCGCGACTTCGTGCTGTCGGGCGAGGCGAGCCTGATCATCAACATCGTCGACGCCTCAAACCTCGAGCGCAATCTCTATCTCACGGCTCAGCTTCTGGAGATGCGCGCGCCCATGGTGGCGGCCGTGAATATGATGGATATCGCCAAGCGCCGCGGGATCGGTTTGGACATTGCGAAACTGGCGCAGGAATTGGGCTGTTCGGTCGCGCCGCTGATCGCCGCCAGAGGAATGGGCGTGTCGGATCTCAAGGCGTATGTCGCGGATCTCGCAGATCGGCCGCGCCCTCCGCAGGTAACGCCGAACTATGGCCCGGCGGTCGAGTCCGCCATAGGCGAACTGGAGCCGCTGCTCGCCGAAGATGGCGCGCCGCGGCCGCATTGGCGCGCGCTGAAGCTGCTCGAAGGAGATGCGATCGTCGCTGGCGCGATGGATGAACGTCTCGAACGCGCAGTTGAGTCGGCGCGCACGATGTTGACGGCGGCGTTCGGAGAAGATCCGGATATCGTCATCGCCGACGCGCGGTTCGGATTCGTGACCAGGATCGTCGAAAGGACCGTGCGGCGCTCCCGCCGCGCGTCGCGCACCCTGTCGGATCGCATCGACCATGTGGCGCTGAATCGCTTTCTCGGCATCCCGATATTTCTGATGATGATGTATGCGATGTTCATCTTCACCATCAGGATTGGCGGGGCCTTCATCGATTTCTTCGAGCAGGCGACGGGCGCGCTGCTTGTCGACGGCGGACGTCAGGCGCTGGAGCAATCCAACGCGCCGCAATGGCTGATCGTTCTGCTGGCTGACGGCGTCGGCGGCGGCGTTCAGACGGTCGCGACCTTCATTCCAATCATCGGCTTTCTGTATCTCTTCCTCTCCTTTCTCGAAGATTCCGGCTACATGGCCCGCGCCGCGTTTGTCATGGACCGCGCGATGCGCGTGATCGGACTCCCCGGAAAATCCTTTGTGCCGCTGATCGTGGGCTTTGGCTGCAATGTGCCGGCGATCATGGCGACGCGCACATTGGAGAGCCGTCACGACCGCATACTGACGATCATGATGGCGCCGTTCATGTCGTGCGGCGCGCGTTTGCCGGTCTATGCGCTCTTCGCCGCCGTCTTCTTTCCGACGAACGGCCAAAACATCGTGTTCCTGCTCTATTTGATCGGCATTCTGTTCGCCGTCGGAACGGGGTTCCTGCTCAAGAACACCGTGCTCAAAGGAGAGGCCTCTCCCTTCATCATGGAGTTGCCGCCCTACCACATGCCGACGGCGGGCACAGTTCTGCTCAGGGCGTGGGATCGGCTGAAAAGCTTCGTGTTCCGGTGCAGCCGAGTGATCATTCCGATCGTGGTGGCGCTGAGCTTTCTCAACGCCATCGGCGTCGACGGCGGTTTCGGCAATCAGAACAGCGAAAAATCCGCGCTTTCCGCTGTCGGCAAGGCGCTCGTCCCCGCCTTCGAGCCCATGGGCATGACGCAGGACAATTGGCCTGCCGCGGTCGGCGTGTTCACGGGCGTTCTGGCCAAGGAGGCGGTGATCGGCACGCTCAACGCGCTCTATTCGCAACTGGGCGCGACGAATGGCGGCGATACGGACGAGGCCGCGGCACAAAAAATGAGCCTCGGCGAGAAGCTCATTGCAGCCTTTCGCACCATTCCGCAGAATCTGGCTGGCGTCGTCGCGGATCTGACCGATCCCCTGGAACTCGACATTTCCTTCATACGCGACGCTGCGCAAGCGGCGGACAAGCTCAAAGTGCTGCAATCCGCATTCGCCGCGATGGAGACGCGCTTCGACGGTCCCGTCGGAGCCTTCGCCTACCTCCTCATGATACTGCTGTATATTCCATGCGTGGCGGCGATGGGGGCGATCTATCAGGAGATCGGCTGGCGCTGGACGGCGTTCAGCGCCGTGTGGAATACTGGACTGGGCTGGTGCGCCTCGGTGATCTTCTATCAGACCATGAGATTTGAACGCGCGCCCGCGACCGCGGCGTTCTGGATCGGAGCCTGCCTCGCCATCGTGATTTTGGCCATGGCGGGGTTACGGCGCGTGGGGCAAAGGGTGGCGCTTACGCGTGATCGGTCTGTCGCGCCCGGCGCTTCGCAGGCGCTTCAAAACTGAACGGGGCGGCGCGATGGCAACGCTCTCTGCGGCAAAGCTTTTTATGGAAAATCGCGGTCGGGCGTCGGTGGCGGAGATCGCCACGGCGCTTGATACGACGCCGGACGTCGCGCGCAGCCTTCTTGAGATCTGGCGAACAAAAAAGAAGGCGCGACGTGTCATCGGCATGTGCGCCGCTTGCGGCGAGAGCGCGAGTTGCGCCTGCGCCTGCGCAGGCGGCGCGGATCTCACCGATGTCTATGAATGGGTCGAAACGCAGAAAAATTCTGCGGCGCAGTAACCTCCCGCGCGTCACCGGCGCATGGACTGACGCGCCGGCGCACTCTGCGCCGGTCCGGTCAGACCGCCTGCTGCGTCATGCGGACGGCGCGCCGGGAACCCAGTTGATTACGCGCGCTCGACTGGCGACGGGGAAACATGCGCGCGCAGGAAATCAAGCGCCTCCTGCGGCGCATTGGCGAGCGGCAGCGTGATGAAATGGTTCGTCGCGAGGATCAGCAGCCAGGCGCCTTCGACCGGCCATATCGCCTTGATCTGCGGCCATTCCAGGAGCGAGGCCGGGCCAGGGCCGTCGATGATGACGCCGTCGTCGCGCAAGCGCGCCATCGGCCATCGCCCCCGCATGGCGTCGACCTTGCCGCGCATGATCCGCAAATGCATGCGCCAACCCGACGCCACGAAGATCGCGAGCGCCGCCGACAGCGCCAGGAACAACGCAACGCCAAGTTCTTGCTCGCCCGAGAAAAACAGCATCACGCAGGCGAAAATCATCAGGGCCAGCGGAACGAAGGTCCGCGCCGCATTTTCGCGGAACAAGGCCCGCGTCACGAAGCCGTTGACGGCTGACCGGATCAATTTCTCGTCGTAGCGGAGCAGAAAGACGTAACGCTCAGTCATGGCGCGGACTCACTCAGACAAAAGCCGTTTTGACGGCCTCCAAGGAGTCTAGCCGAAGAGGCGTCTCTTGACGACACGTCGATGAGCGGCGACGGCGGCGGGCGCCAGGACTCGTCACGCAGCCCAAAGCTGAGCGGCTTCCCAATCCGAACGTCCTGTCCCCAGCCCTTAGTATGAACTTTCATAGGTGAGCGATTACGGTTAAAAGCTTCTATTGCTGAGACGGGCCGGGATAATGGCGCTCCATCCTTTCGACGACCGCGGCGAGAACCTCAAGGCGAAAGCCACGGCGACCTATGTGCTTGTCATCGGGGCGAATATCTTTGCCTGGACATGGGCGTGGATGGCGTTCTCCGATCGGCCGGGGCTGATGGGCGCGGCCGTTCTGGCCTTCCTGTTCGGTCTCCGGCACGCCTTCGACGCCGATCACATCGCCGCCATCGACAATGTCGTGCGGAAGCTGATGCAGGACGGGAAAACTCCCTTCTCGGTGGGGTTTTTCTTCTCCCTCGGCCATTCGACGATCGTCACGCTCGCCTCGGTCGCCATGGCCGCGACAGCCGTGGCGATGCAAGGCCAGACGGACGAGTTGCGAACTTTGAGCAGCGCATTCGGCACGATCGTCTCCGCGCTGTTTCTGATCGTCATCGGCCTGGTGAATCTCCTGTTGCTCAGAGGCGTCTGGTCAGCATACCGTCGCGCCCGAAACGGCGAGCCGGTCCTCGACGAGGACCTCGACCGTCTGCTCAACGGCCGCGGGGTGTTCACGCGAATCTTCGGGCCGCTATTCCGCTTCGTCTCGCGGTCCTGGCACATGTATGTCGTGGGCTTTCTCTTCGGCCTGGGCTTCGACACTGCGACGGAGATCGGTCTGCTCGGCATTTCCGCCGGGCAGGCCGCGCAAGGCCTGTCGTTTTCGACGACGCTGGTGTTTCCCGCGTTGTTCACTGCCGGCATGACGCTGATGGACACGACGGACAGCCTCGTGATGACCGGCGCCTATGGCTGGGCGTTTGACGATCCGCTCAGAAAACTTTGGTACAATCTGGTCATGACGGCGATGTCGGTGGTCGTCGCCATCTTCATCGGCGGCGTGGAGGCGCTTGGGCTGATCAGCGACAAGCTCGGCTTCGAAGGCGGCTTCTGGGGTCTCGTTCAGGGCCTCAACGACAATCTCGCCGACTTCGGCTTCGCGATCGCCGCAATCCTGATCGCGAGCTGGCTCGTCTCCATGCTCATCTATCGGACCCAGGCGCCAATGAAGACCTATCCAGGCGCCGCCGGGTTGGACTATCGGCCGCGGCGCTCGGCGCCGTGAACTCCAGGATTCCCGGCATCTGCGTCTTTTTGCCGATCAGGAAGAAAGAGCGCGTCGTCTCTTTGCCCTTCATCTCGACGGCGCCGCCGTCCAGGAACAGGTAGTCGTCGCTCAGGCGCACCTTGACCGCTTCGGACACGTGGATCTTGTCGGGCTGGCCCGTGGACTCGAAGCGGCTGGCGACATTCACGACGTCGCCCCACAGATCATAGGAAAATCGCTTTTTTCCGACGACGCCGGCGGCCACCGTGCCGGTGTGCACGCCGATCCGCATGCGCAGCGGGTAAGGAACCTCATTCGCGTAATTCATGATGAAACTTTGCGCCTCCAAGGCGAAGTCGGCGATATGCTGACAGTGGAGCGGGTCCCGGTTGGGAACCCCGCCAACGACCATGTAGCTGTCGCCGATCGTCTTGATCTTTTCGACGCGGTGCTTTTCGACCAGTTCGTCGAATTTCTCGAAGATCGCGTTGAGCATGTTGACGGTCGCATGCGGTCCCAGCTTCGCCGAAAGCTCGGTGAATCCGACGATGTCCGAGAAAAACACCGTCACTTCAGGGAAAACCTCGGCGATCGTCTCTTCGCCGCCGCGCAATCGCTCGGCGATCGCGGCAGGGAGAATATTGTGAAGCAGCTTTTCCGAACGGGAGCGTTCGATCTCGAGATCGGACAGGGCCTTCCCTGAAAGTTTTATCTTGTCTTCGAGCTTGTCGAACGCGACGTTCAGATTTTCAGCCATCGTGTTGATGGTGGTCGCGAGTTCGTTGATCTCGTCTTTTCCGGAGACCGAGGCGCGAGCCGCCATATCGCCTGAGCCGAGATCGCGAACGACCCTCATAAGCTGCGACGCTCGAACCGCGAAGCGACTACGCAAGTAGATGATAGACAGAACGACCAATCCGAATAAGCCGATGTTCAAATATGTGTTTGCGTCGAACAATCGCCTGGTGAAAGCCTGCTCTTGCAAAATCTGCGCAACATATCTCTTCCGGATCAACTCCTGCATCTGCGCGATTTTCAGCGTCAGATCTCCGTTGAGCTTGCGATATTCGTCGCTAAACAGCAATTTTGTCGCGAAGGCGCGATCTGGCTTGCCCTTTCGCGAAAAGGTTCCGGCCCCGTCGTCGAAGTCGCCGTCGACGGCGTGCATTGCAGCCCGTTCGATCGCGACCACTTTTTCCTGGAAGCTTCGCGCTTCCTTCAGCTTATTCAGCTCCTGCGCCGTGATGTTCTGACTTAAGAACCGATCTTCTATGGAAACTGCGCCATCGCGATTCTTGTCAGGCGGCGGAATGAGCCCGCCATTCACGAGATCCCAATAAGAGAAATTATAGTTCTTGGGCCGGGCGACTTCGCCGTCCAGAATGGCGCCAATGATGTTGTACCACTCAATTCTTCTCGGATTGTTGTGGTCGATATAGCCTCGTGCGAAGCGCGTCTGCCATTGCGAGGAGAAAACCAGATCTTCGGCAAGCGTGGTCAGAGACTGCAGTTGGTGATGCGACGTCTCCAGATCCTGTTGCGCCTTTTCCAGAAAAACGCCCAACGCCAGATTGCCGCCGGCCAAAGCGACGAGCAGCAGGAAGAAGATCGAGAAAAAGGTTCGAAGCTTCATGTGGTCGGCGCCTCGTGTCGGATGGTCTCGTCCAGAAGACCACAGGTGTCGATAGCTACGTGATCCGTTGGCGAGCGCACAAGGGCGTGCGCCCGCCTAGCCTCGACCGCGGTAGGGCGGCACGCCCTGATCCGGCAGCCACAACCCTTCAGGCGGCGCGCCGGTCTGCCAAAAGACGTCGATCGGCATGCCCCCGCGGGGATACCAATAGCCGCCGATCCGCAGCCATTTCGGCGACATCGCCGCAACGAGATCGCGGGCGACGCGCAGCGTGCAGTCTTCGTGAAAGGCGCCGTGATTTCTGAAGCTTCCGAGATAAAGCTTCAAGGCCTTCGATTCGACCAGCCATTCGCCGGGAACATAGTCGATGACGAAATGTGCGAAATCCGGCTGTCCGGTCACCGGACAGAGCGACGTGAACTCGGGCGCGGTGAAGCGCACCAGATAGGCCGCATCCGGATGGGGGTTGGGCACGAGGTCGAGTTCGGCCTCATCCGGCGAAGCCGGCGGCGCGGTCTGTCGGCCGAGCAGCGCGGCGCCCTTGTGCGTCTTGGTCATGCGCGTAACAAAGGCGCGATCGCGGCCGCGTCAAGCGCAAAGGCCGTCGACGTTCCGCGCCGGCCGGGGATCGCTCATTGGGCGAAGCCGACTTTGATCAAGCTCAAGGATTGCGGCGGCGGCCCGCCGGCCAACGGCGGCGACTGGCGGGCGGGCGGGCGGTGCGCCGCAGCATGGCCCCATCAAAGGGCGCGTCCACAGAGAACCTTTTTACGGCTGAGGCTTTTCCGCAGGCCGCAATAGGGCTAAGAAGTCGCGCCCCGCGCCGCATCATAAGAGGCCTGAAATGACCGAGATCGTCGACATCCACGCCCGCGAAATCCTCGATTCCCGCGGAAATCCCACGGTCGAGGTCGACGTGACGCTGGAGGACGGATCTTCCGGGCGGGCGGCGGTCCCGTCCGGCGCTTCGACCGGCGCGCATGAGGCGGTGGAAAAGCGCGACGGCGACAAATCGCGCTATCTCGGCAAGGGCGTGCTGGCGGCGGTCGACAATGTGAACGACGAAATCGCCGGCGCGCTGCTGGGCTTCGAGGCGGAGGATCAGGTCGCCGTCGACGAGGCGATGATCAAGCTCGACGGCACCCCCAACAAGGCGCGCCTCGGCGCCAACGCCATTCTCGGCGTTTCGCTCGCGGTCGCGAAGGCGGCGGCCGAGGCGACCGCTCTGCCGCTCTACCGCTATGTCGGCGGCGTTCAGGCGCGGGTTCTGCCGACGCCGATGATGAACATCGTCAATGGCGGCGTGCACGCCGACAATCCGATCGACTTCCAGGAATTCATGATCATGCCGACCGGCGCGCCGAATATGCGCGACGCCATCCGCTGGGGCGCGGAGATTTTCCACACGCTCAAGGCGGCGCTGAAGAAGGCGGGCCTCAGCACCTCGGTCGGCGACGAAGGCGGCTTTGCGCCCAATCTTCCCTCCGCCGAAGCGGCGCTCGACATCATCATGAAGGCGATCGAAACCGCGGGCTTCAAGCCGGGCGTCGACGTGCATCTCGCCTCCGACTGCGCCGCGACGGAATTCTTCAAGGACGGCAAATATGTCTACGAGGGCGAGGGCGTGACGCGCGCGATCGACGAGCAGGTCGCCTATCTCGCCAAGCTCGCGGACGCCTATCCGATCATTTCGATCGAAGACGGCATGGCTGAGGACGACTGGGAGGGCTGGAAGAAGCTCACCGATGTTCTGGGCAAAAAGATTCAGCTCGTCGGCGACGATATTTTCGTGACCAATGTCGTGCGCCTCAACGAAGGCATCACGCAGGGCGTCGCCAATTCGCTGCTCGTCAAGGTCAATCAGATCGGCACGCTGACCGAGACGCTCGCCTCCGTCGAGACGGCGCATCGCGCCGGCTACACCACGGTCTTCTCGCATCGCTCCGGCGAGACCGAGGATTCGACCATCGCCGATCTCGTCGTCGCGACGAACAGCGGCCAGATCAAGACCGGCTCCCTCGCCCGCTCGGACCGCATCGCCAAATATAATCAGCTCATCCGCATCGAGGAGGAACTGGGCGACGCGGCGATCTACGCCGGCAAGAGCGCGCTCAAGGCGCTGGCGTAACCCCTCCCCAAACCTCTCCCGCTTCGCGGGAGAGGGAGTAGATTCGAGCCTTCACTGACGTACGACGAAACGCCGATCGTTAGCGTCCCCTCTCCCGCAACGCGGGGGAGGGACAGGGTGGGGGCAAAAGGCTCCTTACCCGATGACGATGGACAAGACTTTTAATCCCGCCGCAATCGAATCGCGCATCCGCGACGCCTGGGAGGCGGCGCAGGCCTTCCGCGCCGGGCGGCCCGAACGCGCCGGGGCGAGCCCCTATTCCATCGTCATTCCGCCGCCCAATGTCACCGGCAGTCTGCATATGGGCCATGCGCTCAACAACACGCTGCAGGACATTCTCGTGCGTTACCGGCGCATGAAGGGCGACGACGTGCTCTGGCAACCGGGCACCGACCATGCCGGCATCGCCACGCAAATGGTGGTCGAGCGCCAGCTGATGGAGCGCCAGGAGCACCGTCGCGCGCTCGGCCGCGAGAAATTCGTCGAGCGGGTGTGGGAATGGAAAGAACAATCAGGCGGCACGATTGTCGAGCAACTTAAACGCCTTGGGGCGTCCTGTGACTGGACGCGTCAGCGCTTTACGCTCGGCAAAGACGAGAGCGACCAGATGTCGCGCGCGGTGGCGAAAGTCTTCGTGCAGCTCTATCGCGACGGGCTGCTCTATAAGGACAAGCGCTTGGTCAATTGGGACCCCGCGCTGCACACGGCGATCTCAGACCTCGAAGTGCAGCAGGTGGAATCCCGCGGCTCATTCAAATGGGAGCGCGGCGAAACGCCCTTCGATGCCGAAGCTCTCGCGAGAGCCTTAAGCAAAAATCCAAACGGCCATCTCTATTACTTCAATTATCCGCTCGAAGGCGAAAGCTACGACCCGGATAATGCGGCGACATTCATTCAAGTGGCGACGACGCGTCCCGAGACCATGCTTGGCGATACGGGCGTCGCTGTGCATCCAGAAAATGACAAGCTCAAACACCTAATCGGGCGATTCGTCGTCCTCCCACTAGTCGGACGACGCATTCCGATCATCGGCGACGAATATGCCGATCCAGAAAAAGGCACCGGCGCGGTGAAGATCACGCCCGCGCATGACTTCAACGATTTCGAAGTCGGCAAACGTCACAGCGACAGCGGCGTTACCCCCATCAATATCTTCACGACAGATGCCAGAATTATATCGAATGACTTCGACGAACTGGGACGTTTCCAATATCCCGTTGCCGACCGCGTTGGCCGGCAAACCGATCCGGGGGGGCTTGCAGGGCCTTCAATATGGAGAACGATACCAGACGACTTGCGGGGCCTGGATCGTTTCGAAGCGAGGGCGAAGATTGTTGAAAAGCTCGTTGAACTCAAATTGTGCATAAAGATTGAACCGAATGCCCACGTGGTCCCGCATGGCGACCGCTCGGGCGCCGTGCTCGAGCCGCGTCTCACCGACCAATGGTATGTCGACGCCAAGACTCTCGCGCAGCCGGCGCTCAAGGCGGTGCGCGACGGCCGCACGATTTTCGTGCCGAAAAATTGGGAGAAGACTTATTTCGAGTGGCTGGAAAACATCCAGCCCTGGTGCGTGTCGCGTCAGCTCTGGTGGGGCCATCGCATTCCCGCCTGGTATGACGAAGACGGCAATGTCTATGTCGAAGAAACGGAAGAAGCGGCGATTGCCGCGGCGCGCGCCAAACTCGGCCGCGGCGTGACACTCACGCGCGACGAAGACGTTCTCGACACCTGGTTTTCCTCGGCGCTCTGGCCCTTCTCGACGCTCGGCTGGCCGGAAAAGACGCCGGAGCTTGCGCGCTACTATCCGACGAGCGCGCTCGTCACCGGCTTCGACATCATCTTCTTCTGGGTCGCCCGCATGATGATGATGGGCCTCCATTTCATGGGCGAGGTTCCCTTCCGCGACGTCTATATCCACGCGCTCGTTCGCGACGAGAAGGGCGCGAAGATGAGTAAGTCGAAGGGCAATGTCATCGACCCGCTGCACCTCATCGACGATTACGGCGCCGACGCGCTGCGCTTTACGCTTGCGGCGATGGCGGCGCAGGGCCGCGACATCAAGCTCTCGACGCAGCGCGTCGAAGGCTATCGCAATTTCGCGACGAAGCTCTGGAACGCCTCGCGTTTTGCTGAGCTCAACGGCTGCGCGCGCGTCGCCGGCTACGATCCCCGCGCCAACAGGATCACGCTGAACCGCTGGATTGTCGGCGAGGCGGCGCGCGCGACGGCGGACGTGAGCGCGGCGATCGACGCCTATCGCTTCAATGACGCGGCGAACGCCGTTTACCGCTTCGTCTGGAGCGTTTTCTGCGATTGGTATGTCGAGCTCGCGAAGCCGCTGCTGCAGGGCGCCGATGGCGCCGAAAAGGACGAGACGCGCGCGACCGTCGCCTTCGCCCTCGACCAGATCTACGCGCTGCTGCATCCCTTCATGCCCTTCCTCACCGAGGAGCTTTGGGCGATCAAGGGCGCCGAAGGGCCCAAGCGCGACACCATGCTGGCGCTCGCCGCATGGCCGTCTCTCGCAGACCTCGAAGACGCCGAAGCCGAAAGCGAAATCGGCTGGGTCGTCGATCTCATCTCGGAAGCGCGGTCGCTGCGCGCCGAGATGAATTTGACCAGCGAAACCGAGCTGCTGCTGATCGGCGCCGATGACGCGCTGCAGGCGCGCGCGACGCGCTGGGACGAGACGATCCGTAAACTGGCGCGGCTCTCGCGCTTGGGCGTCGCCGACGCGGCGCCGAAATCCTCGGCGCAGCTGCTCGTGCGCGGCTCCGTCGCCGCGATGCCGCTCGAAGGCGTGATCGACCTGGGCGCCGAAAGAGCCCGACTGGCGAAAGAGACCGGCAAGCTGGAGGGCGAGTTGAAGAAGCTCGACGCCAAGCTCGCCAATGAGGGCTTCCTCGCCAAGGCCGACGAAGAGGTGATCGACGAGCACCGCGACCGGCGCGAGGAGACGGCGACGCGCATCGAAAAGCTCAATGCGGCGCTTGCGCGGTTGAGCTAGCGACTCGCGCTCTCGACGACGCCGACGATCGGCCCCATCGCCGGGATGAAGCGATCGTGACGCGAGAGCGACGGCGCATAGAGTCCCGAAGCCGCGCCGCCGTCCAGAAACAGCGCGTCCTGACAGTGCAGCCGGTCCCGAAAGAGTCGCGCGAATTCATAGAACGTCACCGGCCGGTTGGAGATCGCAAAGCGCGCGATATGCCCGTCGCGGACGCAGACGCCATTGCGATATTTCTGCGACACCCCGTCCTCATGAATGCGGGGATGGATGCGCCCGCCGATCACGAGCATCGGCCCCGACTGCGTGGCGAACTGCGCTCGCTGACGCCGTTTCAGGAAGCGCGCCGTCTCGGTCACGCCGACATGCTGTCCGTCGACCCAAAACACGCCATTCGGCTTCATGTGGAAATTGCCGGGTCCCGGCCGCGTATTGGCGCTCTTGAGCGTGCGGCCGTTTTCGACATAGAGCCCGACCGGCGCGCGATCTTCGGCATACATGCCGGCGTTCATGGCGAAGACGAGCGTCTCGCCCCTGCCCGAGAGGTCGCCGGACAGGCGAGAGAAGTCGTTATAGGCCTCGCCCTTCGCATTACGCAGAAACAGCCGGATGTCGCTCTTGCGCGCGTCAAAATCGCACACGACGTAGGCGGCGCCGCCCTCCTCGACGTCGGCGCATGGGTTCGCGCCGGCGATCGCAGGCGGCGCAGAGAGCGCAAGCGCGGCGGCCGTCAGCGTTCCCAAAATATTTGAGATTGTGCGCTTCTTCGATCCCGCGTCGTGCAACCGACCCTCCTTTCCTGCTCGCCTGAGCGTAATCGATTCCCGGCGCGCCGGAGATTCGACCGGGAATCTTGAGCAATGTCAGGAATGATAGCACGCCTGGATTTCGGATCGCCGGCTATGCGCGCGTCGGAATCGACAATCGCGAAAGCTTGCGCGAAACGCCGGTTTGAAACGTCGCGGCGTCGAGGCTAGATATGCAAGGCGGTCGCCGCAAGCGGCCCGTTGCGGAGATCTCATTGTCCCATTCCATCACCGAAGCCGTCGAGGCGGTGGCCCGAGGCGAAATCGTCGTCGTCACAGATGACGACGACCGTGAAAACGAAGGCGACCTGGTCGTCGCGGCGTCGCTCTGCACGCCGGAGAAAATGGCGTTCATCATCCGCCACACGAGCGGCATCGTCTGCGCGCCGCTGACGCTCGAAGAGGCCCGCCGCTTCAATCTCGCGCCGATGGTCGCCGAAAACAATGCGCCGCTCGCGACCGCGTTCACGGTCTCGGTCGACGCGCGCCACGGATTGACCACCGGCATTTCCGCCGAGCAGCGCTGCAATACGGTGCGCGCGCTCGCCAACGGCAATATGGGCGCGAGCGATTTCGTGCGGCCCGGCCACGTCTTTCCGCTGATCGCCAAGGACGGCGGGGTGCTGATGCGCTCCGGACACACCGAAGCCGCGGTCGATTTGTGCCGGCTCGCCGGCCTGCCGCCCGTGGGCGTCATTTGCGAACTCGCCAATGACGACGGCACGGTGATGACCGGCCGCCAGATCGAGGACTTCGCCCGCGCGCATTGCCTCAAACTCGTCTCGGTCTCCGATCTCATCGCCTTTCGACAGGCGCGCGAAAAGCTCGTCGAACGCGTCGCGACCTTTCCCGTCGAGACGGAGGTCGGGGAAATGACCGGACACGCCTATGTGACGCCATTCGACAGCGTGCAGCATTTCGCTTTCGTGCTCGGCGCGATCGGCGACGGCCGCGACGTGCCGACGCGCCTGCATCGCGCCGACATCATCTCCGACGTGATGTGCGGCGCGCCGACGATCAAGAAGACTCTCGCGCGCTTCGCCCGCGAAGGGCGCGGCGTGCTCGTCTATCTGCGCGACGGGGCCGCCGGCGTGCCGGCGAACATCGTCGGACGTCAGGGCGGCCTGGAGGAGAACGCCGAGGAGACGCGCAAGCGGCAATGGCTCGACGTCGGCCTCGGCGCGCAGATCCTGAAGGACCTGGGAGTCTCGTCGATCCGCCTGCGCTCCTCCTCCGCGCGCCCGCGCGCCTTCGTCGGCCTCTCGGGCTTCGGGATCGAAATCACCGACGTGGAGCCGGTGGAGTGAGCGGCAGCTGACGCCGACGCCAGACGATGAACGCGAACGTCAGGATGAAGAGCGACGCCGCGCCCGCGACGAGATAATCGGAATCGGCGGAGCCGATGACGAAGACAACATGCTGGCCGCGATGGATCGCGCCGTCGGCGCTTTTCGCGGCGACCGCGACGATATATTTGCCGTCTTCGGCGAAGAAGTATCCGAAGCTGATCGGCGCCAAGCCCCGCGAGTTTACGGTCTTGAGAAGCTCGGGCGGCGCCAAGTCGTTCTTGCCCCAGGAGAGCGCGACATCGGTCTCCAGATCGTGTGAGCTCGTATCAGCGGTCGCCTCCCCCGAGGCGTCGCCTGACTCATAGCCGATGAATTCGACATTCAACCGGGTCGGGCCGAAATTCGGAATCTGCCGATAGAAACGTTCGGCCGCGCCCTTCTGGGTCGCGAAGAACTGAAGCCGGTAAGGGCCCGCTGCGAACAGGCCTCTGCACGGGCCCTCCATGCACTCCTCGGCCCAGGCGCCGGCGCCGGTCGCGACGCCTGCGGCCATGAGGACGATCGCCAGCGCGCGTCCGAGCCTTCGCGACGCTCCGAAAATTGCTGCGCGCCCGGGTGTCGTCACTGTCCGGCGATTTCGCTGTTTTCGTCGAGATGATAGACGTCGTCGCGAAAATGCACCACGCCATCCGCCGACGCCCAGCCGGTCATGTAAACCCACGCCACCGGCACATACTGCGACAGCCGCGCCTCCTCGCGCGCGCCCGACGCGATCTTTTGAACGATCTCGTCCTTGCTCATCTGCGGACCGGATGCGCCGTCCAGCAGCCAGGCGGCGAGATCGACGACGCCCTGCACGCGCACGCAGCCATGCGACAGGAAGCGATAATCATTGGCGAAGAGATTTCGCGACGGCGTGTCATGCATATAGACGGAATGGGAATTCGGCATCGAAATGCGGATCGAGCCAAGCGAATTGTCGGCGCCGGAATCCTGACGCAGCGTGTATTGGGCGGCGCGCTCGCTCGCCCAGTCGATCGAGCGCGGATCGACCTCCTCGCCGCGCGCGTTCAGCACGCGGATGTGCGAGCGCTGAAGATAGGTCGGATCCTTCAGCATCTTCGGCGCGATCTCGTTCTTGATGATCGATACGGGCACCGTCCAGGTCGGATTGATGTTGACCGCGACGACCTTCGCCTGCAGCTCCGGCGAATGGTGCTCGGGGTCGCCGACGATCGCAGCGTAGCGGCGCATGACCCGATCGTCTTCCACCGCTTCGACCGCGGTCGACGGAATATTGACGACGATGTAGCGCGGACCATAGGCGAACTCGAATGCGGTGAGCCGCTGAGCGGTTGACGACAACTGAAGAAGGCGGGTCTCCGCCGGCACGTCGAGCCCGCGTAGAGTCGCCCCTGCGACGACGCCGGTCTGTTTGAGTCCCAGACGAAACTGAAAGCGCTTCACCGCCGCCGTCAATTCGGCGTCCCATTTCTCTTTCGCCGTGTCGACGATGCTGTCGTCTTCGGCGGCGAGGCGCCGGCGCAGCGTCGAAACCGCAGGCCCCTTTGCGCCAGGCCGGAGCGACACGCCCACTCTCGGCCATCCGCCGAGATCGACGATCTGACGATAGCGATCCGCCGCTTTCGAGGTGGTGTAGAAGGTTTGCGGCTGTAAGGCGGGCGTCGGATCGTCGGAAAGCGCCGTCTCGCGCGGCGGCGCGGGTTTCGGCTTCGGCTTGCGAGCGGCGGCCTTTGCGGGCGCGGCCCGCGTCGGGGGCGCTGCGGCGGGCGCGGCGCTGACGGGCGGCGCCGGCGCGACAGGCGCGGATTGGGGAGGCGCAACGGGCGGCGCCTCGATGGACGCCGGCGCCGATTGCGCCGGAACGGACGCCGCTTCGGGCGTCGCGCTTTGCGCGCGAAGCGCCGCATCTGGCGCCAGCGTCGCCAGCAGCGCGCCAAGAATGCGAACGCGGAAGGCGAAAGACCTGTTCTTCATTTTCATGCCGTGTCGACGCGCGCGCAGCGGCCGGCGGCGCTCGCCGCGCCATTGAGAATCACGCGCGCCAATGCCGTATTTGCATCGCATATTCTATTGATTCGAGGGAGCCATGATCGGAAACAAATCATGGCGCGCGCCATCGAGGGCGCGCCTCGCCGCCACACTCTGACGCGCCTGTCGGGTGAAGGCCGAAAGTCCGCGCCAGGACCGCCGAGGCCGACGCTCAGGGGGGCCGCGCGTCCCCCTTGCCTTTTCCCGCGCCGCCCCGCATACCGCGCCGCAACGCGCAATAGACGAGCCGGGACGGATATGGGGTTCAAATGTGGCATCGTCGGCCTGCCGAACGTCGGCAAGTCGACCCTTTTCAACGCGCTCACGCAGACCGCCGCGGCGCAGGCCGCCAACTATCCGTTCTGCACGATCGAGCCCAATGTCGGCGAGGTCGCCGTTCCTGACCCGCGGCTCGAGCAGCTTGCGAAGATCGCCGGCTCGAAGGAGATCATCCCCACCCGGCTGACCTTCGTCGACATCGCCGGCCTCGTGCGCGGCGCCTCCAAAGGCGAAGGACTCGGCAACCAGTTCCTCGCCAATATCCGCGAATGCGACGCCATCGCCCATGTCGTGCGCTGCTTCGAGGATGGCGACGTGACCCATGTCGAGGGCGGCGTCGATCCCATCCGCGACATCGAGACGATCGAGACCGAGCTGATGCTCGCCGATCTCGACAGCCTCGAGAAGCGCGTCGTCGCGATGGAGAAGAAGGCGAAGGGCGGCGACAAGGACGCGAAGGCGCTCGTCGATTTGATGAACCGCTGCCTTGTCCTGCTGCGCGAGGGCAAGCCGGCGCGTCTCGCGAAGATCAGCGACGACGAACGTGACGCCTTCGCGGGACTCGGGCTCCTCTCGTCGAAGCCCGTGCTTTACGTCTGCAACGTCGAGGAGGGGTCGGCGGCCGACGGCAGCGCGCAGTCGGCGAACGTCGCGGCGCGGGCAGCCGAGGAAGGCGCCGCGTCGGTCGTCGTTTCGGCGAAGATCGAGAGCGAGATCGCCGTGCTGCCGGCCGAGGAGCAGAAGGATTATCTGGAGGCCGTCGGCCTCGCGGAGCCCGGGCTCAACCGCGTGATCCGCGCCGGCTACGACCTCCTGCATCTCATCACCTATTTCACCGTCGGCCCAAAGGAAGCGCGCGCCTGGACCATCGAAAAGGGCGTGCGCGCGCCGCAGGCCGCAGGCGTGATCCATACCGATTTCGAGAAGGGTTTCATTCGCGCCGAGACGATCGCCTATGGCGATTACGTCGCCAACAAGGGCGAAACCGGCGCCCGCGACGCCGGGCGCCTGAGGCTGGAAGGCAAGGAATACATCGTCGCCGACGGCGACGTGATGCATTTCAGGTTTAATACATAAGCTCAGGGTTGGCGGCCGCGCCGGGCGCGGATTGGCCCCCGCGCCTTACCCCTGCTTCGATAAATTGTCGATCCGCTTGTTGAGCTCGTCCAGCTGACGCTTCAGCTCGGCGACGTCGCCGCCTTCCTTGCGGGCGCCGGCGCCTTCCTGCTCCTCCATCGTCGGGCCGGTGGTCATCATGCCTTCCGTCGGCACGCCGAAGGGGTTGAACATCGTCAGCGCCTGGCGGAACACGGCCATGTTCTTGCGCGCCTGCTCTTCGAGCGACTGGAAGGCGGCGCGGGTCGGCTCCGTGAAGGGGCCGCCGCCGACGCCAAGCGCCGAAGAGAACTGGTCGCGAAACTTCTGCTGTTCCTTGGTGAGCTTGTCGATCGAGAATTCGAGATAGCTCGGCACCAGCATCTGCATCGAATCGCCATAGAAGCGGATGAGCTGGCGCAGGAAGGCGATCGGCAGCAGGCTCTGCCCCTCCTTGCACTCCTGCTCGAAGATGATCTGGGTGAGCACCGGGCGGGTGATGTCCTCGCCGGTTTTTGCGTCGCACACGAGGAAATCCTCGCCGCGCTTGACCATGGCGGCAAGGTCCTCAAGCGTCACATAGGTGCTCGTTCCGGTGTCATAGAGCCGACGGTTGGCGTATTTCTTGATGGTTGTCGGTTTTTTCTCAGTCGCCATACGCCTGACACGCTCCCCTCGCCGCACGGCCGCCGCCCGCCCAAAAAACAGTCGCCTACCGCAGGACGATACGCGCAAATTGGCGCCTGCGGCAATATTTTCGTGCCGGAAGCCTTTCGCTACCGCTCGATTCCGTGCAAAACGGGCCGCGGCTTGCCCCCCGCAAGCGCGAAAGGACTAACATTTCGCCCCCTGACCGGCCAAGGCGGTCGGGCGGTTGGACTATTTTTCAAGGAGAGGGACAGATGACCGATATCGTGATCGTTTCCGCGGCGCGCACCGCCGTTGGATCGTTCAACGGAGCCTTTGGCGCGGTTCCGGCCCACGAGCTCGGCGCTGTCGCCATCAAGGCTGCTCTCGAGCGCGCCAAAGTCCAGCCGAACGAGGTCAATGAAGTCATCCTCGGCCAGGTGCTGGACTCGGCGCAGGGCCAGAATCCGGCCCGTCAAGCCGCGATCAAGGCCGGCATTCCGGACAGCGCGACGGCGTTCGGCATCAATCAGGTCTGCGGTTCCGGCCTGCGCGCCGTGGCGCTCGCGGCCCAGCAGATCCAGGCGGGGGACGCCACCATCATCGTCGCCGGCGGCCAGGAGTCGATGTCGCTGTCGCCGCATGCGTCGCAGCTGCGCACGGGCACGAAGATGGGCGACGTGAAGTTCGTCGACACGATGATCGTCGACGGGCTCACCGACGCCTTCAACAATTACCACATGGGCGTCACCGCCGAGAACGTCGCCAAACAGTGGCAGATCACCCGCGAGCAGCAGGACGAATTCGCCGTCAAGTCGCAGAACAAGGCCGAGGCGGCGCAAAAGGCCGGCAAGTTCAAGGACGAGATCGTCCCCTACACGATCTCGACGAAGAAGGGCGACGTCGTCGTCGACGCCGACGAATACATCAAGCATGGCGTGACCATTGAAGGCGTCTCCAAGCTGCGCCCGGCCTTTGCGAAGGACGGCACGGTCACGGCCGCGAACGCCTCCGGCATCAACGACGGCGCCGCGGCGCTGGTGCTGATGAGCGCCGACGAAGCCAAGAAGCGCGGCTTGACGCCGCTGGCGCGCATCGCCGCCTGGGCGACCGCCGGCGTCGATCCGACGGTCATGGGCTCGGGCCCGATCCCGGCGTCGCGCAAGGCGCTGGAGAAGGCTGGCTGGAAGGTCTCGGACCTTGATCTCGTCGAAGCCAACGAAGCCTTCGCGGCGCAGGCGATCGCCGTCAACAAGGACATGGGCTGGGATCCCGAGATTGTGAACGTCAATGGCGGCGCGATCGCCATCGGCCATCCGATCGGCGCCTCCGGCGCGCGCGTGCTCACCACCCTTCTGCACGAAATGGCGCGCCGCGGCTCGAAGAAGGGCCTTGCGACGCTCTGCATCGGCGGCGGCATGGGCATCGCGATCGCGGTGGAGCGGTAATCAAAGGCGGTCGACAATAAGCGTCAGGCAGTCGAATTATGACGCTCTCCGACTGCCTGCGCACGACGGCCGATACAAGCAACGAAATTGATTCAGGAGGAGACCCCTTTAATGGCAAGAACTGCAGTTGTGACGGGCGGCACGCGCGGCATTGGCGAAGCGATTTCCAAGGCGCTGAAGGCGGCGGGCTACACTGTCGCGGCCACCTACGCGGGCAATGACGAAGCCGCCAACAAGTTCAAGGCGGAGACAGGCATTCCGGTCTATAAGTTCGACGTTTCGAACTATGACGCCTGCGCCGCCGGCATGGCGCAGATCGAGAAGGATCTCGGCCCGGTCGACATTCTCGTCAACAACGCCGGCATCACCAAGGACCGCCTGTTCCACAAGATGGAGCTTGCCCAGTGGCAAGCGGTGATCAACACCAATCTGAACTCGCTGTTCAACGTCACGCGCCCGGTCATCAACGGCATGCGCGACCGCGGCTTCGGCCGCATCATCGTCATCTCGTCGATCAACGGCCAGAAGGGCCAGGCCGGCCAGACCAACTATTCCGCCTCCAAGGCCGGCGACATCGGCTTCGTCAAGGCGCTGGCGCAGGAAAGCGCGGCGAAGGGAATCACCGTCAACGCCATCGCGCCCGGCTATATCGCCACTGACATGGTGAAGGCGGTTCCGCAGGACGTGCTCGACAAGCACATCATTCCCTATATCGCCGTCGGCCGCCTCGGCGAGCCCGAGGAGATCGCGCGCGCCGTGGTCTTTCTTGCCGCCGACGACGCCGGCTTCATCACCGGCTCGACTCTGACGATCAACGGCGGCCAGTATCTGCAGTAACCGGGCGCCGTTTCCGGATTAGAGAATGGCCGGTCCGCCAGCCGGCCATTCTTCCGCCTTCGAGGCGCAGCCCAATTTCCGCGCCGCAGCGAGATTGGCCATGAGCGTAGAGGACGATCAACGTCGACCGACGCGTTTCGCGCGCGAACTTCGCTTCAGCGAATTCGTCTCGCCGGCAGGCGGCGTGCGGCCTTCGCCCGCGAGCGCCGAGTCGCAGCCAGCGGCGCGTTCGACAATCGTCTCTCAGCGGGGCGGCTATGTCGCGCTGATTTTGAATGCATGTTTCTTCGGTTTTATTGGCTATTGGCTCTACAACAACATTGAATTCGCCGATCTGGCGCTCGAGCTGAAACAAATCCCCCTCGCCGCGATTGCCATCGCAATGACGATGAATGTGTTCGTCTTGCTGTTCTACGGGTCGCGCCTCTCGACCCTGCTGAGCGGCCGACTTTTCTCGGGTTTTCTGATCGCCACGATGGGGTTCACCTTCAACAGCCTGATCCCGTTCCGGGCTGGCGAAGGCGTCAAAATATACTTCGGACATTCCTATTTCGATTACGCGGTCGGCGGGATCAGCGCCGCCGTCCTTTTGGAAAAGCTCTATGACGTCACCGCGATCATCCTCCTGTCGCTGCTGATTCTGGCGAGTTCGGATTCGAGCCTGGTCGACGCGCGAATGCTGGTCGCGGCCGCTGTGGTCATTGCGATGATCTTTGCCGGCGTCTTCGCTCTGCGGCGGAAAGGCGTCGCTTGGAGGCTGCCGGATTGGGGCGTCGTGCGCGCGGCGCGACTCAATGTGTTTCTCGAACAGGCCGAGCGGCTGGTCGCCCATCACCGCGCGGGAAGAACCGCGTTCTTCACGGCGTCGATCTGGTTGACCAACGTCTGTCTGGTCTATGTGGCCTTCAGAACGCTGCTGCCCGAAATCGATTTCACGCTGATCCACGCGGTGACGCTGTTGATCATCGGCGCGCTGGCGATCGCCGTGCCGGCGAGCCCCGCCGGACTGGGCCTGTTCGAGGCCGGCATCGTCGCCTATCTGGTGAACGCTTATGGCGTGCAGAAGGAACGCGCCATCTCCGCCGCGCTCGCCTATCATTTCTCGATTACCGCGCCGCACACGCTGATTGTCGTCGGCTTCCTCGGCATTGCATTTTTCCGCTGGGTGAAAGCGCGCTCGAGGGCGTAATCGTGCGCATCGCGCTGCTATTTAGACGCCGCGAGACTGGTTTCGGGCTCTATACCAAATCAGCGCCTTTGCCTCGATTTGCCTGATCCAGGCGTCCTTCGCCTCTGTATAGGCGTGCGAGTCAGCGGGGTGGAGATCACGGGCACGACGCTTTTCCTTTTCATATGCGCGCGCTGTTTCCGGATGCGCGCGCAAATAGTCTCTAAAGGCGAGGTGACGCGCGACATGCATCGAACCCGTCTCGAAAAAATGCAGTTGCGCGATGCGCCGGCCGTCGCTGTCGTTCAGAGTGCAATAGCGGCGTCCCGCCATCCCGAATTCGCCGTGCCATTCGAAGTTCAGGGCGACGACGTCCTGTTGGCGACGGTCGAGTTCTGACAGTCTAACAACGACGGGCATCAGATCGATGATCGGCTTTGCTGAGAGTCCAGGCACGGATGTCGAGCCGATGTGATGAACTTCTAGAACGAATCCGCCGAGCGCACGCAACTGGCCTATGAATTCAGCCGCCATCGCAGGCCAAGCGGCGGTGTAAGGAATCAGCTCGACACGGATTGGGGGAGGCATAGCGGAAGGCTATCGCGTAGCGAGCGCGAACGCCATTTCCGTCTAAGCGATCTCCTCGGATGGCGTCAGCATTGGCGTGCGCTTGCGCACGGAATGCGGACCGCGCCTCGCCTACAACGCGCTCATCGAGACACCGAACGCCGAGCGCAAGAACATGAAACCCCAAACTTCCAAGATCGCCCAGATCGCTTTCGCCGCCGCCCTTATCGGCGCCGCCGTCGCCCCGCAGACCGCCGCCGCCCGCGAATTCGTCCACTATCACTCCGAGCTCGATCCCGGCTCGATCGTCGTCAGCGAACATGAGCGCAAACTCTATCTGATCGTCGACCAGGACGACGCCATCGCCTACAGGGTCGCCGTGCCAAAGCATGGCAAGGAATGGACGGGCGTCGTGCAGATCAACGGCAAATTCGTCGAGCCCGACTGGACGCCGCCGGAAGACGTGAAGCATGACCATCCGGAACTGCCCGAGGTGATCCCCGGCGGCGCGTCGAACAATCCGATGGGCGCCCGCGCCATGACGCTCAGCGAAGGCCAGGTCGCGATCCACGGCACGACGCAGAAGATGCGCAAGTCGATCGGCTCGGCCGCCTCCTACGGCTGCATCCGCATGCTGAACGAAGACGTCGTCGACCTCTACGACCGCGTCGCCGTCGGCGCCACCGTGGTGATGACGCCGTAAATGTGCGGGGCGCCGACGGCGCCCCCTAGTCTTCGGGCAGCGGAATGAATTCCGCATCGCCCGGCACGGAAGGGAATCTCCCTTCGCGCCAGTCGCGCTTGGCCTCTTCGATCCGCTCCTTGCGCGACGAAACGAGATTCCACCAGACGAAGCGGCGCCCATCGAGCGGCGCCCCGCCCAGCAGCATCATGCGCGCATCCGCAACCGCCCGCACAGTCACCGCGGCGCCGGGCTTGAAGATCAGCAATTGCGGCTCGTCGAAACGCTCCCCGGCGATTTCGATTGCGCCGTCGACAAGGTAAAGCGCCCGCTGCTCATAATCCGCGTCGAGCGGCGCAGCGGCGCCGGCGGAGAGACGCAGTTCGACATAAAACCAGTCCGACAGGGTCTCGACCGGCGACCGCACGCCAAACGCGGCGCCGGCGATGACGCGCGCCAACATGCCTCGATCCTCGACGACAGGAAGAACGTCAGCGCCGAAATGCTGGAAGCTCGGTTCGGTTTCTTCATGCGCCAGCGGCAAGGCCAGCCAGCTCTGCACGCCGAGCATGCGCTGGCCTGCGGCACGCGGCTCCGGCGGCGTGCGCTCCGAATGAACGATGCCGCGCCCGGCGGTCATCAGATTCATCGCGCCGGGCGCGATCTCCTGCACGTTCGACAAACTGTCGCGATGCAGAATGCGCCCGTCGAAGAGATAGGTGACGGTCGCGAGCCCGATATGGGGATGCGGACGCACGTCCATCCCCTGCCCCGGCGCAAATCGCGCCGGGCCCAAATGATCGTAGAAGATGAACGGCCCGACCATCTGACGCCGGTCGTCCGGCAACGCCCGCCTGACGCTGAAGCCGCCAAGATCGCGCGCGCGGGGCGCAATCCGCAGTTCTATCGTCGTCGCCGCCGTCTCCGCGCCGCCAGATATCGACATGCCGGGCCTCCTCCGCGCATCGGTGTGCGCAATAGCTAAGGCCGGCGGATGGCGCTTCAAGCGCCGAGATTTACGCCCTGTGGCGCTTACCCTTCACGACGCAACCGCCATTCGCCGCATGCCGCATTTTCTTGCTTTTGATGCAGCGCGGCGACGACGTCGCCGTTTGGCTTTTCACTTGGGGCGCGACGGACGACGCGCGCTTCAAGCCGCCGGCGCTCGAATAGAAGCTGAACGACATGGCGAGAATGGCGGCGACCAAGAATATGAACATTCGCATCTCATCTTTTCCTTTTTGACAATCGAACGAAGGGAGAAGTCGCCAATTTGCATTGAAGCGCTCTCGCGCACTGTGCTCACGCGCACAGGCGCGCCTGCCTACGCTTGACGGCGCGAATAAATGGGTATATACACATGTTATGGCTTCGTTAGACCCGTCCAACGTCAGGCGCTGCGCGCAAAGCTGCGCCGCAGCCAATATCCGCCGCGCCAGCCGCGCCATCACGCGGCTCTATGCGCAGTTCATGGCGGCAACCGGTCTGGAGCCGACACAATATTCTCTGCTCGTCGCCTGTTCCCTGACCGGCAGCGCGACGGTGAGCAAATTGGCGGAATCGTTTGCCCTCGAGCGCAGCGCGCTCGCGCGAAATGTAGCGGTTTTAGAGAAACGCGGGCTTGTGAAGGTAAAGGCTGGCGACGACCGGCGCACGCGCAAGATCGCACTGACGCCCTTTGGCGAGGCGACGCTCGCCAACGCTTTGCCCCATTGGCGCGAAGCGCAGAACGCCGTTGAAGCAAAGTTCGGCGCGGAACGCCTGCACAGGCTTTTGTCGGAATTGCGCGTCCTGACCGAGGCGACCTCGCACATCTGAAGGGAGCGGCGCCGAGACGGTCGCGCGCATAAAAAGGGGTATATACAATGGCGATTCGTCCCAGCCTTTCCCTCGCGTCGGACGCCGCACCCCTCGATGCGAACGCGATCCGCAAGATCTCCCTCTGGGCCGGCGCAGACGATGTCGGCTTCGTCTCGCTTGACGACCCGGCGCTTGACGATCAACGGCGCGATATCCTCGCCGCCTTTCCGTTCACACGAACGCTGATTTCGTTCGTCGTCCGAATGAATCGCGAAAACATCCGCAGCCCCGCGCGCTCCGCCGCGAATGTCGAGTTTCATCATGCCGTCGATGATTGCGACGAGATTGCGCGACGCATTGTTCGCGCCCTAGAGGCGTTGGGCGCGCGCGCAGCCTTTCCATCGATGGGCTTTCCGATGGAAGCGGACCAATGGCCCGAAAAGATGTGGATCATCTCGCACAAGCCTGTCGCCGTCGCCGCGGGCCTCGCGCGCATGGGAATCCATCGCAACGTCATTCACCCGCAGTTCGGCAATTTCATCGTGCTCGGAACGGTCGCCGTCGACATCGAGCTTGAAGCTGCCGCGGCGCCACTGGACTTCAATCCGTGCCTCGAATGCAAGCTCTGCGTCGCAGCCTGTCCGACAGGCGCGATCGCGCCCGACGGACATTTCGATTTCAGCGCGTGCTATACCCATAATTATCGAGAATTCATGGGCGGTTTCAGCGATTGGACGAAGACGGTCGTCGAAGCGAAAAGCGCCCGCGCCTATCGAAACAGAGTCAGCGACGCCGAGACTGTCTCGATGTGGCAGAGCCTCGCCTTCGGCCCGAATTACAAGGCGGCCTATTGCATGGCCGTCTGCCCGGCGGGCGCGGATGTGATCGGCGCCTATCAATCGGATAAGAGACGCTATCTCCAGGAGATCGTCGATCCGCTGCAGAAGAAGGCGGAAACCATCTATGTGACAGCGGGTTCCGATGCAGAAGCCTATGTGGCGCGGCGGTTCCCGGCCAAGACGCCAACACGCGTGGGAGCGACGCTACGTCCCACGACGGTCGAGGGTTTTCTATTCGGCTTGCGACTGCTCTTCCAGCGCGGCAGGTCTTCCGGTCTCGAAGCAGTCTACCACTTCGTCTTTACGGGCGCGGAACGCCGCAGCGCCACCGTCGCCATCGCGAACAAGTCGCTGAGGGTCGACGATGGCCTTGTCGGCGCGCCACAATTGACCGTGACCGCCGACTCGGAGACTTGGCTGCGTTATCTGCACAAGGAGACAAACCTCGTCTGGGCGCTGCTGCGCGGCAAAATCAGGCTGCGCGGCGATCCACGCCTGCTTCTCGCTTTCGGGCGCTGCTTCCCGCCCTGAGCCTATCCGCCGTTCGCCTTCGCATGGGCGGCGACGATGTCGCGCGCCTGCTTGCCGACGACTTCCGCAAGGTGGTCGAAGCGCGCCTGATAGAAGCCCGCGCCCGCCGTCGCGGAGCGCAATTCGACGATGAGATTGTCCATCTCCGCCTCGGGGATCAGCGCTTCGAGCTTGTCCCAGCCGTCCCAGCCCTCGCGCGGGCCGAAGCCCATGATCTGGCCGCGGCGCGCCGAGACGATGCCGGTCGCGCGCGACATGGCGTCGCTTGGCACGAATATGTCGACCGCGAGCACCGGTTCGAGCAGGATCGGCTCGGCTTTTTCCAGGGCCTCGCTCATGCCGATGCGCGCTGCGGTGCGGAACGCCATGTCGGACGAATCGACGGAATGGTACGATCCGTCGGTCAGCACCGCCTCGACGTCGACCACGGGAAAGCCCAGCGGCCCGTGCAAAAGAGCGTCCTGGCAGCCGGCCTCGACGGATGAGAAATATTGCTTGGGCACGGAGCCGCCGTGCACGCGCTCGCTGAAGGCGAATCCTTCGCCGCGGCTGCGCGGCGCGATCTCCAGCACCACGTCGCCGAACTGGCCATGCCCGCCCGACTGCTTCTTGTGGCGGCCGCGGACGGTGACCTTGTGGCGGATCGTTTCGCGATAGGCGACGGTCGGCTTCGACTGTTCGACCGCGACGTTGAAGCGCGAGGCGAGGCGTTCGAGGGCGACGCGCAGATGCATCTCGCCCTGGCCGAAGAGCTTGATCTGCGACAGCTCCTGGTCATGAACGAAGACCAGCGAAGGATCCTCTTCGATAAGCTTCGCGACCGCGGCGGCGAGGCGCATCTCGTCCTTTCGATCCTTCACATTGAGCGCGAGAGCGTGCACCGGATCGGGTATCTCCGCGCGGGTCTGCTTCAGGTCCGCCGCGCCCGCGCGGGCGTCGACGACGACATTGTCGCCCGTCTGCGCATGATCGAGACGCCCGAGAGCCACGACGTCTCCGGCGTTCGCCTCGGTCACCTTGCTCGTCGTCGCGCCCATCAGGCGCGACATGCCCGAAATGCGATCCTCGCCCTGCTGAGACGCGACCGTCTGCCCGTCCGCCAAGGCGCCGCGCAGCACGCGGGCGACCGACATCTTGCCGCCGTGCGGCGTATGAATCGTGCGGAAGATGCGGGCAAGCGCAGGACCGCCTTCGGCGACGCCGAGCCGCGCACATGTCGCTTCAATTCCCGGCGCTTCATGCCGCAGCGCCTTGAGCAGCCGGGTGACGCCGGCGCCCCGCTCCGCCGAGCCGATGAACAAGGGAACGACGAGGCCGCTGCGCATTTCCTTAGTCAGATCGTCGAACACCTGATCGCGCGGCGGCTCGATATCGGAAATCAGCTCCTCCATCAGGGCGTCGTCATAATCGGCGAGGCGCTCCAGCATCGAGTAGCGCGCTTCCTTCTCGGTCGCGCTCTCGCCCTTGGGAATGTCGATGACCTCGGAGGGCGCATGTTCGCGGTAGACATAGGCGCGCTCCAGCGCGAGATCGATGAAGCCGACCGCGACGCCGTTGTTCCAGATCGGAATCTGTCGCAGCAGCAGCGGCGTGCGCGAGGCCGGCTGCAGCATGCTGAGCGCATCGCGCACATCGATGGTCGCCGCGTCGATCTTGTTGAGGAAGATGACGTGCGGCACGCCAACCTCTTCGAGCTGCCGCAAAATCAGCTGCAGCGCCGGAACCTTGCGGGGATCGGCCTCGCAGACGACGATGGCGGCGTCGACCGCCGGCAGGATGTTGCGCGATTCATGGGCGAATTCGACGGAGCCCGGCAGATCGACGAAAGTGTAGCGATCGCCCATGTAATCAATGGTCGAGACATTCGACTCGACGCTCATCTGATGGGCTCGGGCCTCCGGACTTGAATCGCCGACGGTCGCGCCCGCAGCGACGGCCCCCTGCCGCGGGATCGCGCCGGCATGGGCCAGAATCGCCTCCAAAAGAGTGGTCTTGCCGCATTGAAAAGGGCCCGCCAGCGCGATCAGCCGGGGGCCCTGTGCTCTCGCCTCGTGAGAAAGCGCTCCTTGGGACGACGCTTGGCCCATCATTCCCTCCTTATCTGTCGGAGCCTGGTTTGTCCGGCCCCGTTAGCTCATGGTTTCACCATGCGGGCGCGAGCGCAAGACGCCGTCCCCTCGCCCGGCGCTTCCACGGTGGCCGAAAGCGCGATAGAAGGCGCAACGAACACGTTAACGGAGCTATTATGCGTCCCAGCAAGCGCGCGCCCGACGAGATGCGCCAGGTGAGCTTCGAGCGTCGCGTCGCCCGCTACGCCGAGGGCTCCTGCCTCGTAAAATTCGGCAATACGCAGGTGCTTTGCGCGGCGTCGCTCGAAGACAAGCCGCCGCCATGGCTGCGCGGTCAGGGCCGCGGCTGGGTGACGGCGGAATATTCCATGCTGCCGCGCGCCACCCATACGCGCACGCGGCGCGAAGCGGCCACGGGCAGGCTCTCGGGACGCACCCAGGAAATTCAGCGCCTCATCGGCCGCTCGCTGCGCGCTGTCACCAATCTGTCGGCGCTGGGCGAACGGCAGATCGTCGTCGATTGCGACGTGATACAGGCCGATGGCGGCACTCGCACCGCGTCGATCACCGGCGCATGGCTCGCGCTGCATGATTGCTTCGACTGGATGCGTTCGCGCTCCATCGTCAAGGAGAGCCCGCTGCGCGACCATGTCGCTGCGGTGTCCTGCGGGATCTTCAACGGGACGCCGGTGATCGACCTCGATTACGCCGAGGATTCTACAGCGGAAACCGACGCAAATTTCGTCCTGACCGGCTCTGGCGGCCTCGTCGAAATTCAGGCGACCGCCGAAGTCGCGGTGTTTTCGCAGGACGAGCTCTCGGCCATGCTGGCGCTTGCGCAGCAGGGCGTCGCCGACCTCATTGCGCTGCAGAAAGCCGCGCTCGCCTGAATTATCTTGTCCGGGTCAGCAGCAGGAACGCCGCGATCGGATTCGTCGTCAGATAGCGCTTGAAGAGTCGCCGCGGCTCGAGCCCCAATCGGAAGGCCCATTCCAGGCCGGCGTCCTGCATCCATCGCGGGGCGCGCCGCTTTGCGCCGGCGACGAAGTCGAAAAGGCCGCCGGAGGTCTTGATCATCTTCACATTGTAAAGGCGCCGCGCGTGATCGGCGACGAATTGCTGCTCCAGCGGCACGCCCATCGCGAGCCACAGAATGTCCGGCGCCAGCGCGTTAATTTCATCGAGCTTCGCATCGAGCGCCGCGCCTTTGAGATAGCCATGCGAACGGCCGCGAATGTCGAGACGCGGACAGTCGCGCTTCGTCGCCTCATAGGTCGCGCGGTTGACGTCTTCGCTCGCGCCGAGAAGATAGAAGCTCGCGCCGCTGTCCTCGGCCATGCGCGCGACTGCGGGATAAAGATCGGTCGTCGCGACCCGCTCTGGCAGCGGCCGCCTGGACAGAAGACGCGACGCGACGACGAGCGGCTGTCCGTCGGCGCTGATGAGATCGGCGTGGTCGATCTGCTGCGCAAAGGCCGCGTCCATTGCGCGTCGCGCCAGGACCTCGCCGTTGACGGAGGTGAAATAATAGGGGCATTCGGGTCGCGGCGGCGCCCGCGCGACGTCGCACATGAGCCGCGCTGTCTCCTCGACGCCCAGTCGCGCAACCTCCGCGCCGCCAACGCATGTGGTCTCCACGCCGGCGATCGTCATGACGCGATCCGTTCAGGCCGCCGACGGAGGATTGATCGGCTGCGGATCAGTCTCCAAGAGCGCATAAAGCAAATGGTCGCGCCACTGGCCGTTGATATTGAGATAGGAGCGCGCATAGCCCTCCTGCTTGAATCCGACGCGCTCGAGCAGCCGCTTGGACGGCTCGTTGGTCGGCAGGCAAGCGGCCTCGATGCGATGGAAGCCCCGTTTTTCGAACGCATAGGCGCAAGCAGCGCGAACGGCGCGGGTCATATGGCCCTTGCCCGCATAAGGCTCGCCCATCCAATAGCCGAGCGTCGCCGCCTGCGACACGCCGCGCCGCACATGGCCAAAGGAAAGGCCGCCCATCAGCGCATCGTCCTCCTCGCGGAAGATGAAAAAGGAATAGGCCTCGTCGCGCGCCATCTCCTCGGCGTGACGGCGCACGCGATAGCGAAAGCTCGCGCGCGTGAGATCGTCGATGGGCCAGAGCGGCTCCCATGGCGTCAGGAAGGAGCGGCTCTTCTCGCGGAGTTCGGCCCATTCGACGTAATCGCGCATTTCCGACGCGCGCAGATAAACCCCGTCGCCTCTGATCGGCAGGTCGCGGCGTCCGATTACGCTGAAGATCGCCATCGTGCTCCCTGCCAGACCTTGTCAGTTCTGCGCCGCGCGCGCGCGCTGCGATATGAATTCGGCGACTCGCGCGCCGTCATTTTCAAGAATCGTGAATCGTTCCGGCGCGTCAAGTCGCGCGGCGATATTTTCAGGCGGCTGCGGGCGCAGTCCGATCGCGCGCTCGATTGCGTCTGGAAACTTCGCCGGATGCGCGGTCGAAAGCGCGACGACAGGCGTTGACGGATCCTGCGCGAGACGCGCGCGCGCCGCGCTGACGCCGGTCGCCGTATGCGGATCGAGCACATAGCCGGTCTCACGCCAGGTACGACGAATCTCTTCCGTCGTTTCAGTTTCGCCAACGGCGTGCGCGTCGAATTCGGCGCGAATGGCGGCAAGCGCGGCGGCAGGAATTTCGAAAGCGCCGGACTGATCGAGCGAAGCGAAAGCGGCGCGCACCGCGGCCGCGTCGCGTCCGGTCGCATCAAACAACAAGCGTTCGAAATTCGACGAAACCTGAATATCCATCGATGGCGACTGGGTTGGCGTCACGCCGCGCGGCTCGTAGCGGCCGCCGGCAAGCGCGCGCGCGAGGATGTCGTTGGCGTTGGTCGCGACAATGAGTCGTTCAATCGGCAGGCCCATGCGCTTGGCGACATAACCCGCAAGCACGTCGCCGAAATTGCCTGTCGGCACCGCAAAGGAAATATGCCGATGCGGCGCGCCGAGCGCGACGGCGCTGGTGAAGTAGTAGACGGTTTGCGCGACGACGCGCGCCCAGTTGATCGAATTGACGCCGGCCAGTCCGACGCGCGCGCGAAAGTCGGCGGCGCGAAACAGGCGTTTCAAAATCGCCTGGGCGTCGTCGAACGACCCCTGCAGCGCGATGGTATGAACATTGTCGTCTGCGACCGTCGTCATCTGCTTGCGCTGCACGTCGGAGACCCGGCCGTGCGGAAACAGAATGAAGACGTCGACGCGATCCAAGCCCTTGAACGCCTCGATCGCCGCGGCGCCCGTATCTCCCGACGTCGCGCCGACGATGGTGGCGCGCAAATTCCGCTTTTCGAGCACATGATTCATCATGCGCCCGAGGAGCTGCATCGCCAGATCCTTGAAGGCGAGCGTCGGCCCGTGGAAAAGTTCAAGAACGAAGAGATTGTCGTCGATCTGCGTCAGCGGCGCGATGGCGCGGTGACGAAAGCCGGCATAGGCGCTCGCCGTCTGCGCGCGGAGAATCTCTGGCGAAAAGGTCTCGCTGAGATAGGGCGCAATGAGTTGCGCCGTCGCTTCGGCGTATGGCCGACCAGCGAGCACGGCGATGTCGGAGGGCGCCATGTGCGGATAGGCGAAGGGCGCATAGAGGCCGCCGTCGGTCGCGAGACCGGCGAGCAGAACGTCGTCAAAGCCGAGCTGCGCGGCCTCGCCACGCGTTGAAAGATAGCGCAACCGTCGATCCGTCGATGGGAGGGGCGCGCCGCGCGCGACGCGCATGTCAGTGCGCCTTTTCATAGCATATTCGCGATCGCCGCAAGGCCGGGGCTACGGCTCCTGCGCATCGGCGCGCGCCAGGACTCCGCGCGCGTAAACCGCAAAGACGACCAGCAGCGCGACCGAGAGGCCGAACCATGTCACGGCGTAGGAGAAATGGTTGTTGACGATCGTCGGCACGCCGCCAACGGGCCGCGGCCAGCCCTGCGCCGTCGCGGGAGCCGCATCGACGACGAGCGTGAACGGCGCGGCGCCGGTCAGGCCGAGCGCGGCGGCGATCGCCGCCGGATCGCGCGCAAAGAATACGCTCTTCTCCGGCGAGTCGGCCGGCGTAAAGGCGTTGCGCCGCTCCGGCGCGCGCATCAATCCGACCAGCGTCATTTCACCCGAAGGGACCGCGCGCAGAGCCGCGTCATTCGTCATCGAGGCGGGCAGAAATCCGCGGTCGACGAGCACGACGCCGCCCTCCGTCAGCGCGAACGGCCTCAGCAGCGAATAGCCCGGCTCTCGGTTCGCGCCTTCAGGCGGCGCGGCGAACACGAGCGCGTCGCGATCGTCGATAAAGCGCCCCTGCGCGCGCACATGCGTAAAGTCGTAATCTTCAGCCCGCAGCGTCGCCCATCGCCCGGATGGCGGAAGCGGCTGCGGCGCTTGCGTCGAGCGCTGTTCGACGCGGGCGATCAACGCCTCCTTTTCGCCGAGCCGCCGCACCTGCCAAAATCCGAGACTGACCAGCACGGCGAAAAGCAGCGCCGTCGCGATCGCCGGCCACACGAGCGCGCGGAGCGCGGGACTCACGATTGGTGCCGGCTTTCTTCGGCCTTGTTGAAATATTGCAGGGCGATCAGCAGGCCTTTCATCGGCCGCAGCAGCGCGACGCAGAGGATGGCCGACAGCGGCACAAGGATCGCGGCATGCACCCAGTAGGACGGATGATACGCCACCTCGACGTACCACAGCACGGCGATCATCACGAAGCCGACGATCGTCATGACGAAAATCGCAGGCCCGTCGCCTGCATCCGCGAAGGAGAAATCCAGCCCGCACACTTCGCATCGAGGCGCGACCGCGAGCAGCCCCTTGATCATGTGCCCCTTGCTGCAGCGCGGGCATCTGCCGAGAGCCCCGTCGATATAGAGCGAAACGGGCGGATAAACATGCTCTTCTGACATATCGACCTCCAACGAAAACGGTCACGGGCGCGCCCGTGACCGTCCAATGTACAGCTTTGGATCTGGGCGTGGGCTATTCCATGACCCCGCCCCAGTTCCCCCACACATAGATGCAGGCGAACAGGAACAGCCAGACGACGTCGACGAAGTGCCAGTACCAGGCGGCGAATTCGAAGCCCAGATGCTGATCCGACGTGAAGGCGCCCTTGAACACGCGCAGCAGGCACACGAGCAGGAAGATCGTGCCGACGATCACGTGAAAGCCGTGGAAGCCGGTCGCCATGAAGAAGGTCGAGCCGTAATTCGTCGCCGCCGGCTTCGCAGGATCAAAGGCGAAGGGGAAAGGCGCATGAATATATTCGTAGGCCTGGATCATGGTGAACACGAGGCCGAGACCGATCGTGGCCATCAGGCCCTTCTTCAAGACGTCGCGGTTGTTCTCCAGGAGTCCGTGATGCGCCCAGGTCAGCGTCACGCCGGAGGTCAGCAGAATGATCGTGTTGAGAAGCGGCAGTCGCCAGGGGCTCAGCACCTCGACGCCTTTCGGCGGCCAGATGCCCTGGAACAGTTCGGTGCGCATGACCTGCGCCGCGTCGTCCGGGAACAGCGACGAATTGAAGAACGCCCAGAACCACGCGACGAAGAACATCACTTCCGAGAA
Organism: Methylocystis sp.; assembly: GCF_050251305.1. GTDB lineage: Bacteria > Pseudomonadota > Alphaproteobacteria > Rhizobiales > Beijerinckiaceae > Methylocystis. The sequence continues at coordinate 9,368 of NZ_JBFWNB010000011.1, read as the reverse complement.
GATGAACAGGATCATCCCGTAGCGGTGATGCAGCCGCACGACTGGCGAGTGGAATCCTCCGACGCTCGCTTCGTGGATGACGTCGCTCCACCACGCGTACATCACGAACAGCACACCGGCCAGGCCGATGAAAAACATGATGCCGCCGAAGGTCATGCCGCCGATCGGCGCGCCCTTGTGCTGCGCCAACCACATGACCGCTCCGATCGCCATGACGAGCGCGGCGAACGCGCCCACGATCGGCCACGGACTCGGATCGACCAGATGATAGTCGTGTTCGGGTTTCGCGTGTCCGTCCGCCATCTTGCTCTTCCTTGTCAACGGCCGGCGGTCCCGGCCCATCCCCTATGTTTGCCGCGCGCCAAGCCGCGCGGCGCGTCAACCCTTGGGCCTTGCGCTCGCCGCCTCGCCCGTCTTGGACGCAGCCGTGTCTTTGGTGGCGAAGAAGGTATAGGACAGCGTGATCTCGTGAACGTTGCGCATGCCTTCTTCGCGCTCGAGCGCGGGATCAAGATAGAAAACCACCGGCCATTCCTCGGCCTCATGTGGGCCAAGCCGCTTCTCCTCGAAGCAGAAGCAGGCGACCTTGACGAAGAAGGCGCCAGCCTGGCCGGGCGCGACATTGTAGGCCGCCTGCCCGGTCGTCTCCCGGTCGGAGAGATTGGCGACCTTGTAATAGACCGTTTTCGTTTCGCCCGTGCGCAAAGAGACTTTCGCGACCTCCGGCTCGAAGCGCCAGGGCAGATCGCGCGCGACATTGGCGTCGAAACGCACGGTGAGAACGCGCTCGCCGACGGCCGGCGGCCCGGCGACATTGGTCTTCGGCGTGCCGCCGAATCCCGTCGCGGCGCAAAAAGCGCGATACAGCGGCACCGACGCGAACGACAGGCCGAGCATCGCCGCCGCGCCGACGATCAGCGCCGCCGCGACAAGCCGCGGTCGATTGCGCGAACGAGGTGCGGGCGCGACCATGGCTCAGATCGCCTTGTTGATGATGGCCGCCCCGAACTTGACGAGCGTCACGGCGTAGAACAGCACGGCGAGCAGCGCGATCGTCACGCCGATGGCGATATTGCGGGAGCGGCGGCTGCGCGCCTGCTCCTCCGTCAGCACGACCCCGGGGCCGGAGAATCCGCTTGCGCTGTCTTTCATCTTGTCGCCTGCGTCCGTCATTTCGTTCACCATTCGCTTGGCCGTCTAGATCAGCGCAAAGATATGCGCCGTCCGCTCGACGACGAGGACCAAGAACAGCAAAAACAGATACAGGATTGAGAACAAAAACATCCGACGCGCAGCCAGGCGGGCGGCGTCGCCCTCGCGGCGCTTGAAGACCGCCGTCGCCGCGGCGAGCAGCGCGATTCCGCAGCCGATCGAAACGAGCCCATAGGCGAGCGAGGCGAAGCCCAAGAGCCAGGGCGCGACGCCGAGCGGCGCGAGCGCCAGCGCATAGATCAGAATTTCGAGGCGCGTGCGATCCTCGCCCGCGACATTGGGCAGCATCGGCACGCCAGCGCGGCCGTAGTCCTCGCTCTTCAAGAGCGCGAGCGACCAGAAATGCGGCGGCGTCCAGATGAAGATGATCGCAAAGAGCACGACGCTCGCGAAATTGATCTCGCCCGTCGCCGCGGCGAAGCCGACCATCGGCGGCAGCGCTCCGGCGGCGCCGCCGATGACGATGTTCATCGGCGTCCAGCGCTTCAGCCATATCGTATAGATCACGACGTAGAAGAAGATGGTGAACGCGAGCAGCGCGGCGGCGAACCAATTGGCGACATAGCCCAGCGTGAAGACCGAAAGCGCCGCGAGCACAAGGCCGAAGCCGAGCGCCGCCTCGGGCTCCAGACGCCCGGCGGGGATCGGCCGCTTGCGCGTGCGCGTCATCAGCGCGTCGACGTCGGCGTCGTACCACATGTTGAGCGCGCCCGAAGCGCCGGCGCCGACGGCGATCGCCAGCAGCGACGCAAAGCCGATCAGCGGATGCGGCGGCGTCGGCGCGAGCAGCAGGCCCGCGAGCGCGGTGAACACCACGAGCGACATCACGCGCGGCTTGAGAAGCGCGAGATAGTCCGACGGCGACGCGACTGAGATCCGCGGAGCCTGTTCGTCGTGGAGAAAAGATGCGTCGCTCATGGGCGTCTCAGTGGCGTTTCACTCAGAACATCGCCGGCTCAGGGCTTTGCGGCGATCCCGCCGCGACGCCCGCCGGCTTGCGTCGCCGGCGCGAATTCGCTCGCGCCGGCGCTTGTTTCGTTACCGACCCGGACCGGTGATCCGCGGCAGCACCTGGAACTGGTGGAACGGCGGCGGGGAGGACAGAGTCCACTCCAGCGTCGTCGCGCCCGCGCCCCAAGGATTGGCGCCGGCCTCCCGCTTCTTCATGAAGGCTTCGATGATCACGTAGAACCAGACGAGCAGCGACAGCGTGACGAAGATCATGCCGGAGGACGACACGAGGTTCCACAGCGCGTAAGCGTCCGGATAGTCGATGTAGCGACGCGGCATCCCGCCCAGTCCGAGGAAGTGCTGCGGGAAGAAGACGACGTTGACGCCGATGAACAACAGCCAGAAGTTCGCCTTGGCGAGCGTCTCCGAATACATGTAGCCGCTCATCTTGGGGAACCAGTAATAGAACCCCGCATAGAGCGCGAAGACCGCGCCGAGCGACAGCGTGTAGTGGAAGTGCGCGACGACGTAGTAGCCTTCGTGGAACTGCTTGTCGACGCTGGCGTTCGCGAGCACGACGCCGGTGATGCCGCCCATTGTGAACACGAAGATGAAGCCGATCGCCCAGACCATCGGCGCGCGGAACGAGAGCGAGCCCCCCCACATCGTCGCGACCCAGGAGAAGATCTTGATGCCGGTCGGCACCGCGATCACCATCGTCGCCAGCGTGAAGTAGCGTTGAGCATTGAGCGACATGCCGACGGTATACATGTGGTGCGCCCACACGATGCTGCCCAGCACGCCGATGGAGACCATGGCGTAGGCCATGCCGAGATAGCCGAACACCGGCTTTTTCGAGAAGGTCGACACGACCTGGCTGATGATGCCAAAGCCAGGAAGAATGACGATATAGACTTCCGGATGGCCGAAGAACCACAGCAGGTGCTGGAACAGCAGCGGATCGCCGCCGCCCGCAGGGTCATAGAACATCGTGCCGAAGTTGCGGTCGGTCAGCAGCATCGTGATGCAGCCGGCGAGCACGGGCAGAACGAGCAGCAGCAGGAAGGCGGTCACCAGGACCGACCACACGAACAGCGGCATCTTGTGCAGCGTCATGCCCGGCGCGCGCATGTTGAAGATCGTCGTGATGAAATTGATCGCGCCGAGGATCGACGAGGCGCCGGCGAGATGCAGCGCCAGGATCACGAAGTCCATCGCCGGGCCCGGCGAGCCCGTGTTCGACGACAGCGGCGGATAGAAAGTCCAGCCGCCGCCGAAGCCCTTCATGCCCGGCGCGCCCTCGACGAACATCGAAAGGACGGCGAGCACGAGCGACGAGACCAGAAGCCAGAACGAGATGTTGTTGAGGCGCGGGAACGCCATATCCGGCGCGCCGATCATGATCGGCACGAACCAGTTGCCGAAACCGCCGATCAGAATTGGCATGGCCATGAAGAAGATCATGAGCACGCCGTGCACCGTGATGAAGACGTTGTAGAGATTCTTGCCTGCGTCCAGCGCCATCGATGGATCGGCGCCATGCAGAAATTCCGCAAGGCCGGGAAAGATCTGCACGCCTGGAAAGGCCAACTCGAGCCGCATGGCGAGCGACAGCAGAAAGCCGATTATGCCGCCGATCGAGCCGAGAATAATATAGAGCGTGCCGATGTCCTTGTGGTTGGTGGAGAAGAGGAAGCGGCGCAAACCCCTCGGATGATCATGCGCCCCGGCCATCGTCGAACTCGCCATCGTCATGTTCCTTAGAAAGACTAGTGTGTTCCGTTGCGTCTCGTGCGTTTAGCGGCTTTCGGCGGCGAGCCGAACGCGCGACTGGGCGCCGGCGAACTTCTGCTTCGACTCGGCAAGCCACTCATCGTATTTCTCGCGGCTGACCGCACGGATCACGATCGGCATATAGGCGTGGTCCTTGCCGCAGATGAAGTAGCACTGCCCGTAGTAGACGCCTTCCTTCTCGACCTTGAACCAGGTCTGGTTCAAACGGCCGGGGATGGCGTCCATGCGAACGCCGAACGACGGAATGCCGAACGCGTGGATGACGTCGTTCGACGTGATGTGGACGGCGATCACTTCATTCACCGGCACCAGCGCCTCATTGTCGACCGTCAGCAGACGAAGCTCGCCCGGCTGCAGCTCGGATTCCGGCTTCAGCATCTGATCGAAGCCAAAGCCGCCGCCCTGATCCTCCGGATATTTATACGACCAGTACCACTGGTTTCCGGTCACCTTGATCGTCACCGCCGCCTCCGGCACCTCGACCTGCTCGGCCAGCAGCCGCAGCGACGGGACGGAAATGAACAGCAAGATCAGGACCGGAATCAGGGTCCAGACGATCTCCAGCGTCGTATTGTGCGTCAGCTTCGACGGGATCGGGTTCGCCTGCTCGTTGAAGCGGTAGACGACGTAGATCAGCAGCCCCAGAACGAAGAGCGCGATAAACGAAATGATGGGCATCAGCACCATGTTGTAAAACTGCTGAGTCCCAAGGCCGACCGGCGTGACCATGTTCGGGAGGCCGAGGCCGCCGGGCACAGGCTGGCCGTTCTCTTGCGCAAAGGCGAGACTGGCGAGCAGGGTCGCCGGAACCGCCACAGCGGCCGCCACTGCGCCGCGCGCCAACATCTGTCGATTGACGTTAAACATCAAAGCCGCCTTTCGGACCATCGCCAGCCAGCGTTGTTTCTTTTGTTGATTTCCGTGCGCAGCCCGCCCAAAGCCCGCCCCGCTCGGTAGTCGGCCGGTTCAATCACAAACCGTCGATCTGCGCAATTGTTGCAACGCCAGATTCGACAGACAAATCGTCGCGTCGGAGCGTTTGCCAAACAATGCGGCGCACGCGCTGACGACCTTGACAGTTGAAGTCCATTTGATAGGCAACAAACATTGCGCCCGACGGCGCCCGGCGGCCAGCCGTTTTTCCATCGCGATGGTATCGCAACGGTCAAAACGCCGTCCTTCAGGAGTCACGATGAAGCCATTGCGCGCTGCAAGAACCGGGCGCATCTTGCGACATCAGGTCGCGGCAATCGCGTCGGCGGCCGTGCTCAGCCTCGCCACCGGCGCGTCCGATGCGCAGCGCGGCCCGGCAAGAGCCAAATTCGGCGACTGGGAAATGCGCTGCGAGAAGCCTGCGGGCGCGGCGAACGAACAGTGCGCGCTGATCCAAAGCCTCGTCGCCGAGGACAAGAGCAACGTCAATCTCGTCGTCGTCGTCCTGAAGACGAGCGACGGGAAAAGCCGGCTCCTGCGCGTGATCGCGCCGCTCGGCGTGCTCCTGCCCAACGGGCTCGGCTTGAAGATCGACCAGACCGATATCGGCCGCGCCGGCTTCGTCAAATGCCTGCCGACAGGCTGCGTCGCCGAGGTGATGATGGATGACAAGCTGATCGATCAGCTGAAGAGCGGCAAAGTCGCCACCTTCATTATCCATCAGGTTCCGGAGGAAGGCATCGGCCTGCCGCTGACTCTGCAGGGGTTCAAGGATGGATTCGCAAAACTGCCGTGAGGTTTGCGCGACGCGCGGCGCAGACAAGGCCGCGAGCGCGCGCTGGCGGCCGCTGGCGGCCGCGGCGCTTTCGATGTCGGTCGCGCTGGCGCCGGTCGCCGCCGCAGCGTTCGAATTGCCCAAGGTCCGCGTGCCCAGCATCTTTGGCGGCGGCGAACAGCGCGAAGGCGAACCGCCGCCTCCCGGGGCGACGGCGGACTGTCCCGAAGTTTTCGTCGAGACCGGCGCGGCCATGATGCGTTCGCCGCCGGACGCCGAAAGCGGGAGCGTGCGCTACCAGCTTTCGCTCGGCGAGACGGCGCGCGAATGCATCGTCGACGGCGACCATATGACGATCAGAGTGGGCATCGAAGGTTCGGCCGTGCTCGGCGCGGTCGGCCAGCCCGGCACCTATGGCGCCAATCTGCGGGTGGCGATTCGCCGTCAGAAAGACGATACGCTGGTCTCCTCGAAGACCTATCGCGTCAGCGCGTCGATTCCGAAGGGCGGAACGCGCGGCGATTTTGAAGTGATCGCCGACCCCATCACCCTGCCGCTCATGAGCCCGCGCGCGCAAGACGACTATGAAATTCTCGTCGGCTTCACCCAGGGCGGCGATAAGCCCGCGCCCGAGAAACGGCGGCGCGGCGGCTAGCTAGACCGCGCAGTGATTGTGCGGAGCGCGGCTTTCACGCCAGACGCGCACTCCGGCGTCTCCGCCCAAATGCGCGCGAGCGCGACGCCGCGCTGAATCAGTGCGCGAGAGACTTCAGTTCCTTGATTCCGTCGGCGACGAAATCCTTGCCTGCGACCGCGCCGCTCGAAAGCGTGCGTCCGGCGATCCGGACCGCCGCGTCGGCGGCGGCGGCGCGCACTTCGGCCGAGGCCTGCGCTTCCGCCTGCGCGATCTTTTGTTCGACCTGCTTGACGCTGCGCGCCGTGAATTCGTCGAGACGCCGACGCCCTTCCGCGGCGATCAGCTCCGCCTCTTCCTTCGCCTGCGAGACGATGGCCTTGGCCTCTGCTTCCGCTTCCGCCCGCTTCTGCTCGAACGAGGCGAGCAGCGCCTCCGCTTCGTTACGCAGACGCTCGGCCTCGGCGAGCTCGCCCTTGATGCGGTTGATGCGCGCATCGATGAGCGCGGCGAATTTGGAATGCGCGCCGACCCAGAGCATCACGAGAACGAAGATCGTGAAGCCGACGGCGACGAAGAATTCGGCGTCAAAATGCATCGAGCGTCTCCTTGGCGGTCGACGTCGCACGATCCTTGGCGAGCGCGGCCTGATCGACTTTCACGCCGGTAAGCTTTTCGATGATCGCCGCGGCGGCGTCGACGGCGATCTGCTCGACATTCGCCAGAGCCTTCGTCTTCGCGTCCGCGATGCGCTCGTCGGCGGCGCGGATCTTCTCCGCCGCCTGAGATTCGGCGAGCGTGCGCTGCTGCGCGGTTTCGGCGGCGATCTTGTTCTGCGCTTCGCGGCCGATGGCCTGCGCCTCTTCGCGACGGCGACGAAGATTTTCGTCATTGGCGGCCGCAGCGGCCTGCGCCTTCGACTGCATCTCGCGCGCGGCGCCGAGATCGCCGGCGATCTTCGCGCCGCGATTCTCGATAATGCCGCCGACGCGCGGAAGCGCGATGCGCGACATCAGCACGTAAAGCAGCCCGAAAATAATGACGAGCCAGACGATCTGAGGCGCGAAGTTTTCGGTCTGGAAGGGCGGAAAGACGCCCTCATGATGCGCCTCGCCGGCGCCGACGGTCTCGTGCGTCGTCTGCTCGCCCTCGGCGGCGAAAGCGGAAGAGATGATCGCCATGGACATGATCCAGTCTCGGACACGGGCCGCACGACCTCCGCGCGGCGCCAAGCGCTGCAAAAAGAGAGCGTCCGGCCCCAGAGGGCCGGACGCGTAACGTTACGCCTTCAGGAACAGCAGGATCGCGATCAGAAAGGCGAAGATTCCCAGACCTTCGGCAAGCGCCGCGCCGATGATGGCGTTGGTGAACTGGGAAGCGGCCGCCGACGGATTGCGCAGCGCGCCGTTGACGAAATTACCGAAGATGATGCCGACGCCGATCGCCGCCGCGCCGGTGCCGATCGCCGCAAGTCCGGCGCCGACGAGTTGCATTTCTGCCATGGTATGCTCCTGCTGAATGGGGCGACGTTTATTGTTCGATGTTTATCAGTGGCCCGGGTGAATTGCGTCGTTCAGATAGACGCATGTGAGAACGCTGAACACGAAGGCCTGCAGACAGGCCACGAGCAGTTCGAGCGCGTAGAGCGCGACGATCGCGAGGAGCGGCACGGGCGCGAGCGCAGCCCAGACGCCGGCGCCGAGCAGCATCACCACGAAGCCGCCGAACACGGCGAGGGTGATGTGTCCCGCGAGAATATTGGCGAACAGACGGACGGAAAGCGACACCGGCCGCGACAGGAAGGAGATGATCTCGATCGGCACAAGCACGACGAGCACAGGCAGCGGCACGCCATGCGGCACGAACAGGTTGAGAAAGCCGAAGCCGTGGCGATAGAGGCCGTAAAGAACCACGAGCGAGATCACCACGATCGCGAAGGCGAAGGTGACGACGATCTGGCTCGTCACCGAATAGGTGTACGGAATGAGCCCGATCAGATTGGCGATCAGAATGAAGGAGAAGAGCGTGAAGACGAAGGGAAAGAACTTCATCCCTTCGGTTCCGGCGGTCTGGCGCACCATGCCCGCGACGAATTCGTAAAGCATCTCGGCCATCGACTGGATGCGGCCCGGGACGATCGCCTTCTTGGAGGTCGCAAGGATCATCAGCGCCACCACGCCGAGCGCGGCGATCAGCATGAACAGCGAGGCGTTGGTGAAGGACGTCTCGATGCCCTGGATCTCGAAGGGCCACAGCCGATGCAGTTCGAACTGCTCGATGGGATTGGGCTTTGCGGCTGCTTCTTCCGGATTCATCGCTCTTTCCGGACGTCGCCGCCCGGCCCCGCTCGACGCGTCCTAAACGCGCCTTCTTCCTAGTCTTCGCCCGGCTCTTTCGGCTTCGCCACGCGATAGACGTTCCAAAATCCCGCCGCGACGCCCAGCCCCAGCATGACGATCAAAAGCCATGGCGTGGTGCCAAGCCATTTGTCCGCCTGCCAGCCGATCACGGCGCTGACCAACACCGCCCCGACGAATTCGGAGAACGCGTTGAGGCCGACGCGCATGGCCTTCGTAAAGCCCTTGCGCTCCGTCCGCGGCGCAGCGGCTTCAGCGGCCTGCTCTTCGTCGACCTTTCGCAAGGCCGCGTTGAGCTTCTCGAGCCTTGCGTTGAGCGCCGCCCGTTCCGCGTCTTCCTCGTCTTCGTCGCTCATCGGCGTTCTCCGTCGCAGATTGCGCCACGCGCCAATTAACGAGGGCGCGACGTCGCGCGACGGAAAAGTCGAACCGTTCGGGAGACGGCGCGAAACTCTCGGCTTGCGGCCAATCCTTTCGAGCCGCGCGCAACATATTTGCGCGCTCCGATTTAGTCAAGGCGAGGCTCATTCAGATAAAGCATTGAATTATCATATCATTTTAAGACGTGGGCCTATCGACCGCACGGGAAGGCGCCGCGGCGCGACAAAATGCCGAAGCTGAAGCGCGCCGGCGCGGAACTGTGACGGCGTCCAATTGATTACGCTTTTATGACGCTCTCTCTCCGATCCCATGGGCCGCTGTTCGGATTCCT